>CANRNL010000017.1 GCA_947631965.1 uncultured Clostridia bacterium
TTTGTTGCTTAAATCTTTATATCCCCTACCACAGGGGGGTCTTTTGTGCTGTCCGTACAATTTGGTGCAGTTCAATTCCTGCGCGGGGTTTGTCACCACATTGGGTATAGTTCGGTGCGTCGAGGCGCCGCCCGTACCAAAGGGAAGCACATCCGTATGGTTGTAGGGGACGGCGCCCTCGACGTCCCGTCCACGCGGCGTGCGGGAAAAATCCTCTTATAAATATTGGCAGATTTCGTCGGTCTGCCGCTCCATAAGATTTATGAGCCGTTTCGCAATATTCTTTGATTTTTCGTCAGCCGCCGCGTACTCGTTTAAGTAGCGGTTCAGCGATTTTACGCCCATGTTGCAGCCGTCGGTCATAAGGTCGGCTATTGCCGCGTCGCTTTCCATAGTGCTTAGTTTCATATTTGTTTTCATCCACGACATACACCTTGCCGCCGCGCTCGGGTCCTTGCCGTCGTCGCCGTACTCGGCGAGCAAGGACTGCATTTCGCTTTGTAAGTCGTTGTACTCCTTTTTGTAGCCGTCCAGCTTTTCGCGCAGACTGTCGCTGTCGGTATGCCCAATCACGTCGTCAAGAGACGCGGTACCCATTTTTATGCCCGCGTCGCACTCCCTGAGCAGCTTTACGGTGTCCTGTTCTATCATAAAAATCAACTCCTTTTAAGATTAACATTAGTATTCCCGCCGCTCAAAATTTTATTATGACGGCGGACCCACAGAAATTTTTTAAATATACGAAAAATACCCCTTTATTTTTTTGAGAAACCGTGATATAATTTTTTATATATGTTTAAAAGTGTGATTTTAAACGACTGGAGGAATTTGTAATGAAAAAGAAGCTATTGAGTTTAGTGTGCGTGGTAGCGCTGATTGCGGCAAGCTTGGTTTTCCCGACCTGCGTTTTCAGCGACGACGTGAGTGTTGCGGCAACTTCCTTGCCCGCGTTCCCCGGAGCTGAGGGCGGCGGTATGTACACAACCGGCGCGAGAGCCTCGTCCTCGGCGACTATTGTGCACGTTACAAACCTGAACGACAAGGGCACCGGCTCGCTCCGTGACGCGGTTTCAAAGGACAACCGAGTAATCGTGTTTGACGTGGCGGGTACCATAAAGCTGGAAAGCTCACTCAGCATTTCAAAGAACAATCTTACAATTCTCGGACAGACCGCCCCCGGAGACGGAATTTGCATAAGGGGCGCAAATACATATGTTACGGGAGATAACATTATAATACGCTACCTTCGTTTCAGAATGGGAACGACGAACGAAACTCAGGAGCTTAACAGCGCCGCTGACGTTCTTGCATATATAAAAGACCATGCGGTCTATGAGGACGCGTTCGGCGCGAATGACAGTACGAACCTCATTATCGACCACTGCAGTATGTCGTGGTCTACCGACGAGTGCTGCTCGGTTTACGCGGTTAAGAACGCAACGGTACAGTGGTGCCTGATAGGAGAGGGGCTTAACAAGTCGGTTCACGTTGAGGGCGGCGACGACTGGCAGGAGCACAGCTACGGCGGTATAGTCGGAGGTCAGAACTTGTCATATCACCACAACCTTATTGCGAACTGTAAAGGTCGTTTCCCGCGTGTAGGTACGAGCGCAACGGTATCCTCGTATAACGGACAGGCGGATAAGTACGGACTTGTCGATATTCGTAACAATGTAATGTATAACTGGGGCGTATCGAATGCATACGGCGGCGAGAATGGAATGAGAGTAAATCTCGTCAACAACTACTATAAAGAGGGCGCGAATACCTCACAAAAGAATATATTTTATGAGATGTCGACGCCGGATTCAAAGAAACTGAAACCCGGAAGCGTTGCGGGCTGGGGAACCGACATAGCTATCTCGGGCAACTACTACGAGCCGCTCAAGGCGAGCGATAAGATAGACAAAATAAATGAGGACAACAAGGCGGGCGTGTCTCGCAAAGATGCGACGGATTACAAGATCGTTGACTATGATGACTCCGACTCATCGCACGGAGAATATATAAAAGAGTATCCGATAACCACGAACAACGCGCAGGACGCGTACACGCTGGTAATCGAGCGCGCGGGCGCGAGCCTTGTGCGCGACAGCGTTGATACCCGACTTGCAAACGACGCGAAGAACGGCACGGCAACGGCGGGAACAAAGGGACTTATAAACTTCCCCGGAAACCTGCTTGACCCGCCCACGAACAATTCAGACCCGAAGGCGTGGCCTGTGCTTACCGGCACAAAGAAGACCGATAGCGATAATGACGGAATACCGGACGATTGGGAGGACGCGCACGGACTTAACAAAAACAGTGCCGCCGACGCTCTTACCAAAAATTCGGAGGGCTATTTGAACATAGAAGTATATGCGAACGACCTCGTAGAGCTTCCCGACCCCGACACGGCAGACAAGACCGCGCTCAACGCCGCGATAGCGCGTGCGGAGCAGGTGGCCGAGGGATCGGTAATGCCCGAATCGTGGGCGGAGCTTACCGAGGCTCTCAAAAAGGCAAAGGATGTTTCTATCTCCATTTCGGTAACGCAGGAACAGGTAGACGAGACGACCTCGGCACTTGAGGATGTACTCAGCCGCCTTGTGCCGAACGACAAGTATGAGCTTGGAGTTAAGATTAAAGAGGGCGAGAGCTATTCGGAGGGATACACTCCGCTCAGCCTTAAGCGTCTGTCCGACGCGCTCGAGAAGGGCAGAGAGGTATACAACGCCGCAAATCCGCCCCTTAGCGATATAAACGCGGCGGTTGACGCAATCGACGAGGCGATAGCAAATATTTTGAAAATTCCGGTTGTCGAGAAAGCGGACGAACTCGTTAACCTCGACTTCAACGACGGAACGGCTGGAGCCGCCATTCCGATCAAGGGTACCGAAGGCGCGAAATTCTACAATGAGGGCAACAATGACACCGAGCTTACCTATGAGCCAAAAAGCACTGAAAATCCGGAAGATTTAGCCGTATATCTCAAGGATAACTCCGACTCTCTCGCCGCGATTATGGCGGTGCCGCTTGCAACGCAAGAGCGCGGCAAAATTGAGATAAGCGCGGATCTGATGTTGGTGGATGCCAAGGGCTCGAGAATGGATATTTTCTCGCTCTTGGACGATTCGGGCAGATATGTTCTGTCGGTCGGAACTCCGTCGAGCGGAAGCGATGATTGGTCACTGCATGAGTTTAACGATAAAGGAGAGGTTTCAAAATTTGTCGATATAACACGAAGCAGTGAGGGCAAGCTCCAATTGAATAAATGGTACACGGTAAAAATAACTCTTGACTTGGATAATGGAACCGTCTCGGTTTCGTCAAACGGCTTTGAAGGACTGACTGACTATGCCTATGAGAGCGTTATAAGCAACATAAGCAGCATAACCTTTAAGGGTTCTTTGAGCAGTACGACAAGGCATATCTGGGTTGACAACGTAGTAGTATACGGCACGGCGACCGCTCCCGATACCTCGCTTGACACAGCACAGCTTCAGACGGCAATCGAGAGTGCGAAAGAGCTTTTGAGCGGCGGCGACGACGCAAATCTGCGTGCCGCATTGACCGACGCGGAGACTGTTATGAACGCGGATGAGAAGTATCAGACCGACGTGAACTGGGCGCTTGAAAATCTGAATGAAGCCCTCGCTTCGTACGGAATTACCCCGTCACCTTCGCCGAGCGCGTCAACCGAGCCGTCGCCCTCACCGAGCGCGTCGACCGACCCCGAAAATAGATTTTTGCTGACGGCGGAGATAGTTGATTCGGTGGTAAACGCAAAGATAGAAAACACCACCGACCAAACCTACGAGGACGCGTTTTTCGCGATAGTTTCGTATGACGCAAGCGGAAAGATGCTGGACTGCAAGCCTCAGATAATAGATATAACGAAAGATTATATAAAGGAATTTAAGGAAAATGTTAAAGAGGGCGTAAAGACAAAGATTTTCGTGTGGAGCAAAGAGCTTACGCCGCTTTTGTTAAAAGAATTTTAAAGAAAAGAGGTTAATGCGGAAATGAAAAAGAGAATTTTAAGTTTGTTATGCTCTGTGGCTATGCTCGCGTCGGTTTCGGTCTGCGCGGCGGACGATTCGGCGGGAGACGTTGACGTTGCCGACGCAGCCGCAAAGGTAGCCGCGTTCCCCGGCGCTGAGGGCGGCGGTATGTGGACGACCGGCGCACGCGGAGCGTTTGAGAGCGGGGAGAGCATAGAGGTCTACCACGTCACAAGCCTTGCCGACAGCGGCGAAGGCTCGTTCCGCGACGCGGTATCAAAGGGCAACCGAATTGTGGTATTCGACGTTTCGGGATATATTGATTTAAGCTCGAACGTCACGATAGGTCACGACAATATGACTATACTCGGACAGACCGCGCCCGGAGACGGAATTACGTTTCGCGGAAACAATATAAAGGTCGGCGCAAACAATGTTATTCTGCGCTACCTGCGCTTCAGAGTCGGCTCTAAGCTCGCCGACGGAAGCGACACCCGCGCACAGGACGGTCTGGAAGTAACCGATAACTGTCAGAACATAATAATAGACCACTGCTCGGTATCGTGGGGTACCGACGAGAACCTTGCGGCGTATGCCGTAAAGGATGTTACCATTCAAAGAAGTATAATAGCCGAGGCGCTCAACCAGTCGGTGCATGACAAAGGAGAGCATGGCTACGCGGCGATATGGGGCGGCGTTAACCTTTCGGTTCACCACAACATTATAGCTACCCACAAGAGCCGCAACCCGAAAATAGGCACATCCGAAACCGTCTCTATGACGGCGGGCTACACCGACGATAAAACTCTGGTTGACATACGAAACAATATTTTCTATAACTGGAGCGACAAGGCGGGCTACGGCGCGGAGAACGGCGCGGAGGTCAACATCATAAACAACTGGTACAAGCCGGGTCCCGCGACGGGCTACGACGTCAGAACAGACGCGTCCGGCAGTCAGAGCGTAACATTCAGAGCCGATAAGCGTTCGAGAATATTTGAGCTTTCGCCCGGCAACAAGTATCAGGCTAACTGGTCGGGCAAGGTTTACGCAAACGGCAACGTGATAGACGACGACAGCACCGACCCGACGGCTGTCAGCTACGCCGAGGCGGTAAACGCCGACAACTGGCAGCCGGAGAAGGGAACGGGCATTTATCTTGGCAAGGGCGGAATTACATATGTAAAGCTCACCTCGCCCAACGAAACGTATATAAACGATTATCCGATAACCACCACGACGGCGCAGGAGGCGTATAACGACGTTTTGGCAAACGCGGGCGCGAACTTCCCCAAGTCCGACAAGGTTGACGAGCGTATTTTGGAGAATGTGCAAAACCGCACCGCTCCGAGCGGAAGCAAGGGCAGCGTCGGTCTTGTGGATGACCCGACAGACGGCGTTCCCGACGGGGTGGAAGCGGAGTATGACGACCGCGGCTATCCGATATTCTCAAACGAGATTCGTCCCGCGGATTATGATACCGACGGCGACGGAATAGCCGACTCGTGGGAGGACAAGATGGGGCTTAACAAGGAAAATCCGTATGACAGCACCTATATAGGCGCGGGCGGATATACATACCTTGAAATTTTCTCCGAAGAGGGTATAAGCCACGAGGCGGACGACATAAGCCTTGCGGTAAACGGCAGCGAAGCGACGGTTAAATCGCCGTCGGGAGAGCCTGTCGATTTATATGTGGACGGAAAATTTGTTCAGACCGTTGAGTTTGGCGGCGCGGGAGCGCCCGAAGGCGCGGCGTTGATAACCGCCGGCTATGACGAAAGCGGCAAGCTGATCGACGAGAGCCACTCGATACATTCGGGCGGCGCGGCGGTATTTCCGACGCTTTCAAAGGCGGCGGACGTTATCAAGCATTTCATATGGGAGAGCCTTGATAGCATAAAGCCCGCCGATGCAGGCGGCGCGGGCGGCGAAGCTACCGTCACGCTCCCGACTGACACATCCGGCGTTTACACGGTCAACGCAAAGGGCAAACAAAGCGGTAATTACAGCAACGCCGACTATCTGTGCGTTCCGCGCGAGAGCGACGAGACTCACACTCAAAGCGGCGACTTCAACTTTATAGTTAAGCTCGACCTTATTCCGAGCAACGTAAAGAACGCTTACGGATATATAGCCTTGACCAACGGCGCGGTTTCGTGCAAGCTGGGAGCGGGAACCGACGCGAATTATTCAAAGGTTATATATCTTGACGAAGAAACGCTCCCGCTCGACGGCGCGGTATATCTCCGCGCGCAGCGAAGCGGCGACACGCTCACGCTTTACAGCGGCGAAACGCTCAGAAGCTGGACAAAGCTCAAGGATTACAGCGTCAGCGAGGCGGCCACGTCCATAACGGTCGGCGATTACAAGCCGAACGAGAGCGATAAATTTGCGACAAATGTCTCGACAGACCTTATAACCGAGATTTCGGCTCCTCAGATAAGCATAGTCAACGTGGCGGACAACAGCAGGCTCGGTTTTAACGAGGATTTGGAGATAAACGTACAGCCGGACGGCGCTGAAATTCGGGAGATTGACGTTTTGCTCGGAGAGGACGAAATAGTATCTCAAAAGGTCAGCATAAACGAGACGCAGACCATTACAATTCCGCTTTCGTTCTCTACGGTGGCGAACGGAGTTTTGAAGGTGGTTTGCGTTGACGCAAATCTCTGCACGGCGGAGGATGCGAGAAACGTCGTAATTTCGGCAGACCCGACCCCGTGGCTCGTCGCAGACATAGGCGGCACGGGCGGCGGACTTCCGTCCTATGTTGAGGTCGCCGAAACCGAGCAGTATAAGAACGAGACATACAAGATAAATTCGATAGACGGAAGCATAGGCGGCACGTCCGACACATTCAGCTATCTGTATCAGAAGTTTACGGGCGACCACATATTGTATTACCGAAGCAGACTTCAGGGCAGCAAGCAGTTCGGCATAGTGTTAAAGAGCGATTTGGACGCGGACGGCGCGACCTACTTCTTCGGCGGAGACACTACGCAGGGTGCTGTGGCTTACGCTCTCAAGGCGCGCTCGACCAAGGGCGGCGAGATGAGCGTCGTAAGCGATGTGACGGGAACCACCGGCGGCTCGCAGAATTTGTACTTTGCCGCTGAAAAGAAGGGCAACACGTTAAACATCTATCAGACGGCGGCGGGCGCGACGGTCTATACCGAAAAGACCCTGCTCGCGAGCGTTGACGTGTCCGCGCTCGGCGACGAGTACTATATGGGCTTCGGCGCGGTAAACAGCAGCGACAACCCGCCCGACGTGGGTTGGATGGAGCTTGACGGCATATCGGGCGATGAGTCTGTTTCGTACAAATGGGATTTCGACAACGGCATTGACTGGTACTGGCAGCACCAGGAGAAGAAGGTGCTTGAGTCGGTATGGAGCGAGGAAGAGATAGGCGGCAACACAAGCGGAAAGGCTTTGCTCGAACCTGACGAGAATTATTCGGGCGAGAGGTACCTGTTCCGAGAATATTTAATTCCGCAGAACGAGACTTTGGTGCTGAGCGGCAGCTTCGATATTGTGCTTTCGGGTGAGGAACCCGCGTTTAACGCATACTTTAAGACCAAGGCGGGCGGCAAGTCGTTTAAGGTCAGCTTTACCGAGGACGGCAACATAACCGCGGGCGACAATGTGATAGGCACTTACGAAAAGTCGAAGTGGTACACTGTAGGCATTTCGTCGGATATGGGACGAGACAGCAGCTCCTGCAGCATAACCGTTACCGAGACGGGCGGCAAGAGCGTGGCTTCGGCTGAAAATGTCGCGGCTTCGGATATGCGTGAGCAGAAAAACATTGTAAAGAAAACCGACATTATCGGCGGTATGTTCTTTGAACCCGTGTTCGGCGCGGACGGCAGATATTATATAGATAATGTTTCGGTCATCGGAACTCCGTCGAGCGTTCGTATCGAAAAGGAGACGAACTGGTACACCTTTAAGGATGTTGAGGCATTAAGCGGAGCCTTCACGGTAAACGGAACTACGCTCCCTGACGGCGGCGAGCTTACCGGAACACAAATGAATGTAGCTTCCAATGCCGGATCTCTTGCAACAAAAGGCTATGACGTGGCAGGTGTTCGCTTCGCAAAGAGAATACGCCTTAACAAGAACAAGGCAGGCGCGCTCACCGTTCCGGTTAAAAACGGAGCAACGGTTTACGTTTACTGCGCTTCGGCAAACTCCACTTCCGAGAGGTCGCTGTTTATAAACGGCAAGGAGTATAAAGTCCTCTCCGGCACAATGCTGGAATACGACTACACGGGCGAGGACGGAAACATTGAGATTTATGCGACCGACGGAATTGACCTTTACGGAGTATGCGTGGAGAAGGTTACTTATACACAAGTGTAAATAATTCTTAACATTTTTATAAGATTTATAAGAAAGAAGGAAAAGTTATGAGTGTGAGTTTAAAACGTGTTTCTTCAATAATAATAGCTATCGCGATGATAGCCGCTTTCGCTCCCGCGGCTTTTGCCGAGGACGGCGCGGCTTCTGCGGGCGACGCTCTTATGACGCCCGAACAGGCGGCGGCGCTTGACCTGCCCGCGTTCCCCGGCGCGGAGGGCGGCGGTAAGTACACAACAGGCGGACGCGGCGGCGAGGTTTACCACGTTACCAACTTAAACGACGACGGCGCGGGCTCTCTGCGCGACGCGGTAAGCAAGCCGAACCGCACAATCGTGTTTGACGTTTCGGGTACAATTCACTTAAAGTCGGATTTGAGACTGGAGCAGCCCAACATTACTATTGCGGGTCAGACCGCGCCCGGCGACGGAATTTGTCTCGGCGACTATAATTTGATGATTTACACCGACAACGTTATCGTGCGCTATATCCGCGTGCGCCCCGGCGATATTTCTCAAACCGAGAACGACGCTATATTTGCAAGGTACTATAAAGATATAATCATCGACCACTGCTCAACGAGCTGGTCTACCGACGAAACAATGTCTCTCTACGGCGTTGCGAACACCACCGTTCAGTGGTGCTTTATAACCGAGAGCCTGACCCTCGCCCGTCACGCCAAGGGCAGACACGGCTACGGCGGCATTTGGGGCGGCTACAACACCACCTACCATCACAATCTGGTGGCGACCCACACGAGCCGTCTGCCCAGGTACCACGGCGTAAAGGACTCCCACCCCGATTATAAGACAAGCGACACCGAGGCGCTCAGCAGCAACGACGAGGTGAACAACGTTATATACAACTGGGGCTTCAACAACGGCTACGGCGGCGGCGGAGTGACCCTCAACTTTATGAACAACTATTATAAGAGCGGTCCCATAACCAACAAGGACGTGCTTGACCGAATCTGGAACCCCGGCGGCACTACGATGTACTGCGCGGGCAACGTACTGGAGGGCAACGAGGAAGTTACAAAAGACAATATGAAGGGCATAGACCCTGACGAGGGCAGCGAGTCGGTATTTTTGGACGCGCCCACTTATGAAAACGGCTTGATTAAGCTCGACAACATAGATACCGCCGAGGAAGCATACGAAAAGGTTCTGGCTTCCGCGGGCGCGACCGTTCCGAGGCGCGACAGCTACGACGCGAGAATAGTAAACGACGTAAAGAACGGCACCGGACGCTCGATAAACAACGAAGCGGAGGTAGGCGGCTGGCCTGAGCTTAAATCGGGCGAGTTAAAGCCCGATACCGACCAAGACGGTATGCCCGACGAGTACGAGGACGCAAACGGTTTTGATAAAAACAACGCGTCGGACGGCAGCGCGTATGCCGAAAACGGCTATACCAATCTTGAAAACTATATGAACGGCATAGTTGCGAACGCGAGCGCACCCGCCAACCCCAACGTGGAGCTTAATATCGAGAACAATGCAATTTACGCATACGGCGCGGCGATAGATATGAAGGCGGAGGCTTCGGCAAACGAGGGAAGAAGCATAGAGGCGGTTCAGTTCTTCAGAAACGACGAGCTTTTGTCCACCGACAATTCCGCACCCTATGAGTACAGTTACAGCGGCGCGCCCGAAGGAATATCCTTCCTGTCCGCAAGGGCAATTGACAGCGCGGGAGAGGCGACAACCTCCGCGATAAAGGTCATAAATGTCAACTACACCGACCCCGTGGGCGACTGGAAAACCATGGACATAGGCGAGGCGACAATGCCCGGAAGCTACTCCCTCCGCGACGGAGTTTACACCGTCAAGAGCAGCGGACTTATCGGAGCGGGCAACGAGTTTAACGTTATGGACGGCGACGAGGGAACCGACGCTTTCAGCTATATGTATAAAGAAGCCGACACAAACGCCGTGCTTTCGACGAAAATAGACTCGGTTTCAAAGTTTAACAACAACTGCGTAAGCGGAATTATGTTCCGCGACGAGCTTACCGACACGTCCGATTTCGTAATGGTAAATTACGAGCATGAAAAGGGCGGCGCGGGTCTGTCGTTCAAGTACAGGATTGACGGCAAGATGACCAAGAACTTCATAGTCCTTTCCGAACTGCCGAGATATATCAAACTCGTAAAAATTGGCAACACCGTCACGGGTTACCACAGCATAAACGGCATTGACTGGGAGTATTTCGACAGCGTGGAAATGAGCTTTGAAGGAACCAACTACGGCGGAATTGCTCAGGACGGTAACAAAGAGACAAACCAAATCTCGACCTATGCGTGGGGCAAGTTTACCGACTTGAATTTTGAAAACTACGGCGAGAACAAGCTCCCCGATATTGAGATGCGCACCGGCACGGCGGGCGAGCAGAACGGGGTCAATTCCAGCATAGTAAACTGGGAAGATAAATCCCAATTCTATGTGGGCGACAGAGTAGACCTCAAGATTGCTTCAAGCGAGCTTGAGACTGCCGAAAAGCTTGAGATATATCTGGACGGCGAGCTGAACAAGAGTTCCGACGTGGTTTATGAGCTTGAGTCGGTCACGATTGACACCCCCGGAAACCACTATATCACCGCGGTTATCTACGACGCGGACGGTGCGAAGAACAGCGCGACTCAGAATGTGGGTGTATCGAAAGTCAGTGACGGCTGGCAGGTATCCGAGATACACTATCCCAAGGATATACAGGCGAACGGCACGACTATCCGCCACGGCTCGTTTGAACTGAGCGGAAACACGCTCAAAATTACCGGCACGGGCTACGGCATAGAGGGCGTTGAAAACGAGGAATACCCGATGATGTATAAGGCTATGACGGGCGACTTCGAGGCTTCGTTCAAGGTTGACGAGCAGACACTTGCCGACTACGACCATATGGGCTTTGTTGTCAAGAACTCCCTCGACCCGCAGGAGGACGGCACGTCATACGCGGCGTACCACGAGATATACTACGGCGAGATGTTCAGAAAGACGGGCGAGTACGGCAAGACCTACGAGCTGATAGGACAGCAGAAATATAAGAAGCTCCCGACTTGGATACGCCTTACAAAGACCGGAAAGACCCTCAAAATGGACTACTCGCAAAACGGCACCGACTGGATTGACGTTGGCACAGAGGAAAATTGCAATATTAACGACACCTATTATCTGGGCGTGTTCGGAGCCTCGAACGAGGAGTTCAAGATTTCGAACTTCGTTATGAGCGACTTCAGCGTTAAGACCTCGGAGAGCGCCGACTATGTCGACCTCGCGGGCTACGAATGGGCTGTTCCCGCGATAAACGGCTTGACCGAGCTGGGCATTGTAAACGGCGAAATAAATCAGACGAGCGGCGAGAGATACTTCCTCCCCGGCAACAGCGTTACCCGCGCCGAGTTTGCGAAAATGGCGCTCGGAGCCGCGGGAATAACCGCGTCCCTCACTGACAAAAAGTTTGCGGACGTGGACGACTCCGCGTGGTACGCTCCGTATATTTACGCGGCGTATGCCGCCGGTTTGGTTCAGGGCACGAGCGACACGACGTTTGAGCCCGACGCGCTCATCACGCGCGAGGAAATGGCGGTTATGATAAGCCGTATGCTTGAGACCGACGGTCTTTATATGACGCGGCTTCCGTATGACGATATTGCGGAAATTTCGGATTGGGCGGTCGAAGGCGTTGTAAAGGTCACAATCAACGATATTATGCAGGGCGACGAGAACAATCTGTTCGCACCGAAAAAGCCCGCGGACCGAGCCGAGGCGGCGGCGGTGATTTATCGTATGATAAATAAAAAGTAAACAAAGCCGTATAAAATTTATTGAAAATATTTTGGGCATTGTGTCGATAAAACGACACAATGCCCGTCTCTTTGCCGTTTTTCGGAATAATAAATGTTTTTTTGAAAATTTTAAAAATTTTATACAAATATACTTGACATCTTTTTGTGAAAATTGTATAATAATGATAAGTGATTTAATGATTAGTTGTTTATTTTCACAAGCTTGCTTCGTATTTGTTTGTGAAAATTACACAACTGTATCTTTTAAATTTGGGAAATAAGTTTTTGAAGGAGGAATTTATTTGGCAAAGGCAGACACTACATTAAAGGCGGCCGCTCCTAGCGGCACAAAGGAAAGCAAGGGCATTATCGGTTACTTTAAAAAAGAATGCGGTAAATTTTCCAAGGGAAAATTCTTGCTGTTGCTTATGATTCCGGGCGTTGTATACTTTGCAATATTCCACTACTGGCCTTTCTACGGCTTGCTGGCGGCGTTCAAAGATTACAAGCCCAAGATGGGTATTCTGGGAAGTCCCTGGGCTGACCAGTACGGTTTCGCGGAATTTATCAGGTTCTTTACAATTCCCGATGTATGGAACTACATATGGAACACCATAGCGCTTAGTATTTTGCACATTATATGGCTGTTCCCGTTTGCGATAATCTTGGCTCTGTTTATCAACGAGCTTCGTTCGCAGAAGTTTAAGAAAGTCGTTCAGACTATTTCTTATCTTCCTCACTTCGTATCGGTTGCGGCTATCTGCGGTATGTTGACGTTGTTCCTGCAATCTCAGGAGACTGTGGGCAGCGACCTTGCCAACGAAGGTATTATCAACCAGATACTTATTAAGTTGGGCGCGGGACACGGTATCGACTTCCTCTCTCACGCAAACTGGTTCAGAACAATCTACATTGCGTCTGACGTTTGGGCGAGCATAGGTTGGAGTGCAATTATTTACATAGCGGCTCTCTCCGCTGTTGACCAGGAGCTTTACGAAGCGGCTACCATCGACGGCGCGAGCAGAATTCAGAAAATGTGGCACATATCGGTTCAGCTTATCAGACCTACAATCGTTATCCTTCTGATTATGCAAATAGGTAAGATAATGTCTCTCGGTGCGGATAAAGCGTTGCTTTTGCAGCGACCCGAAACCTACACCAAGTCTCAGATACTCAGTACCTACATTTACAATCAGGGTCTTACACAGGGCGAGCTTTCGTTCTCAACCGCGGTTGGTCTGTTTAACTCGATTATCAACGTAATCCTTGTTATCGGAGCAAACTTCATTTCGAGAAAGCTCACAGACACAGGCTTGTTCTAAGAGAAGGGGGAATAATTTAATGGTAAAAGACAATTCAGTATCATCGGTTGTATTGGATATAGTAATATATGTGTTCCTTATATTGCTCATGATTGTAATATTGTATCCGATTATTTACATCTTGTCGGTATCGCTGTCAAGCTCGGATGCGTTCAACGCAGGTAAGGTCGTTCTGTGGCCGGTTACCGGCAGCGGTAGCTTCGGCTTAGACTTTGAGGCGTATAAGGAAATCATAACGGGCAGAACGGTTCCGATGTCGTTTTTGCAGTCGGTTATAAACACGCTTTTGTACACCGCTATATCGCTTGCATTCACAACGACGCTCGCATATCCGCTGTCGCGTTCCAAGGATAGAGTTCCGTTCCACGGATTTATAACAAAGATTATCGTGTTCACGATGTTCTTTACCGCAGGTATGATTCCGGTTTACTTGATAGTTCAGAAGCTCGGTCTTCTCAACACAAGATGGTCAATGATTTTGCCGGCGGCAATCTCTACATATAACCTTGTGGTTATGCGTTCGTTCTTTGAGAGCGTTCCCGTTGAGCTTGAAGAAGCGGCGTTTATCGACGGCGCAAACGAGCTTACGATTTTCGCGAAGATTATTCTTCCGCTTTCAAAGGCGGCTTTGGCTACGGTCGGTCTGTTCTACGGCGTTTATATGTGGAACCAGTGGTTCAGCGCAATGCTTTACCTGAGCGACAGAGCTAAGGACCTGTATCCGTTGCAGTATATTATAAGACAGATAGTTATGGAGAACCAGCTTGCTGCTGAGGCTGCTGCCGCGGGCGAACTTAACACCGTCCAAGTCAGCACCGCATCTCTTAAGTACGCTACGCTGTTCATCTCCATCCTGCCTATGCTGTGCGTATATCCGTTCATCCAGAAGTACTTTGTTAAGGGCGTTATGGTTGGTTCGGTTAAAGGTTAATTCGTTTGGAATTATTGTTTAAATTTGTAATTTAAGCACACTATATATAAAGATAGGAGGATATTTCTTTATGAAATTTGGAGTAAAAAAGATTGTCGCTCTCGCGGCGGCGTCTGTTTTAACCGTTTCGTGTCTTACGTCGTGCGGTGAAGCGAACCGCCAGTCGTTTGAGGAAGACGGTCAAACCTATTACTCATATTGGCTCAATATGTACACTCAGGACAGCCGCGGCTATGCCGAGGGCGAAGATGCGAACTTTGCAAAGGTTATAAAGAACAAGTTTAATGTAGTGCTCAACTACGACAGAATTCCGAGAGGCGACTGGGAAACCAAGACAAACCTTTCGTACGCTGTCGGAAACGAGGCTGACATTACCACGGGCGGTAAAGAGCCGCAGTACAAGAAGTGGGCTACCGAGGGTTATCTCGACCCCATTCCCGAAGAGGCATACACCGGCGACGACTGTATCTTGAAGGATTGGAAAGCTCTCTGGAGCGAGGAAGACTTCCAGAAGGTGCTTTCTCTGGCTAAGAGTTCGGACGGTCAGCTTTACTATCTGCCCACTCTCCGTCAGGAGAAGGCTCAGATGTGCTGGGTATACAGAAAAGACGTATTTGACAAGCTGGGAATCAAGGAGTTCCCGAAGACTATCGACGAGCTGTATGATGTTTGCGTTAAGATAAAGGCGGCTTATCCCGATAAGGTTATCATTTCGTGTAACGGTATGGGTACAACCTCTCCGGGTTCTGCTATTACGGGCTTCTGCCAAGCTTACTGGATTCCCGAACTTATTATGCAGCAGCATTCGTTTGTTGACCCTGTTACCGGTGAGTATGAGCCTTATGCTCTTACCTCCGACAGAGCGAGAGAAATGTATAAGACCATTAAGAAGTTTAACGACGCGGGTCTTATCGACAAGCAGCTGTTCTCTATCGATAAGGACGGCTTCTCCAGCAGACTTGCTAACGACAACTGCTTCATAGCTTATGACTATGTATATAACATCGAGGACTTCACAAAGAAGACCAAGGGTACAAACGCAGACAAGGATTGTGAGTGGGCTTGGAGTGCTAATATGGTTACCGCATATCCCGAAAAGGGTACCATCTATAAGAGAGACCCGTTGTACTCCAACTGGGGTCCCGCGTTCAGCGACGGCATAGACGAGGATATGGACAGATATAACGCTATTCTCACAATGTTCAACTGGTTCGCAACAGAGGAAGGTCAGCTTTACAACACCTACGGTGTTAAGGCGGACGACCCCGAAGAAATCAAAGATGGCGTTGCTGAGGACAATTACAGCTACTATATGGATGAAGACGGAAATCCGCACTTCAATCCGGGCTGGTATGATGAGAGTAACCCCAAGACCGATAAGAAGGAGGATAAGCTCCTGACTCTTGAATACGGTTCTATGGGTTCGCAGTTCAAGAAACAGCAGTATATGTTCGACAGCATTCGCGGTAAGAAGGTAGAGGCTCTGTTCGATGCGTTCAGCGCACAGCCGAATTACTACTACTTCGACCAGATACCTATGAGATACGACGAGGACGAGGAGCAAGAGTTTACCGACCTCGAAGTTGCTCTTAACGCTAAGCGCGACGAGTACATCCAGAGATTTTTCTCGGGTGATGTTGACGCTAACAACGACGCTAACTGGAATCAGTACATCTCGGATATGAACAAGGTTGGTCTTCAGGATTTCATCAATATCCAGACCACCGTTTATGAGAGAACCAAGGCTGCTGTTGAGCAGGAAGAAGCTGCTCTCAAAGCTGCCGAAGCTGCTGAGTAATTCAGATTTTGCGGATAATATGGAACTGCCGAATAGAAATATTCGGCAGTTCTTATATACAGGTATTTTAATATATACCGCGCGGCGCGGGAGGTAGGCTATGACGGTTTTTGTCAGAGAAAATTTTAAGACGATAGGCGAGGCGGTCGCCGCCGCGAAGGACGGCGATACAATAGTTGTTTCTTCGGGTATATATCGCGAAAAGGTTTACATAAAACAAAAGAATTTGACGTTGCTCGGCGACGGACACGTTACGATTACTTATGATGCGGGTTCGGGAAATCCGCGTCCCGACGGCGAGCTTTACGACACCTTTACGTCGGCTACGGTGACGGTGGAGGCGTCGGCTGAAAATTTCAGAGCCGAGAATATTATATTCGAGAACAACTATAACCGAGAAAATCCCGACATAAGCGTTACGCAGGCTCTTGCGATGAGCTGCGGTGCGGACGCGTATTTTGAAAACTGCTCGTTTTTGGGGTGGCAGGATACGCTCTATGTCAACGGAAAAACGAAGCAGTATTTTAAGAACTGCTATATAGAAGGCTCGGTGGACTTTATTTTCGGAGATGCCGGAGCGGTGTTTGACGAGTGCCATATCAACTGCGTGCGCCGAGGCTCGTATATTTCGGCGGCGAATACCGACAAAACGTCGGAGTACGGGTTGGTATTTTATAAATGCAGCATTACCGCGAACCACGGCTGCGACGGGATATATCTCGGCAGACCGTGGCGTGCGGAGTATGAAAACGTGCGCTCGCACACCGCGTTTATAGAGTGCGTGTACGACTTTGACGATAAGCCGTGCGGCTGGCTCAGATGGCACGCGCCCGAGGGTATGGAGCTTGACCGGATACGCTATGAGGAATTCGGAAATACCCGTCCGGACGGCAGCGCTGTTTCGACTGCCGAGCGTGCGCCGTTCAGCCGCGAAATAAGCCGTAAAGAGGCGGCGGAACTTTGCAAAAAATGCTTGCGTAAAAGCTGATTTTATATTACAATGGGGTTAGGAATAATTTGTATTTAAGGGCGGTTGATTTTTTGAAAATCAAAGTCGTATCTTAACCTGTTTGGAGGGTTTGAAATGCAGAATTTGAACGCTGTTTTTGATGTGACAAATTACGGTGTTGAGGGTGACGGAAAAACCAACAATACCGCAAAAATTGCCGAGGTTATCGGTCTTGCGGAAAAGGCGGGAGGAGGAATTGTTTATTTCCCGCCCGGAGAGTATGTTTCGGGTACGATTGAGCTTAAAAGCAATATGACGCTCTATCTCTCGGCGGGTACCGTAATTCTCGGAAGCGAGAACCGCGAGGACTATCCGATGATAACGAGCGACACGCTTGAGGGCTACACGCGCGGAGGTCATTCGGGACTTATCAAGGCTATGAATGCCGAGAATGTGACGGTTACGGGTCGCGGCGTGATTGACGGACGCGGCTATAACTGGTGGGGTGAGCCTAAGAACGAGCATCGTCCGCGCGCAATTCAGATGTTTTTGTGCAAGAACGTTCGCATAAGCGGAATTTCAATTATAAATTCGGCTATGTGGACGCTGCATCCGGTTTGCTGCGACAACGTGACGATTGACGGAATTACCATTAAGAATCCCGCAAACTCGCCCAATACCGACGGTATAAATCCCGAAAGCTGCCGCAACGTGCGTATCGCCAACTGCCACGTTGACGTGGGCGACGACTGCATAACCTTGAAGTCGGGCACCGAAAACGATTTGCTTCAGAAGCAGTATCCGTGCGAAAATATCACGGTCACAAACTGCACTATGATAAACGGACACGGCGGCGTGGTTATCGGAAGCGAGATGTCGGGCGGAGTGCGAAACGTAGTAATTTCGAACTGCGTGTTCGGCGGAACCGACCGCGGAATAAGAATAAAGACGCGCAGAAAGCGCGGCGGCACGGTCGAGGATATACGCGTCAACAATATTATGATGTCGAACGTATTTGCGCCGTTTGTTATGAACGGATATTATCAGTGCGAAGCGTCGCCCGACGATATGGAGCTTTTCTCCCTTGACAAACGCCCTCTCTCGGACGACACACCCGTTTTCAGGAACATATACATAAGCAACGTAACCGCAAGGAACGTGGTCGCGTCGGCGGCGTATCTCTACGGAATACCAGAAATGCCGATTGACGGACTGTATATCGACAATTTTGTTGCCGAGATCGTAGGCTCGGACGAGGAAATACGCGAAAAGCCGATTATGGCGTATCACGCGCCCAAGACCAACGGCGAGGGCTTTTTCGCGGCCAATGTCCGCAACGCAAGCCTCAGAAACATACATATAGACGTTAAGCGCGGCGCGGCGCTGACTCTTGAAAACGCCGAGGACGTGTCGGTTTCGGGTCTGTCCTCCAATACCGAGGAAGCCGAGATAAAGGTAAGCGGCTCAAAGGGAGTTTTCATAAGCGCGATAAGGGCAAACAGCGGCGCGAAAGGTCTGCTTGAAAATACCGACGGTTCGGACGCCGTAATAAGCGGATGTTATGTCGGAGAAAACCAGAAAGAGGTTTTTTGAGCGGCGGACAGACGGCTTGCTCTTATTGAAAAACGTAAAAATTAACTTTTAATATAAGGAGGAAAAACAATGGAAAGACTTAAAAGAAAAGAAGCTTCGGGGCTTACCGAAAAAGTTTTGCAGTTTGGAGAAGGTAACTTTTTGCGCGGCTTTGTTGACTGGATGATTGACAAGCTCAACAAGGAGGCGGGCTGGAACGGCGGCGTTGCGGTCGTTCAGCCGCTGCCGACAGGCCTTATCCCTATGCTCAACGAGCAGGACGGATTGTACAGCCTCTATCTGCGCGGACTTCTCGACGGCAAAAAGGTTGAGGAAACCTCGGTAATCGAGTGTATTACCAGAGGAATAGACCCTTATAAAAACACCGACGAGTATCTCGCGTGTGCGAAAAACCCCGACCTTAGATTTATTATTTCAAATACCACCGAGGCGGGTATCGAGTACAAAAAGGGTCAGGACCCGAACGACTTTGCTTCGCTTACGTTCCCCGCAAGACTTACTCTGCTTATGAAGGAGAGATTTGATTCTGGACTGCGCGGCTTTATTCTTATTCCCTGTGAGCTTATCGACAAGAACGGCGATAACCTCAAGGCTTGCATTTTGAAGTATGCGGCCGACTGGGGCTACGGCGACAAGTTTGCCGAGTGGGTTGAAAAGGAAAACCACTTCACCAACACGCTCGTTGACAGAATAGTAACGGGTTATCCGCGCGACAACGCGGCTGAGATGGAAAAGGAGTTCGGCTATCTCGACAATCTGATTGACACCGCCGAGATTTTCCACCTTTGGGTAATCGAGGGCGATAAGTCTCTTGCCGACGAAATTCCGTTCCACAAGATAGGTCTTAACGTGCTTTGGACGGACGACGTAACTCCGTATAAAAAGAGAAAGGTTCGCATATTGAACGGCGCGCACACAATGATGGTGCTTGCGGCTCGTCTGGCGGGACTTTCCATTGTTCGCGAGGCTATGGAGGATGAGCTGGTATTCTCGTTTATGAAGAAAGGTATATTCGAGGAGATAATACCCACTCTCGACCTGCCCAAGGAGGAGCTTGTTCAGTTTGCGAACGACGTAATAGAGAGATTTAAGAACCCGTTTATCGCTCACAGACTTCTGGACATCGCGCTCAACTCGGTTTCCAAGTTCCAGGTTCGCGTTCTTCCGTCCATACAGGAGTATATAAAGACGACGGGCAAGGAGCCCGCGGCTCTCGTGTTCTCCCTCGCCGCGCTCATCGCGTTCTATCGCACCGATGAGGCTCGTGACAGCGAGGAGGTAACCAAGTTTATGAAGACCGCTTCGGTTGACGATATTCTCTCAAAGACCGATTATTGGGGCGAGGACCTCTCCTACCTCGGCGACAGCGTAAAGGCCGGTCTTAAGGCTATCGACGAAAAGGGTATCAGAGCGGCTATGCAGGATATAGTTAACGCATAACGCGTCGGGAGGACTTGATATGAAAACACATAAAATACATGAGCGCGACAACGTCGCCGTATGTCTTGACGGCGAGCTTCGCGGTCATAAAATTGCTCTCCGCGATATTAAGGCGGGCGAGGACATAATAAAGTATGGCTATCCGATAGGTCACGCGTTGGTCGATATAAAAGAGGGGGAGCATATCCACACCCACAATATAAAAACCAACCTCGGTGACAACCTCGAATATACATATGAGCCGAAACGCACGCCGGTACCCAAGGCGAACGACAAAAGGACGTTTGACGGATATGTGCGCGAGGACGGTTCGGTCGGCATAAGAAACGAGATTTGGATAGTTAATACCGTCGGCTGTATCAATAAAACTTCGGAGCTTCTGGCTCGCCGCGCGAACGAAAAGTTTGCGGGCAGAGTGGACGGCATATATAACTTCGTGCATCCGTTCGGCTGCTCTCAGCTTGGCGACGACCATCAGACAACACAGAAGATTCTTAAAGGTCTTGTTAACCATCCGAACGCGGCAGGCGTGCTGGTTCTGGGTCTCGGCTGTGAGAACAACAACATTCCCGAATTTCAAAAGGTTTTGGGCGAGACTAATCCCAAACGCGTAAAATTTATGAGCGCGCAGGAATATGATGATGAGATTGAGCAGGGCTTAAAGCTCATCGGGGAGCTTGTAGAGTACGCCGAGGGCTTTAAAAGACAGCCCTGCGACCTCTCAAAGCTCGTTGTGGGTCTGAAGTGCGGCGGCAGCGACGGATTTTCGGGTCTTACCGCGAACCCGCTTGTCGGCAGCTTTTCGGACTTGCTAATATCTCACGGCGGAAGCACGATTTTGACCGAGGTTCCGGAAATGTTCGGTGCGGAAACGATTCTTATGAATCGTGCCGAGAACGAGGAAGTTTTCGGAAAGACCGTCGAGCTTATAAATAACTTTAAGGATTATTTCCGCCGCCACAATCAGGTGGTTTACGAGAACCCGTCGCCCGGCAACAAAAAGGGCGGTATAACCACGCTGGAGGATAAGTCGCTCGGCTGCGTTCAAAAGGGCGGCACCGCGGATGTGGTTGATGTAATTCAAATCGGCGAACACGTTAAGAAGCAGGGCTTGAACCTGCTGACGGGTCCCGGCAACGACATTGTGGCTGTGACGAATTTGACCGCTTCGGGCTGTCATTTGATTTTGTTCACAACGGGTCGCGGAACGCCTGTCGGCGCTCCCGTTCCGACCGTCAAGATTGCCACCAATTCGGACCTGGCAAAGCGCAAGCCGCACTGGATTGACTTTAACGCGGGTACGATTATAGAAGGCGAGGAGCTTCGCGATAAGCTGTTTGAGTATGTGCTTTCGGTCGCTTCGGGCGAGCGCACAAACAACGAGAAGAACGGCTACCGTGAAATTTCTATTTTCAAGGACGGCGTAGTTCTGTAATTAAATGAAAAATTTTGGCAGGAGCAATTCTCCTGCCAAAATTTTGGGTACGCATATTTTTGTGTGAGAGTTATTGGAAAGGAAGATAGTTCTGGAGAGTAATACGCTTTACATTGCGCTTGTGCTTGTGGCGTTAATGATAGTATGCTGTATAGTGTCGTATAAGATGTCGGGCAAGCTGGGAATACCCGCGCTTTTGCTTTTCATCATTGTTGGGATGCTGTTCGGCTCTGAGGGAATTTTTAAAATTCAGTTTGGGGATTATGAGTTTGCGGAGGATATATGTAAGGTCGCTCTGCTGTTTATAATGTTCTACGGCGGCTTCGGCACAAACTGGGCGCACGCAAAACCCGTGTTCGCAAAGGCGATAACAATGTCTACCCTCGGCGTGGTTCTGACTACCGCGGCGGTGGGTTTGTTTTGCCGGTTTGTGCTGAAAATAGGTCTTGTCGAGAGCTTTTTGCTTGGCTCGGTGATTTCTTCGACCGATGCGGCGTCGGTGTTTTCGATTTTGCGTTCAAAACGCCTCAATCTCAAACACGGTCTTGCGTCGCTTTTGGAGGTCGAGAGCGGAAGCAACGACCCGTTTTCGTATATGCTTACCATTATATTTCTCGAAATTATGTCGGCAAGCGGTCAGACCGAACCCATATGGCGGATGGTCATAGAGGAAATTTTTCTGGGCGCGCTCGGCGGATTTTTAATTGCCTTTTTGGGCAGATATTTGCTGAGACGGCTCAGAATCAAAAACGCGGGAATGAATATGATTTTTATCGCGGCGCTTGCCGTTTTGTCGTTTGCCCTGCCGATGCTGGTTGGCGGAAACGGCTTCCTCAGCGTTTATATAGCGGGAATGATGCTCGGCAACAGCCGAATAAAATATAAGGCGGAGCTGGTGCATTTCTTTGACGGCGTTACTTGCTTTATGCAGATTATAGTGTTCTTCCTGCTCGGACTTTTGTCAATGCCGTCCAATATATGGCAGGTGGCTGTACCGTCGGCTTTGATTGCCCTGTTTTTAACATTTATTGCGCGTCCAATTTCCACACTATTGCTTATGTCGCCGTTTCGTATGCCTATAAAGCAACAGGCGCTGGTGGCGTGGTCGGGACTGCGCGGCGCGGCTTCGGTGCTTTTTGCAATCATAGTTATGGTCAGCGGAGTTAAAACGCAGAACAATTTTTATCATATAGTATTGCTTATTTCGATGCTGTCGGTTATGTTTCAGGGTTCGCTGTTGCCGGTGGTTGCGCGGAAGCTCAATCTTGTGGATGATGACGAAAGCGTAATGAAAACCTTCAACGATTATCAGGACGAGGAAGGCGTCAGCTTTGTCGAAATGAAGATATGGGATAAGAGCGCATGGGCGGGCAAGTCGCTCGAACAGATAAGAATACCTCGTGACAGGCTTGTTGTGCTTGTAAAACGCGGAGACGAAAATATTGTACCGGACGGAAGCACCGTGATAAAGGTGGGCGACGTTCTGGTGTTCGCTTGTATGGCTTACCGCGCCGAGGACGACGTGGGGCTTACCGAGGTGGAAATTACGGGAGGACATAAATGGAGAAATAAGACCGTGAGCGAGCTTGATTTGCCGCGCGGGGCTCTTGTTGTGATGATAAAGCGCGACACGGGCGCGGTTATTGCGGGCGGCAGTACGGTTATAAAAAAGGACGACACATTGGTGCTGAGTATGCCAAAATAAAATAAATATTTTTATGTACTTTTCTTAATGCTAAGAAAAGTACGAAAAGAAGCATTTAGGGGCTATGCCCCTAAAAACCCCGCCGCGCATAAGACTGTTGTCTAAAATGCGCGGCTAAAACCCAAGGACGGTAAGGTTGTTTCCTTACTTTACCGTTTTTAAATTAAGTTTTCGTATGATTGCATCCACGACGGGCGGTTATATACTTTTCTTGCTAGCAAGAAAAGTATATAAAAATAAATAATTTTGCCCCGCGCAACTGCGCGGTTATTTTTTGTGTTGATTTTTCTCAATAGTGTGGTATAATAACATTACCACATTTTTTATTATTATATAATTTAATAACGCTATATTGGCTTTGAACTTCACAACTTTAAACCTGTTGTGTGAAAGTTTGTGTTTTGTTAAAAACGCAGGCTGAAATTTTATAGAGATACTTTTGCACACAAGGTTTTTGGTTGAGCAGCGTTTCTTTATATAATAATAAAAATGTGTGGTAACATTGAATCTAAGCTGCGTTTTTGGTGCGTGGCGTAGATTTATGCCACGCATTTATTGTTTGCGTGAGTTTTTCGGAAAGGAGACGCGGCACGCAAACCGTAATTTGCGTAAAAGATTTACAAAAGAAGGGACAGAATTTATGAAAAAACGAATTTTAAGCTTAACTTTGGCACTCGCAATGATAATGGCATTTGTGCCGAATATGATTTACGCAGAAGAATTACGATATGGCGATTTGACATATCATAAATATGATGACCATATCGAAATAACCCATTGCGACACAAAAGCAGTATCCGTCGATATTCCCGCCGAGATAGACGGCTTGCCGGTGACAAGTATTGGCAATAGTGCGTTTTCGTGGCGTGGATATTTAACGAGCGTCACTATACCAAACAGCGTCACAAGCATCGGCGATAGTGCGTTTGAGAGTTGCCACAGCTTGACAAGCGTTACAATAGGAACCGGCGTAACAAGCATTGGCAATTGGGCGTTTTATGGTACAGCATATTATAATGATGGGTCAAATTGGCAAAACGGAGTGCTATATATAGACAACTGTTTGATAAAAGCAAATAACGATGAACTTTATTCAAATTATACAATAAACAGCGGCACAAGAGTTATTGCGTATTGTGCGTTTCGGGGTTGTGACAACTTAACAAGCGTCACAATACCAAGCAGCGTCACAAGCATCTGCGATGAGGCGTTTGAGGATTGTACCGGCTTAACAAGCGTCACAATACCGGATAGCGTTACAAGCATTGGCGGGCGTGCGTTTGCCGACTGCACCGGTTTAACAAACGTCACAATACCGGATAGCATCACAATCATTGACGGGGGTGTGTTTGCCGGTTGCACCGGCTTAACAAACGTCACAATACCGGATAGCGTTACAAGCATTGGCTATGAGGCGTTTTATGGCTGCGAAAGCTTAACGAATGTCACAATACCGGGCAGCGTAACAAGCATTGGCTCTTGGCCGTTTTCGTGTTGCGGAAGTTTAAATATAACGGTTGACGAAAACAATCCAAACTATAGTGATATAGACGGAGTTTTGGTTAATAAAGACAAAACCGAAATAATCGTGTATGCCAAAGATAAAATTCAGCCCGAATACTCAATACCAAGCGGCGTCACAAGCATTGGCGAGATTGCGTTTTGGATGTGCAGTAGCTTAACAAGCGTCACAATACCGGGCAGTGTTACAAGCATTGGCGCTGAAGCGTTTGCACACTGTCGTGGTTTAACAAGTGTAACAATATCAAACGGAGTCACAAGCATTGGCTGGGATGCGTTTTGGATGTGCAGTAGCTTAACGAGTATCACAATACCAAGCAGTGTTACAAGCATTGGCGTTGAAGCATTTGAGTTCTGCGACAGCTTGACAGACGTATATTATACAGGTAGTGAGGAGCAATGGCAAAATATAATTATGGGGTATGGCAACTATTCTCTGACAGGTGCCACTATATATTACAACAGTGAAAGCTTGCCTAGGATTGAGGTGCCCAAGCCGGTGGTTGAGGGCGGCAGTATAACAATAAGCGCCAAAACAAAAAATATTGAGGACGAGGGTGAGCTGTTTGCGGTAGGCTACGACGGAAACAAGCTCACGGCTTCGGAAAAACTGCAAGGAGGCGCGGCGACTCTGCCCGCCGAGGACGTGCAAACGATAAAAGTTTTCTGCTGGGACAGCCTTGACACAATGCGCCCGCTTTGCGAGCCGAAAACAATTACTATAAAATAAATATATTGTGGAAATGAAAATTCAAAATAATACAAAGAACTCGGAGCGGAAATCCGCCCCGAGTTTTTAGGTGCTTTTACGCCACAAAGGAGCTTTTTTCAAAGTCGGCTATTCTCTCGTCCGCCTGTTCGCGAGTGAGATAGCCGCAAAGGACAAGTAAATCGAGGTTATTTAAAAGCGTTCCCATAACGCTTTCTTTATATTCGTTGTACTTTCCAAATTTCTTTGCGATTTGCCACGGCGTCTTTCCGCTTTCAATCAGAACTTCGACCTCGGCTTCCGATAGGTTTATTATTTTTGCAAGACGCGACACAGCGCTGTCCGCGTTTTCCGAGCGATAAATACTTTTGTTTTCGTCCATATTTCTTCGCCTCCAGATTCTGTAAAATACTTCTTTATATATATATATTAACCAAAATGTGTTAATAAAATATGAAATATATATTAAAACAAGCTGAAATTTTTTTATCATTTTTGTTACATATTTACAGAAAAGTTTAAAAAATTTGCATTATTATAAGTTTTGTGGTAAAATAAATCCATAATGTTTATTTCATGCCTCCGGTGGGATTAAACCAAAATTTTTTTTAAGGCGAATAAAGCCGATATTTAAGGAAGTGATTTGAGATTTGAATACAAAGACGGTTTGGAAGAAAATTATGAGGATAATTATTGCGGCGCTTGTCATTGCGGGCTCTGTTGTCAATATAATTGCCGCTGCGTCGAATACGGCGCAGGGCGGCGTAAAAAATTTGGATATAACGGTTTCAAACTCGGTGATTTCAGTAGACGGTATTCCGACAATGCTGTCGGGCTACAAGATTAGCGGCAGCAACTATTGCAAGATACGCGATGTGGCTTCGATTATGAACGGCACTACCGGTGAGTTTGACGTTTCGTATTCGCAAAAATCCGGTACGCTGATAAATGCGGCTACTCCGTATCGCGGCGAGGTAAACGAGCTGAAAATGCCGAGCGCGGCAAAGAACATAATGCCGTATAATTCTACTGTTACGATAAACAACGAGCAGCGCTTTAACTTATTGACATTTTTGATTGACGGCGAGTATTATTACAAGCTGAAGGATATAGCCGATTGCTTGGGTTACGAGCTTGTAACTGAGGATTCCATAGGAGTGGACATCAGAACCAAAAACAGTATTTGCGCGACCGCTGTTTTGCCGCAGATGGCTCTTACATATAACGTGTTTGCAAGGACCAATCTTTCGGCGGCTCAGTTTGAAAGAATGGTTTACGGAACAGGTCTTGCGGGACTCGGACCCTGCTTTTACGCGATGGAGCGTGACGCGGGTATAAACGGACTTTTTGCGCTTGCGGTCGCTTGCGAGGAATCCGGTTCGGGTACGAGCGGACTTGCGCGCGAGGACAACAATTTTTACGGTCTGACCGCGTCGGGCGGCGGCTGGCGCACTTTCCCGACGAGAAGCGAGGGAATACAGTATTTTAAGACATATATAACTTCGAGCCTGTATGCGGGCAAGAGTATTTACGAAATAGCGCAGACCTACTGCCCCGGCAACGATACATGGGTCGGAAAGATACAGAAATATATGTTTGACAAATATGCTCTGATTGACCCTTCGGTATCGGAAATGAATTGATTTAATTAAAAATTTTGAAAACGGTAAAATTTTTTTGGGGGAATAAAAATGAAAAAGACAGTTTCTATCTTGCTTTCTTTGGCAATGCTTTTGTCGTTTGCCGTTTCGGTATCGGCAGAGGCGGAGCCCGCACCGCAGATAACCGTTATCGTAGACGGCTCTGCTATGTCGTTCGGCGACAATATCCCAATGAGCGAGAGCTTTCGCACTCTCGTGCCGATGCGCGCGATTTTTGAGAAGCTCGGCGCGGAAGTTGAGTGGGATAACGACACTCTGACCGCCATGGCGTTGACCGATGAAAAGACGGTTACGGTGCAGATAGACAGTATGACAATGATTGTAAATGATGACGCGGTGGCGCTCGACGTTCCCGCAAGGCTCATAGGTGATTTTACATATGTTCCGCTTCGCGCGGTATCCGAGGCGTTTGACGCGGACGTTCAGTGGGATGAGGACAGTCAGACGGTCACGATAGCCACGTCAAAAGTTATACCGAATAATTTGCCGACCTCGATAAGCGACGGCGATGATGTGCTTATCAAGGCGGGCGACATAGAGATAACCAAGCAGGATTTCAGACAGTATTTGGTTCAGGCGAACACGCAGGTATATAACGAGTTTATAGTAGAGAACCAAATATCGGACGAGTACGAGCTGGACAGCAAATTCTCGTGGACTGACGAAAACGTCAGCCGTGCAAAGGAAATAGCGCTTAAAGACGCAACCGACGCGGCGGTGCTTTTGTACCTTGCAGAGCAGAACAATGTTACGCTGACGGATGAGGACAAAGAGAGCATAAACAGCTATGTTGAGAGTGTAAAATCGTCTTACGGAAGCGACTACGAAAACGCGGTTAAGTCAAACGGATTTGCCACCGAAGCGGATTTCGTTAAGGCGTTGGAGAACAATCAGATTATGCGGCATATGGCGGAGGAGATTTCCGAGAACCCCGAAAAATATACGGACGGCAAGGATATGTCCAAGTATTCCGATGACGAGACGGTTTCGGCTCAGCACGTTCTCATAGCGTTTGATTACACCGACGAGAACGGAAAGGACGCAGAGAGGACTGACGAAGAAGCTCTCTCGCTCGCAAAAACCGTAAAGAAAAAGGCGGATGGCGGCGAGGACTTCGGCAAGCTGATGGAGAGATATAACGACGACACGGGCGAGCCGGCGGCGGGCTACACCTTCGGCAGGGGAGAAATGGTTTCGGAGTTTGAGGACGCGGCTTTCGCACTTAAAATAGGCGAAATAAGCGACCCCGTTGAAACGGTATACGGTTATCATATAATAAAGCGCGTCGCGGGAATAGCTGAAATTTTGAGCTTTATTGAGGAAAATACCAAGGTTGAGGTCGATAAGGACGCTCTCGCCGGAATACCGATAGAGCTTGCGGCCGAAAGACCGTACTAAAAAATAAAAAACTTAATAAAAAATGCTCGGCGAAAAGCCGAGCATTTTTGCGTGTGCAGCTTACTGTTTTATCAAGATGTTTTTCAGCCTCTTGTATGTGAAGAAGGTAAGGAGCGACAAAGCGCCGTATTTTACAAGGTTAAACGGCAGCACCGAGAAAATCATCAGCGTAAACAGGCTTGTGATATGGCTGTTTATCGCGGTTCCCATTCCCACGATTGCGTCGAGCGGTATGCCGTAGAGCGTCGAATAAAACGGAAAATTCAAGAAGAGATTTACGAATATCGACACTATCGAAACGAACACCGTTCCGCACGCAAGAGACAGCACCGCGCCGCTTTTGCCCTTTTTAAAGCGATAGACAAGCGCGCACGACCAGAGGTACGCGAGGGTCACGATAAAGTCCGCAATCTCACCCACAAACATAGTGGTCGTTCCCTTGAATACGAGCTTCAGCAGAATTTTAATAAGCGCGGTGGCCGTACCGGCGATAGGTCCGAGGATAAACGTCGAGAGGATGACCGCCAAATTTGAGAAGTCCATCTCCAGAAACGACGGCGCAAACGGGAGCGGAAATTCTAGCACCACCATCAAAACAGCGCCGACCGCGCCGAATACCGCTACCATCACCATATTTTTCGTCGAAAATTTCTTTTTGCTTTTTTGCAGTTCTTTTTCCATAGTCTGCCTCCTGAAATAAAAAATTCGCATCTGAAAGAGGATGTCTTTCGAGTGCGAAAAAATCAAGGCAAATAAAGCCGATATTTTATCTTCTTCCATCCAGACTATACTGTTGGTTTTGGAATTTCACCAAATCCTGACTTGAACCTCTGCCAAGTCCTGCGCAGAAACGCTCGCGGACTGTACCGCCAATCGGGAATTTCACCCTGCCCCGAAGACATACTATTCAGTTGTTAATATAATTATATACCATATGCGGCATATTGTCAATAAATATTTATGCCGCAGACGGTTAATGTAGGGGCGAACCGTGTTCGCCCGTGATGCCCTCGTTACACGCGGGCAGGGATTATGTTCTTTTCTTGCTATCAAGAAAAAAGTGGAATACAGTGAAAAGACGCAAAGCCCCCTAAAGGGTACTTTGGCTTTTCACTGCATCCTTCACACTAAAATTCGCGCGGCGCAAAGCTTGCGCTCATCAAGTGTTCAGGAAAAGAAGCATTTAGGGGCAAGCCCCTAAAAACCCCACCGCGCATAAGACTAATGTCTAAAATGCGCGGCTAAAACCCAAGGACGGTAAGGTTGTTTCCTTACTTTACCGTTTCTAAATTAAGTTTTCGTATTATTGCATCCACGACGGGCGAACACGGTTCGCCCCTACATCGGCGCAACTCGCGCTTTGCGACGAGCGCTCTCGACGCACCGAGCAATAAATAAATATTTATCGGGCAAAAAAACAAGGCGACCGCGCGGAACCAAAAATTTTCCGCGCGGTCTGCCGAGTTTAAATATTCGATATTATTCCGATATTATTCGCCGTCCGAAGCGAGCGCTTTGTATACCAAAGCCGCCAAAATTCCGCCTACAAGAGGTGCGAGTATGAATACCCAAACCTGCGCTATCGGAGCGCTGTCGCCCGCGAACAGCATCATAAGAGCGGGGCCGAAGCTTCTGGCGGGGTTTACCGAGGTACCTGTAAACGGAATACCGAGTATGTGTACCAGAGTGAGGGTAAGTCCTATAACTATGCCCGTCGTGGGAGCGTTCTCGGATTTCGAGGTAACGCCGATTATAGCGATAACGAAAACGAAGGTCAGAATAACCTCAACAAGCACAGCCTGCCACATATTTATGCCGAGTGCGCTCGCGTCTCCGAAGCCGTTTTGTCCGAGCCCATTCTGCGTGCCTACGAGAGCGGTAAGAATAGCCGCGCCCGCGATACCGCCGAGGAACTGGGCGATTATGTAGCCGACAAAATCCTTGCCCGACATTCTGCCCGCCGCGAAAAGTCCTATCGAAACAGCCGGATTGATGTGGCAACCCGAAATGTTGCCGATAGAGTATGCCATTGCGACGATAACAAGTCCGAAAGCGAAAGCGATAAGGAGCGTCGAGAGAGCCAGCGCGCTTCCCGAACCCGCGATTCCCGCTTCACCGATAAGGGTGTTCGCCGCAACCGCGCTTCCGCAGCCGAAGATTACCAACACTGCCGTACCGATAAATTCAGCCAAGTACTTTTTCATTTTAAAAACCTCCATAAACAGATTTTTTATTATAAATATTATACAATATTTCTTGGGAAAATACAACTAATTTTGTTAAAATTTTACTATTTTTTAACACAAATGTAATGTAGGAGTGCAGTTATATTATTTATTGCTCGGTGCGTCGAGGGCGCTCGTCGCAAGTTTCCCTTTATGCTTCGCCGCCCGCAAGCGAGCGTCTGCGCTTTTACGGAAAACTTGCTCCTCTTTCCCAAAAAGTCTTTAGGACTTTTTGGGAGTCCTGTGCGCCTGCGGCGCGTCGTCGCAAAGCGCGAGTTGCGCCGATGTAGGGGCGAACCGTGTTCGCCCGTCGTGGATGCAATCATACGAAAACGTAATTTAGAAACGGTAAAGTAAGGAAACAACTTTACCGTCCTTGGGTTTTAGCCGCGCATTTTAGACAACAGTCTTATGCGCGGCGGGGTTTTTAGGGGCTTGCTCCTAAATGCTTCTTTTCCTGAACACTTGATGAGCGCAAGCTTTGCGTAGCGCGAATTTTAGTGTGAAGGATGCAGTGAAAAGCCAAAGTACCCTTTAGGGGGCTTTGAGCCTTTTCACTGTATTCCGCTTTTTTCTTAGCATTAAGAAAAGTACGTAAAAATATTTATTTCAGTACCTTTATCCGCTGTCCCGCGAGGCGTTTTGAAGCATACCGTCCTATTATTTGACCCGGTATTAAAATCGCCGCGCCGGGCGGACATACCGAGACGATTTCGCCGCAGACGCGCCCGACCGCATTTTCGGCGGGTATTTTTTCAACATCTTTGTCGTATGCGGCTTGCGGAGGCATCGCAAGATTGACAGGCGGCAGAGGTTCGTTTTTCTCTCTGCTGCCTTCGCGCCTTTCGAGCGAATTAAGACCGCGTATGAGCAGTTCAAATTCTTCGTCGGTGTTGCCGATAGAAGAAACGCAGACTATGTATCGGTTGTCCGCCGTTTCGGTGTATATTCCGAAGCGGTTTTGAAGCTCCTCCGCTGCGTCCGTACCGGTTCGGTTGAGATTTGACACGTCAAAGACGGGGCGCGTCAAATCGTCGTTTCCAAGCAACGTTACGCCGCCGCTCAGACGTTTCGGAATAAGAGCCGTTTTGTCGAGGAGCTTTTCGAGCCTGCCGTCCGAAATTTCGGAAACTGAGTTATCAAGCGCCGCCATAAGAGCATAGGACGGGCTTGTTGTCTGGAGCAGCTTTAATCTGTCAAACACCCTCTCGCCGTCTATGCGCGAAGTTTTTGATATGTGGAGCAAGGAGCATTGCGTCGGGCAGGGCAGAGTTTTGTGCGCGCTCATAACCGATACGTCCGCTCCGCATTCAAGCGCGGTTTTCGGCAGTTTTTCGCTGAATTTAAAGTGCGCGCCGTGAGCCTCGTCAACAATTAAAAATTTGTCGAGACCGTGAAGAATTGCCGCGATTTCGGATACCGGCGAGCAGACCCCGAAGTAGCTCGGCGAAGTCAGCACCGCGCCGACCGCGTCGGGATTTTCGCGCAGGGCGTCCTCGACGGATTCCGGAAAAACGCCGGTATATATTTCGCGCTCCGCGTCAAAGCGAGGCTCTATGAAAATCGGTTCAAGACCGCCTAAGATTACCGCCGAAATTATCGAGCAGTGCGCGCGGCGGTCAATCAAAATTTTGTCGCCGCGCTTGGTTGCGCCCAGGATTGCCGCTTCAAGCCCGACCGTACTGCCGTTTAACAAAAAGAAGGTCTGCTTTGCCCCGAAAACGGCTGCGGCGCGCTCCTGCGCGTCCTTTAGTATGCCGGTCGGACACCTGAGGTTGTCGGCGCCGTCAAGCTCGGTCAAATCAATTAAAAATGGGAAGCCGTCGCCAAGCGCGGTGACGGCTCTTCCCATTTTATGACCCGGAACAAAAAAGTTCGCCTTGATTTTATTGCTCTGCTCCAAAAGCTCGCTATAAAGTCTGCCCATTAAAATTTGATTCCTTTTCTGATGTATTCAGCCAAATCTTCGATTTTGACGCGCTCCTGCTCCATTGTGTCGCGATGGCGTATTGTTACCGCACCATCCTCCTCCGACTCAAAGTCGTAGGTTATGCAAAACGGCGTGCCTATCTCGTCCTGTCGGCGGTATCTCTTTCCGATGGAACCCGCCTCGTCATATTCGCACATAAACTCGGACGCGAGCATTTTGTATACCTTGCCCGCTCCCTCCGACAGCTTCTTTGAAAGCGGAAGCACTGCCGCCTTAACAGGTGCAAGCGCGGGGTGGAGATGCATAACAACTCTGGTGTCGTTCTTCTCCGCGTCGATTACTTCCTCGTCGTACGCGTCAACCAAAAACGCAAGCGTCACGCGGTCTGCGCCGAGCGACGGTTCAATGCAGTACGGGATATATTTTTCGCCCGTTTCGGGGTCGTTGTAATCGAGCCTTTCTCCCGAATGTTCGCTGTGGCGGCTGAGGTCAAAGTCGGTTCTGTCCGCGATTCCCCAAAGCTCGCCCCAACCGAACGGGAACATAAATTCTATGTCGGTGGTCGCGTTTGAGTAGTGCGAAAGCTCCTCCTTCTCGTGGTCGCGCAGACGCATATTTTCCTCCGTTATTCCGAGGGAGAGCAGGAAGTCGCGGCAGTAGTCTTTCCAGTAGCCGAACCACTCAAGGTCGGTGCCGGGCTTGCAGAAAAATTCAAGCTCCATCTGCTCAAACTCACGCGTTCTGAAAATGAAGTTGCCGGGAGTTATCTCGTTGCGGAAAGATTTTCCTATCTGACCTATGCCAAACGGTATCTTCTTGCGGGAGGTGCGCTGTACGTTCTTGAAGTTTACGAAAATTCCCTGCGCGGTTTCGGGGCGCAAAAAGATTTCGTTTTTCGCGTCCTCGGTAACACCCTGAAAGGTTTTGAACATAAGGTTGAATTTGCGTATATCGGTAAAGTTGTGCTTGCCGCAGTTCGGGCAGTTTATATTGTTGTCGTCTATAAACTGCATCATCTTTTCGTTGGACCAGCCGTCCGCGCTCTTGCCGGTAAAGTCCTCTATGAGCTTGTCGGCGCGAAAACGCTCGTGGCACTCCTTGCAGTCCATAAGCGGGTCCGAAAATCCTCCGACGTGACCCGAAGCCACCCAGGTTTCGGGGTTCATAAGTATAGCCGAGTCCAGACCGACGTTATACGGGCTTTCCTGCACAAACTTTTTCCACCACGCGCGCTTTACGTTGTTTTTAAGTTCAACGCCGAGCGGACCGTAGTCCCAGGAGTTGGCAAGACCGCCGTAAATCTCCGAGCCGGGATATATAAAGCCGCGGCCTTTACACAACGCAACGATTTTATCCATGGTTTTTTCACTGTTCTGCATAAGTTATTCATCCTTTCAAATTGTTAAATTTGTCATATATGTCATATATTTCGCGTCAACCGCCGAGCGCCTCGTAGAGAGTGGAGGCGTCGCCCTTGGGTACGGTTTCGCGCACGTCGGTGACTTTTATTTTGAGGGTTCGGCTGCCTAGCGTTATCTCAAGTATGTCGCCGACCTTAACGTCGTAAGACGCTTTCGCGGTCTTGCCGTTTACAATCACTCTGCCGCCGTCGCAAGCCTCGTTTGCCACGGTGCGCCTTTTTATAAGACGCGAAACCTTTAAATATTTATCCAGCCTCATAATCAATCCTCTATTTCATCTGTAAATTTGTCGGTATATTCGTTCAAAGCAAGCTCAGGGTCGACTTTAAGACTGCGCGATATTGAAGCCATCTCAAACAGGAGCCGCCCTATATACAGCTTTGCGGTGTCCTCGTCCATACCTGATTTTAAAAGCCGCAAAATATTTTTTACGCTCTCGCACACACTGTCTATCTCGTTAAACATATACCCGTGCTTTATCGCCTTTTTCTGTATCTTTTCGGCGCGCATAAGGGAGGGCAGATAGTGCGACACGCCCTGAAGCTCCTCGCGTATGTTGGCTTGTCCGCGTTCGCCGCGCTTTATTGCATCCCAGTTTTCCAGAACTTCCTCCGAGTCTTTCACCTTTACGTCGCCGAAAACGTGCGGATGGCGACGTATCAGCTTTCGGCATACCGCGTCGGTAACGTCGCTTATGTCGTACTCGCCGTCCGCCTTGCCGATGTCCGCGTGAAATACGATTTGAAGCAGCAGGTCGCCGCTCTCGTCGGCAATTTTCGCGCCGTCTCCGCTGTCCAACGCCTCGATAAGCTCATAGCCCTCCTCGATAATGTTGCGCTTGAGGCTCTCGTGCGTCTGTTCCATATCCCACGGGCACCCGCCGGGCGCACGCAGCTTCGCTACGATTTCAAGCAAATCCTCAAAGGTATATTTTTCGTTTTCACCTTTCATTTTTTAACTCCGCTCCTTGTTTTTTGTATATCTGTCTGTCCTTAAAAACGATTTTAAAATCGTCGGTTGTTATCTTATAAGTTTAAACCTCTCAAGCACCGCGGCGATTCTCTCTCCCTTGGGAAGATTGAGAACATCCTTGCGTCTGACCGCCCGAACAACAAAAATCATAATAATATATATTACCGCGCAAGCCGCTATTTCAAACAGCGTCATAATTCCCGACGAGGGAAGCACCCTCGCAAGAAAATATCCGGCAGCGCCCATAACCGCCGCCGCGGCAAGCGGTTTTATAAGGGTGTTCACCGCGCCGAACTTTATTTTTGCCAGACCGACTATTTCGACGGTATTGATAACAGCGATTATGAGGTAGCATATAAACGTGCCTATCGGCGCGCCCTCTATGCCCAAAAACGGTATCGCAAAATAGTTGAATATGACCTTTGCCGCGCCGCCTATCAGCATATTTACAACCGGGTAGTAAACCTTGCCGTAGGCTTGCAGTATTGCGTTGGTGACCTGAACCGCCGCGACCGGAATTATGGCGAGTGAAAGTATGCTAAGCACCGTTTTGGCGTTGTCTGTGTGGTAGAGCAGGTTAAGAACTCCGCCCGACAGCACCGACATTCCCACCGCGCAGGGTACGCCGAACAGCAGCGCAAGACGTATGGCGCTTTCGGTTATGCCGCGCGCGCGGCTTTGGTTGTTCTTGGCAAGCGAACCCGAAATCGCGGGAACAACGCTTGTGCCGAGAGCCACGACTATCGTAAGCGGCAGGTTGAACATTGTAAGCGCCTTGCCCGTATACATTCCGTAGAGGGTGGTTGCCTTTTGCACGTTTATTTCGGCGAGGTTCCAGCCCTCCTCCGCGACCTTGCGCGCAAAGTCGGTACCCTGTGAGAACATAAACGAATATCGGTCAAAAACAGCCGGATTTACCACCAGACGGCGGCTTATGGTAGACATATCTATGAGCGTCGTAAGGCTGGACACCGACGCGCCTATCGTTATCGGTATCGCAATAAGGACGAGAGCCTTTAATATGCTTCCCCGCCCCCTGCTCGCTCCGACGGTTGGCGACAAAGCTCTGTGTTCGCGCCTTTGCTTCGCCGTGAACAGATATATGCAGATTAGCAGGAGTGCGGACATAAACGTACCCGCGGTAACGCCGAGTATCGCTCCCGCGGAAGCGTAGACGGTTCTTATATGAGACGACTTCACAACGCCCGCCGCCGCGTCAAAAACGCTCGGAGCGGACGGATCTACCGCCATATTCATAATGAAGCCCGCCACAAGCAGACCTATCGCAAGCTTGCCCGCAGACTCTATGACCTCCGAAAAAGCGGTGGGGTACATATTCTGCCTTCCCTGAAAGTAACCGCGAAGCGCGGAAGCCATCGAAACGAAGAATATCGCGGGAGCAATCGCCTTAATGCCAAGCTCCGCGTCGGGCATATTTACCGCTCTCGCAAACGCACCCGCAAACGTGAACAGTACCGCGCTGCCGACAATTCCTATTATAAAGAGCAGTGAAAACGCGGTCTGAAACACTTTTTGCGCGTCGCGCTCGTCGCCGCGCGCCAGACTTTCGGCGACCATTTTTGAAATAGCCACCGGAAATCCCGCCGTAGCAACGATAAACATAAACGTATATATTTGGTAGCCTCCGTTGAACAGCCCCATACCGTCGTCGTTTATGAGGTTGGTCATCGGGATTTTAAAGAATGCGCCTATCAGCTTAACTATAAGGCTTGCCACTCCCAAAATCAGCGCGCCTTTTACAAAGCTGCCGCCCGACTTCCCGTTTTTGTTTTTAATCAAACTTCATCACTCCGTACAAAAAACTCCGAAACTATGCTCGGATATTAAAGATTATATTACACTTTTCCAAAAATTACAACTATTTTATTAAAAACCGTGTTTTATTTGTAATTCCGACATAATTTTAAGCACGTCCTCGGCGCACATTTCGCAAAGACCGTCCTCGTCCGACAAAACGCCGCCGCTCGTGTTCCACCTCATCCTCGAAAAGCCCCGCAGATAATCCGCGCCGCGCGAGCTGTCGGGGAACCGCTCGCACCATTTCGGGCAGAGCTTTTTCATATACATATTGCAAAGCTCCGCCGCCGCCCCGTCCGACGTGCCGCTTATCTGCACCCCGGGCGGACCGCAGTGAATAAACGCCGCGCTTTTGTCGCGGCACTCTCCGAGCGCGATTATAACGTGGCTGTCGGACGAGAGAATGTCGCCCGCGCGTATATCGCGCACGCTGTCGGCGGGCGTGTATTCTCCCCAGCCGAATTTTGAAAATTGCCTTGCCGCCGTGCGCGCCGGAAAGACAAAGCCCTCACCTCCGTTTTCGCGGCGCAGGGTGTTATATACCGTCCAGCCGACGTAACCTGAGCAGTCCAGCCCGTTTTCGATTTCATAGCGGTGCTTTTTGAAGTCGTAGCTCTCGTCCTGCTCTTCAAAAAATTTTTTCCATTTCGGGCTTGCGCCGATGCTCACAGCGCTCTCGCCCGCGCCGTTGTCGGCTTTGTTCCAGCCGCCGCCCCAGACGTACAGCGTACTGCCGAGCGGGATAAATGCGTTAATGAGTAAATCCTTTATTTGCGGCATAAAATCACCTCAATAATATATATTCAAATTGAATTTTTAAATTATGGATAAGTTTCGACATATTGCAAATAATAGCAAAGGATAAATAAATATTGGAGGAAAAGTAATGAAAGCAACAGGAATAGTAAGAAGAATAGACGACCTCGGTCGTGTTGTTATACCAAAGGAAATCCGCCGTACAATGAGAATACGGGAGGGCAATCCTCTTGAAATTTTCACCGACAATGACGGCGGCGTAATTTTTAAAAAATATTCTCCGATAGGGGAGCTGGGGGAGTTTGCGGCGCAGTACGCCGAGAGCCTTTCCAAGACTACGGGCATACCCGCCTGCATAACCGACAAGGACAATGTTATCGCGGTTTCGGGTACCTCGAAGCGGGAGCTTTCGGACAGACCCGTGTCGAGCGATATCGAGCGGATTATGGAAAACAAGGTGATGCTCCTGGCGGACTCGTCCACCGGCAAGATAAACGTAATCGAGGGCAGCGACAAGTACACGGCGGGAGTTGTCGCGCCGATAATTTTTGAGGGCGACAGCATAGGCTCGGTGATTTTTCTGACCGACGACGATAAGAAAATCACCGAGGTTGAAACCAAGCTCGCCGAGACAGCCGCAGGCTTCCTCGGCCGCACAATGGAGTAGCGGACGGTAAGCTCATAGTATGCGAAAAAGCAAATAGCCGCGCGGGGTTTTCGATAAGCCCCGCGCGGCTGTTTTTTTATGTTGATTTTTCTTGATAATGTGGTAAAATAGAATATGATTTTACAAAAGAAGGGACAGAGTTTATGAAAAAATTTTTATCTGTAATTTTATGCGCAATTATGCTTTTGTCGGCTGTTTCAATCACGGCAGGTGCGGAACCCTCATATGATAATCAATATGAACATTTGTACTACACAAAATATGATGACCATATTGAAATAACATACTACGAAGGAGACACAGTATCCGTCGATATTCCCGCCGAGATTGACGGCTTGCCCGTGACAGAAATCAGTTATGGGGCATTTGGCGGTTGCGAAAGCTTAACAAGCATCACAATACCAAACGGCGTTACAAGTATTGGAGAGTATGTGTTTGAGAGTTGCTACAGCTTAACGAGCATAACAATACCGAGTAGCGTCAAAAGCATTGGCTATGGTGCGTTTTATGATACGGCATATTATAACGAAGAGTCAAATTGGCAAGACGGAGTGTTATATATAGACAACTGTTTGATAGGAGCAAATGGTGAACTTCCTTCAGACTATGCAATAAACAACGGCACAAGAGTTATTGCGGATAGTGTGTTCAATGGTTGCGACAGCCTAACAAACATCACAATACCAAGCAGCGTGATAAGCATTGGCAATGGGGCGTTTGCTGATTGCAGCAGTTTAACGAGCGTCACAATACCAAGCAGCGTGATAAGCATTGGCAATGGGGCGTTTGCTGATTGCTACAGTTTAACGAGCGTCACAATACCAAGCAGCGTTACAAGCATTGGCGAGGGTACGTTTTATTACTGTGAAAGCTTAGCGAGCATAACTGTAGATAATCAAAATCAATATTATTGTTCAATAGACGGAAATTTGTTTGATAAAGATAAAAAGACATTGATACAATACGCCATAGGAAAACAGGACAGCCAATATACAATACCGGACGGCGTCATAAATATCGGCTATGCTGCGTTTTCAGACTGCTACAGTTTAACGAGCGTCACAATACCGGACAGTGTCATAAGTATTGGTGATAGTGCATTTTATTGGTGCGACAGTTTAACGAGCGTCACAATACCAAACAGCGTCACAAGTATTGGTGATATTGCGTTTGAGAAATGCGATAGCTTAACAAGCGTCACAATACCGGACAGTGTCATAAGTATTGGTGACAGTGCGTTTTTGTGGTGTGACAGTTTAACGAGCGTCACAATACCAAACAGCGTCACAAGTATTGGTGATAGCGCGTTTGCGGGATGCGACAGCTTAACGAGTGCCACAATACCAAACAGCGTGATAAGCATCGGCAGGGGTGCGTTTTCAGACTGCGGAAGTTTGAATATAAGCGTAGACAGCGGCAATAAAAATTACTCAGATATAGACGGCGTTTTGTTTAATAAAGACAAAACCGAAATAATTACATATTCCAAAGATAAGATTCAGCCCGAATATTCAATACCAAACGGCGTAATAAGCATTGGAGATCGTGCGTTTTATCTTTGCGACAGCTTAACGAGTGTCATAATACCAAGCAGCGTCACAAGTATTGGCGATTGGGCGTTTTATGGTACGGCATATTATAAAGATAAGTCAAATTGGCAAGACGGAGTGTTATATATAGACAACTGTTTGATAGAAGCAAATAGGTATGAAATTTCTTCAAATTATACAATAAACAGCGGTACAAGAGTTATTGCAAATGAGGCATTTTCGTTGTGTAACAACTTAACGAGCGTTATAATACCGGATAGTGTCACAAGCATTGGCGAGAGTGCGTTTAGGAGCTGCAAAAGCTTAACGGGCGTCACAATACCAAACAGCGTGATAAGCATTGACAATGGGGCGTTTGAGATGTGCGGCAGCTTAACGAGCGTCACAATACCGGACAGTGTCACAATTATTAACGATTATGTGTTTTATTGGTGCAGCGGCTTAACGAGCGTCACAATACCGGACAGTGTCACAAGTATTGGTGATGGTGCGTTCAATGGATGCGGTAGCTTAACGAGTGCCACAATACCAAACAGCGTAATAAGCATTGGTGATAGTGCGTTTATGAACTGCGAAAGCTTAACCGACATAACAATACCAGACAGCGTGACAAGTATTGGTAACGGTGTGTTTGAGTGGTGCAAAAGTTTAACTAGCATAACCGTAGATAATCAAAATCAATATTATTGTTCAGTAGACGGAAATTTGTTTGATAAAGATAAAAAGACCTTGATACAATACGCCATAGGAAAACAGGACAGCCTATATACAATACCAAGCGGCGTCACAAGAATCGACAATGGTGCGTTTATGGGGTGTGAAAGCTTAAAGAGCGTAACAATACCGAGTAACGTAACAAGCATTGGCGATAGTGCGTTTGCCGATTGCAGCAGTTTAACGAGCGTCACAATACCAAGCAGTGTCATAAGCATTGATGATGGTGCGTTTTATATTTGTTACAGTTTGAAAGATATATATTATACAGGTAGTGAGGAGCAATGGCAAAATATAATTATTGGAGACTACAACAATCCTCTGATAAGGGCGAATATACATTACAATTCGGCAATAGACACCGAGCCGACAAAGTTTGCGGGTATTCCGACCGTGAGTGAGGAAAACGGAGTATATATGATAAACGCGGAGCTTCAAGACATAGACGAGGATTGCGCTATGGTTACAGTATTGACAAACGGAGGAAAAATGGCGGGCGTTAATACCGAGAACCTGACAGCGGGACAGACTGAGGCAGTCGTTACGGTCGCCGCAGATAGTGCGGATGAGGTAAAAATTTTTATATGGGAAAGTATAGACAGTATGAAACCGCTTTGCAATCCGCAGACGGTAAATATAAAATAAAAGTTTACATAAAAGCTTAGGCGTTAATTTGAACGAGCCGAAAAAAACTATCCGCCCGCACAGCGGGCGGATAGTTTTTTTGACAAAACATTAAATTTTTACAGTCTCGCCGTCTCCGAATTTGCCGCGCAGTCTCTTTAAAAACAGCTCGGCGGGTTTGGAAAAAGCCTGATGCTTTTTCCAGGCGATATCTATGTGTATTTTTATATCTGAGGCGAGCGGACGGAAGCAGATGCTCTGTTTTTCGTTTGTGCGTATGATTTTGTCAATGCACAGCGCGTACCCCAAGCCCTCGTCGACCATAAGCGATGCGTTGTAGAGCAGATTATATATCGCTACGATGTTCAGCTCCTCGTATTCTCTCTTTATCCATTTGGCAACGTCGCGGCTCAGCAGAGTTTGTCTGGAGATGATGAGCGGCAAGTCCCAAAGGTCCGAAGGCTCGATAAATTTCTTTTCGGCAATCGGGCTGTCGCTTCGCATAAGAAGTCCCCACGAGTCGGCGGCGGGCAGTCTCAAATATTCGTATTTTGCAATATCGGCAAGCTCGACAAAGACGCAAAAGTCCAATATGCCCTTGTTAAGTTTATCCTCTATGTCGTCACGGTCGCCGCTGAAAATATGAAAGTGAATATCGGGAAATTCCGAGTGTAATTCGGCGGCGACGCGGGCTATCAGCCGCATAGCGTCGGTCTCTCCGCCGCCGATGTAAATGTCGCCGTTTATCATATCGTTTCCCGACGTAAACTCCGATATTGTCTTGTCTGTAAGGTTTACTATATCCTCTGCGCGTCTTTTAAACAGCACGCCGTCGCCGGTCAGCGAGAGCCGTTTACTGCTCCGCACAATCAGCTTCGTGCCAAGCTCCGCCTCCAAATCCATAAGCTGGCGCGACAGCGTGGGCTGGGTGATATGCAAAACCTCGGCGGCTTTTGAAATGCTCATCTCCCTCGCGACCGCGAGAAAATATTTTAAAACGCGTATTTCCATTGAAAAATCACTCCTTTATTATGTATTTATTTTACCACAAAACAATATGCCTGTAAAGCATATTATAATATACAATATAAGTATTTGTATTTTTAAATCTCTGCGGATATAATATGGTTAAAGATACATAGTGCGGTAAATTCAGGCATTAAAATAAAACAGCAGTAAAACGGAAAGGAGTGCGTGTAATGAAAAAAATAATCTCAATCATTTTGACGCTCGTTTTTTGTACGACGTTTATCTCATCCTGTGCGGCACAGCAAGACGATTTAACGATAACGATGCAGATAGGCAATCCCGTTATGACTGTAAACGGAGAGGAAAAGGCGATAGACGAGCAGGGAACGGCTCCGGTTATTATAAACAACAGAACTCTCCTTCCCGTGCGCGCAATCGTGGAGGAAATCGGCGGCGGAGTAGCGTGGGACGAGGAAACCCGAACCGTGTTGCTCGGATACAAGGACGATATAATCATTCTTGAGGCAGACAATCATACCGCGTATCTGAACGAAAGCAAGCGGGAGCTTGACGTAGCCCCGACCGTCATAAACGACCGCACGATGCTCCCGATAAGGTTTATCGCAAACGGCTTCGGGTTTGACGTGGACTGGAACGACAACACTCAAACCGTTACAATTACTCTTAAAGGCGAGGGGGTTTAATGAATTATGAAGAAAATCATATCCGCTGTTGCGGCGCTGGCTCTTTGCGCCGCGGTGCAGACAAATGCTTTCGCATCCGACGGATTTCCGTCGCACGAGCCCTACGGCGAGGGTGTGGGCGCGATGCCCGGACGCGTTGTTTGGTCGTATGAGCCGAGTTCGGTCGATTGGGACGGAAACGGATACTGGTGGGAACCCGAAAATTTTGACGAGGGCGTTATCCGCAATATGGTCTCCGAGTCGGTCGCTGCGCTCGGCGGGGCTTCGACCGCGTCCGACGGCTGGCGCGCGCTGTTTGAAAACCGCAACGAGCGAAACGGCGAGAGCGGCGGCTACAAGTCGGGCGAAAAAATAGCGATAAAGGCTAATATCAACGGCTCGGCAGTTATGGACGACGACACTTCGGGCGAAACGAGCATGAGCTATACAAATCCGGTGCTTTTAAAGGCGCTGCTTACCTCGCTCGTCGAGGACGCGGGGGTCAAGCCGTCCGACATTACGGTGTACGACGTGTCGCGCCTGTTCCCCGATTATATGGAAAAGATGTGTACCGAGGGGATACTGAGCGGTGTGAACTTTGTCAACCGCGATAACGGCGTTGCGGACGAAAGCGCGCCGATAGTGTGGTCGCACAGCTTCAGCGGCGCGGTGAACTATCTTCCGACCTGCGTTACCGAGGCAAAATATATGATAAACCTCGCGAATCTGAAAGGGCACAGCTACGGAATAACGCTGTGCGGCAAAAATCACTTCGGTTCGTTCATAAACGGGAACGCGATGCGTCCGCCCGAGGGCGCAAATTTGCATCAATGGCTGACGAGAAGTGAGATGGGAATTTACAGCCCGCTCGTGGATTTAATGGCGAATAAGCACCTCGGCGGCAAGACGGTTTTATATATGCTCGACGCAATCATATGCGCTCCATCCGAGGGTGCGTCAATTACAGCGAGCAATTCAAAATGGAGGCAGGAGCCGTTCGGCGGCGATTTCACGTCAAGTATATTCGTGTCGCAAGACCCCGTCGCAATAGATTCGGTGGGCGCGGATTTTCTTATCAACGAGCCTGCCGTCACGGACAACAATTATTCCGCACGCGATACCTCAAACGAGAATTATCTGCACGAGGCGGGACTTGTCAAAAACTCGCCGTCGGGTACGGTCTACACCGACAGCTTCGGTGAAACGATTGCCAATTTGGGTGTGCACGAGCATTGGAACAACCCGACCGACAAGCAGTACAGCCGCAACCTCGGCAAGGACGAGGGCATAGAGCTTGTAAAGGTCGGGTCGGCAGCCGCCGAAGCCGTGAGCGTCGAGTATGACAAGGCGAGCGGAACCGTTACTGTAAGCAACGCTCCCGAAAACAGCACGCTTATCACCGCGTTTTACAAAGACAATATTTTGTCCGACGTGAAGCTGTATAAAGTGAGCGGCGCGTTCACGGCGAACGTCGGGGAGGGCGCTCAAAATTCGGATACGGTCAAAATATTTTTATGGGATATGGACACGCTTAAACCGTTTGTCACGGCAAAAACCGATACGGAGGTTGAAACGAAAATGAATGTAAAAATAGGCGACGCGGTGTTTACCGCCACGCTCGAAGATAACGCGGCGGTACGCGAGCTTGTAGATATGATGAAGGAGTCGCCCGTCACTATTGATATGAGTGATTATTCGGGCTTTGAAAAGGTGGGCTCTTTGGGCAGAAGCCTTACGGCGAGCGACAGCCAAATGACAACGAACGCCGGAGACATCGTGCTTTACAACAAAAATCAGATAGTTATGTTTTACGGCTCAAACTCGTGGAGCTACACTAAGATAGGGCATATTGACAATTTGAGCGGCTGGAAAGAGGCGCTTGGCGACGGCAATATCACAGCCGTATTTTCGCTCGCCGAATAGGACGCGGGCATACTATCGGGAAACAATGGGGAGTGCAAAATGACAACTGAGGATTTTTTGGAAAAGATGAAAAACGGGACAACGGCAAAAGGCGGCTCGGATATGCACCTGAAAATGCACGAATTGAGTCAGCGCGCGCTGAGAATAACGGCGCGGCTCAACGGCTCGTATCACGAGCCGACGGAGCTTCGTGAAATTTTTTCGGAGCTTGTCGGAAAAGAAATTGATGAGAGCTTCGGGCTTTTCCCGCCGTTTTATACCGACTGCGGCTTGAATACCACGATAGGTAAAAATGTGTTTATAAATTCGGGCTGCCGCTTCCAAGACTGGGGCGGAATAACAATCGGCGACGGCGCGCTTATCGGGCATAACGTGGTTATCGCCACGATAAATCACGCCTTATCTCCAAAAGAAAGGCACGACAACATTCCCGCGCCTGTCACGATAGGCAAAAACGTATGGATAGGCTCAAACGCGACGGTGCTTTCGGGAGTGACGATAGGTGATAACGCGGTTATTGCCGCGGGCGCGGTCGTAACAAAAGACGTTCCGCCGGGCGTGGTTGCCGCGGGCGTACCCGCGAGGGTGATAAAGAAGATTGAAATGTGAAAACTAAAATAAAACGGGACGCAGATTTCTGCGTCCCGTTTAAATTTTATTCTCTATTCGTTCGGAAAGACCGATTTTAAAACCGAGTTGTAAATTTCGTCGGCGTGTTTCTCCATATATTTTGCGACGTTTCTCGCGCCGTCGCGGTCGCCTATGCGGAGTTTCAGTTCCATAACCGTCTCATCGCCGTCGGTCACGGTGAGCGCGGAAAAATATTCGCCGCTCTCGGACGGGATAATCTCGCCGGTGCCGCGCTGAGTTTTGATAAGCGTGTCGTACTTTATGTTTCCCACCGCTTCGTCTATTTTAACGCGCACGCTTTTGGGGAGCCTTTTGCGGAAAAGCTCGTTTGTCTGGCTGCCAAGCTCGGTGAGCGCATACGCTGCGTCGTTTTTATAGTAGTTGTCCTCTATAAACTTGTCCTCTTTCAGGGTCAAAAGCACGCTTTGTACGTCAAAATACCCCATAACGTCTTTGTCCCACGTCAGAATACGCGTCAGGATGTCGGATGTTATAGGCACCTCAAAGGCTTTCATTGTGTAAAGCACAGCAAATTTCATTTCGTCGTCGCTAAGTATCATATTTCAAACTCCTGTTCCAGATAGTCGGATGTTTTTTTAAGGTCTGCAAAGTTGTTTTGCCTGAGCGCCTCGTACGCCACTATCGCAACCGCGTTTGAAAGGTTGAGAGAGCGCATCTTCTCAAGCATAGGTATTCTTATGCACGAGTCGAGATTTTCTCTCAGCAGCTCTTCGGGCAGACCCTTATCTTCCCGCCCGAAAACGAGGAAAACGTCACTGTCGTAAGCCGTAAAGTCAACGTCGCTGTAAACGTGGGGTGCTTTTGTCGAGCAGTAGAAGAACACCCCGTTGGGATAGGCTTCTTTTACCTCGGCAAAGCTTTGGTACTCGTGCAGGTCAAGCTCGCTCCAATAGTCAAGCCCCGCGCGTCTGACCCGCGCGTCGGTAATTTCAAAGCCGAGTGGGTGTACGAGGTGCAGCGGGATATTCGTAACCGAGCAGGTTCTTGAAATGTTGCCCGTGTTGGGATGTATTTGCGGCTCGACCAAAACAATATGTAATTTCATATCAACATCAACTCCAATATTTTCTGTCAAGTGAGCGGTACTGTATCGCTTCAGCTATGTGAGCCGCTTCGATGTTTTCACAGCCGTCCAAATCGGCGATGGTACGCGCGACCTTTAAGATTCTGTTGTGCGCTCTCGCGCTCAGACCGAGCGAGTCGTAAGCCGAGCGCAGAAGCTCGTTTTCCGCGCTTCCGAGCGGGCAGAACTTTTCGGTGAGCGATGGAGTAAGCGCGCTGTTGGTTCGTATATCGTACCCCACGTACCTCTCTCGCTGCCGCGCCCTCGCGCGCTCTATACGCGCCTTCATATCCGCGCTGCTTTCGGACTTGCCCCTTTGCTCAAGCTCCTCATATTTTACCGCAGGTACTTCGATGTGTATGTCAATTCTGTCCAGAAGCGGACCGCTTATCTTGCCGAGATACTTTTGTATTTTCGAGTCGGTGCAGGAACACTCGTGGCTTGGGTCGCCGTAGTAGCCGCAGGGACATGGGTTCATAGACGCGATAAGCATAACGTTGCACGGATATGTGTAGGTGCCGCCGACGCGGGTTATTGTAACCGTGCCGTTTTCAAGCGGCTGACGCATTACCTCGCGCACGTCGCGGTGAAATTCGGGCAGCTCGTCAAGGAACAGTACGCCGTTGTGCGCGAGACTCATTTCGCCGGGGCGCGGATTCGCACCGCCGCCCGAAAGACCCACCGCCGAGATTGTATGGTGCGGAGAGCGGAACGGACGGTTGAGTATTATCGGCTCTTTAGAGTTTAAAAGACCCGAAATGCTGTGTATTTTGGTGACCTCCAGCGATTCTTCAAACGTTAAATCGGGAAGTATCGACGGCATACGCTGAGCGAGCATCGTCTTGCCGCTTCCCGGAGGTCCTATCAAAAGCACGTTATGTCCGCCCGCCGCGGCAACTTCGAGCGCTCGGCGAACGTTTTGCTGACCCTTTACGTCCGAAAAATCGAGCGTCGCCCTCTTTGCTTTTGCGGCTATGCGGCTTATATCAAACGTTGTCGGCTCAATGGGGTGAAAGCCCGTGAAATGCTCCAGCACTTCGCGCAGGTTGTGCGCTCCGTAGACCGTGACCCCTTCTACGACCGCCGCTTCCGCCGCGTTTTCGGCGGGCAGAACGACGTTTTTGATTCCGTTTTGGAACGCGGATATGACCATGGGCAGAACGCCGTCGACGCGTCTTAAATGACCGTCGAGCGAAAGCTCGCCGAAGAAGATGTAGCTGTCGCTGTCCTCGATAGCCATCTGACCCGACGCGATGAGCAGACCGAGCGCTATCGGCAAATCGAAATATGCGCCGATTTTTTTGATGTTCGCGGGCGCGAGATTTACCAGGATACGCTTGGTGAGCGGCATATCAAGTCCCGAATATTTAATCGCGGAGCGTATGCGCTCTTTGGACTCCTTGACCGCGGTGTCGGGCAGTCCGACTATCTCAAATGCGGGCAGGCCTTTTGAAATGTCCGCCTCGACGTCCACGATATAACCGTCAAGACCTATCAGCGCGGTACTGCTGAGCTTTGAAATCATAAAATTCTCCAATCCGCCGCTCCGCACGGCTTTTTTAAAACTCTTATCGACGGAGAGTAGTAACAAGAGCTTTACATAATACTCAAATTTCTATATATCTCTTTTTCGGATGCTCCTTTGAAAAAAATTCGGCTAACACGGGTTCAAACAGCACGCCCTCCCGTACTGCCATTTCCGGATGCTCCATCGTGCTTTGTATAGCGTCCGAAACAAATTCGGCGGAAAGGCAGGCGGCCTCAAGAGGTGTGCTTCCGTGAAGAAGAGCGCCCGTGAAAACGCTTGTGAAAATATCGCCCGTGCCGTGAAAGCGGCGATTGACGTAGCCGCAGTCTATTTTGTAATACTTACAAGTCGTACTGTCATAAAGCGCGGCAAACATATCGTTTTCACTTCCCATAACGCCGGTGATAACCACTGTGTTTGAACCCAGCTCGGACAGCCGTTTTAGATAGCCGCGAACCGTCTTGTTGTCGGTATAATGTCCGGGTTCGGGTATCTTTTCGCCGAGAAGCAGGCAGGTTTCGGTGAGGTTGGGCGTTATCACGTCGGCGTATGCCGCGAGAGAGCGCATACCCGAACAAATTTCCGCCATATGCTCGGTGTAAAGAGCAGCCGTGCCGAGAAGCTCGCTGTCGCCCATAACCGGGTCTACCACTATGAGTGCGCCGTCCGCTTTCGCCCATTCTATCAGCGACTTTAAAATTTCTATCTGGCGCGGCGAGCATAAATATCCGCTGTAAACCGCGTCAAATTTAATTCCGAGCGCCTTCCAATGCTCGATGGTTTTTGGCATATTGTCGGTCATATCGCAGACCGAGTAGCCCTTAAAGTTATAGGTGTGAGTTGATAAGACCGCGGTCGGGAGCGGGCATACCTCGATTCCCATAGCCGACATAACCGGTATGCACTCGGTCAGCGAAACGCGCCCGAAGCCCGACATATCGTGAACCGCCGCCACGCGGGGTATTATGCTTTTTATTGTGCCTGAATCATTGTTACCGTTCATATAATCTCTCCAATTCTTCGGGTGTGATTTCGCGCATTTCTCCGAGCGGCAGAGCTTCGTCCAGCTCTAAACCGCCGATTTTGGTACGCTTCAAGTATTCCACCTTGTTGCCGACGGCGGCGAACATACGCTTTATCTGATGAAAACGCCCCTCGAATATAACTGTTTCGGCAATGTTTTCACCAATTTCGCGGAGCTTTGCCGGGAGTGTGACGTGACCGTCGTCAAGAGTTATTCCGCGCTCGAACGCCTCAATGTCGCTCTCGCTGATTTTGCCTGCGAGACGGGCGATATAGGTCTTAGGAATATGGGAGCGGGGCGAGGTCAGACGGTGCGAAAGTTCTCCGTCGTCGGTCAGTATCAAAAAGCCCTCGGTGTCAATGTCAAGCCGCCCTATCGGAAATAAATTTCGGTGCGCGTACTCGGCGGGGACAAGGTCGGTCACGGTGCGGTGAAGATTGTCCTCGGTCGCCGAAACAACGCCCTGCGGCTTGTTGAGCATCAGATAAATATGCTTTTTGTACTCTATTTTTTTGCCTAAAAGCTCGACGACCGCCGCGCTTTCGTCAACCCGAAAATCCGCCGTTCGGACAACGCTGCCGTTTACTGTCGCCGCTCCGCTTTTTATCAGCTTTTTAAGCTCGCTCCGCGTGCCGCAGCCGCAGTCGGCGAGGAATTTATCAAGCCGCATTTTTCAGCCGCCTTTCGCATAATATTTATTGAGAATTCATAATAACGGGAGTGTCGCTATGAGCATAAAAATAAAGGTTATCGTGTCGGCAATCGCCTCGGCGGCGGTGCTGTCGTTTGTTATACTCGGCTTTTTCGGTATGGATGGTCAGACAAACGGCATGGTGGTCGAATATCTTAATTCGCTCGGCTGGCAGGTTGACGACCGCCCCGCCGAAATATCCCATTTTAAAATTCCGAATGAGTTCGACACGGTTTTTAATACATACAACGTATTTCAGCTCGAAGCGGGATTTGACCTGTCCGAATATCGTGGTGCGCGTGTCGCGCGCTACTCGTATACGGTCAGAAATCACAGCCGCTCGGCAACCGGCGAGGTGCGCGCCAACGTATATGTCCATAAGCAGAAAATTGTCGCCGCCGATATATCCCAAAGCGGCAGAGACGGGTTTATGCGTGCCGTTACCGATACGTCGGATATGATAAAATAATCGGTTTATCCGCTTATTCTGCGGCGCGTTATCTCATAGAGTATGACGCCCGCCGCGACCGACGCGTTGAGCGACTGCGTTTCGCCGAGCATAGGTATTTTTACGAGAAAATCGCATTTTTCACGGGTCAGGCGGCTGATTCCGTCGCTTTCGCTCCCGATAACCACCGCGACCGCACCGCTCAAATCACATTCAAAGTGATATTGCTTTGCGGATAAGTCGGTGCCTACGACCCATATCCCGCGCTCCTTTAAAAAATCAACGGTCCGCGCAATATTCGTAACTCTGGCGACGCGTGTATATTCGGACGCTCCCGCTGAGGTTTTTGCAACGGTGGAGTTCACCGAAACGCTGCGGTTTTTCGGAATTATAACGCCGTGCGCTCCGCACGCGTTGACGGTTCGGATTATGCTTCCGAGATTGTGCGGGTCGGAAAGGTTTTCGGCTATCACGATAAACGGCGGCTCTCCCTTTTTCTCTGCGTAATCCAGAATTTCTTCCACCGTCGAATATTCATATGCGCCGACCAGTGCGGCAACGCCCTGATGCGCTCCGCCGCCCGAAAGCTCGTCCAGCTTTGCGCGGGGTATGAAGGTAAAGCTGATTTTGCGCTCTGCCGCAAGAGCCTTTATCTTTGCGATGTCTCCGCCGCGCAGTCCGTCCTGAAGGTACAGCCTGTCAATGCGGCGGTTCGCGGTAAGAGCTTCAAGGACGGCGTTCCTGCCGAAAATTTTATCGTTAGAGTTATTATCCATTTTTACCCTCCGCGCTCCGAATTTTCACATAAATACAGAATCTCAGTTGATATTATAAATTACTTTTCTGTATTTTTCAATCTTTTTTGATAAAATTGTGGCAATTCGTAATAACGTCCGAACATTTCCTGTGTAAACCGGTTGACATACACCTAAAACGGGTGTATAATGTTAATAGAAAAAGGCAAGACCTCAAACGGTTATGCCAAAATTTTGAGATTGTAGTCCCTAAACTTTAGCCGATGCGGGGGCTACTTTTTAATTATATACTATATGTGATATGTGTTTTTTCGATATATTTATTTCGTCTATTCTCCGTAAAAGTCGGGGATGAAGCTCTCGTCCGCCGAGGAGAAGTCCTGCACGAATGCCTTTTCTATGCCAAGCTCGGCGCAGTAGTCGCACATTGCGCGGTAATGCTCGCGCGGCAGCGGCTTATTGAGTTCGGGAAAGCCTGCGGAGCGGGGCATCGGAGTATACTGGCTCATAAGGCTGATATAAATTTTGTCTCCGTAGGTTTTATATAAATAATCTATTATTTTTTTGGAGTCAAAGAGCAGCGACGGAAGCATAAGATGGCGCACGATTACGCCTCGCTTTAAAATTCCGTCCTCGATTACCGGCTCGCCGCATTGACGGAACATCTCGGCAATCGCCGCCGAAGCGACGGCAAAATAGTCTGGTGCGTTTGAGTATCTGAGCGCGTATTTGTCCGAAAAATACTTCAAATCGGGCAGGTACACGTCCACATATCCGTCCAGCATTTTCAGAGTTTCGACCCGCTCGTAGCCGCTCGTGTTGAACACGACGGGAATGTTCAATCCGCCGCTTTTTGCAATGTCCAGCGCGGTGATTATCTGAGGTATAAAGTGGGTGGGAGTGACGAGGTTTATGTTGTGCGCGCCTTGACCTTGCAGGTCGGAGAATATTTCGGCAAGCTCTTGAGGCGACACGCCGCGTCCGAGGTTTTCCGCGCTTATTTTGTAATTCTGGCAGAATACGCATTTCATTGTGCAGCCCGAGAAGAACACCGCGCCCGAGCCTCGGCTCCCCGATATGGGCGGCTCCTCCCAAAAGTGGAGCGCGGCTCTCGCGATACGCGCTACGTCTCCCGCGCCGCAGAAACCAACCTCTCCGTGAGCTCTGTCAGCGCCGCACATACGCGGGCAAAGAGTGCATTTTTCAAGTATGTTCAAAGTAATCCCTTGTTTCCGTTTTGATTTTAAAAGAATTTTACCACCCGCGCCGAAAATTTTCAAGCTTAGTGCCAAAAATTTTCGCTGTTTATTTGACTTGACGGCGAATTAGTGATATACTTATTTGAAAATCGAAGTAATTTATGTTGGGAGAGAAAAATAAATGCAAAAGCTCGGAGTTAACGAAATCCGCGAAAAATATTTGGAATTTTTTGAAAGCAAAGGACATTTAAGGCTTCCGTCCTTTCCGCTCGTGCCGAAGAACGACGCGAGCCTGCTTCTCATAAATTCGGGAATGGCGCCGATGAAGGCGTGGTTCACGGGTGCGGAGGTGCCGCCGCGAAAGAGGGTCACAACCTGCCAGAAGTGTATCAGAACGCCCGACATCGAGCAGGTCGGCAAGACCGCCCGCCACGGCACGTTTTTTGAAATGCTCGGAAACTTCAGCTTTGGGGACTATTTCAAGCACGAGATAATCCCGTGGGCGTGGGAATTTCTGACCGAGGTTATGCAGATACCGAAGGAGATGCTTTGGGTCACTGTTTACGAGGACGACGACGAGGCACGCGACATCTGGATAAACGAGGTTGGCGTTTCCGCCGACAGAGTTGTTAAAATGGGCAAGGAGGACAACTTCTGGGAGCATGGCACGGGTCCGTGCGGTCCCTGCTCCGAGATTCACGTTGACCGCGGCGAAAAGTACGGCTGCGGCAAGCCCGACTGCAAAATCGGCTGTGACTGCGACCGTTTTATGGAGGTCTGGAACCTCGTGTTCACGCAGTTTGACCGCCTGGAGGACGGCACATACAGCAGGCTCTCCCATCCGAACATAGATACGGGTATGGGACTTGAGCGCCTTGCGGTGGTTATGCAGGGCGTGGACAATCTCTTTGAGGTGGACACGGTTCAGAACGTTATGAAGCATATCCAGAGGTATGCGGGTGTAGAATATAAAAAGGGAGACGCGGCGGCGGACGTTTCGCTCCGCGTTATCACCGACCACATCCGCTCCACCGTTATGATGGTTTCGGACGGCGTTATCCCGTCCAACGAGGGCAGGGGCTACGTCCTCCGCAGACTTCTCCGCCGCGCGGCGCGTCACGGCAGACTGCTCGGCATCGACGGCGCGTTTTTGCACGACGTTGCCGACACGGTTATAGATGAGTCGAAGGCGGCTTATCCCGAACTTGAAGAAAAGCGAAGCTATATCAAAAAGATTATAAAAATAGAGGAAGAAAAGTTCGACAAGACGATAGAAGGCGGTCTTGTGGTACTCAATCAGTATATTTCGGACGCGAAGCAGAGCGGTCTGAAAGAGCTGAGCGGCGAGCAGGCGTTCAAGCTGCACGACACATACGGTTTTCCGCTTGATTTGACAATAGAAATTGCCGAGGAGAACGGTATGGAGGTTGACGTTGAGGGCTTCAATTCCGCGATGAAGGAGCAAAAGGACACCGCACGCGCGGCGCGCAAGGACGGCTCAAGCTGGGATGCGGACACGGTTTACGAGTTTGAGGACGCGTCGGCTACCGTATTTGAGGGCTATACGACATTGACCTGCGACGGCACGGTTGTCGGAATTGTTTCCGAGGGTGAAGTCTCGTCCAGGATTACCGAGGGCGAGAGCGGAATTATAGTTACCGATAAGACTCCGTTTTACGCCGAGATGGGCGGACAGGCGGGCGACAAGGGCGAGATTCGCTCGAACGGAGGCTCTGCCGAGGTCACATACACCAAAAAGACGGGTGACGGAATATATCTCCACGAGGTCACGGTGAAGAGCGGCGAGTTTAACCTGTCGGACGGCGTTACCCTCACGGTTGACCGCAGCAACAGAATGGCGATTGCAAGGAACCACAGCGCTACTCACCTTCTGCACAAAGCTTTGAAAGAGAGCCTGGGCGGTCACGTTGCTCAGGCGGGCTCTTATGTCGGAGCGGACAGACTGCGCTTTGACTTTTCTCACTTTGAGGCTATGACGGCGGAGCAGATAAAGGAGGTAGAGGAGAGAGTAAACGAAGTGATACTCGATTCGATGCCGATAGAGGTCAGAGAGCTTCCCATCGACGAGGCTAAGAAGCTGGGCGCGACAGCGCAGTTCGGAGAAAAGTACGGCGACATTGTGCGCGTGGTTTCAATGGGCGACTTTTCGATGGAGTTCTGCGGCGGAACACACCTTAAAAATACGGCTCAGTGCGGACTTTTTAAAATACTGTCCGAGAGCGGTATTGCGGCGGGCGTGCGAAGAATTGAAGCGGTCACGGGCCGCGGCGTGCTTGACTATATCGGCGAGCGCGACCGACTTGCGGCGGGAGTTGCGGCTGCCCTTAAAACAAACCAGATACACGAGATAGACAAGAGGGCGGAGAGTATTGCGGCATACGTCAAGGAGCTTGAAAAGCGCGTTGAGAAGTTTAAGGCGAGAGCCGCCGCGGCGAAGGTCAGCAACATTATGGCGGGCGTTAAGCATATCGGCAAGGTAAATCTGCTCACGGCGCAGGTTGACGGTATGAGCGTTGACGAGATGAAGACAATGGCGGATAAGATAAAAGCCGAGGTTGCGTGCAGCGTTGCGGTTATGGCGGCAAACACCGACGGCAAGATAACCTTTGTGGCGATGGCTTCAAAGGAGGCGGCGGCGCTTGGCGTACACTGCGGAAATATTATTAAGGAAATTACCGCCGTGGCAGGCGGCAGAGGCGGCGGCAAGCCCGATATGGCGCAGGGCGGCGGAACCGACGCGAGCAAGATAGACGACGCGCTCGCAAAAGTTGATGATTTGATAGCGGCGCAGATTGGATAGGGGGAATAGATTAAAATGAAAATTATTGTTGTGGTAGAGTCGCCTCATCAGGGCAACACCCAAAAGGTGGCTGAGGCTATGGCAAAGGTAGCCCCGATCACGCTTACGACCATTGAGGAAGCCCCGAAGTACAGGTTTAAGGATTTCGACATAGTGGGCTTCGGGAGCGGGATTTATTACGGCAAGCACAGCAAGAGGCTTATCGAGTTTGTTAAACCGCTTTGCAACGAAAGAGCGTACTCGTTCGTATTTTCGACGCGCGGCGGCAACAAGACCGACGGGAACAAGGCGCTTGCCGACCTTTTGAGAAGCAAGAACAAAGTCGTACTCGGCGAGTTTTCCTGCAAGGGAATCGACAAATTCTCGGTGTTCAGGCTCGTCGGCGGCATTAACAAGGAGCATCCGAACGAGAGCGATTTAAAGGATGCGCAGGAGTTTATTCTCGGCGTTATCAAAAAATATGAAGATATGGAGGCACAAAAATGACAGACTGCATTTTTTGTAAGATAATAAACGGTGAGATACCGTCAAACAAGGTTTTTGAAAACGATACCGTGCTGGCGTTCCGCGATATAAACCCGCAAGCGCCCGTCCACGTTGTGATTATTCCCAAGGTTCACATAGCTTCGGCGAACGAGCTTTGCGCCGACAATATTTCTGCGGTAACCGACATATTCTCGGCGATACCCGAAATTGCCAAGGCGGCGGGAGTTGCGGAGAGCGGTTACCGAATTATAAACAACTGCGGCGAGGACGGCGGTCAGACGGTGCTACATTTGCATTTTCATATGCTCGGCGGCAAAAACCTTGGCGAGGGTCTCGTGTAAAATTTATAACCGAATTAAAATGTCCTCATCATTACAGACGGGGACATTTTTCGTTTAGTTATGCCGCCGTCTGCGGTGCACAGAACCAGTAAAAACGGACAATAGAAAAAAGAACCCTCCTGTGGTAGAATGAAAGAAACTACTACAGGAGGG
>CANRNL010000018.1 GCA_947631965.1 uncultured Clostridia bacterium
ATACCATAACACAAAAACGGAGTTTCCGTATATTCTTTTTTTCACTATTTGTAACACATCTATTGTAAACCTACACACATCTTTTTTCAAAAGATGATAAAAACTATTGACACCGGCGCGATTTTGTGATATTATAGCCGAGTTGTGAACCATTTGCTTAGTTTGAGGGCTTAAGAGTCACCGCCTTTTACCAAGCTTATCGGGGATGGACAAAAATTTTCGGGAGGTGAACGAATTGCAGAACGATTGGAAGAAGGAAGTAATAGAAAAGTATGCAACTCACGAGGGCGACACGGGTTCGCCTGAGGTTCAGGTTGCGCTTTTGACTTACAGAATCAACCATTTGAATGAGCATCTTAAGACTCATAAAAAAGACCACCACTCAAGACGCGGTCTTCTTAAAATGGTCGGTGTAAGACGTAATTTCCTCAGCTATCTTGCAAAGAACGATATTGACAGGTATCGTGCGATAGTTGAAAAGCTCGGTCTAAGACACTAAAATCATTAAGTCTTTGCCGCATTTTTGCGGCAAAGACTTAATTCGCATTTAAACAGGAATTAAAAATTAAAATAAATACGCGGAGGGCTGTGATTTAGCAGTTAGAAATATGCTTTGAAGCAAAGCCTTTTTCTAAGTGCTAAGTTTACGGTGTTCTGCGAAAATCAAAGGAGAATATAAAATATGTTTGAAAATTACAGAACATTTGAAACTACGCTGGCAGGGCGCAGTCTTGTTGTCGAAACGGGAAAAATGGCGCAGCTTGCCAACGGTCATTGTCTTGTCCGTTACGGCGATACCGTGGTTATGGCGAACGTGACCGCTTCGAGAGCGCCGCGCGAGGGAATAGACTTTTTCCCTCTCTCGGTAGATTATGAAGAAAAGCTCTATTCGGTAGGCAAAATTCCCGGAGGCTACACAAGGCGCGAGGGCAAGCCGTCCGAAAAGGCTATATTGACGAGCAGAGTTATAGACAGACCCATTCGTCCGCTCTTCCCGTCCGACCTCAGAAACGACGTTACGGTTGTAACGACGGTTCTTTCGGTCGATCAGGACAATCCGCCCGAGGTTGCGGCTATGATAGGCGCGTCGATTGCCATTTCCATTTCGGACATCCCGTGGAACGGACCTATCGGCGGCGTGTGGCTCGGTCTGGTAGACGGCGAGTTTGTAATTAACCCCACCGTGGAGCAGCGCGAAAAGAGCAGTATGCACGTCACCGTTGCGGGTACGAGCAAAAAGGTTGTTATGATAGAGGCGGGCGCAAACGAGGTAGAGGAGAGCGTTATGCTTGACGGAATTAAGTTTGCCCACAAGGAAATTATAAAGCTCTGCGAATTTATCACTCATATTCAAAACGAGGTCGGAAAGCCGAAGTTCGAGTATGAAGCTCACGACATAGACCACGATTTGTATGACAAAATTGCCGAGCTGGCGTACGATAAGCTCAAATTTGCGCTTGATACCGACGATAAAAATATTCGTGACGCGCGTATAGGCGTTATAACGGATGAAATTATTCCTCAGCTTGAGGAGGAGTTCCCCGATATAAACGAGCAGATAGGCGAAATTCTTTATAAAATGCAGAAAGAAATAGTCCGCGCGTGGCTTTTGGAGGGCAGACGCGTTGACGGCAGAAAGCTCAACGAGATAAGACCGCTTGCGGCTGAGATAGACCTTCTTCCGAGAGCGCACGGTTCGGGTATGTTCACCCGCGGACAGACTCAGGTTCTGACAGTTGCGACCATCGCTCCGGTTTCGGAGGCGCAGAGGCTGGACGGAATCGACGAGGAAGAGACAAAGAGATATATGCACCAGTACAACTTCCCGTCTTACTCGGTCGGCGAAACACGGCCGTCGAGAGGTCCGGGCAGACGAGAGATAGGACACGGCGCGCTCGCCGAGCGTTCGCTCGTTCCGGTGCTTCCGTCGGTAGAAGAATTTCCGTATGCGATAAGAACGGTGTCGGAGGTCCTTTCGTCCAACGGTTCTACCTCGCAGGGCAGTGTATGCGGCTCAACGCTTGCGCTTATGGCGGCGGGCGTGCCTATCAAGGCTCCGGTTGCGGGTATCTCGTGCGGTCTTATAACAAAGGAGAACGGCGAGTTTACCACTATGGTGGATATACAGGGTCTTGAGGACTTTTACGGTGAAATGGACTTTAAGGTAGCGGGTACCAAGAAGGGAATAACCTCGATACAGGTGGATATAAAGAACGACGGGCTTTCTTATGAGGTCATAGAGGAGGCGCTCACCAAGACGCGTGACGCGAGATACTATATAATAGATGAAATTTTGAAGCCGGTAATCGCCGAGCCGAGAAAAGAAGTATCTCAGTATGCGCCCAAGATTATCAATATGCAGATACCCGTTGATAAAATCCGCGAGGTTATAGGCACGGGCGGCAAGGTTATTCAGGGAATTGTTGCCGAAACCGGCGCGAAGATTGACATAGAAGAGGACGGTCATGTATTTATCGCCGCCGTAAATCCCGAATCTGGTAAGAAGGCGTTCGACATAATCTCAGGCATAATCAAGGAACCCGAAGTAGGCGAGATTTACGAGGGCGAGGTCGTAGGCTTCTGCAAGGACTTTGCGGCGTTTGTTAACATTCTCCCCGGCAAGGACGGATTTTTGCATATCTCAAATCTTGCCAGGGGCAGAGTTGAGAAGCTGACCGACGTTATCAACATAGGAGACACGGTCAAGGTACAGGTTATAGAGGTCGATAAGGAAAAGGGCAAGATAAGCCTTCGCCGTATCGAAGAATAAAAATATGTTTGATAAAAGCCTTTGGAAAACTCCAAAGGCTTTTTGAAATTCATAAATATTTAACAAATTACGAAAAATATGTAGTATAATGGATTCACAAGGAGATGATTTTTTGAACGGCAAGAGCGTTTTGATAGTTGATGATGAGAAAAACATATGCGAGCTTATAAGGCTTTACACCGAAAACGAGGGATTTAAGACCTATTCCGCGTCCGACGGCGAGGAGGCTGTAAACAAGTTTAAGGAGCATATGCCCGATATTGTACTGCTCGACATAATGCTTCCAAAAAAGGACGGGCGGCAGGTGTGCCGCGAGATACGCGCGATAAGCGACGTTCCGATTATTATGCTGACCGCAAAGGGCGAAACCTTTGATAAGGTGCTGGGGCTGGAGCTTGGCGCGGATGACTATATCGTAAAGCCGTTTGAGCCGAAAGAGCTTATCGCGAGGATAAAGGCGGTACTCAGAAGATGCGGCGTAAAAGAAACCAAGGAGGCCGAAAATGAACTCGTGTTTGACGGATTGGTGATAAATCAGTCCTCGTATGAGGTCTATATCGACGGGCAAAAAATAGAAATGCCGCATAAGGAATTTGAGCTTTTGTATTTTCTTGCGAACAACGCGAATAAGGTTTTCACGCGCGACCAGCTTCTCGACGAGATATGGGGCTATGAATTTTTCGGAGACTCGCGCACCGTTGATGTACATATAAAGCGCATAAGAGAAAAGATAGACAAGGAAAATGCGCCGTGGCAGCTTAAGACCGTATGGGGAGTCGGTTACAAGTTTGAGGTGAACTGACGGTGAAAAAGACAATTTTTTCAAGAATTTTGAAAACGAATTTGCTGACTATTTTAATAGGCATTTTTATTCTGACCTCGTTTCAGCTTTTGTTTATAAATTACTATGTCACAAGAGAAAATGAGCGTTCGCTCCGCGAAAGCTCGAACAGAATCGTCAGTGATATTCGTTCCTACGCCTCCATAGAGGCGTTTAAGCACTCGATAAGCGGTTTTATAGCCGCAAAAGGCGCGGACGTGATTTTGACCGACAACAGCGGAAAGATTTTGATTTCACAGCAGTCGCAGCACATTGACAAAAATGATGTATATTATGTGGATAAGCAGTATATCGAGGAGGACGAGAAAGAAAAAAGGGATGATGTGGTTATCGGCACTCTCGGCGGAGTTTACAACAAGGTGATGTTTACGCTCAGAACCCCGATATATTATGATAATGTAAAGCTCGGCACTCTTTTCCTCAGTATGCCGGTCGAGGAGGTGCGCCGCGTGCAGCACAGGATGTCCGGTCTGTCGCTGTACGGTTTTGCGATTGTCGCGCTGATTTCAATCGCTATGTCGTATCTGCTGTCAAAGCGTCTGTCGCACCCGATAAAGGAGATAGGCGAGGGCGCGAACGAATTTGCAAAGGGCAACTTCGGGGCGCGCGTCAAGCTTGAAAAAGTAGACGCAAAGACGGTGGAGATTGCCGAGCTTGCCGACAGATTTAACGATATGGCGCAGGAGCTTGAAAATTTTGAGGACGTGAGAAACAATTTCATCTCCGACGTGGCTCACGAGCTGCGTACGCCGATGACCACCATAGGTGGTTTTGTGGATGGTATTCTGGACGGCACGATTCCTCCCGAAAAGCAAAACGATTATCTTGAAATAGTGCATGATGAGGTAAAGCGCCTTTCAAAGCTCGTCAATTCGTTTTTGGCGGTTGCAAGGCAGGAGAGCAGCCAGCACAACGAGCCGAATATGGTGAATTTCGAGCTTGACGAGATGATACGCCGCGTTATAATAGGCTTTGAGAACCGTTTGGATGAGAAAAAGGCGGATGTGGAGGTCAACTTTGCAAGCGAAAAATGCGTGGTGTTTGCCGATAAGGACTCTGTAAGTCAGGTGCTTACAAATCTTTTGGACAACGCGATAAAGTTTATGCCGGAGCGCGGAAAAATCACAATAAGCGTTAAAAACGGCAAAAACCATAATTATGAAATTTCGGTCAGGAATACGGGCTCGGGAATTTCCAAAGATGCGCAGAAGTTTATTTTCGAGCGCTTTTACAAGGAGGATAAGTCGCGTTCCGAAAACAAAACCGGTAACGGTATAGGTCTTTATATAGTTAAAAATATTATAAAGGCGCACAAGCAGTCGATATGGGTAAACAGCGACGGCAGCGAATACACCGAGTTCGTTTTCACGCTTGAAAAAGGAAAGGTGCATAAAACTCACGAAAATGGTTAAAACAGTTTTTAAACTTTGTTAATAATTTTGTAACAAATTGCATTTATAATAGCTTTGTAAAAATCAAAGGAGTGATTTTGTATGAACGAATTTTATGATGATGAACTGTTCGGTAACCGAAGCTCGGAATCGGAAGAGACGTCCGAAAATAATGCGGTTGAACCCGAAGAGCCCGAAACTTTGCAGGCGGAGAGCGCCTCGGCACCGGAGGAAGGACACCGCGAGGTGGTAATCTCGCTTGACCAAGGCGCGTCAGGCGGCAGCCCCTCGTCTATGACGGCGAATTATCGTCCGAGGACATATACCGAAAATATAAGCGGCAAAAAGAAGAACGGCAAGATGCGTTATATCGCGGCGGGTCTTGCGATAACGGTTCTTAACCTTGCGGTCTTGGGAGGAATGTATGCGCTCGGCTATAAGAACGGCAGCGGCTCACAGGGAAACGTTGACAAAACCGCGCTTATAAACGAGCTTAAATCGGATTCGGAGAACGGCTACTCTTCCGGCAATGTTGAAAACGCAAATTTGACGGAGGGAGAGCTTTCGACAACCCAAATCGCGCAGAAGGCGGGTCCTTCGGTTGTGGGCATTACCAGTAAGGTTCAGGCAAGCCTCGGATTTTTCGGTTCAAGCATTGCGGAAAGCACCGGTTCGGGCGTTATTCTGAGCAACGACGGATATATAGTTACAAACAACCACGTTGTGGACGGCTCGGTCGGCGTTACGGTTCAGCTCAGTTCGGGCAACGTATATGACGCGGAAATAATCGGAACAGACGAGCAGACAGACCTTGCGGTAATTAAAATCAACGCGAACGAACCTCTTACCGCGGCTTCGCTCGGCGATTCGAGCAAGCTGGAGATAGGCGAAAAGGCGGTCGCTATCGGCAACCCGATGGGACTTGAATTTTTCGGAAGCGTTACCGAGGGCGTTATAAGCGGACTGAACAGAACTATCACGGTGGAAAACAGGACGATGAACGTAATTCAGACCGATGCGGCAATCAATTCGGGAAATTCGGGCGGTGCGCTTGTTAACGGCAGAGGCGAGGTAATAGGTATAAACGCGGTTAAAATTTCGTCGAGTACGGCGGAAGGAATGGGCTTTGCAATACCAATCTCGGAGGCGGAGCCGATAATCGCCGATTTGATAGAGTACGGTTACGTTAAGGGCAGACCCGTAATAGGCATAACCACGCGCGACATTACCGATTATGTTTCAAGCACGCAGGGCGTACCTGTCGGAGTTCAAATCTGGGTAGTTCAGGAGGGCAGCGGTGCGGCTGCCGCGGGACTTGAACAGGGCGATATTATTTTGAAAGCCGACGACACCAAGGTCGAAACCTATGAGGACCTTAACAAGGTCAAGGATACTCATAAGGCGGGAGAGGTAATAAAGCTTGAGGTTTATAAGTACAGAACGGGTCAGACCGTTACGGTAGATGTTCCGCTGAGCGAGCAAACTCCCGAAAAATAATGTAAATAATGTATAATAAGGAAAAAACGGGCAATAATATATGCAGATAAATGAATAAATCCTTCAAATAACTCATTTTTTCTTCCATTTCAAAAGAGGTGTTTCGTTGAGAAACACCTCTTTTGTTATGCCCGCCGGAATCTTAATAAAACGGCGAAAAAGCAAAAAATTTTCACTGTCCGTTTTTACACCCAATGAATGTGATATTATATTTACAGCAAAGAAAAAATACATTAGGAGGCGGTATTTATGAAAAGTATTTAGGCTTTAACACGGGCAAGGTGGACAGTACGGAAAAATAATTATATACGAAAGGGGATTTAAAATGTTAGTTTTGATAGGAATTATATACATAATTTATCATTTGGTTAAAGAAGCGGTAGAGGATGAACAAATAAGACAGTGGTGTGCGCGCAAGGGCTACGATACATACCCGTCAAGTACGGGAATGAAAGATATGAAGACAGGCAAGCATTGCTGGGTTAACCCGCGCACGGGTGAAAAGACATTGTGGTAATAAAACGTGAGTATTGCTTTTGCCAAGACCTCGTGATATAATTCAGAAAGACAGGTCGCATTATTATGGGATTATTTGACGATGATTAAACGGAGGCCGATATAATGAAACAGTCTAATCAAAAGCTGAAGCTCTTATATTTGATGCGGATATTGCTGGATGAGACGGACGAGGAGCATACTATGACCGTGCCACAGATGATTGCCGAGCTTTCAAAGCTCGGCATATCCGCCGAGCGCAAAAGCGTTTACGACGATTTGGAGTGTCTGCGGCTTTTCGGGCTTGACATATGCTCGCGCAAATCCAAAACCACGGACTACTTTATAGCGAGCCGTGATTTTGAACTGCCCGAACTGAAGCTGCTGGTTGACAGCGTGCAGTCGTCGAAGTTTATAACGCGCAAAAAGAGTATCGAGCTTATAGGCAAAATCGAAAAGCTGACGAGCAGGCACAACGCAAAACGGCTCCAGCGTCAGGTTTTTGTAACAAACAGGGTCAAGACCCTTAACGAGCAGATTTACTACAACGTCGATAAAATCCACGAGGCTATCGCGGCAAACAAGCAGATTACGTTTAAATATTTCGACATCGACATTGACAAAAAGCTCGTGTACCGCAAAAACGGCGGCTTATATACCGAGTCGCCGGTGGCGCTGACGTGGGATGATGAGAATTATTATTTGATTACATACAAGAAAAAGTACGACAATTATGCCCATTACCGCGTTGATAAAATGGAGAAAATCGAGATTGCCGACGCGGACAGGGTGCTGCCCGAAAAGCAGTTTGATTTGTCGGAATACTCGAAATCTATGTTTCAAATGTTTAACGGCGAGGAAACCAATGTTTCGATTATGTTTGCAAACGAGCTTGTTGGCGCGGTGTACGACCGTTTCGGGGTGAACATTCCGATAATGAAAAGCGGCGATAAGCATTTTATATGCCACGTCAAAGTGGCGGTAAGCCCGCACTTCCTCGCGTGGATAGCGGCGTTCGGCGACAAGGCGCGGATAGTCGAGCCCGACTCGGTGGCGCGTCAAATGTGTGAAATGCTTGACAGCGCCCGCGCAAATTATTAAATTTAATAAAAAACGGTCGGTATTAAACGAATACCGACTGCTTTTTATTTAAGTTGAACACCCGCGCGGGTTTGACTTTTTGCTCAGACGGCGGAAATAAGGTCGCTCATGGCGTAAAGTCCCGCGCCTTTATCCTTCATAAACTTCGCCGCCTTGACAGCGCCCGCCGCGAAAACCTCTTTTGAAGCAGCGGTGTGCTTAAGCTCTATTACCTCGTCGGTTCCGGCGAAGATTACCGAGTGCTCTCCGACTATCGTGCCGCCGCGGAGGGAGTGTATGCCTATCTCGCTCTTTCCGCGCTTGCGTCTTACCGAATGGCGGTCGTATATATACTCGGCTTCGTAGGAAACCGTGTCGGATATTGCGTCTGCGATTGCGAGCGCCGTTCCGCTCGGAGCGTCCACCTTTTGATTGTGGTGCTTTTCGATAATTTCAATATTAAAGTTGTCCTCAAGAATTTTTGAGGCGCGGCGCACAAGGTCAATCAGGAGATTTACGCCGAGCGACATATTTGCCGAAAAGAAAATCGGCACTTTTTCGGACATATATTTGAGCTTTGACACCTGCTCCTTTGAAAGACCGGTGGTGCAGATTACCGACGGGATATTTTCGGCTTCGGCGTACTCCATAATGCTGTCAAACAAAGACGGGTGCGAGAAGTCTATTATCACGTCTGCCTTTTCCTTGACTTCAGATGCCGAAGAGTAAATCGGGAAGCCGCCGTAATTGTCAGTGTTAAGGTCAACGCCCGCGACGATTTGCGCGTTCGGGTCTGCTTCCGCAATTCGCGCGATCACTTTTCCCATATGTCCGTTGGCACCGAAAAGAAGTATATTTGTCATTTGTATTCCTCCTAAATAAAAACGGCGGCGCGGCAAGACTTACCCGCCTATATAAAGACGGGTCGGGCTTCGCCGTCTGACCGCCGAACAGATTACTTTATCAGACCGTACTTTTTCATACAGCTCTTTAAAGCTTCGAGGTGAGCATCCTCCAAATCGCACATAGGCATACGCAGATTTCCCGCGTTGTAGCCGAGCAGGTTCATAGCGGTCTTTACGGGAATGGGGTTTACCTCTATGAACAGCGCGCGGATAAGCTCCATATAGTCGAGCTGGAGCTTTGCGGCGCGTGCGGTGTCGCCGTCAAAAAACGCCCGGCACATATCGTGCGTCTCTTTAGGGCAGACGTTCGCCAGCACGCTTATAACGCCCTTGCCTCCGAGAGAAAGCACCGGAACAATCATATCGTCGTTGCCCGAGTATATGTAAAGCTCAGGCACCTGCGCCGCAACGTCGGCGGTATAGCCTATGTTGCCGCTCGCCTCCTTGATTGCTACGATGTTTTCAATCTTCGCAAGCTCTCGAAGCACCGAAACGTCTATGTTTACGCCGGTTCTCGACGGCACGTTGTAGAGGATAATCGGGATTTTGACCGACTTTGCAATCTCCGAAAAATGCGCGATAAGACCTTTTTTCGACGCTTTGTTGTAGTACGGAGTGACCTGCAAAAGTCCGTCCGCGCCGTATTCTTCGGCAAGCTTTGAGAGCCGCACCGAATGGGTGGTATCGTTGGAGCCGGTACCCGCTATCACCGGAATACGCCCCGCCGTCTTTTCGACGGCGTACTTTATTACGGCAAGATGCTCCTCGTCGGGCATTGTTGACGCCTCGCCGGTCGTTCCGCATATTATTATGGCGTCGGTCTTGTTTGCGATTTGGTCTTCTATGATGCGCCCCAGCTCATCATAATTTACCTTGTCGCCGTCAAACGGAGTTATGATTGCAACTCCCGACCCTGTAAAAGGCAATTTTTTCATAATAAAACCTTCTTCATATTTTAATTTTTTTAAATTTAATAACTTAATCCAAATAACCCTTGGCGGCGGCAAGCTCCGCAAGAAGCACCGCACCGCCCGCCGCGCCTCTGAGTGTGTTGTGGCTCATCGAAACCATCTTGTAGTCAAACTGCTTTGACTCTCGCAGACGACCGCACGAAACGGCCATACCTCCGTCTGTTTCGCGCGCGGTCTTGATTTGCGGCTGGTCGGGAGCTTCGCTCTCGGTATAGACGTGGACAAACTGCTTCGGCGCGTGGGGAAGCTCCAGCTTTTGCGGTTCTCCCTCAAAATTGCGCCACATATCCTCGATTTCGGTGACCGAGGGCTTTTTAACGCCGTCCTTAAACGAGAAGAATATCGCGGCGGTGTGTCCGTCCGAAACGGGTACCCTATAGGTCTGGCACTCTATCTGGAGCGCATCCGAGGGAACGATTTTGCCGCTTTCTATTTTGCCGAGTATCTTATTCGGCTCGATTTCAGATTTCATTTCCTCTCCGCCTATGTAGGGGATGAGGTTGTCGACCATCTCAGGCCATCTCTCAAAAGTTTTTCCCGCGCCCGAAATTGCCTGATACGTCGTGACAATGGCGCGGTCTATCGGATATTTTTCGTTTATGATTGCGAGAGCGGGCAGGTACGATTGAAGCGAGCAGTTGGACTTTACCGCCACAAAGCCGCGCTTTGTGCCGAGCCTTGCCCGCTGCGCGGGAATTATGTCCAAATGCTGCGGATTTATTTCGGGAATAATCATCGGAACGTCGGGCGTGGCGCGGTGCGCGGAATTGTTTGAGATGACCGGACACTCAGCCTTCGCGTAGCTCTCTTCGAGCGCCATAATCTCGTCTTTCTTCATATCTACCGCGCAGAACACAAAATCAACCTTTGAGGCTATCTTCTGTACGTCCGCCGCGTCCTCGACCGTCATATTTGCGACCGATTCGGGCATCGGCGTACTCATTGCCCAGCGTCCGCTTACCGCCTCCGAGTATGTTTTGCCCGCGCTTCTTTGCGATGCGGCAAGCAGGGTCAGCTTAAACCAGGGGTGGTTTTCAAGCAATGTTATAAATCTCTGACCTACCATACCCGTTGCGCCGATAATTCCAACCTTATATTCTTTCAACTGCAATTCCTCCCCAAATGATAAATGTTTGATAATTCGTAAATATCTTCGTTCCGCACCGGAGCGCAAAACTCCCGTCGGAGAACGAAATCGGAATATGCCGCCCGTTCGGGAGGAACCCTCTTTCGTTTAACTATATTATTATATGTCAGTTTCGGCTCAATGTCAATGTTTTTTTGCCTGCCCGATTTTCAGGTTGACACAGCCGATTTATTGGGATATAATTTATTATGTGATTGTGTACGCTTTAAAGCGCGGCACCCGCGTCCGTGTCGTACTAACGATTTAATATACAAGTGCTTAAAACGGAGAAACAGCGATGAAATTTTTAAATTCGGACACCGATGTAAAGCGGCTTAACGAGGACGAACTCGTTAAGCTTGCAAATGAAATACGCGAATTTTTGATTGACACCGTTTCAAAAACGGGCGGTCATCTTGCGTCCAACCTCGGCGTTGTAGAGCTTACTTTGGCGATACATCGCGTTTTTGACGTTTATAAAGACAGGGTTGTGTGGGACGTCGGGCATCAGACCTATACCCACAAGCTGCTGACGGGGAGGCTGGACAGCTTCGGCACTCTCCGCAGTATGGGAGGCATAAGCGGTTTCCCGAAAACCGCCGAGAGCGCGGCGGACGCGTTTGACACCGGACACAGCTCCACCTCGATTTCGGCGGCGTTCGGCTTTGCGGAGGCAAATAAGCTCAGCGGCGGCGATGCGTGCGCGGTGGCGGTCATAGGCGACGGAGCAATGACGGGCGGAATGGCGTTTGAGGCGCTCAACCATGCGGGAAGCACCAAAACGCCGATAATAGTCATTTTAAACGATAACGGAATGTCCATTTCCAAGAATGTGGGCGGAATGGCGCGTCACCTCCGAAAGATACGCAATAAGACCGAGTATTATAATTTTAAGGCTGAGGTAAACCACGTTTTGAGCAAAATTCCGGTTATAGGCGAACCTCTGCGCTCGTTCATACGCGAGGCAAAGCGAAGAATAAAGCGTATTTTGATTTCGCAGTCGCTTTTTGAGGATTTGGGATTTACCTATCTCGGACCGGTTGACGGTCACGACATAGGCGCGCTCGAAACGGTTTTAAAGCAGGCAAAAAAGCTGAAAGAGCCGGTTTTGGTGCATATACATACAATAAAGGGCAAGGGCTATGAGTTTGCCGAAAAGAACCCTGATATGTTCCACGGCATAGGCGAGTTTGACCCCAACACGGGCGAGAGCCGTTCGTCGGGCGGAGAGGGCTATTCCGAGCTTTTCGGAAAGACGCTGTGCCGTCTTGCCGAAAAGAACGAGAAGATAGTCGGAGTCACGGCGGCGATGCGTTCGGGAACCGGCTTGCTCAGATTTTCGGAAAAGTTTCCCGACCGTTTTTATGACGTGGGAATTGCCGAACAGCACGCGGTCACGTTTTCGGCGGGGCTTGCAACGGCGGGCTACACGCCGGTTTTCGCGGTATATTCCTCGTTTTTGCAGAGAGCATACGACCAGCTTTTGCACGACGTTGCGCTCCAGAATTTGCACGTTGTTTTTGCAGTCGACCGCGCGGGCGCGGTAGGGCGCGACGGCGCGACGCATCAGGGGATTTACGATTTATCGTATCTTTCGCATCTGCCGAATATGACTGTTCTTTCTCCGTCCTGCGGAGAGGATTTTGAGCAGATGCTCGACTTTGCGGTTAATTCGTGCGCGGGACCCGTTGCGATAAGGTATCCGCGGGCTAATGTGCATAGCGCGGATTGGGAACGCGGCGAGATACGCCTGGGCTGCGCTCAGACGGTAAGGCGCGGCGGTGAAGTTTTGATTGTCGCGCTGGGCGATATGGTGCGGGAGGCGGTTCACGCGGCGGATATTCTCAAAGAAAAAAATATTTCGGCGGGCGTTATCGACGCGAGGTTTTTAAAACCGTTTGATTCACTTCTGACTCAAAGAATGGCAAAGAATGCGACGATAGTTGCGTCGGCCGAGAGCAACACCGAATACGGCGGTCTGGCGGACAGAGTGCGCGAGGCGCTCGGAAGAGATATAATTTCGTTTGCGTACCCCGACGCGCCGCTTGAACACGGCACAGTCGAGGAGTTGAGACGTAAATTCGGGCTGGATGCCGAAAGTATGGCGAAGCGTATCGAAATGGCGTTTCTGCACGAAAACGACAAACTCCGTTTTGAAAAAATGAGCGTATAATCAGAGGTATATGGCAAATGGCAGAGAAAAAACGGCTTGACGTATATTTGTTTGAAAACGGTTATGCCGCGTCGCGTTCGGCGGCGCAGGCGGTAATTATGGCGGGCGACGTGTATATAGACGGTCAGAAGGCGGATAAGGCGGGAACGCAGGTCACGGGCGGGGAAAATATAGAGGTTCGCGGCGGCGCTCCGCAGTATGTCAGCCGCGGCGGTCTGAAGCTCGCAAAAGCTATGAGCGTGTTTCCAATCAATCTAAAGGGCAAAATATGTATGGACATAGGCGCGTCTACGGGCGGATTTACCGACTGTATGCTCCAAAACGGCGCAGAAAAGGTATACTCGGTGGACGTGGGCTACGGTCAGCTTGCGTGGAAGCTGCGCGGCGACGCGCGGGTTGTGAATATGGAGCGCACCAATATCAGATATGTCACGAGCGAACAGGTTACGGATAAGCTGGACTTCTTTTCGGTAGATGTGTCGTTCATTTCGCTGAAGCTCGTGCTTCCGGTGGCGTTTGCACTGTCGACGGAGGGCGCGCGGGGAGTGTGCCTTATAAAGCCGCAGTTTGAGGCGGGACGCGGAAAGGTCGGGAAAAAGGGCGTTGTGCGCGATATTGAAACTCATAAAGAGGTTGTGAAAACGGTTATAGATTTTACGAGAGAGATAGGCTTTTCGGTAATAGGGCTTGACTTTTCCCCGATAAAAGGACCCGAGGGAAACATAGAATATCTTATGCTTGTTCAAAAGGGCGGCGAGCTTTCAGACGGCGGTGAGGTCGGCGTGTTTCTTGCGGACGAGGTAGTGGAAAATTCGCATAAATTGATTTAAAAGAGGAGTGCGTGCTTTGAAGAATATAGCTGTAATTCCGAATATGGAAAAGGACCCGTCTCTGGCGGCGACGAAGCGTATCGCCGGAGAAATAATTTCCCACGGCGGCACGGTGCTTGTACCCTGTGAGGCGGGTGGCGACATAGACGGCGCGGCGCGCGTTCCGACGGATGAGATTTTTGGCTCTGCGGAACTGGCGGTTGTGCTGGGCGGCGACGGAACCATTTTGAACGTGGCGAGCGACGCGGCGGAAAACGACGTGCCGCTGCTCGGCATAAATTTCGGGAACCTCGGCTTTTTGTCGCGGGCGGAGCGGGGAGATACGAGCGTGATTGACAAGGTGTTTGCCGGAGAGTATACCTTGAAAAAGTATATGATGCTCAAGGTCTTTGTCAAAAAGGGAAACGAGATAATAAGAGAGCGTACCGCTCTGAATGATGTTGTTGTGGAGCGCGCGGACTATTCTCGAATGATAAATCTGGAGGTTGCGGTCAACAATTCGGTCGCCTACAATTACAGCGCGGACGGGGTCATAGTTTCGAGCGCGACAGGCTCTACGGCATATTCCCTGTCGGCGGGCGGCGCGATAATGCATCCGAGCGTCGAGGCGATAATGATTACGCCGATTTGTCCGCATACGCTCAAGGCGCGGTGTATGGTTATGCCGTCGGAGGGTGTGGTTTCGATAAACGTAAAAGCTCCGTACCGCGCCCGCGCCGTGGTTTCGGCAGACGGTAAAAAAGGCTATCCGCTCTCGCCCGACGAGCATGTTGAGGTGGTAAAGTCGGAGAAAAAGCTTACGCTTTTAAAGCTTGACGATATGAACTTTTTTGATTTGCTCAAAACAAAATTAGAGGACAGGTAAAGGCTATGCTTAGGGAACTTCATATAAAAAATGTCGCGGTCATAGACGAGGTTTCTGTCGAATTCGGCAGAGGCTTTAACGTCCTGACCGGTGAAACGGGCGCGGGAAAGTCCATCCTTATCGACTCGATAAATATGGCGCTCGGCGCGCGTTCGAGCCGAGATTTGATACGGGTCGGCGAGGAAAAGGCTGTCGTCGACACGGTATTTGAGGTAGAGGACGATGCGACGCGGGCGGAGCTGGAGGAGCTTGGCGTTGAGGTCGAGGACGGCTCCGTGTTTATGAACCGCACCATTACCGCGGACGGCAGGAGCATATGCCGCATAAACGGCAGACCCACGCCGCTTTCGGTGGTACGCGACGCGGGCAGGCTTCTTTTGAACATTCACGGTCAGCACGATAATCACGCGCTTTTGAATCCGAAGCTGCACCTTGATTTTGTGGACAGCTACGGCGGGTTGAGCGAAATAAAGGATAAATACAGGGCGGTATATAAAGCGGTGCGGGATATTGAAAGAGAGCTTGACGAGCTGACGCGGGGCGAGGCGGAAAAGGCTCAGCGTGCGGATATGCTCAGGTTTCAAATTGAAGAAATAGACGCGGCAAAGCTTAAAGACGGCGAGGAAGAAGAACTCGAAAGCCGCAGAAAATATCTCGATAATATAGGAAAGATTGCGGGAGCGGCGTCCGAAGCGTATGAGAATCTGTATTCCGGAGACGACAGGCAGCGTTCGGCGTACGATTTGATTTCCGCCGCGCTGAAAAGCATCGGCGAGGCGGCGGAGTTTGACCCCGAATTGGAAAAGCGGTACGAGGAACTTTCGGATATACTTGTGGAGCTTGAAGAGAGCGCGCACGATTTAAAAGACACCGCCGATAATGCGGATTTTGACCCAAATGAAATAAATTCAATCGAGGAGCGTATAAATCTTATATACGGACTCAAGCGCAAGTATGGAAGCGGTATCGCAGAAATACTCGAATACGGAGAGCGGGCGCGCGCGGAGCTTGAAAAGATAGAAAACAGCGACGAGCATATGGCACGTCTTTCGGCCGAACTGGAGGAAAAAAAGACGAAGCTTCGCGCGGCGGCGGCGGAGCTGTCGGAAAAGCGCGGCTCGTGCGGCGCATATCTTGCGGAGCGGGTTAACGAACAGCTTCGCGAGCTTGATATGAACGTCGTGTTTGAAGTCGGAATACAGCCCAAAACAAATTCGGACGGCGAAGCGGTATATGACGCGCAGGGCGCGGAGGACATTGAATTTATGATTTCCGCAAATCCGAACGAGCCTATGAAGCCGCTTGCGAAAATTGCGTCGGGCGGAGAGATGTCGAGAATTATGCTTGCTCTAAAATCGGTTTTTGCCGACAGCGACAGGGTGGAGACTTTGATTTTCGATGAGATTGACACCGGTATAAGCGGACGTGCGGCACAGCGCGTAGCCGAAAAGCTGAAGTCGCTGTCCGAAAAGCGTCAGACGCTTTGCATAACTCATTTGGCGCAAATTGCGAGTATGGCGGACAGCCACTATCTTATAGAGAAAAACGTGGACGGCGAGCGGGCTTTTACAAAGGTCACACAGCTTGAAGAAAACGAGCGGGTGCGGGAGCTTGCGCGTATAATCGGCGGAGTCAAGGTCACCGACCTCACATTAAAGAGTGCGCGTGAAATGCTGAATATGGCGCACCATGGGGAACATCTTATTTAAGGAGTGTCGAAAATTGGAAAAGATTGGAGTTATCGCTGAGGCGACAGAGGAAAAAATGAAAATCAAGGTCGCGCGCGACCACGCGTGCGGCGGTAACTGCGCTCAGTGCCTCAGCTGCGCGGGGCGCGAACTGTATCTCGAAGCCGACAATACGGGCGGCTTCAAGGCAGGAGAACAGGTTAGAATATTGATGGAGGACCCCGTATTTTATAAACGGCTGCTCGGCGGCTACGCTCTGCCGACGGTTATGTTTGTTTTGGGCGTTATCCTCGGATATATGCTTTCAAGAAGCGACGCGGTGTCGGCGCTGTCGGGCATTGTTTTGCTGTTTGCGACGATTTTTTGCCAGAGAATATTCTTCAAAAATAAAAGCAGAGCATTCAGGGTTGAAAAAATAAAATAAAAAAATTTCCAAATTGTATTGACTAATTGAATAAAAGTGATATAATAAATACAATATTTCGGTATTGTATTTATTTTTTTACATTTTTCAAATAATATCAATAATATTTTGAAAATGTAATAAAGCTACAATGCAGAAAATAAATCTTTAAATAATTATAGAGGTTTTTATGCGCAAGCCAAAAAGAATTTCTGTGTTTACCGGACACTACGGAAGCGGAAAGACCGAGGTTTCGGTGAATTATGCGATATGGCTCAAAGAAACGACAAAAAAGGACGTTGTTCTTATAGATATGGATATTGTAAACCCGTTTTTTCGTTCGTCGGACGTTGCCGAAACGCTTTCGGCGCACGGAGTGCGCCTTATAGCGTCAGTTTTTGCGGGCTCGGCGGTCGAAAATCCGTCTCTGCCGTCAGAGATAAACTCGGTCTTTGACAACGACGAATGTTTGGCGGTGTTCGACGTGGGCGGAGGAGATGACGGCGCGGTGCCGCTCGGTCGGTATCGCTCCCGCTTTTATGCGGAGGATTACGATATGTTCTTTGTGCTTAACGAAAGACGCCCGATGACGCACAGCGCACAGAGCGCGGTTGAAGAATTTTACGATTTGGAAAGAGCGTCGGGGCTTAAATATACGGGAATTGTGAATAACACTCATTTAAAGTACCTTACTTCCGCTAAGAACGTCCTTGACGGGTACGCGCTCGCCGAGGAAGTTTCAAAGCGGTGCGGCTTGCCGATTTGCTTCAGCAGCGGCACGGCCGAGGTACTTCATACTTTGCCCGCGGGCTTTGGCGGAGAGCTTTTTCCGCTTAAACTGCGTATAGACTGATGTATAAGCCGAGGAGATGATTAAAATATGGCGGTTGTAACTTTTAACGAGGACAGGTGTAAAGGGTGCGGGCTTTGCGAGACGGTGTGCCCGAAGAAAATCGTAAAAACGGCGATGGACAGAACCAATGTAAAGGGCTTTCACCCCGCGGCGGTGACAAATCAAGCCGAGTGTATAGGCTGCGCTTTTTGCGCGCAGATTTGTCCCGATTGTGTGATAACGGTGGAAAAATAGCTCAAAACAGCAGTAGGAGGGTATTGCTATGGCGGAAAAATTTTTGATGAAGGGCAACGAAGCTGTTGCCGAAGCCGCGATAAGGTCGGGCTGCCGCTACTTTTTCGGCTATCCGATAACGCCTCAGACCGAGCTTGCGGCTTATATGGCAAAGAATATGCCAAAGCGCGGCGGAGTGTTCTTGCAGGCGGAAAGCGAAATCGCAGCTATAAATATGGTTTACGGCGCGGCGGGTGCGGGCGCGAGAGCGATGACAAGCTCGTCAAGCCCCGGAATAAGTCTGAAGCAGGAGGGCATTTCGTATATCGCGGGAGCGGATTTGCCGTGCGTAATAGTAAATATGGCGCGCGGAGGTCCGGGACTCGGAAGTATTCAAGGCTCTCAGGCGGATTATTTTCAGGCGACAAAAGGCGGAGGGCACGGAGATTACCATATGCTTGTTTTCGCACCCAACTCGGTTCAGGAGCTTGTGGATATGACCGCGCGGGCGTTCGATAAGGCGGACGAATATCGTATGCCCGCTATGATTTTGGGCGACGGTATGCTCGGACAAATGATGGAACCGGTTGGATTTTTCGAGCCGAAGGAGCCGGAGGAGCTTCCGAAAAAGGAGTGGGCGACCGACGGCACCGGAATGAAGAGAAAGAAGAACATAATAAACTCTCTTTATCTGGAGTCGGAAATCCTGGAAAGGCTCAACATCGAGAGATACGAAAGGTATGCGCAAATATGCGAGAGAGAGCCTTTGTTTGAGGAAATAAACACCGAGGACGCCGAAATTATTATTACGGCTTACGGAATGTCGGCAAGAATCGCGGTATCGGCGATGACCGCGCTCAGAAAAGAGGGCGTGCGGGTCGGAATCATAAGACCCATAACGCTGTGGCCGTTCCCGTCCGAGATATTCGCCCGACGCGCGGCAAACGCAAAAGCGTTTTTATGCGTTGAGATGAGTATGGGGCAGATGGTCGAGGACGTGCGTCTCGCGGTAGACGGGAAACGTCCGGTTTACTTCTGCGGACGCACCGGCGGAATGACGGTCGAGCCCGACGCGGTATATGAAGAGGTAAAAAGAATTTTGAAGTTAAAAACGGCGGGAGGAATGTAAAATGGCAACGGTTTTCAAAAGACCTCACCCGCTCAGTGACGTTTCAAACACTTACTGTCCGGGCTGTACTCACGGCATAATACACAGGCTTGCGGCGGAGGTAATAGAAGAGCTTGGGATAGAAGGCGACACCATCGGTGTTGCGCCGGTCGGATGCAGTGTTGTGGCGTATAACTTTTTTGAGTTTGACGTTCAGCAGGCGGCGCACGGACGCGCTCCCGCGGTCGCCACGGGAATAAAAAGAGTTCACCCTGATAAGTTTGTATTTACATATCAGGGTGACGGCGACCTCGCGGCAATCGGTACGGCGGAGACGGTACACGCGGCGGCGCGGGGAGAGAATATCAGCATCATATTCGTAAACAATGCGATTTACGGTATGACGGGAGGTCAGATGGCTCCGACCTCTCTCGTGGGGCAGGTCACGCAGACAACGCCGTACGGCAGGAAAATCGAGAATCAGGGCTATCCGATAAAAGTGTGCGAAATGCTGTCCACAATAGAGGGTGCGGCTTATATCGAGCGCGTTTCGGTCGACAGCATACCGAACATAAAAAAGACGAAAGCGGCGATAAGAAATGCGTTTGAGTGTCAGCTTGACAAAAAGGGCTTTTCTCTTGTCGAAATTTTGTCCACTTGTCCGACAAACTGGGGTATGGAACCCGCCGAGGCTATGGAGTGGCTGCGCGAAAATATGATGAAGCAGTATCCGCTCGGAGTTTATTGCGACAAGCGATAAAAATATAATTTTTAAATTTTATGTTGATATATTATTAAATTTATTATAAAATAAAAAGGAAGTGCAGTATTATGGCTGAAATTATGCTTGCGGGCTTCGGCGGACAGGGAGTTCTGTTCGCGGGAAAGGTGATAGCAAAGGCGGGTATGGAGGCGCTGAAAAATGTTTCGTGGCTTCCGTCCTACGGTCCCGAAATGAGAGGAGGAACCTGTAACTGCAAGGTTATAGTCTCAGACGGACAAATTGCTTCGCCCGATATAGCGGAGCCGGATTTTCTGCTTGCGATGAACGCTCCCTCTCTCGATAAATTTGAGGGAAAGGTCAGAGCGGGCGGCACTATCATTATGGACAGTTCTCTTATAGACAGTAAAAGAACATTCCGCAAAGACGTTAATATCGTATGTATCCCCGCAAAGAAAATTGCGGAGAAGATAGGCGACGGCAGGCTCGGAAATATGGTTATGACGGGCTGCTTCATAAGCCGTTACGGAAAAATACCGCTTGCGAAGGTTGTGGATTGTATGCGTCGCAGCGTTTCAAAGGCGAAGTCGTCTCTTGCGGAGCTTAACATAAAAATGCTTAAGGCGGGTTATGCGTTTTAGGCGCAGGAGTTGTTAAAGAGCCGACAATGCTAATATCGACAGAAAATTTATCCAAGAGCTTCGGCGATAAGCAAGTGTTAAAAAACATCAATATGACCGTAGAGGAAAAATGCCGCTACGGTCTTATTGGCGTTAACGGGGCGGGAAAGTCAACCCTGCTCGATATAATCACCGGCGCGGCGGAGGATTATGAGGGTGAAGTTTACATAAACCAAAATGCGGCGATAGGATTTCTGCGTCAGAACAGCGGACTTGACCGCGGCAATTCGATAGAGGAAGAAATGCGCGGCGTATTTTCGGACGTGTTTGAAACGGAGCGTGAAATGCGCGAGCTGGAGCGAAAAATGGAGGGCTTGCCGCCCGAAGAGCTTCGCGCGGTCAACGCCGAGTATATGAAAAAGCAGGCTTATTTCGACAGCCGCGACGGTTACGGAACGGAGGTCAAAATAAAAACCGTACTAAGCGGAATGGGATTTGGCGGATATGATTTGTCAATGTCGGTATCGAAGCTGTCCGGCGGTGAGAAAACAAGGCTTGCTATCGCAAAGCTTCTGCTTGAAGAACCCGATTTGCTTATTTTGGACGAGCCTACCAACCACCTTGATTTTAAAATGCTCGGCTGGCTGGAGGATTATTTGTCCTCGTACAGCGGAGCGCTTTTGGTGGTTTCGCACGACAGATATTTTTTAAACAAGGTCGCCGACAACATATTTGAAATCGAGCGCGGCAAGCTGGAGAGCTATAAGGGCAATTATTCGGCGTATCTGGTGCAGAAGGCGGAGCGGCTGGAGCGCAGGCAAAAGGAATACGAGATGCAGCAGATGCAGATAGCGCAGATGAAAACCTATATAGATAAGAATATCGCGCGCGCGTCAACGTCGGCGTCCGCAAAGTCGAGAATTAAGGCTCTTGAAAATATGGAGCTTGTCGAAAAGCCCGAAGGCGATATAAAGACAATGCACATTAAGTTTTCTTATAAGGGTACGCCGTATAAGGATGTGCTGAGAACCGAGGGCTTGTGCGTCGGCGTGGGCGGCAGGACGCTTTGCGAAAATATAGACCTCGACATAAAGCGCGGGGATAAAATTGCGATTATAGGGGAAAACGGCATAGGAAAGTCGTCGCTGCTTAAAACACTTCTCGGAATCATACCGCCGTACGGCGGAGAGTATAAGTGGGGAAAGAATACGAAAATCAGCTTTTACGAGCAGGAGAACGCCAACCTCGATTACGGCAAAACCGTGTTCGACGAGCTTCGCGGCAAATTCCCGAACGCTTTGGACACAGAGCTTCGCCGCGCTCTCGGCTCGGTGCTGTTTAGCGGCGAAAACGTGTTTAAGACCATTGATAAAATCAGCGGCGGCGAGAGGGCGAAGCTGGCGCTGTGCGAAATTATGCTCGAACACGCAAACGTCATACTGCTTGACGAGCCGACCAACCACCTCGACCTGCCCTCGCGCGAGGAATTGGAGCGCGCTCTGTGCGAGTTTGACGGCACATTGATTTTTGTTTCGCACGACAGATACTTTTTAAACAGTATTCCGTCCTTGATAATCGAAATCAAGTCGGACGGTATACAAATTTATGACGGAAATTATGAGTATTATAAAGAGCGCTCCGAATTTTTGAGCAGGGCAAACCAAACGGAAGAAAAAAGCGAAAAGCCCGAAAAGGCGGGAAAATCCGAAAAGGGCGAGGCTGTGTATCACCGCACAAAGGAGCAAAGACGCGCCGACGCGATGCGCAAGGAGCGTATCCGCGAGTTGGAGCGTCTTATTGAGGAACTGGAGGAGGAAAATCGCATTTTGGAGGAAGAAATATCGCGCGAGGAGGTATATTCCGACTATATTCTGATGAATGAAAAATGCACCGCGCTCGAAGATAACAAAAACAAGCTGGAGGAGTATTATTCGGAGCTTATAGAGTTTTAAAAACGGCGTAAAGCGGCACGGCGGAACAATGTGCCGCTCGTTTTTTGATACGGGCAAATCACGGTTTGTTTAATAATTTTTAATAATTTTGTAAACTTAAAAGCCTTGACATACCATATGGATTGCACTATACTAATAAATATATTGAATTTGAGGAGTGCGGATATTGAAAGAGAAAAAGGTTGTAGAAGAAATTACGTCAATGAGCGAGGATTTTGCTCAGTGGTATACCGATATAATAAAAAAGACCCAGCTTATCGAATATTCCGGAGTGCGCGGCTGTATGATACTTCAGCCCTATGGCTTTGCCATTTGGGAGAATATTCAAAAGGGGCTTGACGAGAGATTTAAGGCTACCGGTCACGAAAACGTATGTATGCCTATGTTTATTCCCGAAAGCCTTTTGCAAAAAGAGAAGGACCACGTCGAAGGCTTTGCGCCCGAAGTGGCTTGGGTCACTCACGGCGGTTCGGAGAAGCTGCCGGAGCGTCTTTGCGTGCGCCCGACCTCCGAAACACTCTTTTGCGATTACTATGCGAAAATCATACAGTCATACCGCGACCTTCCCAAGCTGTATAATCAGTGGGTGAGCGTTGTGCGCTGGGAAAAGACGACCCGTCCTTTCCTCAGAAACTGCGAATTTTTGTGGCAGGAGGGTCATACGGCTCACGCCACCGCAGAGGAAGCGCAGGAGGAAACCATAAAAATGCTCAACGTCTACGCGGATTTCTGCGAGAATATGCTTGCGATTCCCGTGATAAAGGGTCAGAAAACCGAGAAAGAAAAGTTTGCGGGCGCGCACGCGACCTATACGATAGAGAGCCTTATGCATGACGGAAAGGCGCTTCAGTCGGGTACGAGCCATAACTTCGGCGACGGATTCGCAAAGGCGTTCGGAATACAGTTCTCGGATGAAAACAACGAGCTTCAATACGTTCATCAGACCTCGTGGGGTATGTCAACCAGAATCATCGGCGGAATTATTATGGTTCACGGCGACGATAAAGGGCTCAAGCTCCCGCCGCGAATCGCGCCCGTTCAGGTCATCGTAATTCCGATAGCTCAGCACAAAGAAGGCGTAATCGACGCTGCGGAGGCTCTTTGCGCCAAACTTTCAAAGACCGCGCGCACAAAGCTTGATAAAAGCGACAAGACCGCGGGCTGGAAGTTCAGCGAATACGAGATGCGCGGAGTGCCGCTCAGAGTCGAGATAGGACCCAAGGATATAGAGAAAAATCAGGCGGTTCTGGTGCGCCGCGACACGGGAGAGAAAATCTTCGCGTCGCTCGACGGCATTGAGGATACCGTTTCGGATTTGCTTGACAAGATACACGACAATATGTTTGAAACGGCGAGAGCGCACCGCGAGGAAATGACGTCGGTTGCGAAAAGCTATGACGAATTTAAGGATATAATCGCCGAAAAGGGCGGATTTGTAAAAGCTATGTGGTGCGGAGACGTAGCCTGCGAGGAAAAAATCAAGGAGGAAACCACCGCCACCGCAAGGTGCATACCGTTTGAACAGGAGCATATTTCGGACGTCTGCGTATGCTGCGGACGCAAGGCGGAAAAAATGGTTTACTGGGGCAAGGCATATTAATTTTTTTGAATGAATAATATAGTAAACAAGTTGATTTTTGATTTTAAGTAAGGCGCGTTACGCGGCTGAGCTTGCGAAAGGAGAGAGGCGTATGTGGCAGAATTTTTTGTCGGCTGTTCAGGCACAGGCGGCAATGTTTCGCTTTACCGATATAATCGATATTATCATAGTTACATATGTTATTTATAAAATGCTCGTATTTATAAGGGAAACTCGCACGGTGCATCTCTTAAAGGGCATCGTTATGTTCCTTATTGTTATGCAGGTCAGCTACGCGTGTAATTTGCATACGGTTTATTATATACTGAGCAATGTATTTCAGCTCGGATTTATTGCGGTTTTGATAGTTTTTCAGCCCGAACTGCGGCGCGCGCTCGAACAGCTCGGAAAAACGTCTGTCGGAAAGGGCAAGTGGTTTAACTTTGACGAGCGCAGCGAGACTGCTGAGCGCGGTGCAATAATAGCCGAGGTGGTCAGAAGCTGTCAGCAGATGTCCAACTCTAAAATCGGTGCTCTCATAGTTTTCGAGGACGAGGATAAGGTCAACGACATAATAGAAACAGGCATACCGCTTGACGCGGAAATAAGCAGCGAGCTGCTCGTCAATATATTCATACCGAAAACGCCGCTTCACGACGGCGCGGTTGTGATACGCGGCAACAAAATTGCGGCGGCGGCGTGTTTCCTGCCTCTCTCGCAGGACCCCACGCTGAGCAAGGAGCTTGGCACAAGGCACAGAGCGGGACTCGGCATTTCGGAAACGTCCGATGCGTTTGTAGTCATTGTTTCGGAGGAAACAGGCAATATTTCGGTCGCACACAAGGGCGAGCTGAAAGTAAATCTCACTCCCGACGCGCTTACAAAGAGGCTCACCAAGGTCCTCTGCGACGACAAGAAGGAACGCAGCTTCAAGCGCGGAAGAAAGGAGCGTGCGAATTAAATTGAAGAAGTTTTTTCTTAACAACTGGGCTTTAAAGGTCATTTCGTTTGTGGCGGCGGTCATAGTATGGATATACATTATAATCGTTATCGACCCGTCGGTGGACTATACTCTAAAGGACGTACCTATCGAGTATAACGAGGAAGTGCTTGCCGAACAGGGCTTGTCTATCGTCAGCGACATAAAGCCCACGGTTGAAATAAAGCTGCGCGGCAGCCGCAAGAGGCTGTATAACATTGACAGCGACAAGGTCATTGCAAAGGCGGATTTGTCGAATATAAATAAAATAGGGGATTACCGCCTTAACGTCAGGGTATCCATAATAAACGAATATGTCGACATAGTTTCGGTTAAGCCGGATGTGGTTGATGTGACGGTGGATAAAATCATCGAGAGACGCGAGAATATTCAGGTTGAGTCGGTCGGAAGTCTCGCGGAGGGCTTTGAAGCGGGCGAAGTACAGCTCAGCTCCGAGTCGGTACTTTTAAAGGGCGCGTCGTCATTGGTTAACAATATCGCCAAGGCGGTGGTATACCTCAATTACAATGATGCAAAATATGACATTACTTCAACCGAGAAAATCGTACTGCTCGACTATTCCGGAAATGTGATAGAAAGCAGTGATATAACCAAGGACATTGATGCGGTTAACGTGGTGTGTCCCGTTTTGGAACGCAAGAATGTGGATGTTGCGCTTAATTCGGGAAATACTCTGCCGCTCGGATATAAAGTCGAAATTTCACCCAATATGCTGACGGTTTACGCCAAGTCGGATGTCATTGCGGACATTACGGATATAAGTACCGAGTATGTTGACCTGTCGAGCCTGCGCGGAGGCGAGAAGCACGTTCAGCTTGTTATACCCGACGGTGTGCAGGTGAGGGGCGGCATTACCTCGGTCACGGTTAAGGTCACGCCGGATGTACCCGAGGAAGACGAAACGGATAGCGAGTGACGGGGAATGTTGATTGTCGTAAACAATATAAAAATGCCGATGGTGCATAATACTGCTGAGGTTTTTGAAGCCGCGCGGAAATCTGCGCGGCTTAATTGCGTTAGTCGGGATAAGATGTTTGTTTACAAAAAGTCGCTTGACGCACGCCGCAAGAGCGATATTCACTATGTTTATTCGGTGGTTATGGACGTTGAGGATATTCCGCTTGACGGAGCTAACGGCAATATACGGAAATTTGACATACCCGAAGATGTGGAGATAGAGCCGAAGGCGAGAATAACAGACGCTCCCGTTGTTGTGGGAAGCGGTCCCGCAGGACTGTTTACGGCGTATATTCTGTCGCGCTACGGCTGTCGTCCGATTTTGCTTGAGCGCGGCTGTGACGCAGACGAGCGCACAAGGCGCGTAGAGGAATTTCGGCGCGGCGGCAAGCTTGATGAAAACACCAATATTCAGTTCGGCGAAGGCGGCGCGGGTACCTTTTCGGACGGAAAGCTCAATTCCCGAATAGGCGACCCTCTTCAAAGATTTGTGCTTAAAACCTTTGTGAAGTTCGGTGCGCCGGAGGAAATTTTGTTTGATGCAAAACCGCATATCGGCACGGACATACTGAGAGACGTTGTAAAAAATATGCGGCGCGGAATAGAGGAGCTTGGCGGCACGGTGCGCTTCAACGCCTGCGTTACCGACATAAAAATTAAAGGCGGCGCGGTGTGCGGAGTTGAAATTAACGGCGGTGAATCGCTCGACTGCACAAGGCTCGTGCTTGCGATAGGACACAGCAGCCGCGACACATACGAGTGCCTCGCTCGGCACGGTGCGGTGCTTGAACCGAAGCCGTTTGCGATAGGAGTCCGCATTGAACATACGCAGGAATTTATAAATTACGCGCAGTACGGCTCGGCGGCTCGGCTTGGAGTTTTGCCGCCCGCGGAATATCGGCTTGCGATGAACGGAAAGGAAAGAAGCTGTTTTTCGTTTTGTATGTGTCCCGGCGGTACGGTCGTAAATTCGTCCTCCGAAAGAGGCGGTTTGGTGGTCAACGGAATGAGTAATTCGGCGCGTGACGGAATAAACGCCAACAGTGCGCTTGTGGTGTCCGTAAGACCTTCGGATTTTGAAAATCCCGCTCCGCTCGGAGGAATTGATTTCCAGAGAAAATATGAGCGCCTTGCGTATAAGCTTGCGGACGGCGGCGCGCCCATACAGCTTGCGCGGGATTTTTTAAACGATACGAAAACAACGCGTCTCGGAGGCGTTATGCCGACCTTTACGGGAAATACCCGAATGTGTTCGCTCAGACAGTGTCTGCCCGAATTCGTTTCCGAAACGCTGTGCGACGGTCTGCGATTTTTTGACAGGAAAATGCACGGCTTCGCAACCGGCGACGCCGTTATGACGGGCGTTGAAACAAGAACCTCCGCTCCGCTCCGAATATTGCGCGGCGGAGACGGACAGTCGCTCGCAATACGCGGAATGTACCCGTCGGGCGAGGGCGCGGGCTACGCGGGCGGTATTATGTCGGCGGCTGTGGACGGAATTAAAACCGCAAAACACATATTGGAAGATGAATGATGCTTTTCGAGGTAAAAAAAGAGTCGGAATTTAATCCCGACCCAAATTTTTATTATGTTGTTTCGTTTATTATTGGGTCTAACGGTTTTCGCCGCCTTCCCAAAGTTCAACTTCCGAAATATCAATGTCCGAATCCCATCCGATTGCACAGCCTCCGCACTCCACCTGTACCGTCTTAAAAAATGCTTCGTCTTTTAATTTGTTGTAGTGAGGAAACTGTGTGAGTAATTGTTTGGTGTCATAGTTTTTAATTACACCATTTTCAAACAGAACCCGAACAACCATATTGTCCAGCGGGGTTACTTCTTTTACTCTTATAGATAAACCCATATTGACACTCCTTATTTTATTGCCTGTCAATCCGCGTATTTTACTTGCTTTTTAATACTCTCAGGCTGTTAAGCACGGCGAGGAGCGCAACGCCGACATCGGCGAAAACAGCCTCCCACATATTTGCGGCGCCGAGCGCGCCGAGAAGCAGTACAAGCAGCTTGACACCGAGCGCAAAGGTAATGTTCTGTATCACAATTTTATGCGTCGCACGGGCAATTTTGACCGCGTCGACGAGTTTTGACGGGCTGTCGTTCATAAGCACTATGTCCGCCGCCTCGACCGCCGCGTCCGAGCCGAGCCCGCCCATAGCCGCTCCGATGTCGGCACGGGCGAGAGACGGCGCGTCGTTTATGCCGTCGCCTACAAACACGGTTGTTCCCGACGCAATGATATTTTCCAGCTTATCGAGTTTGTCCTGCGGCAAAAGTCCGCCGTAAAATTCGTCTATTCCCAAAGCCACTGCCGTGTCTTTTGCTATGTTGGGATTGTCGCCGGTCAGCATACTTATATTCTTTATTCCGAGTCTCCGCAGTCCGTCTATCGCGGAGCGAGCGTCGCTCTTTAAAACGTCCGACAAAACCAGCTCTCCGATATACGCGCCGTCCGCCGCCGCATATATTACGGTACCCGCCGCGCGGCTTTCCGAAAATTCAACGCCGTTCTCGGTCAATAGCGCCGCGTTTCCAATTAAAATTTGTTTACCGCTGTATTTTGCCGAAATGCCCTTACCCGCGATTTCGCGGAAGTCCTCCACAAGCTCGCGCCTGACATTTCCGTTAAATTTTTTGATTATCGCTTTTGAGACGGGATGGGTGGAAAAGCTCTCGCACGCTGCGCACATTTCCAAAAGCTCCGCCTCCGAAACGCCGCCGCTCGGCTTGACTTCGGTCACCTCAAACACGCCCCGCGTCAGAGTGCCTGTTTTGTCAAACACCACGTTTTGAGCTTTGTTGAGCGCTTCGAGATAGTTGCCGCCCTTTATCAGAACACCCGATTTTGAGGCGCGTCCTATACCGCCGAAGAATGCCAGCGGCACCGACAGCACCAGAGCGCACGGACACGAAACAACCAAAAATACGAGCGCGCGGCTTATCCAATCGGTCAGATGTCCGCTGAAAATCGGCGGAACGAACGCCAGCAAGAGCGCACACGCGATAACGGCGGGAGTGTAGATTTTTGAAAACTTGGTTATAAACTGCTCCGACTTTGCCTTTTTGCTTTCCGCGTTTTCTATCAGTTCCAAAACCTTTGCCGCTGTACTCTCGCTAAACGGCTTTGAAACCTCGACATACAAAACACCTTCCGAATTTATACAGCCCGACAGCACCTCGTCGCCCGTCTCCGCGCGGCGGAGAAGCGACTCGCCCGTAAGCGCGGATGTGTCTATCCTCGAACTGCCTTTTACGACTATGCCGTCAAGCGGTATTTTTTGCCCCGCCTTGACCTCGACAATATCGCCGACCTTTACTTCTTCGGACGGTATTTCGGCAAAATCACCGTCAGCGGTCTTTACAAAAGCGGTTTCGGCTTTTATATCCACCAATTCGGCAATCGAGCGGCGCGAACGCCTGACCGCCATATCCTGAAAAAACTCGCCCACTCTGTAAAACAGCATTACCGCGACCGCTTCGCTGTGTTCTCCTATTAAAAACGCGCCGAGGCTCGCGACGGTCATCAAAAAATTCTCATCAAAAAGCTCGCCCTGCATTAATGAACGCACCATATTCACCAGCACGGGCGCGCCGACCGCGGCATATGCCAAAATGAACAGCGTTAGCTTCAAATACGGGATGTCGGGAGTTATCAGCGCGGCGGCAAACAAGATAACGCCCGCGGCAAACAACACTTTTCCCGCCAAACCGCCTTCTCCGTCGCTCTCGTCGGCTTTTTCGTCCTTTTTGCTTTTTTGAAGCGTAACCTCTGCCGACGGCTCGCGGTTTTTAACTATCTTTTTTATATCCTTGAAAACATCTTCGGGATTTTCATCTGTTTCATACACGAGATTGCCCGACGCAAAATTCAAAGCCGCGTATTTGACCGATTCGAGAGCCTTTATGTCCGCTTCGATTTTTCCCGCGCAGTGAGCGCAGGTCAGATTTTTAAAATATACCTTGTTTTTCATAGCCGTTCCTCCGTTATTCGCTCACATGGGATATTCCCTGATATAAGATTGCCTTTATATGGTCGTCATCGAGCGAATAGTAGACAGACTTGCCTTCCTTGCGGAACTTTACGAGACGCGCCTGCTTTAAAACCTTGAGCTGATGCGAAATTGCCGACTGCGTCATATTGAGCAGGTCGGCTATGTCGCATACGCACATCTCGGACGAAAACAGCGCGTATAGTATCCTTATCCGCGTCGTGTCACCGAACACCTTGAAAAGCTCCGCCATATCATAGAGCGTTTCCTCGGCGGGCATTTCCTCCATTGCTTTCGCTATAAGATTTTTATGGATTTCACAGCTTTCACATACGTCAATAGAATTCATCTGCATATTATCGGCTCCTTTGAAAATATGAATAATCGTTCATATGTTCATTATACGACAATAATGTTAAGCTGTCAATACTTTTTTTCAAAAAATATTGCACAACCGAAATTATTATGATAAAGTAGAAAACATAAAATCGGTGTATCGGAGGTGAGTCAATGGACGAGGAAAAATTGCTGTCGAAGGCGGCGCGCGGCGACACGGCTGCGTTTGAAGCGCTTATAGAACCGCATATGACCGCAGTTTACAATATCGCTTACCGAATATGCCGAAATGCAGACGACGCGGCGGACGCGGCGCAGGACGCGTTTTTAAAAGCGTTTGGAAATATATCTAAGTTTAAGGGCGGCGCAAAATTCTCGACCTGGCTCTACCGAATAGCGACAAATTCCGCTCTTGACACGGTGAAACGGCGCGGCAGGCACGGCGCATACTCGCTCGACGCTGAAATTTCGGGTGAGGACGGAGATATTTTGAGAGAAATTCCGAGCGATACGCCGTTGCCGCAAGAGGAAGCGGAGCGCTCCGAAGTGCGGCGGGAGATTAACGCCGCGCTCGGTAAGCTTTCCGCCGACGACCGCAGCATAATAGCTTTAAGGGATATAAACGGAATGTCGTATCGGGAAATCTCGGAGATACTCGGTTGCTCGGAGGGCACCGTGAAATCGCGGCTGAGTCGGGCAAGGCAAAGGCTTCGAGAAATTTTATCAAAAAACAGGGAACTTTTTTGCGACTGAAACAGTCTAAAACATAAAGAAATTAAAACGAAAGGGGGCAGTATGCGATGAAGAAAGATTTTTCGTGCGGTGAGTGCCGCGAAAAGCTGTCGGATTATCAGCTTGGATTTACAAACGAACGGGAAAACGCGATAATTGAAAAGCATCTTAAAGACTGCCCCGAATGTCGAGCCGAGCTTGAGGAACTGGAGGCTGTCGAAAATATGCTTCACGAGCTTGAGCCGGTTCCTCTGCCCGCGGATTTTAAGAGCAATCTGCACCGCAGTCTCGCTGCGGAGAGTGAAAAGCTCCAAAGTCGCGGCAAAAGCGGCGGATTTTCGGCTCTGCTCGGACGTATTTTTGCAAAAAACCGCGTGTTTGTGCCTGTTTTGACCGCGCTTGTGCTTGTGGCTGTATTTTCCACGGGCATATATGAGCTTATGTTAAATCAAAACGCCGAGGTTGAGCGTTATAACCAAACCACTCGTCAAACTTCGACTCCCGACGGAAACAACGCCGAAATTCACGCTCCCGCAGACAGCGCGTCTCCTTCGGACGCGCCGATTGATGCGGATGCCGAGCCTACGTCGGGCAAGGGCAGTACGTCGGCAGACAAATCCAATGCGAGCGTCACGCAAGCACCGTCGGCGGCGGAAAAGGCTGACGAAACCGCGCCCGAAACATATTCCGAGCCGGTTCCGACTTCAAATTCCGAGCAGACGGGCGAGGATACGAACGGTGCTTCGGTTCGGGAAAACGAGAATGGTGGCGAGAGCGACGACAGCGATAGCGGCAACGAAAGTAAAGAAAGTGCGATGAGTGAAGAAAGCGCTGAAAGTGATGAAGCTGACGAATACGGCACGGAGACGTATGGAAATATACCCTCGGCGGCGTCGGTAATTGCGCAAGGCGACGAGAATGCGGTATATGCGGGCGGCGGTTCGGGCGGTGCGTCTGCGCCGCGTATGGCTGTCGGCAATATATGCGAGGTGCGTATCAAGGTCAGAAATCCCTACGCTCTGCTTGAAAATCTCGGACTTTCGGAGCGCGCCGAGGAGAACGACGGCGTATATTCGCTTTATTTGAACGAGGAAGAATACCGAAGCCTTATCTCAAGCCTCCCCAAAAGCGCGGAGGTGAGCGGTGAGGCATCGGAGGACACTGTTTTGTACCATATTACAGTTGAGGAAAAATAACTAAACCGAGATGTCCCCGCCGCCTTTATAGGCGGCGGGGACATCTCACGTTTTTCGGTGGGAGTACGATCTCCCACCGAAACGTTGAATAACAGCGCTTTGCGCCTTATTGAATCTATATATTATCCCATATAATTATATCAAGATGATATGAGGAATATTCCTCATATCATCGGAGCGCAAAAAAGATTTTGTCCTTGCTATAGACAATATCAAATTTTTGTGTTACACTAAGGCGGTCACATAAGTTTAAAATTCTTCTGCCCGCTTGTATAAGGCGAGGCGATTGTTTTTCGTTGCCGACATTTTTTAATTTTGCTTTTAGGAGGAATGTGTTATGAAAAGAATTTTGTGTTTGAGCGTGATTGCGGTTATGCTTATGTCGCTCGCTCCGCTTACGGCGGGTGCGGAACCCTCATATGATAATCAATATGAAAATTTGTACTATACAAAATATGATGACCATATTGAAATAACCTACTGCGAAGGAGACGCGGTATCCGTCGATATTCCCGCCGAGATTGACGGCTTGCCCGTGACAACAATCGGTGATTATGCATTTGAGTACTGTGACAGCCTAACAAGCGTTACAATACCAAACGGCGTTACAAGAATTGGCGAGTATGCGTTTGAGAGTTGCTACAGCTTAACGAGTATCAAAATAGGAACCGGCATAACAAGCATTGGAGCGTATGCGTTTTATGATACAGCATATTATAACGAGGCGTCAAATTGGCAAGACGGAGTGTTATATATAGACAACTGCTTGATAGAAGCAAATGATGAACTTCCTTCAGACTATGCAATAAAAAACGGCACAAGATTTATTGCTGACAGTGCATTTTATTGGCGCGACAGTTTAACGAGCGTCACAATACCGAGCAGCGTAACAAGCATCGGCTATGAGGCTTTTGCCGACTGCGAAAACTTAACGAGTGTCGCAATAGAAAACGGTGTCAAAATAATGGATGATGAGGCGTTTTATAACTGTTACAGCTTAACGGACATCACAATACCAAATAGCGTAACAAGCATTGGAGAGTATGCGTTTATGGGCTGCGAAGGCTTAACGGACGTCACAATACCAAGCGGGGTTACAAATATCGGCAATTTTGCGTTTAATGATTGCTACGGCTTAGTGAGCATAACCGTAGACAATCAAAATAAATATTATTGTTCAATAGACGGAAATTTGTTTGATAAAAGTAAAAAGACCTTAATACAATACGCCGCAGGAAAACAGGACAGCCAATATACAATACCAAACGGAGTTACGAGAATTGAAGAGACGGCGTTTGAGCGGTGCAAAAGCTTAATAAACGTCACGATACCGGACAGCGTAACAGACATTGGTAATTCTGCATTTATAGGCTGCGAAGGCTTAACAAGCGTCACAATACCAAACGGAGTCACAATCATTGGCAATAAGCTGTTTGCAAGTTGCAGTAGTTTAACGAGCGTCACAATGAGTAACGGGGTTACAGACATCGGCGATAATGCGTTTGATGGGTGCGACAGCTTAACGGATGTATATTATAGCGGAAGCGCGGCTGATTGGCAAAGGATATATATAGGTGACTATAACGAATGTTTAACGGATGCGGCTATACATTATAATTCGGTAATAGACACCGAGCCGACAAAGTTTGCGAGTATGCCGACGGTGAGCGCGGGCGGGAACGAAGAATACACGTTTTCGGTTTCGCTTCAAGATATAGATAACGATTGCGTTATGGTTGCGGTAATTTATGACGGCAAAACGCTGACGGGGGCGAGTGCTGTGAACTTATCCGAGGGGCAGACCGAAGCGACCGCCTCGGTGAGCGCCGTTCACGCGGACAAGGCGAAAGTGTTTATATGGGAAAGCATAGACGGTATGAAGCCGCTTTGCCATCCGCAGACGGTAAATATAAGATAAAAAAGATTGTTCGCGTTACACGCGGTGATTACATTTTTCTAATGTAGGGGCGCACCGCGTGCGCCCGCAACGCCCGCGTTTCACGCGGGCGGGGTTATATCCTTTTCTTGCGTAAGAAAAGGACGAAAAGAACGGTCAGGGCTCTGCCCTGACAACCCGACGGACGAAAGGCTGTTGCCTAAAGCGTCCGTCAAAACCCAATGACGGTAAAGCGGTTGCCTAATTTTATTGCTTCTAATTGAGTTTTTGCGTGAGTACATCCGCGAGCGGGCGAACACGGTTCGCCCTTACGAACTAAAAAATTAAGTTTTTGCGTGAGTACATTCGCGAAATCAAAAAAATAAAAATATTTTTGTGCGCCGCATTGTTTTTGCGGCGCATTTGCTATATAATATAATAACAACAGGCTATGCAAAAGCAAAAACGCTCTGAGAGGTGGAAATTTTGGAAAAACTGCTTATAGTTGACGGAAACAGCATATTGAACCGTGCGTTTTACGGAATACGTCCGCTTACCGCGCCCGACGGAACCCCGACAAACGCGGTCTACGGTTTTTTAAATATACTTTCAAAGTACATTGACGAGGAGCCGCCCGATTATATCTGCGTCGCGTTTGACGTAAAGGCAAAGACATTTCGTCACAAAAAATATGAGCTTTACAAGGCACAGCGCAAGCCGTCGCCCGAAGATTTGAACGCACAGTTTCCCGTGATAAAAGAGGTGCTGGGCGCGATGAACTGCGCCTGTATAGAGCTTGAAGGATACGAGGCGGACGACATCATAGGCACAATATCGCGGGTATGCTCCGAAAGAGGCGTGGAGTGTTCCGTGCTGACTGGCGACAAGGACGATTTGCAGCTCGCGGACGATATGGTGAAAATAAAGCTGGTGACAACGCGCGGCGGGACAAGCTCGACCGCTTCTTACGGACCCTCCGAAGTGTTTGAAAAATACGGCGTTACGCCGACGCAGTTTATCGATGTTAAAGGCTTGATGGGTGACCCGTCCGACAACATTCCCGGCGTTGCGGGAGTCGGTGAGAAAACAGCGGCGAGCCTTATCCAAAGGTTCGGCAGTATCGAGGCGCTCTATAACGAACTGGACACCGCCGACCTCACGCCCTCTCTGCGAAAAAAGCTGGAGGACGGTCGGGATATGGCGCGTCTGAGCCGCGAACTGTCCGAAATAGACAGACACGCGCCAATCGATACCGATTTGGAAAACTTCAGAGTGCGTCAGCCCGACACCGAAAGTCTTATCTCGATTTACAAGCGGCTTAACTTTAAGTCTATGCTTGAAAAGCTTATGTCCTCTTCCGAAACAGCCGCACGGGAGGAAAAATTTGCGGCGGAATACAAGGAGATTTCCGCCGATAAGGCGGCTGAGCTGATAAAAGGCGGCGGCAGGCTTTTTTACAGATTGAGCGCGCCCCGCTTGATGTTCAGCACGGACGGCGAAAACATTTTCTCAGTCGAAAATGCGGACGCGGATTTCCTGAAAACAATCTTTGAGGACGGCGCGATTTTAAAGTATGGATTCGGGATAAAGCGGGATATTTTGTCTCTTCATAAGGTGGGCATAGAGTATTGCGGCGCGGCGTTCGATGTTGAGATTGCCGCGTATATCTCAGACCCGACAAGGAGCGAGTACAAGCTCTCCGATTTGCTTTTATCGAGGTTTGGAATTATGACCGAGGACGCGGAGCCGCAAAACGGCGCTCAGCTTGCTATGGATTTCGGCGACGCGTCGGCGCAGTCCGCCGACCTTGCAAACGACGTTTTCGCTATAGCGAAGCTTACTCCCGTTATGGAAAAAGAAATAAAGGAGAACGGGCAGGAAAAGCTGTATTACGAAATAGAACTGCCGCTTATCGAAACGCTTGCGGATATGGAGATTGCGGGCGTGCGGGTGGACAGGGACGCGCTTATAAAATTCGGTCACGAGCTGAGCGGAGAAATTCAGACGCTTGAGGAGCTTATATATGACGAGGCGGGAGAGAAATTCAACATAAATTCTCCAAAACAGCTCGGAAACGTTCTGTTTGAAAATCTGGGTCTGCCGCACGGCAAAAAGACCAAGACGGGCTATTCCACAAACGCGGACGTGTTAAACCGTCTCATCGGCGCGCACCCGATAATAGAACATATTCTCGCATACAGGCAATATACCAAACTGCGCTCTACCTATGTGGACGGACTGCTTGCGGTTATAGACCCGTCGGACGGGCGCATACACTCAAACTTCAATCAGACCGTCACCGCGACGGGCAGGATAAGCAGCACAGAGCCGAACCTGCAGAATATACCCGTCAGAACGCCTCTCGGACGTGAAATGAGGCGGATGTTTATCGCGGACGGCGACGACAGAATTTTGGTTGATGCGGACTATTCTCAAATCGAGCTTCGCGTACTTTCGCATATCGCGGACGACAAAAATATGCAGGACGCTTTTTTGAGCGGGAAGGATATTCACGCCCGCACAGCGTCGCAGGTTTTCGGCGTACCGCTCGAAGCGGTCACGCCCGAAATGCGTTCTCGCTCCAAAGCGGTCAACTTCGGCATTGTTTACGGAATAGGCGCGTATTCGCTGTCGCAGGACCTCAGAATACCGCTTAAAGAGGCGAAAAATTATATTGAAAACTACCTCAAAACCTATCCTTCGGTAAAGGAGTTTATGTCCGAAACTGTGAAACGCGGCGAGAATGACGGATATGTTTTGACTCTTTTCGGCAGACGGCGTTATCTGCCCGAACTCCGCGCATCGAACAAGATTACGCACGCGTTCGGGGAGCGGGTTGCGATGAACGCGCCGATACAGGGCACCGCGGCGGATATTATAAAGATTGCGATGGTTAACGTCTATAAGAGGCTTAAAGAAGAAAAACTCAAATCCAAGCTGATTTTGCAGATACACGACGAGCTTATTATAGAGGCATACGCGGACGAGGTGGAAAAGGTAAAGGAAATTTTAAAATACGAAATGGAAAACGCGGTTTCTTTGAAGGTGCCGCTGGTGGCGGAGCTTCACACCGGCAAAAGCTGGTACGAAACAAAATAACACTTGTAAATGAGATTGGGGTATGGTAAAATAAATATATTCTTTTTCCTACGCGGGGAAAAGAAAGCGCGAGTTGCGACGATGTAGGGTGCGGCGCCCTCGACGCACCGCAAAAATAAAAAATAACCGACAAAAATCCGTAGATTTTTGTCGGCGAAGCCGCTTTTTGCGACGATAATAAATATAACAGGGAAAGATAGGTATGAAGATAATCGGAGTTACGGGAGGAAGCGGAAGCGGAAAATCCCTGTTTTGCGGATTTTTGACCGAGCTTGGCGCGGCGGTGATAGACGCTGACGAAATTGCGCACCGCGTAATAAAGCGCGGCGGCGCGGCGTTTGACGAAATCGTTTCGGCGTTTGGAAGCGGAATTTTGGGAGAAAACGGGGAGATAGAGCGGAAAAAGCTCGGCAAAATTGTGTTCTCGGAGCAAAAAAAGCTCTCACTTTTGAACAAAATAACGCACAAACACATTTTTAAGGAGATGTCCGAGACGATAGAGAAAATCGAGCACGGTATAGTTTTGCTCGACGTTCCTCTTTTGTTTGCGGAAGATTTTCCGATTGAGTACGATTTGAGCATCGCGGTCATCGCACAGCGCGATGTGCGGATTGCGCGAATCGCGGAGCGCGACGGAATTTCAAGAGAGGACGCGGCGGCGAGGATAGCGGCGCAGATGAGCGACGGCGAAATGGCGGCGCGCGCGGACATATGTGTTGACAACAGCCGCGGAACAGACGAATTAAAGTCTAAAGCGGCGCGTATTTATAACATAATAGAACCATAAAATTAAAATTATGAGATTATCGGGAAGGAACTGCTTTTCTTGACACACAGCGTATCGAAAAAAAGAAAACGCCGCGCGGGTTTCGGACGCGTTGCGGCTTTTATCCTGCTTGTTTGCGCAATAGCGGGAGTTGCATATTTTTGTATAAGAGACAAAGAGCCGCTTAAAATAATATATCCGCAGAAATACAGCGTATATGTTGAAAAGTATGCGGAGCGGTTTGACGTTGACGAAAATTTAATATATGCCATAATCAAAGTTGAGAGCAACTTTAATCCGAACGCGGAGTCGGACGCGGGCGCAAAGGGGCTTATGCAGCTTATGGATGCGACCTCGTCCGAGTGTGCGAAAAAGCTGAACGTAACCGCTGACCCGTTCGACCCGGAGGATAACATAATGCTCGGCACTTACTATCTGAGCGTGCTTATCGATTCCTGCAACAGCACCTATAACGCCATAGCCGCGTATAACGGAGGGCTTGAAAACGTAAAACGGTGGAGCAAGGATGAGTACGGAGAGCTGAGCGATATTCCGTTTGGGGAAACCGAGGAATATGTAAAGCGGGTGCTTGACGCTTACGACAACTATTGTAAATTATATTAGTTTATAGGAGGATAAATTATGTCAAAAGAAAACGAAAAACTTTACAAGGAACTGACCGCTAAAACCGTAAACGGTTACAAAAAAATCAATCCGACCGAAAAAAAGACGATGGACAAATTTTGCGAGGACTACCGCAAATTTATAACGTCGTCCAAGACCGAACGCGAATTTTGTCTTGCGGCTATGAAAATGCTTGAAAAGGCGGGATTTTCTCTGCTTGACGGCAAAACCGCTCTCAAGGCGGGTGACAGAGTTTATTCGGTAAACCGAGGCAAGGGAATTATGGCGGCGGTAATCGGACGCGAGCCTATTTCAAGCGGTGTGAATATAGTCGGCGCGCACATAGATTCGCCGCGTCTTGACTTAAAGCCCAACCCCCTTTACGAGGACAGCGACATAGCGTTCTTTAAGACCCACTATTACGGCGGAATTAAAAAGTATCAGTGGACAACCATACCGCTTTCCATACACGGCGTTATAGTAAAGTCGGATAACACTCAGATAAAGGTATGTATCGGCGAGAATGATGACGACCCGATATTTTGCATAACCGACCTGCTTCCGCATCTTGCGACAAAGCAGATGACCAAGAAGATGGCGGAGGCTGTTCCGGGTGAGTCGCTCAATGTTCTGGTCGGAAATATACCGGTTGATGATGATGACGTTAAAGAACAGGTGAAATTCGGAATACTTAAATATCTTAACGAGAAGTATGAGATAACGGAGGAGGACTTTATAAGCGCGGAGCTTGAAGTCGTACCCGCTTTCCCTGCGCGTGACGCGGGTCTTGACAGAAGTATGATAGCCGGATACGGACAGGACGACAGAGTATGCGCATATACCGCTTTGCGCGCAGTTACGGATGTACGAAAGCCCGAAAAGACCGCTGTATGCCTGCTTGTTGACAAAGAGGAAATCGGAAGTATGGGCAATACGGGTATGAAGTCGAGATTTTTTGAAAACACCCTTGCACAGATAGCCGCCCTCACCGAAAACGACTATTCCGACCTCACGATAAGACGCGCGCTGTCAAATTCGACGTGCCTTTCCGCGGACGTGGGCGCGGCGTTTGACCCGAACTATCCCGATGTGTACGAAAAGCGCAACTCCGCGATTTTAAACAACGGTCTTATGCTTTCAAAGTACACCGGTTCACGCGGCAAGAGCGGTTCGAGCGATGCGAGCGCGGAGCTTATGGCGAATATACGCGGTATATTCAACGAAAACGGTGTTATTTGGCAGATGGGCGAGCTGGGCAAGGTAGACCTCGGAGGCGGCGGCACGATAGCTCAGTATGTCGCAAACCTTGATGTTGACGTTGTTGACTGCGGCGTTCCGCTGTTCTCGATGCATTCTCCATATGAGATTGCGGGTAAAATTGACATTTATATGGCGTACAAGGGCTATCACGCGTTTCTCAAGTGATTTTTAATGTTTTCCGCGCTTTCGTGCATGGCGAGTTCTGCATTTCTTGTTGTAGGGTGCGGCGCCCTCGACGCACCGAATTTAAATTTTTACGTTCTATAAGTACTTTACAGGGTTCCCAAAAAGCGACTTGCGACGATGTAGGGGCGCACCGTGTGCGCCCGCAATGCCCGCGCTTTGCGCGGGCGGGGTTATGTACTTTTCCCCACGCGGGGAAAAGTACCAAAAGGCGCGTTCAAGGGGATACCCCTTGAAAAACCCCGACGGACGCAAGGCTGTTGCCTAAAGCGTCCGTCAAAACCCAAGGCGGCAAAGTTGATACCCAATTTTACCGTTTCTAATTTAAGTTTTCGCATAAGTGCGTCCGCGGCGGGACGTCGAGGGCGCCGTCCCGTACATCGGCGCGGCTCGCCATTTTTGCGAGATCACGCACCGAATTAAATCGGAATAAAAATAACCGACAAAAATCTGCGGATTTTTGTCGGATTCTTATATGGGGAAAGGACAATATAATTTCTGTTGACAAAAAAACAGTTTTAACATATAATTACTGTAATTGCAGTTATTATCAAGTTTTTGGAGCGGAGGAAGTAATTTTGGGCAGATTATTCGGAACTGACGGTGTAAGGGGCGTTGCGAACAGCGAGCTTACGCCGGAGCTTGCATATAAAATAGGTCGCGCCGGAGCGTATGTTCTGACTTGCGAAACCCATCACAAGTCAAAAATTTTGGTGGGACGCGATACGCGAATATCCGGAGGGATGCTGGAGGCGGCTCTTATCGCGGGTATTTGCAGCGTGGGCGCGGAAGCGGTTTCGACCGGAGTTATACCGACTCCCGCGATAGCTTACCTTGTAAGGACGGAAGGGTTTGACGCGGGCGTTATGATTTCCGCGTCGCACAATCCTTTTGAACACAACGGAATCAAGTTTTTCAGCGGAACGGGCTACAAGCTCCGCGACGAGATTGAGGACAAGATAGAGGAAATTATCGCAGGCGGGTTGGACAGCGTTGACAGACCTACCGACGAAAAGGTCGGAACGCTCGTCTACGACACCACCCTTTGCGACAAGTACATAGACTTTGCGGTTTCGACCGTAAAGGGCGATTTGAGCGGCATAAAGGTCGCGATAGACTGCGCAAACGGCGCGTCGTCGGTCACGGCGGAGCGCGCGCTCAAAAAGCTCGGCGCGGAGGTATCCGTAATAAGCAATAAGCCAAACGGTCTTAACATAAACGAGAACTGCGGCTCTACGCATATGGAGCAGATTGCCGAGTTTACAAAGTCGATAGGTGCGGACGTCGGTCTGGCATTTGACGGCGACGCGGACAGGGTGCTTGCCGTTGACGAAAACGGCGGTATAATAGACGGCGACAGGATTATGACCATACTTGCTCTGGATATGAAAAAACGCGGAGTTTTGAAGCAGGACACCGTTGTCGCGACGGTTATGAGCAATCTCGGCTTTTTTGTTATGGGCGAGGAACACGGTCTTAACATTCCGCGCACAAAGGTCGGTGACAGATACGTTCTTGAAGAGATGCTCAAAAGCGGCTACAATCTCGGCGGAGAGCAGTCGGGGCACGTTATTCTGCTCGACCTCAATACCACGGGCGACGGACTTGTGACGGGGCTTACTCTTCTTTCTGCACTCAAAAAGAGCGGCAAAAAGCTGTCCGAGCTTGCGTCACTTATGACGGTATATCCGCAGGTTTTGATAAACGCTAAGGTCAAAAACGAAAACAAGGAGCTTTACAAGGACGACCCCGAAATCACGGCTGAAATTCAAAAGCTGGAGGATGAGTTTAAAAGTTCGGGCAGAGTTTTGATTCGTCCGTCCGGAACCGAACCGCTGGTGCGCGTTATGATAGAGGGCAAGGACAAGGAGCTTATAAAAAGGCGCGCGACCGAGCTTGCCGATTTGATAGTGAAAAAATTCGGATAAATTAAGTTTTTAATCCAAGGTACGAAAAGAGGAATTTATAAATGAAACTGGGAATCGTAGGTTTGCCGAACGTCGGAAAAAGTACGCTTTTTAACGCGATAACCCAAGCGGGTGCGGACTCGGCAAATTATCCTTTTTGCACGATAGAGCCGAATGTCGGAACCGTGGCTGTGCCGGATTCGCGGCTTGACGCGCTTGCCGAGATGTATTCGCCCGAAAAGGTAACTCCCGCCGTTATTGAGTTTGTGGATATTGCGGGTCTTGTAAAGGGAGCGAGCCGCGGCGAGGGTCTGGGCAACAAGTTTTTGTCGAATATACGCGAGGTTGACGCGATAATACACGTTGTGCGCTGCTTTGAGGACGAGAACATCGTTCACGTTGAGGGAAACGTCGACGCTTTGCGCGACATTGAAACCATAAATCTGGAGCTTATACTCTCCGACCTTGAGGTACTCGGACGCAGACTTGAAAAGTCGCGCAAACTGGTGCGCGGCGGTGAAAAGAAGTATGCCGCCGAGGTTGAATTCTTAGAGCGGGTGGAAAAGGTTTTGCAGGACGGAAAAACAGCCCGCACCATTGACTATACCGAGGACGAACTGGCAATAATATCTGAGGTTGCGCTTCTCACCACCAAGCCCGTAATATATGCCGCGAACGTTGCGGAGAGCGACTATTCCCGTCCGGCGGAGGAAAATCCGTTCGTTAAGCAGGTTATGGACTACGCCGCGACCGAAAATTCGGAGGTTGTTGTCATATCCGCAAGAATAGAGGAAGAAATTGCCGAGCTTGAAAAAGAGGAAAAGCAGATGTTTTTGGAGGAGCTTGGCGCGAGCGAGGCGGGTCTTGACAAGCTCATTAAGGCGAGCTACAAGCTGCTCGGTCTTATAAGCTATCTTACGGCGGGCAAGCCCGAAGTCAGGGCGTGGACCATAACGCGGGGTACCAAGGCTCCGCAGGCGGCGGGAAAGATACACAGCGATTTTGAGCGTGGATTTATACGCGCCGAGGTCGTGGCTTATGACGACCTTATGCGGTGCGGAAGTATGACCGCCGCCAAGGAAAAGGGACTTGTCCGAAGCGAGGGCAAGGAGTACGTTGTAAAAGACGGCGATATAATTTTGTTCAGGTTTAATGTTTAAATAAATTTAAGGTCTAAGGAGGACTTGATTATGGACTTTTTTGAAAATGTGAAAAGAGCGGTCAGCGATACCGCTCAGACGGTGTCAAAGGCTTCGGGAGAAGTTGCGGACAAGGTTAAGACCAAATACTCCATCTATGATATGAACGGCGATATAAAGCGCCTTCTCGGAGAAATAGGTTTGGAAATTTATCAGTCGTATAAGAACGACGAGGCGGAACTCAGCGAATCGATTCTCGAAAAGTGCCGCGAGCTTGACGAAAAGAATGCACAGATTGAGGCGGCGGAGGCGAAACTCGTAAGCAAAAAGGGCGTTTTGGTCTGCGATAATTGCGGAGAAAAAATTTCCAAAAATATGACTTTCTGCCCCAAATGCGGAAGCAAAATAGGCGGCGAAGACGACGGAAGCGTTACGATTACCGTTACCGAGGAATAATTTTCCGTGAATTGGAGAAACATATGAAGAACATAAGTATTGCGATAGACGGTCCCGCAGGAGCGGGTAAAAGCACCGTTTCCCGCGCTGTTGCGGAGCGGCTTGGATTTGTGTATATAGATACCGGAGCCATGTACCGCGCCGTGGGTCTTGCCGCGCTCAATCACGGCTTTGACACAACGCGCGCGGAGCTTATAGTGCCTATGCTTGAAACCACAGATGTTGACATAAGGCACGAAGCCGGCGGACAGAAGGTGTTTTTGAACGGCGAGGACATAACAAACAAGATACGAACGCCCGAAGTGTCGGTCGCGGCGTCCGACGTTTCGGCAATACCGCAGGTGCGCTTAAAGCTGGTGGAGCTTCAGCGTGCGCTGGCGGCGAGCAGGAGTGTCGTTATGGACGGCAGAGATATAGGAACATATGTTCTGCCGAATGCCGAAATTAAGATTTTTCTTACGGCGTCGCCCGAAGAGAGAGCGCGCCGCCGTTTTGAGGAGCTTACGCAAAAGGGTGTAAAGACCGACTATGAGTCTGTAAGGCGGGATATGGAGTACCGCGACGCCAACGATTCATCGCGTGAGTTTGCGCCGCTCCGCCCCGCCGAGGACAGCGTCACGATTGACACCACCGAAATCACACAGGAACAGTCGATAGACTGTATCTATAATTTTATTATTGAAAAAATTCAAGGACGGTAAGATTAAATATGCTCTATAAGATAGGAAGGGTCTTAGTCGGCTTATTTCAAAAGATTGTTTACAGAGTTCATGTGTACGGCAAAGAAAAGCTGCCGTCGGGCAAGACTTTTATGCTTTGCAGTAATCACATAAGTAACCACGACCCGCCGATTTTGGGCGTAAATATGCCGTTTAAGGTGCATTATATGGGAAAGGCGGAGCTTTTTAAAAATCCGATTCTTTCAAAGGTTTTCAAAACGCTGGGCGCGTTTCCGGTAAAGCGCGGAGGCAACGGAGATTCCGCCGCTGTTCGTACCGCGGTAGGGCTTTTGAAAAGCGGCGAGGTAGTTGCGATTTTCCCCGAGGGAATGAGGGCAAAGGACAGAAAGCTCAGGAAGGGCAAGACCGGCGCCGCCAAAATCGCGCATCTTGCCGGCGTCGGCATAGTTCCGGTCGGAATATCCGGCAGATACAGCTTTTTTCACCGCCTTAATATAAGGATAGGCGATTTCATAGACCTTGGCGAGTATCTCGGAGAAAAGCCGACACAGGAGGATTTTCAGCGTTTTACGGATGACGTTTTGATGAAGCGGATTGGGGAGCTTGTAAATGCAGATTGAGCTTGCAAAAACGGCGGGGTTTTGCTTCGGCGTTGACCGCGCCGTTAAGATTGCTTATGAATACGCGGGCAGAGCGGACAACACATATACCTACGGTATGCTTATCCACAACCGCTCTCTTACCGAAGAACTTCGCGCGGCGGGCATAGGCTGCATAGAGCGCCTTGAGGACATACCCGACGGCGCGTCGGTCATTGTGCGCGCGCACGGGATTTCAAAGGCGGAGTATGACGCGCTTGCCGAAAAGGGCGTCAACATAATCGATGCGACCTGCCCGTATGTGAAAAAGATACATAAAATTGTTGAGTCCGAGCATAAAGCGGGTAAAAAGATTTTGATAGTGGGTGATAAAAACCACCCCGAAGTCAAAGGTATAAACGGCTGGTGCGAAGGCTCGGCGTTTATTTCATCGGACGTAGATGAAATAGTTGATTTTCTTGAAAAAAATAAAGAAGTCGAGGTTTCGGCGGTTGCGCAGACCACGGTTTTGGCGGAACTTTTGAAAAAAATTCGTGAAATTTCAAAAAAACATTTTACAAATGTGAAATTTTTTGATACAATATGTAATGCTACGAACGAGCGGCAGGCGGAGGCGGAGCGTTTGGCCGCCGACGCGGACATTGTTTTCGTGATTGGAAGCTCCGAAAGCTCCAACACCGACAATCTTTACAGGGTGTGCGCGGCTCGGTGCGCGAATACATTTAAAATTGAAAATAATAAAAATTTAAAAAATTATAAACACTTATTTAAAAATGACAGCAAAGTTGCAATCACCGCGGGAGCATCCACTCCCCAACGTATAATTAAGGAGGTATTTTTTAGTATGTCGGAAAACACAAACAGTATAAACTTTGAGGAGGCTTTGGAGGAAACCTTAAAGCCGCTTAACACCGGTGATATTGTCAAGGGCTATGTGCTTGGAATTACGCCGACCGACGTTCAGGTTGACATCGGAAGCAAATATGACGGATATATCCCCGTTGACGAGCTTTCAAACGACCCGGACGTAGACCCCGCGGATGTTGTTAAAGTCGGGGATGAGATTGACGTTTTTGTCATTCATGTAAACGACAGAGACGGCAATGTTAAGCTCTCAAAGAAGAAGATTGACGTTGTTAAGGGTATGAAGGAAATCGAGGCGGCTCATGAGTCGGGCGAGATTTTGACAGGCCGCGTCGTCGAGATAGTTCGCGGCGGCGTTGTAACAATCGCAAAAGGCGTTCGCGTGTTTATTCCCGCGTCCGAGGCTTCGGAGAGATTTTTGGAAGATTTGGGAACGCTGCTCAACACCGAGGTTTCTTTCAGAATTATCAATATAGATGATGACCGCAGACGCGGCCGCCGCGTTGTCGGCTCAATCAAGAACGTTATTCGCGAGCAGAAGCAAAAGCTTGCGGAAGAGTTCTGGGCAAACGCGGAAGTCGGCAAGAAATATACGGGTGTTGTAAAATCGCTTACCAACTTCGGCGCGTTTGTTGATTTGGGCGGCGTTGACGGACTTATCCATATTTCCGAGCTTTCCAACATCAGAATAAAGCATCCGTCCGAGGCTGTTTCTGTTGGCGACACCATTGAAGTATATATCCGCGAGCTTGACCGCGAGCATAACAAAATCTCGCTTGTCCGCGAGCTCAAGGAGGAAAAGGAAGCCGCGTTCTGGGCAGGCGCGGAGGTCGGCAAGGTATATCAGGGCGTTGTAAAATCGCTTACCAATTTCGGCGCGTTTGTTGATTTGGGCGGCGTTGACGGACTTGTTCATATTTCCGAGCTTTCGTGGGACAGAATAAAGCATCCGTCCGAGGCTGTTTCGGTAGGCGACACTATCGAGGTGTTTATCAAGGCTCTTGACCCCGAAACCAAGAAGGTTTCGCTCGGCTACCGCAAAGAAGAGGACAGCCCGTGGGCTAAGTCGATGGCTTCGGTTAATATCGGAGACGTTATAAAGTGCAAGATAGTAAGAATCCTTCCGTTCGGCGCGTTTGCCGAAATCGCGCCCGGCGTTGACGGACTTATCCATATTTCGCAGATTGCGAACACGAGAATCGCAAAGCCGTCCGATGTTCTTAATATCGGCGACGAGGTTGAAGCTAAAGTGCTTGACATCAACAACGATACCAAGCAGGTAGCTCTTTCGATAAAGGCGGCTCTCCCCGAAGAGGAAGCGGCTCCGGTCGAGGACGATACTCCAAACTCATACGTTGAGGAGGATACCTTTACCCTCGGCGACATTTTAGACAGCCATACCGAGGCTGAGGAAGAACCCGAAGCGAAGGTTGAGGAAAAAGCCGAGGAAAAGGCGGAAGAAGCTGCCGAAACCGAAACTGAACCCGAAACCGAAGCTGAACCCGAAGCTGAATCTGAAACAGAGGCTGAAGCCGAAACCGAAACAGAGGCGGAATAATCGGTTTGAAGAAAAACAAAGGCGCACACTTAATCTGTGCGCCTTTTGGATATTTTGAGTTAAAGGCGGGGAGATATTATGCAGAGCTTTAAGGATGCGGTGTGCGGAAAGAAGATTGCGGTAGTCGGTATAGGCGTAAGCAATGTCCCGCTTATCGAAAGCGCGCTGAAATGCGGCGCGTCGGTCACCGCTTACGATAAAAAGAGCAGGAGCGAGCTTGGCGATGTGTGCGATAAGCTGGACGGTTTGGGCGCGGAGCTTGTTTTGGGAGAGGACTATCTTTCGAGAATAAAGCCCGATACCGAAATCTTATTTAAAACTCCGGGACTCAGGTTTGACCGTCCCGAACTGCTTGCGGCGGCGGAGAGAGGAGCGGAGATAACCTCCGAGATGGAGCTGTTTTTTAAGCTGTGCCCCTGCCGTATTGTCGCGGTGACAGGCAGTGACGGAAAGACCACGACCACCACGTTGATTTACGAAATGCTCAAAAAGCAAGGCTTTACCTGCCACCTCGGCGGTAATATAGGTCGTCCGCTGATTGGGGATTTGCCCTTGATAAAGCCCGACGACATAGCGGTTTTGGAGTTGTCGAGCTTTCAGCTCCACACGATGAAGCAAAGCCCCGACATCGCGGTGGTCACCAATGTAACGCCGAATCATCTCGACTGGCACACCGATATGGAGGAGTATATAGACGCTAAGCGCGCCGTGTTCAAATATCAGAAAAGCGGCGGCAGAGCAGTTTTTAACGCGGATAACGACATAACAGCGGAATTTGCGGACGAGTGCGGCAGTCGCGCGGTACTTTTCGGCAGACGTGAGCTTCTTGAGGACGGAGTATGTCTTGACGGCGATATGATAGTCCTTCGCGAAAACGGGGAGAGCGTTTGCAAGATACTTGATATAAACGACATAAAAATTCCGGGTATGCACAACGTTGAGAATTATATGGCGGCAATCGCGGCGGTATGGGGTCTTGTTTCGGTTGAAACGATAAGATACATAGCGAAGAATTTCGGCGGAGTGGAGCATAGAATCGAATTTGTGCGCGAGCTTGACGGAGTGCGCTACTATAACGATTCGATTGCAAGCAGCCCTGCGAGAACAACGGCGGGTCTTAATTCTTTTGACCAAAAAGTCGTGCTTATCGCGGGAGGCTATGACAAAAAAATCCCGTTTGACGGGCTCGGAGAAATTATAAACGACAAGGTTAAAAAGCTGATTTTGTGCGGAAAGACCTCGGACAAAATAGAGAGCGCCGTTCGCGGCGCAAAAAACTATGACGGACTGCCGATTTACGGATTTGACGACTTTAAGGAGGCTGTCGAAGCGGCGCACGGCGTTTCGGAAAAGGGCGATGTGGTACTGTTTTCGCCCGCGTGCGCGAGCTTTGATATGTTTAAGAATTTTATGGAGCGCGGAAACCGCTTCAAAGAAATCGTCAGGAATTTTTAGCGTCGCGTCCGGTCAGAATTATATAGAGGGCGAGCAGAAAAGCAAAGTAAATACACATAAACCAAGCCGTCGGCGTGGGAACGTCGAAGGCGAGGAACGGCACCTCCGAAAAATACGCGGAGGTGCTTTTTATTATGATAAGAGGAATTTTTATCAGATATTTTATTATATGCGCCGCGGGCGCGCAGATAAGACCGACGCCCCACATAAGATAGCCGCCGCAAAAAACCACATATACGAGCGGCACTATCCAGAGGTTTACGAGGATGGACGAGAGCGACGCTATGTTGAAAAAGTACGCAACCGGAATACAAACGCCGAGAAAGCTCGACAGCGAAACCGAAACCGAGGCTTGCAGATAACGTCCCGCATACGGTATTTTCGTCATCTTTGAAAACAGTTCGGTAAGCGGCGCAGCGAGGCACAAAATGGCAAGCACCGAGGAAAAGGAGAGCAGGAAACTGACGCTGAAAAGGTAGTTTGGGTTTAATATCAGCATAACTCCTCCCGCGAAAAACATAGACGTGATGCTGTCGGGGTTCCGACGCAGTATGTATGACATAAGAAAGAGTATCAGCATAATGACCGCGCGGCACACCGACGGAGTAAAGCTCGCCGCCGCCGCGAAAATAATGAGAAGAGGTATGGTTATCAGGCATACAATTCGTTTTTTGACCCTCGCCAATCCGAAAATGAGCAAAAGCGCGGAGAACAAAATTGAAACGTGCATACCCGAAACAGCGATAATATGCGATATGCCCGCTTTTGAAAAATCCTCTCTCAGCTCGTCGCTGAAATCGGTTTTGTCGCCTACAAGGATACCCTTTAAAATTGCTCCAAGCTCTTCGTCGCCGTAAAAGTTTTTATCCACCGCCGAAACTATGCTTGAATTTATGCGACGGCCTATGTCGGTCACAAATTCGGTGAGCGAAAACGGTTCGGTATGTTCTCGGTCAAGATGAATGTAGCCCGAATAGGCGGAATAGAAAATTTCCTTTTGTTTCATATATTTGCGGTAGTCAAAATCGTCGTAAGTCGGCACAAGTCCGAGTGATGCGATGCCGTAAACGCTGTCTCCGACCCGCACCTCATCCTCGGATTCCGAAAAATAGAACATAATTTTGCCCGACACGTCAAAAGAGCCGTCGGCGTTCTCGATTTTGTATACGTCCAAAACCGTTCCGCGGCTGTATCCGCTTTGCGACGGCTTCGGCTCCGTTCTCACGGTTCCGTATATATAGGCGTGGGAATCGGCGAACGGGGCGAGAGTGTCAAGATGGGATTTTTCATACTGCTCGTATCGGAGCGCGCCTGCGGAAAAGCTCACCGCTGCGACAAGGACAACGAGTATTATTTTGTACGGCGAAAGTCCGCTTTTTTCAGCTTTTGCGATAAGTATCAGGATTAGGATAAATGTTGCGGAAAATACCAAAAGCGACGGGAGAAACGAAATCAGGGTTCTGCCCTCCGAGACAAATAAAATTCCACCGGCGAAGGCGGAGCAGATAAGCGCCGTGTATCTTTTTACATTAAGAAAACCGCTTAAATTCAACATAACGACAAAATTATATCATTTCTTACATAATTCTGTCAATGTTCTGAATCAAAGCGGTTTAAATTTAAAAAATTTTATTCTCCGATAAGCTCTAAAAGCTCGTTTTCTCCGATTATTTTTATTCCGAGCGACGAAGCCTTGTCGAGCTTACTGCCCGCGTCCTCTCCCGCGACGACGTAATCCGTCTTTTTTGAAACGCTTGAGCTGACTCGTCCACCGTGCGACTCTATCAGCTTTGAAGCCTCGCTGCGCTTGAGAGTGGGCAGAGTGCCCGTCAGCACAAACGTTTTGCCGCTGAGCGCGTCGCCTATAATCTCCGATTTAAATTCCATATTTACGCCCGCGGCTTTAAGCTTGTTTATTATATCCTCGGACTTGGGGGTTTCAAAATACGCCTTTATGCTTTTTGCCATTTTTTCGCCGACGTCGTAGACCGAGGCTATATCCTCAGTGTTCGCCGCCATAAGAGCGTCCATTGTCAAAAACTTTTGAGCCAGCAGCTTTGCGGCTTTCGCGCCGATATGACGTATTCCCAGACCGAACAGCAGCTTGTCAAGTCCGTTTTGTTTGGTGTTTTCAATCGCGGTAAGCAAGTTTTTCGCGGATTTGTCTCCGAACCTCTCCAGGTTCGCCAAATCGTCGTATTTGAGATAGTATAAATCAGCCGCGTCGTCAATTAAACCGTTTTCGATAAGCTGTTCGACTATCGCGCTTCCGAGCCCGTCTATATACATCGCGTCGCGCGAGGCAAAATGTATGATGTTTCTCGCCTTCTGAGCGGGGCAGTTTGAACTTATGCAGCGTATTACCGCCTCGTTTTCTTCGCGCACCAGCGGTTCGCCGCAGACAGGGCAGTTTTCGGGCATAACAAATTCCCGCTCCGCGCCTGTGCGCTTTTCGGTTATCACACGAACGACTTCGGGAATGATGTCGCCCGCCTTTCGTATTACCACCGTATCGCCGATTTTTATATCCTTTTCGCGGATATAGTCTATGTTGTGGAGGGTTGCGCGGCTCACGGTCGAGCCGTCAACGCGCACCGGCTTTAAGACCGCGTTCGGAGTTACCGCGCCGGTTCGTCCTACCTGAAGCACTATGTCGGTCATTACGGTTTCCTTTTGCTCGGCGGGAAATTTGTACGCCGCTGCCCATTTCGGAGTTTTCGCGGTACTTCCAAGCTCCGCTCGAAGGTTTAAATCGTTGACCTTTACCACCGAGCCGTCAATGTTAAAAGGGAGAGTGTCGCGCATTTCGCCGATTTTCATAATCTCGTCATATGCCGATTCGATGTCGGCGCACACCTCTCTCGACGGACTTGCTTTAAAACCGAGCTTTTCAAGGAAGTCAAGGCTTTCGCGGTGAGTTTTAAGCTGTACGCCGTCTATACGCTGGATGTTGAACACGATTATGTCAAGATTCCTTTCGGCAGTGATGCGGCTGTCAAGCTGACGCAAGGAGCCCGCCGCCGCGTTTCTCGGGTTGGCAAACAGAGGCTCGCCGTCCAGCTCGCGCTGTTCGTTAAGCTTTTCAAACGCCGCGCTCGGCATATATACCTCTCCGCGCACTTCCAGATACGGTATTTGGTCGCTTATTTTAAGCGGTATGGATTTGATTGTTTTGAGGTTTTGGGTTATATCCTCTCCGACAAACCCGTCGCCCCGCGTCGAGCCGCGGACAAATGTGCCGTCGCGGTATTCGAGAGAGACCGAAAGCCCGTCTATCTTCATTTCGACCACATATTCCGTCTTTCCGACGCTTTCCCGCACGCGCTCGTCAAACGCAAACAGCTCGTCCCTTGAAAAGACGTCGGCAAGGCTCTGCATCTGAATTTCGTGCGTTACCTTTTCAAAGCCTTCCGAAACCTCGCCCCCGACTCTCTGTGTGGGAGAATCGGGAGTTATATATTCGGGGTGCTTCGCTTCCAAAGCCAGAAGCTCATTCATCAAAGCGTCGTACTCAAAGTCGCTTACAGTCGGATTATCCATAACATAATAAGCGTGGTTATGCTTGTTTATTATTTCTCTCAGCTCTTCTGTTCGCTCTTTGTCTTTTCTGTTTTCGCTCATGGGATTTATCCTCCGTTTGGGCTATTTTACCATAAAAATTTTAAAAGTTCAATAGCTCGCAGCGCAAATTATTCCCGAAAATTGAAAGTGTCCTCATAATTTTTTTCCTCGTTTTCTATTTCCATTTTGGACACCGAAACCTCGTACGCCACCTTTGTCAAAAACTCATCTTCGTTTATTTTCTTCTGATATTCACGGCTTTGTATTCTGCCGTTTATTTTTACCTTGGTGCCTATTTCGAGCGTTTCGGCAAACTTCGCGTTTCTGCCCCACGCTATGCAGGGGATGTAGTCCGATTTGTTGTATGAGCGGTTCACCGCAAGCAATATGTCCGCAATTTCGCGCCCGAACGGAGTAGTCCTGTAAACCGGCGGTTTGCAGATATACCCGTTCAAAAAAATGCTGTTGGGATTTTGGTAGTCCGCAACGCTTCGTACGTTTTCTATTTCTTTGACAAATACCGTTAAAATCAGCTTGTTTCCGATGTTTGTGAAATTGTTGTAGGAGCGGAACTGACCGTTTATCAGCACCGCATCGCCCGTCTTTATCGAAACTCCGGGACCGTAGCGCTCGGATATGGTGACAACTATTTTATCCGCCGCGCTGCTCAGGCGCGGAACCGAAAGTATAAATGAAAAAAATGTTTCGCCGTAGACCTCGTGTGAAAATTCGGGTTCGCTCTCCACCGTGCCGACGACGGTTACTTTATTGTTTTCGGAATACAGATTGTTCATTTCAGCTTCTCAACTCCCATTCTCTGTAAATTATATTTTGCACACGGAGAAATTAGAACGTGAAATCGGTTAATTCGTCTGCTGAAATGCCGCACACGATAAGAGCCGTGACCGCCGCAAGGCAGAGGTAAATATTCTCCGCGTCGACATTCCCGCGGACGCAAAATTCCTGCGGCTGGTGGGTGGTCTGGTTTATGTCGGAAAACTCGCGCTGTATGCAGTAGGTAAAGCCGCCGTCCTCTATGCTGGACGCGGTGACGGTCGCGCGCGTGCCGAGAGAACAGCTTATGATGTATGCCTCGGAGGTAAGAGGCTCGGAGGCTTTCAGAAATTCGTCCGCGGTTATTATGATGCTTTTCGAGCCGTTTAAAATTTTGTTCAGGTTCTTGCTCGGCTCTTCGATAATATATACGCCGCACGGGTGCGCGGGCGCGGGCGAGCCGACCGCAACCGTTGATATGTCGGTTATGCCGCGGCTTAAAATGAAACGGTTCAAAATTGCCTCGGCGCGCGGTTTGTGTCTTGCTATTATTCCTATCGTTGTCATATCGGATCCCCTTAAAAGCAATAGTACAATTAGTTTGCCGAAAATTTCATCTTATATTCCGTGAGCGGGAAATATGCATCGGTATTTTAAAGTTTTGACGTTTAGAGGAAAAACTGTAGGTTTGTCAATGATGTGTTACAAAATCTCCTAAAAAAGTTCGCCATCAATGATGAAGGCATTAACA
>CANRNL010000019.1 GCA_947631965.1 uncultured Clostridia bacterium
GAGAGTGAATTTACAGTTTTCACTCTCCCTGTATACTACTTAATCATTATTAGTCTTTCTTAACTTAATGACATTGCTCGAAAGAGCCTTTTTTTGTTTTTAATTTACATATTGCCTGATAGCGTCCTCTACCGCCTTATTTAAAGTGGTTCCTCGTGAGGCGGCGCATATGGCAAGACTACGGTGCAAAGTCGGCGAAATTCTCACATTAAATGTGCCTTTATAAGTTTTTTGCGGCTCAATGCCCTGTTCCTCACACATTTCTATATAATCGTCAACGGCTTCCTCAAAGTCTTTCTGCAATTCCTCAATACTTTTGCCCTCGTATGAAACAAGACCGTTAATTCCGACCACCTTGCCGAATAAAACATTATCCGACGACGAATATTCCACCGTACCCATATAATCTTTATATTCCAAGAGGTTACTCATATTAAATTCTCTCCTTCCAAAGTCTCAATAATTTGCTTTACCTGATATTCCAATAATTCTTTGCGCGGGTGTGGCTTATGCAATATTATAGGCACACCGTCTTTTATAAATCTCACCCTTGAACCGCTTGTTTTCCCTTGGTTGGACATCTTAAATTCCAAAGCTTCGAGTAAACTTTTCATTTCCTCAAAAGTAAAATCCTTGGGGTTGCTTCGGAGCCAAGCAATCATTTTATCGAGTTTACCCATTTATCTCACCTCTTTTGATATTGTACCACAACACTCCGAAAATTGCAACTGTTTTTTAGTGACATTTTCAAAAATGTTTTACAGATTGACAGTAGTGTGCGAAAACAACAAAAAAATTGACAGTAGCGCACGTCGGCGACGTTATATACTCGTTGTAGAAGTAAAAAACGCCGCGACGCGGCAGAAAGGAGTGAAGAAAATGCCACCCGATGAAAACGGCGCGCCGATGACCTTCGACGAGGCTATGGCGCAAGCACAGGCGGCAGTACAGGCAGAAGCGCAGGCGCAGGCACAGGCGCAGGCGGAAGCACAGGCGACACAGGAGGGCGCACCGCCGGACGGGCAACCGCCCGAAACTCCGCCGCCCGACGCGACGCAGGCACAGCCGGCGGAAGCACAGGCGGCACAACTCGACCCTCAGGCTATGCAGGTTATCGCACAGCTTACACAGCAAAACCAAATGCTGCAGCAGGCAATAAATGAGATGAGTCGGCAAAACGAAACGCAGGTCACCGAGGAAGTATTGACGCCGCCCGAACTGGATTTGTCCAACCTTTGGGCAGAGGACGAAAACGTAATTAAGCAGAAGCAGGCGGATTACGCAAGGCAAATGGCGGAATACACGGAGAAAAAGATTATGGGCACGCTTCAGCCTTTTCTTACATCCGCACAAACAGGCATAGAAGAGCGGGAAAAGCAAAGGGCTCTCGACGGACTTTCAAAAGACCCAAGATTTGCGGGCGTTATGGGAATGACTCCGCGCCTTGAGCAAATCATATCGAGCAATCCGATACTTAATTCCTCGACCGCGCCGATAGAGGACAAGCTGATAATGGCTTACGCAATCGCAAAAGGCGCAGACAGCATAGAAAATCCGCCCGTTGCTCCCAGTACGGAAGATTTTATGCAGATGTACGCTCAAAGTCCCGAACTTCAACGCGCGGTAGAGGAAATGCGTGCAAAAAGCGCGGCGGAGCAAGCAGTTAATATTCCGCCTATGAGTGCGTCGGCAGGAGCGGCAAATGCACCGCTTACGCCGCCTCAGAAAAAACCGACAAATTTTGACGAAGCAAGAATGGCGGTACTTGCACAGTTCGGTATGAGATAACCGCTAAAAACAATTTAAACAACAAAATTCAGGCAACCGCACGGAGAGTGCGAGAACAGACGCACGGAGAGTGCGAGAACAGAGAGGGGAAATGATATAAATGCCTACAAATTTTGACAATTTTCAGCAGATAAATATGTTGGCGGGTGCAGTTAAAACAATGTATCTGCCGGCACTTTCCAACCTTTTGGGTACAGAGCCCAGTCCTATTATGAGCCGCATTAAAACCGTACCGATTACGGGCGGCGGTGACATACGCGCCGTAGCACAGGTAGGCTTTAACGGCGGTTTCGGTTCGCTTTCCGATGACCTTATCGCGCCTAAAGCCGGACGCAATATCTATCAGGACTTCGTAGAAAAAAGAAAGCGAATGGCGGTTACGCTCCGTATAACCGATGAGGCTATTGCCGCGACCGCAAACGACCGTCTTGCTATGATAAATGTTCTTGACCGTGAAATCAAAGGCGGCTACGAGGTGGCAAAATGGAATGTCGGACGTATGACGTTCGGCAACGGAGACGGAATACTTACACCTATCGCTTCATCAACCGGTAATACCGTAACGCTTCCGTCGGACGGCACGGAAAGACCCGAAAATATCAAGGAAGGTCTTACGATTGATATTTACGCAAAGGGCAAGAAGCCCGGCGACGAACCCGCGGCAAAGCAGAGACGCATTCTCTCGGTCAACGCGGGAGCAAACCCCGTAACATTTACAATCGACGGCGACACGCTGGAGCAGACTGACGGATTTGTCACCATACAGATGTCGTATGGCAACGAGATTACCGGTCTCGGCGCGATATTTGACGACGCGGTTGATACGCTTTACGGTATCAAAAAGGCTGACGTGCCGCTTATTAAGCCCGTTGTTGAGGACGCGGCAGGAGATATAAACGACTCAATGATTACGAGAGTTCTGCGCCGTGCTCAGAGAGAAAAGGGCGCGAAGGTGGATATGCTCCTGATGGGCGACGACGCATATGACCACTATGTTGAATACCTCCGCGTTAACAACCTGAGAAACGAAAAGAACGACCTGACTATTACGGGCGGTTTTTCGGCAATCGATTTCAGGTTCGGAAACGGACAGGTTACAATCGTAAACGAGGGATTTGTTCCTAAGAATGAGGCTTGGGGCTTCGATACTTCGACGCTCAAGTTCTACCAGCTCAAAGACTGGGATTTCATTTCACAGGGCGGAAGTGCGTTTACGCTTATTCCCGGCACGCTGGCGTACAACGGTGTTATTGCCAAATACGGCAATCTTATTTGCGAGAAACCCGGCGGATGCGTGAGAATCACAAACGCGGCAGAGTAAACTTTAAACGAAAAAATGAAAATCGGGGAAATTTTCAAGGTTTCCCCGATTTTTGAAAACGGAGATTATTATGACTGTAAAACAAATGTACGAGCGCGTCACGCTTACTGTGGCGGTCAGCGAAAGAGATTTTTTTGACAGGCTGAATGACACAATAGCGGAGCTTTGCGCAACGTACGGCGAGCCGCCAAAACTTTTATGGAAAGCAGACGAGAGCGGCGAGTACCCAAGCGAGCAGCATATAAGGACCTTTGAAGCCGACAAGAACAGCGAGGGAAGCCTTAAAATACTGCCTCTTTACCACGGCTGTATGGTTGACAACATTTTATACCTATCGGGTGGCGGAGACGCATATAAGAGCGAATTTTTGAGAAAAGCAAAATCGGCGTGGCTCGTATATTGGAACGCCAACGCGAAAGGACGCAGAGTAAAGTTTTTCCGTTGCAACGGTGCTTGCGGTTGCGACAAAGGGGCAGGTGATTAACAAATGTTTGACAGCGGAATAAAGGCGAGTGCTTTTATAAACGAGATAAAAAACGAGGTTGATACAGCTCCGGATATTGCCGATGAAACGTATTACAGGATTTTGACCGAAACGGAGCAGCTCCTGTATTCGGAAATCATACAGGAAATGACGTGCTTTGCGAAAGAGCTTGATAACAGCGTATCTATACCCGCTATTGACCCGAACCACAATCCCGTCTATGACTATGAGCAGTTTCGTCTTTCGGAAATAACGCCGATTGAAGGGGCGGACAACGTGAGGTTCGAGGATATATACGCGGTGTATTATGACAGCTCGGAAGCGCGAACGCGTCTTAAACGCACAACACCCGTCTCCGGAGTGCTTTTTCCTGACACATACTGGAAGTATGACGATGATTTGTTTATCCACCCCGGACATTGGCACGAAGCGGCGGTTGAAAGCAAAGGGCAAATCGAAGTATTTTACTTCGTTCGTCCACAGCCTAAAACCACAGAAGCACATCACAATGACAACATTAAGCTCCCGCCGGAATGGCTTTCACTTCCCGCGGCAAAACTGCGCGGCGAGGTGTATAAGCTTGTCAACGAGGACACGGCCGCCGCGAAATGGCTGAATGATTATAACGTGCTTTTGGAACAGTTTAAACAGTATATGACGGCGAGAGACCCGAAAATAGGGGTGTAGAAAAATGGCAAATAAGAAAAGCGAAAATGAGCTTACATATCTTCAAATGCCTTTGCCGGTCGAGTCAAAGACAAAAACCACGGTACGCGTAAACTGGAGCGGGCTCAACAAGGTTCAGATAATGGACACCGGCGAGCTTTCGTTTGAGGAAAACATTTCAACGCAGGACGCTCCTTATCTCACGCCAAGTCCGAACAGAAACAAAGTTTTCGAGGTAGAAGGTGAGCCAATAGGTCTTTGGGGATTTGACGACTTTCTGCTTCTTGTGTATTCAGACGGTGACATAAAGGCAAAGCGTTTAAAAAGAGAAACGGACGGCAGTCTTAGCATCGACGAGGCTAATCTTACCCAAGCAATCGGCGGCAAAAATTCGCAAGACAGAAAGGACAAGCTAACACCCGACATACAAAGATGTGCGGTTATGATGAACAGCTACGAGGGCGGTGCTATTGACGGAAAATACACAAAGCATATTCTTATATTTCCCGACGCTATAAGTCTTACAATCAAGAAAGATACAAATGGCAAATATGAGGAAATGAATGCCGCCGATTTTCACGGCGGCGTTATGGCTCCGTACATACGATATGCAACGGTTCATCTGTCGAGAATTTACGGCGTTGCCGGAAGTGAGCTTTGCGGAGAGCCTGACAGGATATGCGTATCGGGCTTTAACGATTACACAAACTGGAACGTGGACACCGATACCGATTTTTCACCCTCAAATGCGTGGGTATCTGCGGCGCAAAGCAACGTAAAGGCTGACGGTTACTTTACGGGAATAACCACATATTTAAACAGCGTGGTGGCTTTTAAACGCGATTATATGCACGAGATAACGGGAAGTTCAAACCCGTTCCGAATAAACGACATATACGCCGAGGGCGCAACCAACAACGACAATATTGTTGATGTGGACGGTAATTTGTTTTTCACGTCGGACGACGCGGTGAAGGTATATACCGGCGGCAATCCGCGTGTTATGAGCTACAAATTAGGCAAATCCCGCTTTGAAAACGCGGTAGCTGGTACAGACGGCAGAAGATACTACTTATACTGCGGTGCCGACGGTGCGAACAACCATCGACTTTTCGTGTATGACACGGTGGTTATGCAATGGGCGGAAGAAAAAATAGATACTCAGGTATTGAATTTTGCCAAGACGGATTACGGCTTTTATATGCTGACCAAAACCGGAACGATATACCAAATTGATACAAACGATTATCAAGGTCAAGAATGGGCTGCCGAAACCGATTTGACGGCGGGGCAAACCGTGGACATAAAGCATATTCAAAAAATACAGATACTTGCCGACATAGAAAAAGGCAGCGAGTTACGCGCATATCTCATCTATGACGACGAAGAATTTGACGAGAACAATTCTCATCTCGTTTATAACAGCGGCACTGCGGAAAAGTCGAAGAAGGCGGCTATACGAGTAGTACCGCGAATGACAGCGCATTACGGCGCAAAATTGCGGCTTTGCGGTACAGGATATTCTCGCATATATCAAGCGGAAATAACATTAAAAGGCGGCGGAAAAGTATATAAAACACTTGAGTAACAGTAACGAAAGGGGAATAAAACGAATGAATATTCACAGAGTTAACAGAATGTGCAGCGTTAAGGGCTGTCACAATACCAACAGCTACGCTATAAGCAATTCGGGAGAGTTCGGCGGTGTGATAATTTGTGAGAATTGCCTTACGGACGCTCTTGCGGCGATAAAGGCCGCAAAGGAAACCGGCAAAAACAAAGCAAGCGTCGGCACGGTGAAGCCGAGAAAAAATACTCCGCTGTTCTTTCATCCCACCGACGAAGTGAAAGCCAAAGAGAGGCTCCTTACCACCGACGAAGCGAAAGCCCAAGAGAGGCTCCTTCACGAGAGGCTCCTTGATGGATTAGCCAACTATGCTGCCGACTCTGCTACGGAGCACGAAGGTGTTATCACTGCAACAAACAACGAGCCGAAAGACGGAAAAGACCTGAAATGCCCCATATGCGGCAAAGAGTGCAAAAACGAGTTCGGGCTCAATGCGCATATGAGGTCACACGATAGAAAATAGGGGGACATACGCGATGAACAAGAAAAAGCTCTTTAACAGAATGGGCTTTGCCGGGCAGCTCGGAAAGCTCGGAAATCTGCTCGAAGAATACGACACGCATATGGAGACCCTTGACAATAAAATCAAATCGCTTTCCGCGTCACTTGAAGCGGCAAATGCCGAAATCAAAAAGAACCGGGCGGATATAGCTGAGGTCAAATCCGCAGTTGATGAGCTAAAGGCGGCAAACGGCGATGTTTGATAATCTCGAAAGAGTGCCTATCTCCAAAATGAACTTTAATCAGCTTCGGGAGCGGGTACAAATTTTACAGGACAGATACGACACTCTTATAAGACGTTATCCCGAACTTGCGGGCGCGGCTTCAAGCTCATCGGAGGGCATAGACTGGGCGAACATAGTTACGCCGCTCATCAATGCTACTGTAAACAGGCTCAAGTTTACAGCGGTCCTAAACAGCGCGAACACAATAGAAATATACGCGGAACCGCCCACGGATAAAAAAGCCTTTATAAATCCCGACGGCGAACCAATCACCGACGCGGAAGGAAATATCCTCGTGCTTGACAAGACTATGATATACAGGTATGTCGGCACGGACGAGAGCGGCAACGAATACGTTAATTTCTGGTATTGGAACGGCAACGAGTGGAAGTCCGCCCAACGCGGATTTAAAAGCGAGTTTAATCAAACTCCCGCAGGCTTTCAGTTGGAGGGAACCCTTGAACTTAAAACCGACACGGCGGGACGCGTCACAATATCGGACAGTTTCATCAAGATGTACCCCGACAACAGCGGTCAACCCACATATGACGCAAAAGTACAGATAGGATATGACGACAGTTCGGATTACAAATATCCGGTTATAATACTCGGAGCCGGAGCGGGCGCAACATACGCCGCCGGAGAACAGGCAAGAGACTCCAATTATACAAACGAAAACGGCGAGCCTACCGACAAGGACGGCAATCTCTTGGAAGGGCAGTTTAAAACGGTACTTGTCGGCGTGGACAAATACGAAATCGACGAAAACGGAAAGGTTATAGGCGCGGTCGGCGGCTATCCCGTCAGATACGGGCAAGTGATAATATACAAAACCGCAACCTCGCTTATTTACGGCGCGGTAGGAGACGACGGAGCGGTAAACTACATAGAGCTTAAAGCCTATCAAAATACAGAAGCCGACCCAAAGACAAATTACGGTGAAACAGATAATAAATGGTACTTTTATGAACCGGGCGTTTATTATTTCAAGGAAGAATACAATTCGAGCAGCGGACAATGGGAAAAACATCGCTATGAGCTTGCAAAACGGTCAATAACGTATGTTAAGCCGGAAGCGTAAAAAAGTTAAAGAGGTGCGAATAAATGGATTTAACACTTAAAAACGGATTCAGAGTTGCCGACAATTCGGGCTTTAATTACAGTTGCCAAGGCAACATAGAAGCGGGGGAAACGGTTATTATACCGCTTCCGAACGTCAGCGCGAACAAGCGCGGCGTAAATGACATCGGCTGGCAGATAGACGGCGACGCGGAGATTTATGCGACTATCGCCAAAAAGCCCAAAGAGGAGAATACGCCGTGGCAGAAGATAGAGGATTACGAGGATATAAACAAGTGCGCGTCCGCAATTAAGATAGTCGGCGGAGCGGGAACGAGCGCGATATATCTGAGAATTATTTTGAATTAGGGGGATTTTGTATGGCAGTAAGAGGAAATATTCCGGACATCAAAAAAGGCAGGCTTCTTGAAATGTATAGAAAATTGAAAGAAGCTGTGGGAAAAGTGCAAGACGCCCTCAACACACATAGTCATAAAAATCCGATAGACCACCCTGACGGGTCGGTAACTCACATAAAACTTGCCGAAAATTCCGTTTGGGAAAATAACCTCGGCAGTCAGGCAGTAACCAACGACAAGATTGCAAACGACGCGGTAACATTTAATAAAATTCAAGACGGTGCTATCATTACGACAAAGTTGTATGACGGTGCGGTGACCAATGAGAAAATTGCGGGCGATTCAATATCTCACGACAAGCTGAAATCAAATTCGGTGTGGGAAAATCATTTAGGTGTATCTGCAGTTACGACCGCGAAAATAAAAGACAAAAACGTGACCGAACCGAAGCTCGCGGACGGAGCGGTAAGCGAACGTACCATATCAAGCGACGTCTGGACAAAAATAAAGTCTATGGGCGGCGGTACCGGCTCTACTGCTTGGTTTAACTTTGCTTATGGAGCAATAAATCTGTTTGACGCTCTGTGGACTGCTATCGGAATAAAGGTTTATGACGGCGGACTGTTCCTGATGAGACGCGGCAAAAAACATCTTGACGGCGGCGCGTTTTCCGACCGTGAGACGAGAGAAACGGCAGACGGTGGCTCTTTTGGTTACAGAGAGGTTATAAAACCGCTTTCAGACGCTCTGGACACGGTAAACGGAATTTAAAAACAAAAACACTTAAAAGAAAGGAAGATACATAAATGCCTAAGGACTTAATTCAAATTACACGAGGGCTTAAAGAGGAGTTGCCGCAGCTTATGCCCGGTGAAATGGGACTTTGCACAGACACAAACGAGGTTTTCATCGGCAACGGCGACGGAGACGAAAATATACCGGTCAGAGGCGATATAATTGCCGGAAGTATAACGGCTGATAAACTTGCCGACGGGGCGGTGACGAGCCGCAAAATTGCAGACAACGCAATCACGCAGTCTAAGTTGTCAAATGATTGCGTCGCGCAGAGCAAAATCATAAACGGCGCAGTCACCGCCAATAAAATCGGCGACGGGGCGGTGACGAGCCGCAAAATTGAGAACGGAGCGATAACGCTTGAAAAACTGTCAAACGAGCTCCAAGCGGTAGCATACAATGTCCTCGACACGATAATCAGGGTTGATTTCAAAGGCAAAAATAATGTGACAATTTCGTGGAAGGACGGCACAAAGGAGTATAGCATAACGCCCCAATATTGTACTGACGTCGTAGTCGGCGACACCGTTGACGTTTATGTTTGCAAACATAGCGTTGACGATATGGACGTACAGCTTCCGCTGGTCGTGTCTACGGACGGCGACAGAGTAGACGAAGAATACTACGAAGCATATTACATTTTTGTGTTTGACGCGGCAGTCGGAACGATATACATTCCTAAACCCACAGATAAACAAAAACTCGATTGGCTGAAAAAAGCTTCGCCCGATTATATGAGTTAGGGGGTATTTAAATGGCTAAAACAACAAGCGGGTTTGAAATACCCGAATACACCGACAAGGCGGATATTCCAACTCTCGCCGAGAATTACGCTCAGACAGCGGAAGAAGCATTGAGTAAAATAGCGGAAAATTTGAAACAAATCGGTGAGCAGGTAAGCTCGTTTTCGGGTGCAATCGCCGAACTGCAATCCAACCTCGGCACGCTTGCGACCGCGCTGGACGAGGTAAACGGGGTGACGGAATGACGATAACGGAAAAATGGCAACTGATGATGTCGTCCTTTGCGGATATAAAATCGGCTATATACGAAAAAGGCGGAACGCTCCCGTCGGGCGGCTACGGGGAATACGGCGGCTATGCGTGGGGCGTACAGTCAATCTATGAACCGCGACCGAACGCGGCGCAGATTTTATATCCCGACACGGCGGATATGCCCGAAGCGGAGCGGGCGCAAACGCTTGTCGCGTTTTGCACCGACGTTAAAGCGGAAATTCGCCGCGCAATAGTCGGCGGCGGCGTAGAATGCGGCGAAGATGTGCCGCTGTCTGAATACGGTGACAAAATCCGTCAAATAGACGTATTACGCATAACATCAGGCAGCGACGTAACAATCGGCGAATACGGCACGCCCGCAACGGGGCAACTGACAGCCGAAGGCGGCACACCGCCGTATAAATGGTCGATATTTAAAAATATGAGCGACCCGTTGCCGTATGGCGTGGAGTTTTCAGAGGACGGTACATTTACGGGTACAGTCAAGAGTGTCGGTTTGTATTCGGGGCGCGTGTTTGTTGTCACGGACGCAAACGGCAAAACGGCGCGGAAAACCATATCCCTATTTTGCGAACAACGGCAATTACACTTTGACGTTCACGGCGAGACGCGCTTTAAATACGACGGTCAGCCGCATAAGCTCGACGTGTATTGTGTTGAAGCCGCAAACGGCGAGCTTGCAGGGCTGGACGAGGTGAACTTTACCGTAGTTTACGGGGTTGAGCGGGCGCAGGAGGTCACGGAGAAAGCTCAGTATGCCGCAAATATAAACGTATGGGGCAATTACCAAGTGGCTAAAGACCAAAAAGAATTATCAATATCAATTACAAATTAAAAAATTTTATTTCACAAGGAGGATTTAACTATGGAAATTAAGGGGATTATTTTGGCAATATGCGGAGTTGTCGGCGGGGCTATGTCGTCGATATTCGGCGGGTGGAACGCCGCGCTTACGACGCTGTGTATATTTATGGCGGGCGACTATCTCAGCGGGCTGGTGGTCGCGGGCATTTTTAAACAATCGCCGCACTCAGAGAACGGCGCGCTTGAGTCCCGCGCGGGACTTAAAGGACTGTTTCGCAAGTGCGCTATGCTGTTTTTTGTACTTATCGCGTGCCGACTGGATATTGTCCTCGGCGTGAACTTTATCAAGGACGGCGTTGTGACGGCGTTTATCTGCAACGAAGTAATAAGCATAGTCGAAAACGCGGGTTTAATGGGCGTGCCTATGCCCCCGGTTATCACGCGCGCGATTGAAATCCTGAAGAAAAAGGCAGACGACGCGGGAGCAGGTGAGGACGAATGAAAATCACGGTCATAGGCGGCGAAATGTCCGCAGCCGAGCAAGAGCAATACGCGGAGCTTGCCCGGCATAAAAACCCGCATAAGACAATCGACGCGCTGACGCTCAAGATTTGCGACGACGATTACGTTGAGATGTCATATACGTTTGAGCCGGTACCGTTTGAGCGAATAAGACGGATTACGGGCTACCTCGTCGGCACGACTGACAGATTTAACAATGCGAAGCGCTCCGAGGAGCGGGACAGGGTTAAACATATGCGGGTGGAATAGCCCGCGAAAGGAGAGTTGACAATGGGAAAGCACGGATTCGGGGCGTTGGTTGAACCGCGTCCCGTCAGAGATTATAAATATGATTTGGCTACGGGGTATCAGCCCCGTACCGATTTGCCGCCCGAATACACGATAGATGCAGACAGGCTGCCGCCGATACACGACCAGGGGCAGACGGGTATGTGCGTAGCGTTTGCAATGTGCGAAATCGCCGAGTGCGAAGCAAAAAACGAAAACCATTTTTCACCCGCGTGGAATTACGGCAGAGTGGAGAGCAGAGGCGCATACACGGGCGAGGGATTATTCGTATCGCGTGCGCTGGACGGCGTGGTTAAAATAGGCTTTGTCCCCGGACATTATTTTCCGTTTTCGGTGGACGTGCCGGATATTTTAAAATATGCCGCCGAGCGCGACGATTTGCTCGCGGTCGGCGAAAGGCAAAAGCCCGCGGCATATGTGGCGTTTGAATACGCTTACAAAGATAAATTATGGGATTGTGCGCGGTCGGCGTTGGTTGACTATGCGTGCCCGATTTTGCTGTTGGTCCCCGACTACTTCGGCGGCGGGCACGCTGTTATGGCGTATGGCTATGTTGACCGCGACGGCGAGCGGTATTTTAAAATACAAAATTCCTGGGGTCCGAGCTGGGGCAAAGGCGGACGCGGCGAAATACCGCTGTATGCGGTCGAAGGTGCCTATGCGCTGTTGTGGGAAACAGTAAAACTGCCGTTCGAGGACGTAAATCCCGACGATTGGTTTTACGGCGACGTTAGGGCGGCGTATCTGTCAGGACTTATCGAGGGCGTCAGCGACACCGAATTTGCGCCGAACGAGAGCATAAAACGCGCCGACGTTGCGGTTATAATCGACAGGCTTTTGTCGGCGGTCGAGACATCGGCAAACACGTTCGGAAAGACAATCAGACAAGCGGGCGGCGAGTGTTCCGACGTCGAGTTCTGGCGGGCTATTGGCGTATTTGAGGACGTGTGCAAAACCGACTATTTTTATGATGCGGTTGGGCGCGTTTTTGTAAACGAGATTATGCGCGGCAGAGACGCAAAAACGTTTGCGCCGAACGACGCAATAACCCGCGCGGAGCTGGCGGCGGTCGCGGCACGCACCGTTGACATTATATCCCGCACGCTGTCCGAGGCGTTTGCAAAGAAGTGCGAGCCTGAGACGGTGCCGTTTAAAATGCCGTCGGACGTTAAATCAGTCGATTGGTATGCGGACGACGTTTACTATGCGTATCGTTATGGCTTGATGAACGGCTATGAGGACGGCACTTTCCGCCCCGACAATTACCTCTCCCGCGCCGAAGCAGCGGCGATATTAAACCGCGTTTTCAGACAGACAGACAAAATGCTTCAGGGATTGGCGGTATCGTAAACGTAAAAATTTTCAAAAGAGGTGATACAAATGGCATACAATCCGTATTCGGCGGCAAACAGAATACTTGGATATAAAAACGAATGGGATAATTCGGACGAGGAGACGAGAAAGAGAGTCGCCCAAAAAGCGGCACAATATTACGGAGAGCTTGAACAAAACGGATATTCAAATCTCGCCGAGCAACTCAGAAACAGCAACACGAGCGGCGCACGGGATATTATAGCTCGACTTGGAACTTCCGGAAAAACTCCTGTCAGAAAATACATTACAGACGCGCTTACGGGACAGTATGGTATGTCTACCGACGCGGCAAACCGAGCTTTGACCTACGACGATTACAACGGAGATATATTTTTAGGCGGCGTAAATATAGGCAGGGGAGACGCGCTTGTGGACAACACCAACTATGTGAGCGATACAAAAAGACTTGACGACGCAATCAAACAATTCACGGAGAGTACTGGCAGGGTTCAGCTCCCGCAAGTTCAAATAAACCAGGCAAATCAAGCAATACAAGACAAGATTAACCAATCCTGGGGAATAAACGTCGCAAAAGACGGAACATCAGAGGGATACTGGGGAGATTATATAAAATATATTAAAGCAAATCCTTTCTCGACACCCGAAGGAAAGTCAATACTCAACAGATACGCCGAACTGGGTGAAAAGGCAGGCTACGGAGCTATTGCAAACGGAGCCGGAAGCAACGGCGGCAACATAGACAGCTATGCTCAGGCGCAGGCAGCGCGTCAACTTGCCTCTTTTGAAAATCAAGGACAAGCGGCAGCTTTGGACTACTATCAGACAAAGGCTAACCAGTTTCTTGCGGGAGTATCGGGATATGACCAATCGAGAGCGACTACAGCCGACATATTAAATCAGAATATAGGACAGCAGAGCGATTACGCTCAGAGGCTTTTCGACAATAACGAAACAGCACAAAACAACGAGACTGACAGGCTGGCAACACAGGCGAGCATAAGCGGATATAATCCCGAACAATGGGTAAATTCCAATAATCCGTTCTTCAATCAAGAAACAGGCGAGCTTTTAAATCCCGACCAGGATTTTGAAGAAAACTACGTTATCCCTGCTCTTAAAACGATGAACGACTCGAACGCTACCGCACTTGAAAAAGCGAGCGCACAACAACTTTATAACTGGGCGCAGGCGGCAAAGTTATACAAGGTCAATAACTACGACCAATACAAGCAGTATGCAAGTACGGTAAGAGGATATACTCCTTCGGAAACAGCAGAGGTCAGAATGAACCGTGAAAACAACACCACCGAACAGGCTATTTCGGAAAACGCCACCAAAGCGGCGACCGACCAGCTTGATAAGCAGTTAGAAGCTGATAAATATTCGGTTGATAAAAATTACGACCTTGAAAAGTATAAAACTGACGCGGAAGAAAGGGTTGCGACAATGAACGCAATGAGCGAGTACAACAACGGTCTTGTAACTGCGTCAGCTGACGCCTACGAGAAAAACGCGCTTTCAAGAGATGAAAGGAATCAACTCCTTGCATCTATACAAGAAGCTATCGCGGCTAATAAAACCGACGAAGAGCTTGCCAATATCATTGAGCGCGAGGAACTCAACCCAGATGATAAGGAGTGGCTCTATGACCAGTCGGGTATAAGCACGATACAGGATATAGAGTGCCGAAAAATGGTCAACGAGGGCAAGAGCGCAAGCGAAATAGAAAATTATTTGATTTCGCAGGCAAGCGCGGGAGAGATGAGTATCGGTCGCGCGTTGCAGTTGATGCGTAAGTGGATTGATGAAAACGGAAACGTGGTGTCGTCCGGCACGGAGTCCTCAACTCCCGCACCGTCCCCAACTCCCGCACCGTCCAGAACGTAAATATCTTGAAAACGGAAATGAGAACCGATTAGGTGGTGAAATAAATGGCGATAATGCAATCGGCAAACAGATTGTTGCATCCGGAGGACGAAGAACGCAGACGAAGAAACGAAAAGGTAAACGCATACCTTTATAATCCGTTTTTAAAGCGTGACGGCACACTTGCCAATAAATATCTTGACTATCAGAGCATAGTTGACCGCGCAGAAACAAGCGATAAGGTGCGTAAGCTCATCGGTGAGGCAACCGGCGTACAGCGCAGCACACAGACGCAAAACGACAAAATTGATACAGTTAAGACGACAGGCGGCACGGCACAGACAATCGGAAACGGAAAAATCGGATTTATTTCCGCAAAGTATGAAACAGGCGGAGCGGGAGCGGGAACAATATCGCAATCGAACGGCGATTACGGCGGCACGTCTTACGGAATACCGCAGTTTTCGACGACAACCGGAAGTGCTGACAATTTTGTAAATTGGCTTAAAACCGCCAATCCGACATTAGGAAACTATTTCGGGAATGCAAAAGCGGGAACGGCTGATTTTAACAATGCGTGGAAAAAGGCAAGTGCCGACTTTGGGGATACCTTCGGCGAGCTTCAAACGCAGTATGCCTATAATACATTTGTTCAGCCACTTGTGAATTTAGCAAAGGAAAAAACGGGTGTGGACTACACCCGTTCTCCCGCGCTTACCGAGCTTATATATTCTACGGCAATACAATTCGGCGGCGGCAATCTTGGACTTTCGGCTCTCGGAAATGTTAACGCAAATATGAGCGACACCGATATTATAAACGCCTCTTACGACAATAAAATTTCAAACTATAAGAATTATTTTAGGTCAAGCAGCGCGGATATTCAGGAGAGCGTAAAAAATCGTTTTGCAAATGAGAGAAATGATATTTTAAGTTTGCTCGGCAGCAGTTATACAAGCGGCTCCGGAGTGTCGGGCAATGTCGGCCGCAAAGTGGCAAATACAAATCTCTATAACAACGACGCCGCGACAGGACAATGCGTGTGGTATGTGCGCGGACGAATGAAAGAAAAGCTCGGAAAAGATGTAGGCGCAATCGGTAACGCAAATCAAATGTGGTACAATGCCAAAGCCGACGCACGGCTCGGAGCGTCAGTGGAAAACATAAAGCCGAATACGCTTGCGACATACAAAACAGGCACATCGGCAGCAGGACAAAGCGCAGGACACGTTATTTATATCGAGGACGTTATAGGCGATACAGTCTATTATACCGAGGGCGGAAGCGGTTACCACAAAAACGGCACGGACGGAGTAGTGAAAACCGCATCCAAACAAGGTATTTTAAACGGCATAAATTCTAACGGCTCACGTTTCGGAAGCGGACTTATAGGATTTATAGATTTAAACAAATACTGAGAAAGAGAGTAGAGAAAAATGGCATTTAGATTTACTCCGAGACAACTCGGCTTGTACGGCAAACGTCAAAGCGGCAACACGCGCGGCAGCGGTGACACCTACGAACCACGCAATCTTGTCACTCAAGGCGAAGTAGACCGAATGAAAAACAGTCGCGTTACGCCGTACAACCATAAAAAAACACATTTTACGGGGACCCCAGGCGGAGAGGGCTATGGTGCGAATACGGCAATTCAGGAAACATCGGCAAAGGACGCACAGTCAAAGGTGCTTGACGCAAATGTGCGAAATGCGTTCGGTGAGAAAGTTGCAGAGGTTGAGACAGCAGCACCGACAGCATATAACGCTGAACCGAAAAAAGGCTTGATTTCAAGAATTTTTGACAGTATAAGAGGGTCGGAAGTCGAAGCAAAACAGCCGCAACAACCAAACGGCGCACTCGGCACAGACGCAGACGGAAATATAGTATTTGAAGAAGATGTTATCGCTATGCTGAAAGACGAGCGTGACAGGCGGCAAAAAGAACGGCTGCCGCTTGAACTTCAATGGCAACTCAACAGTCACTTTGTTTACGGAGACCAGTATTGTGACATCAATATAGGTGCTCAGGAGATAATGCCATATCCCGAATGTGCATACAGCGACGGAAAGCAACACGAGGTATTCAACCGTATTGCCCCACTTATTGAGACCCGTATCGCCAATCTCAAAAAAATCAGTTATGCTATGGAAGTTAAGCCTGCTACCAACGAAATGGACGACTACCAAAAAGCTAAAGTTTCAACGGCTATACTCAAACATACGCAGAAAATGAGCGGATTTGACACTAAAAAAGATACGTTGATTCTATGGAATGAACTGTGCGGCTCCTGCTTTTGGTTGTCTTGGTGGGACGCGGCCAAAGGAAATTTATACGCCTCGGTCGAGGAAACTTTCGAGGATATAGACGGAACTACCGCAAAGAGAGTACGAAACTTTTTTGAAGGCGAAATAGATTACGGATTGCTTACCCCGTATGAAGTCTATCCCGAAAGTATATTTAAACAGACGGTAGCAGACCAGCGCAGTATAATTGTAGAACAGGTCAAAACGATAGATGAAATAGAAAGTCTTTACGGAATACGTCCGGAAGGTGAAGATGTAGACACTTTTACACTTACTCCTACGCCTGCGGCGGGCGGGCTTGGATATGAGGCTACTGTTGTTACAATGAGCAAAGCAAAAATCAAGAATTGCCAAAAGGTAATTACATATTTTGAAAAAAGCTCAAAGGCATTCCCGAATGGCAGAATGGCGATACTTGTGGGGGAGGACAACCTCGTGTACTACGGAACGCTTCCGTATGATGAAATCCCGATAGTAAGAACCGTATGCAAAGAAAGGGCAGGACAATTCTTTGGAAAATCGGTAATAGAGGAACTAATCCCGCTTCAAAGAGCTTATAATACAGCCTGTAACGATATTGCCGACTATCTCAAGGAGATAAAAACACCGCAATATCTGGTATTTGAGGGAAGTGTAGACATTGAAGAATTTGAAACTCAGGCGGGTACGCCCGGAGCGGTACTTACATATCGCAATAATCCGGAAATTCCTCCGATAAAACAGACCAGCACCGCGTTTTCGGGTGATGTGTTTACACAAAAATATGACTTGGAGCGGCAAATGGAGTATGTGGCTGCTGTATCGCAACTTATGGTTTACGGTGAGACACCAAACGGCGTGACGAGCGGCACAGCTATTGAAAGTCTTAGAGACATTGACAACACTCGTCTCGCTTTGACCGGGGACTACATACGCAATTCGGTTATTGAAATGGCGCGATTGTGGCTGAAGATATATAAGAAATACGCCAAGTCGTACAGAGTGATAAAATATACCGGTGCAAATGAAATTGGAAATGTGCTTGTATGGAGCAATGAAGATATAACCTCTTACGACGTTGTTTTTACAACCGAAAACGAGCTTATGTTTTCAGAACAAAATCAATGGCAAAGAATTTTAGACCTTTTGAAATCCGGTTTAACTGACCAAAGACTGGTCGAAGAAGCAACGGAAAAAGCACGAGAATTTATAAAATCAGGTGCTTACAATAGTGAACTTTCAATAAATGAACTGCAGACCCAGGCGGCAGCGCGTGAAAATGCTTTGCTTTCTCAAAATGTATTGCCTAATATACGCGATTATGATAATCACCGCTTGCACGCCGAAGAACATCTCCGCTATATGCTTCAAATGGAGTTTGAAACGCTTAAAAAGGAAAAGCCAATGGTTGCGGAAGCTATGATAACTCACTACAATGAGCATATGGCTATTATACAACAAAATGCGGCAATGCAACAAGCAGCCGCACAACAGGGGTGATTGGTATGAGCATAAGCATTATCGAGACAAATTGGACGTGGAATACCGGGCTGACGTCGCGCTCGGCGACAAAGTATATCGCGCTTCATCACGCGGCGGCGTCGAGCGCGAGCGCGGCAGACGTTGACCGCTGGCACAAACAAAACGGTTGGTCGGGTATCGGCTATCATTTTTATGTCCGCAAGGACGGGCGCATTTATCGCGGACGTCCGCTCGGTGCGCTTGGCGCACACGTCAGCGGCAAAAATGACGTTTCGCTCGGCATTTGCGCCGAGGGCAATTACACGACCGAACAAATGCCCGACGCGCAAAAACGGGCGATTGCGGAGCTTTTGGACTATCTTAAAAGCAATTTTTACCCGTCCGCCGAAATTGTCGGACACCGTGAAATAGGGTCAAGCGATTGCCCTGGTAAAAATTATCCGCTTGCGGAGCTTAAAAACTATAAAAATATTTTGAACGGGGGTGAGCTGATGAGCTACGAGTATGATGAGCTGAAACGCAGATACGCGGAACTTAAAGAGGATTTTGACCGACTCCGCGCATCGCGGGAGCCGGTATATCAGTATGGTGTGAGCCTGCCCGACTGGGGCGCGGCAACGGTTTACAAACTGGTGAACAAGGGATTTCTTGAGGGCGAAGCACCTGACAACCTGAATTTGTCAGAGAGTATGCTGCGCGTTTTGGTCGTTAACGACCGCGCGGGACTGTACGATTAATGTTAATCCGCCTCTTGCAAGTAACCCGCCCACTATTCGGGTAACGGCGAACCTTGAGGCTTAAATAAGGCTTGACGTGGTACCGCGTCAAAGCAATAAGCCCCGCCGCAAACAAAATCGACGGGGCTTTATGATTAAGAATTTCTAAGAAGGGAGCGGGAAAAGTGAAAGGCAAAAAATACGGTGACGATATAAAAGAAAAGGCGTATATGATGTATGCAGTTTGCGGTAACGCTTCTGAGGTGTCGAGGCGTCTTAATGTTCCTCTGAGTACAATACATAAATGGCTGAAAAGTAAGACACCTGACGAATTAGATTCGCTCAGAGAAGAAAAAAAGCGAGATTTTGTTGAAAAATCCAGTGAGATTATAGACAAATCACTTATGCTTTTGGAGCGCAGAATAGACCGCGCTATTGAGTATGAGGCAGAATTGGACGAAATTATTGACGAGTTGAAAAACTCCGATAATAACGAAATTTCGCCGCAAACCAAAACCGAACTAATTAAGACATTGAATAAATTGAAAGTACAAGATATTAAGTCTCTTACGGTTGCGATAGGAACTTTGTATGACAAGCGTGCATTAGCGCGCGGAGAAAGTACCGAAAATTCAACAATTACGGTATCTTTGCCGAAGGAGATAGAGGCGTATGGCGACTAATCTTCATCTGGATTTTACGGAAATGTCGGATAAGCAAGAGCGTTTTTTCTTATCGCATAAACGATTTGTAGCTTACGGTGGGGCGAGAGGTGGCGGAAAGTCTTGGAGCGTCCGCGCAAAGAGTATAATGCTGGCGGTTAAACACGCGGGAATAAAAATATTGATTTTGCGACGCACATACAAAGACCTGGAGCGTAATCACGTTCGAGAACTCACACCTATGCTTAAAGATATAGCCAAATACCACGCTCAGGAAAAATATTTTAAATTTCCCAACGGTTCTATTATTGAGCTTGGATATTGCGCCAACGAGGGAGACGCACTACAATATCAAGGCGTGGAATATGACGTGATATTTATTGATGAGGCAACACAGTTTACAGAACAAATGTTTAACCTTATATTTCCTTCCATAAGAGGCGCAAACTCGTTTCCTCACCGAATGTATTTGACCTGTAACCCCGGTGGTGTAGGCCACGAATGGGTAAAAAGATTGTTTGTTTCAAGGCAGTACACTGATAGTGAAAACCCCGAAGATTATGAGTTTATTCCTGCAACAGCCTTTGATAATAAAGTCCTTTTGAGGACAGACCCACAATATATTGATATGCTTAACCGCTTACCGGACGGACTGCGCGAAGCGTGGCGCGACGGTAACTGGGATATGCTCGCAGGACGGTATTTCGCTGAATTTAATAGGGCAGTACACGTCATAGAACCTTTTGAAATCCCCGCACATTGGCGCAGATACCGTACTATTGACTACGGTCTTGACTGTCTGGCCTGTCTTTGGATAGCGGTGAATGAATTGGGCGAATATTTTGTGTATAGGGAATATGCAGAGTCCGATAAAATAATTTCATTGGGCGCACGTGAAATTGTAAACGCTTCAACGGGAGAAGATATAGTATATACCACAGCACCGACCGACCTCTGGGCACGGTCACAGGAGAGTGGCAAAAACAAAGCGGATTTGTTCCGCGAAAATGGACTGGCTCTCACAAAAGCAAATAATAATCGTGAGGCAGGCTGGCTCGCTATTAAAGATTTACTGCATATCAAGAACGGAGAAAGTAGGTTGAAAATATTTAACAACTGCTACAATCTCATAGAACATTTACCGGCTTTACAGCGGGACCAAAAAAAGCCCACCGATTGTATGACAGAACCTCACGAAATAACACATCTGCCCGATGCCTTGAGGTATTTTGCACTTTCATACACAAGTCCTGCACCGACACCTAAAAAGGAATTGACACCGATTGCACAGCACGAGCAACAACTTTTAAGAGAAATTAGGAGGAAAAACAGATGGTGACAAATATACTTTTTATAATTATATTACTTTTAATAGCTTTGGTATTGATTATTGAAGTGCTGCACGGAAAAGAGAGACGCGATTTATATGACCGAATTATGAGTAATAGCCTCACGGAATATAAAAATATTACAGATAAAAAGGTAATAAAGCCACGGAAAACAGCACATCAAAAGGCAATAGAGGAATGGCGGGATATGAGTTAAAATTTAAAGGTTTTTGCATTGAAAATATGCAAACAAAAAACAACGGCAATAACCCGCCATTGTTTTTTGTTCCATACACGAATTTTACACGACAATACTAAAATTTTTGAAAAAACAGAAATTTCAAAAGCTATTTTAAAAGAGCACAAACGCCCAAAAAGCCTATAAAACAGGCGTTTCAGATAAAATAAAATATTTTAAAAAAACATAAAAATATAGTTTAATAACTCCCACCATCTCCGCCAGAAATTGCGGGAACCTTTAATTTAAAAGGTTCCCGCAATTTTATCTTGTGAAATCCCCGAAATTTTTACGCATAATACAAGCATCTGATTTTCATAGGTGCTTATTCATTGGTTTCATAGAAAAACCGCTCTGATTTCTCAAAGCGGTTTATAATTTGCATTTTGGCGGGTGTGCCCTTTCCCGCATTTCTTTTGACCCAAAGGGTGCGTAGCAGCACAATCTCTACTTCAAAATGCTTTATTATTATATATGTATTATATCACGACTATTCTTTTTTGTAAAGTATTTTATTCTTCTTTTCCATTTTTCTAAGATTTTTATTTCTAATTCTGTATGCTGTCATAATAGAATTTTTTAAGCCTGAATTATCAGAATTAAGTGCTAACCTCAAAACTATATTCAAATTCGCAGACGGTAGGCGTTTAACCATAAATACTGTGCCAAAGCTTTTTTCATCTTTAATGACAATTTCCGGATTTTCTATAATTTCCTTTGCGTATTTTTCAAACAATGAATAATCTTCATTATGCCGTAATAATATATGATTTTTGCGTTCATTGGTTATGATTGTTTCACTTGTCTGTAATTTCCCAAATTCTGTTTCCAATAATTGAGGATTGATATTGCCAATCACTTCATATTCAAGCACTTTATCACCCCTCATTTTTATTATACCGCTATTCTTCGTTTTTTCAACGCTCTTTTTCTTCTTTATCTCCTATTTTTTAAGTTTCTCAAAAGCCTCTCGTTGCACCTCATTCAGGCTGTTTATTCACTCGTCACAACTCATACGACGCGCAAAATATCATTTAAACCTCTTGTAAGTCCTCGTTATCTTATACATCTTATCCGCAATACCTCCGCCGAGGTAACCTTTCTCCGCTCTCCAACGCCAGCAGCCGAGCTGTGACGGCGTGTTCATTCTGCCCTCCGCGCCTATGCCGAGCAAATCCTGCATCTGTATTATAACCGTGTCGGCAGGCGACGCCATAAGAGCCTTTATGCAACCCCAGTTTAGCCCTTCTTCATCATTAAGGCGCAAATACTCCTTTGCAAATTCGGCGTTCGGCTCGCTCTCCAGCCAGCCTATAACGGTCGGATTGTCGTGCGTGCCGATATACGCGACGCTGTTTTTCGGGTAATTATGCGGCAGATATTCCGAATCTATGTTTGGGTCAAACCCGAACTCCAGCACCTTCATACCCGGATAACCGCTCTCGCGCAACAGCGCATAGACCTCCTGCGTCAAATCTCCGAGGTCCTCGGCGATTACCGAAACGTCGCCGAGCTTCTCACGCACCGCGCGGAACAAATCCATACCCGGACCTTTCAGCCATTCTCCACCGCGGGCGTTCGGCGCGCCGTAGGGTACGGTGTAAAACGCCTCAAAGCCGCGGAAGTGGTCGATACGCACCACATCGTACAGCTTAAACGCACCCTCAATTCTCTTTATCCACCAATCGTAACCGCTCTTTTTGAGAGCATCCCAGTCGTAAAGGGGATTGCCCCAAAGCTGCCCCTCGTCGGTGAACGCGTCGGGCGGACAGCCCGCGACCCGAACGGGCGTCAGATTTTCGTCGAGCCAAAGTATCTCGCTGTGCGACCACGAATCCGCGCTGTCCTCCGCGACATAAATCGGTATATCTCCTATTATTTTTATTCCGCACAGGTTGGCATACTTTTTAAGGGCGTTCCACTGCTTAAAAAACATATACTGCACAAATACCCAAAAGTCAATTTCGTCGGCGAGGCTTTCGCGGTACAGTTCGACCGCTTCGGACTTTCGCAGACGTATGTCCTCATCCCACTCGCGGTACGGCTTTAAGTCAAAATGAAACTTCAGCGACATAAACATCGCGTATGTTTCGAGCCAATACTCGTTTTGAGTGCGAAACTCCTTAAGTTCGGCTCGCAAAGGCTCGCGGGCGTTCATATACGCGATTTTCAGAACCTTAAAACGGTTCTTGAAAATCTTGTCATAGTCCACGTTCGCGCTACCGCCCCAGTCGATGTCCTCGTAGTCGGAGCGGCTCAAATAGCCGCTTTTTTCGAGCAAATCCAGGTCTATGAAGTACGGATTTCCCGCAAAAGTCGAGAACGACTGGTACGGCGAGTCTCCCGCTCCGGTCGGACCGAGCGGGAGTATCTGCCAGAAATTCTGACCCGCCGCCTTTAAAAAATCAACAAACTTGTATGCCTCCTCGCCCATCGTGCCTATGCCGTAAGGCGACGGAAGCGATGAAATGTGCATTAAAATTCCGGATGACCTTGCCATTTTTTAACCTCCCTGTAAAATATGCAAGACTTATCGCTCTTGTTGTTTTGCGTATTCATTATATATTTCGCTTTTCATATTGTAGGGGCGAACCTCGTTCGCCCGTTCGCGGATACGCTCACGCGAAAACTTAATTTTTTAGTTCGTAGGGGCGAACCTCGTTCGCCCGTCGCGGATACGCTCACGCGAAAACTCAATCAGAAGCAGTAAAATCAGGTTTCAACCTTACCGTCCTTGGGTTTTGACGGACGCTTTAGGCAACAGCCTTGCGTCCGTCGGGTTGTCAGGGCAAAGCCCTGACCGTTCTTTTCGTTCTTTTCTTATGTAAGAAAAGAACATAACCCCGCCCGCGTTACACGCGGGCATTGCGGGCGAACAAGGTTCGCCCCTACATTGGAAAAATGCAACCGCTGAGTGTAGTGCAAAAAATTTTAATATCCTTATTTTCCTCTCCTCAACGCTTCCAAACGCTCTGCGAGGTGCGCGTTGTGCGGAGTGGGGTTGCGCCTCAGCATACGAATTTTATCCCGCGTCGCAAGACGCGATAATCTATCATGTAATTTTATCGTAAGCTCGCTTTGCTCATCCGAACGAATGTTGTTCAGCTTTTCGCCCAAACTGTGCAGTTCCGCCGCGGCAAGCTCTTTGTATTCCTCAAATTTAACGTGCCAGTCGCGTATGTTGAGCGCGGTCTTGAACGAGGTGATGAAATCAGCCGCCACGGGAACCGTTATTGCCGCCGCCGCGATAATAAGCACAACTTGCGGTATGCTGTCAATCAGGTGTGCGACAGGCGGATGTATGACCTCGCATAACAGCAGGGTGAAAAAGCCCCACGCCACGGTGGACGACAGGCATATATGCCCTTTGAAGTTAAAGCGATGAGTGCTGTAATCCCAATATTTTATTTTAAACAGCTTCTCCATAGCCATACCCGTAAAAAACTCAAGAGTGGTTGCCGAGAGCGCGCCGACCAAGTACATCGAAACTATATTAGTGCAGTTCCTTGTGGAAAACAGCATAATTACCGCACCCGAACCGTATATGGGAAGGAGCGGTCCCTTGATAAAGCCGCGGTTTACAAGCCGCCTTTCGCACAGCGAAACATAAGCTGACTCAAAGCACCAGCCAAAAAAGCAGTATACATAAAAAATTATAAGCCACCTGCAAAAACTGTACATATTCTCGCCCTTCCTTAAACAACTCACGTTTTGCGGATGCACTCACGCAAAAACTTAATTTTTTAGTTCGTAGGGGCGAACCGTGTTCGCCCGCCGCAAAAAGCGCAAGTCGCTTTTTGCGATTTACGCGGCTTCGCCGCGTGTATTCCGATTTAGTTCGGTAAAAATCATCGGATTTTTACCGATTAAAACGGGGTTTTTCAAGGGGTGTCCCCTTGAACGCGCCTTTTGGTACTTTTCCCCGCGTGGGGAAAAGTATATAACCGCCCGCGTGGAACGCGGGCACCCGCCCGCACGGAGTGCGGAATATTTTACAAAAACATATTCATTCTACCACAGTTTGACCCAATGTGTCAAAACATTTTAATTTTCTTTCTTCATATTAAATATTAAGTATTGCATAAAATTTCAATTCGTAGTAAAATAATTCCAAAAGACAAAAGATATGGTTTAAGAGGTGGAATTATGACAGATTTAATCGTTTGTATAGTATTATACTTGATTGCGTTTCTTTGTTTGTCTTATGGAGTTCTGAAAATAAGCGCCAAGGAAATGACGTTGTCAAAATTACAGCAGGATAAAAATTATGTTCTGACACAGGGTACGGTAATCGCTCTCTGCGTAATTTTGGGCGCTGTGTTTATTTTCGACGCTGTCTATGCGCATCACGTTCAGGGACACGGCACCGATATGAACAACTTTGCCGCGTGGATGTATCGGCTGCAAAGCGAGGGCATCGTCAACTTCTATTCGCCCGACTACTATGCCGACTATCCGCCCGGATATATGTATGTACTGAAGGTGATTGGCGGATTTGTAACAATGTTCAATCTTTCCGACAACGCAACCTGGCTTGTTATGAAGCTGCCCGCGATAATATGCGACATACTTATCGCGCTCTTTGTGTTCAAAATTTCGTATAAAACTCTCGGCTCGAAAATCGCTCTTATAGTAACTGCGCTTGTGGCGATAAATCCGCTGAATTATATAAACTCCGCAATATGGGGACAGATAGACTCCGTTCTGACGCTGTTCCTGCTTATATCCTTGTATAACGTCCATAATAAAAAATATTATTCGGGCGTGGTGTGGTTCATTCTCGCACTGCTTTTAAAGCCGCAGGCGCTTATGCTCGGTCCCGTATACCTTTTCGCTTACCTCGAAACCAAGGACGCGAAGCTTATAATAAATTCGGTTCTGCTGGGCGCGCTTTTGCTTATCGCAATCTGTATACCGTTCTCTCCGGTATGGCGCGAGGGCGGCAACTTCTTCTTGAACCTTATAAAGAGCTTTAACCCCGCGTGGATAATCGACAAATACGCAAGCTCTTTCGGGATATATAAATATGCGACGGTCAACGCCTTTAATATATACGCGCTGTTTGGCGCAAACTGGAAGCCCATAGACGACAAATTCCTGTTCTTCAGCTACGAGGTTTGGGGCTGGATAATAACCATCGCGGCTATGGTCGCCTCCGGCTTTGTTTACTTCAAGCTAAAGGATAGATGGGCTAAGATTTTCGGAACCGCGTTCTTTATGATTGCGGTAGTTTACGCGTTTGACACTAATATGCACGAGAGATACATCTATCCCGCGATATTCTTCCTGCTTATGCTTTATATTTCGACAAAGGATATACGCTCGCTCCTGCTGTTCGGCGGTCTGAGCGCAGCGAATGCCGCGAACGTCGCATATGTTCTGTACTGCAACCTGCACGGCAATATGGCGACTAAAGATTCGGTGGTTATTCCGATAGCGTTCGTTCAAACACTGCTTATAATACTCGCGCTTGTATGGCTTTATAAAACGCGCGGAGAATCCGCGCCGGTACGCGCCGCCTCACCGCCGTCCGATTCCGCGCAAAAATCGGACAAATACACAAATCCGGTACTGTTGCGCGTATTTAACGGCGAAAACCGCGACATATGGAAAAATGTGAAGCTGGTGCGTATCGACTATATTATAATCTCGATAATCGTAGTTCTTTATTCCTGCGTTGCGTTTATAAACTTGGGCGATACCAAAGCCCCGCAGACGTTTTATAAGCCCTCCCAAAACGGCGACAGCTTTATAGTTGAGTTTGAAAGCCCCGCGGAGGTCGGTAAAATCAGCTATTACTACGGGGTCGGACAGGTCGGAGACAAGCCGAAGGTGTCCTACTCCTTCTCGCTCGACGGCGACACTTGGACCGACGCGGACGAGAGCTGCGAGCTTAAATCTGTGTTTAAATGGGACAGCGTGGAGCTTGAATCGCCGACATTCGCGAAATTTGCGCTCGGCACGTTTATAGGCACCGAAATTCGTCTCGGCGAAGTCGGCTTCTTTGACGCAAACGGCAATCAAATACCCGTAAAACAAATAATAGGACGGTACGGCGGCGACTACTCATCGGTAGCGGACGAGCAGGACTGCGTTCCCGAAAAAAGCTCTTACCGCAACGGAACCTACTTTGACGAGATTTATCACCCCAGAACCGCATACGAGCATCTGCATCTTATGCCGTACTATGAGACTACCCACCCGCCGCTGGGCAAGCTGATTATGTCGATAGGCATAGCGCTGTTCGGTATGACGCCGTTCGGCTGGCGCTTTATGGGTACCCTGTTCGGCGTGCTTATGCTTCCGCTGTTTTATCTTTTCCTTAAAAAGATATTCGGCAAAACGCGCTACGCGACACTCGGAACGCTTTTGTTCGCGCTCGACTTTATGCACTTCTCGCTGACGAGAATGGGTACTATAGACTCCTACCCCGTGTTCTTCATAATTTTGATGTACTTCTTTATGTACAAGTTTATGATACGCGCCCTCAGCCTTTCAAGAGAGCATAAGGGCGACCTGTTCGAGGACAGGAAGCGTCTTATGTCCATACTTCTGCCGCTCGGTCTTTCGGGCATAGCCTTCGGACTGGGCGCTGCGTCAAAGTGGATTGCGATATACGCGGGCTTCGGTCTTTTTGCGATTTTCGTAATTACCACGGTAAAGATGTTCGCAAACCTCAGCGAGGATTACCGAAAACGCATACTCACCAAAAATCTGATAATTATAGTTTTGTGGTGCGCGCTGTTCTTCATTTTGATTCCGCTGTGCATATACATTGCGGCATATATTCCGATTTCGCTTGTCAAAACAAGCAGCGGAGCTTCGCAGTACGGTTCCCCGCTTAAAGCGATGCTCGACAATCAAAAGTATATGTTCAACTATCACACGGGCGGCGGCAAAGATCATCCGTATGCGTCAAGGTGGTACCAGTGGCCTACCATATACCGTCCGCTGTGGGCGTATAAGGCTCCCGACACCGCAAAGGGCATAATAGGCTGTATCTCGATTATGGGCAACCCGCTCATATGGTGGGCGGCTATCGCGGGCTTTGCGTACTCGCTCTACAAGGGCGTGAGACAAAAGAGCTACACGATACTGTTCCTCGTTATTTCACTCGCGTCGCAGTATGTGCCGTGGATGTTTATAGCGCGCAGTACGTTTATATACCACTTCTTCGCAAGCGTACCGTTTATGATTATGTTCCTCGTCTACGCAATACGGGAGCTGGAGATAAAATTCCCGAAGTTCAAATACGCGACAGCCGTATTTCTTGCGCTGTGCGCTATTCTCTTCGTGATGTTCTACCCCGTGCTGTCGGGCGTGGAGATACCTCAGAGCTACGCGGACAACTTTTTGAGATGGTCTGACCAGTGGGTATTCTACAATTAAGCAAGGATGACGATTATGAGAGAAATTCATATAAACGAAATCATTTCCGCGATACGCGAAATGTGTATCGAAGCAAACTATAATTTAAACGACGATATACGCGGCGCGCTTGAGAGCGGACTTGGGCGGGAGGATAGCCCCATAGCAAAGTCGGTTCTCGGAGATATACTCAAAAACGCCGATATTGCACGGGAGGAGCGCGTTCCAATCTGCCAGGACACAGGTATGGCGGTAGTGTTTATGGAAATCGGTCAGGAGACGGCAATAGTCGGCGGCTCTCTGCGCGACGCGGTAAACGAGGGTGTAAGGCAGGGCTATGAGGACGGCTGGCTCCGAAAATCCGTGGTGCGCGACCCGATACGCCGCGGCAACACGGGCGACAACACTCCCGCGGTTCTGCACACCGAGATTACGGACGGCGACAAAATTAAAATTTCAATCGCTCCGAAAGGCTTCGGGAGCGAAAATATGAGCGCGGTCAAAATGCTCAAGCCGTCGGACGGGATAGAAGGCGTTATTGACTTTGTAACCGAAACCGCAAAGCGCGGCGGCAGTAACCCCTGCCCTCCGATAGTGGTCGGGGTCGGCATAGGCGGCACAATGGAAAAGGCGGCGCTTATGTCAAAGCACGCGCTTTTGCGCGACATACGGGAGAGCAATCCTGACAGGTTTTATGCGGATTTGGAGCAGACCTTGCTCGAAAAAATCAATGAAAGCGGCGTAGGACCTCAGGGTCTGGGCGGCGTGACCACCGCGCTCGGAGTAAACGTGGAGACCTATCCCACGCATATCGCGGGGCTTCCGGTAGCCGTCAATATAAGCTGCCATGTAACGCGTCATTTGAGCCGAGTAATTTAAATTTAATATTATTATTAGGAAATTTTCACAAAAACTATTGAAATTTTCCTAAGTCTATTGTATAATAACCTCAACGGCGTTACCAAAATCAAAGATTTTGACGCCTGAGAGAACATTTTATCATACTTTGCCCGCCACAACGCGAACTGACGTTCACGAGCGGCGGCGGAGGCTTTCGCCTCCTGCAAATATATGATATAATAATTACACCAAGCAAATAATTGCATCAAAACAAAAGGAGGCACAATTTATGAAGTACAACATTATTTGTAAAAAGCTCGAACTGGCGGATAGCAGTAAGGAAAAGCTTCTTAAAAAGATGAAGAAGCTCGAAAAGTTTTTCGCCGAGGATACCGAGGCAAAAATTGTTGTTTCCCAGCAGCGTGAAGAAATGATAGTCGAAACCACCATCTTCTATAAGGGATTTTTCTTCCGCGCCGAAGCAAAAGACCGCGAGATGCTCACCGCGGCGGACGTCTGCCTTGAAAATCTCGACAGGCAGATAAGAAAGAACAAGACCCGTCTTTCCAAAAAACTGCGCGACAGCGGTTTCGATAAGGTTATCGCATCCACGCCGCCCTCGGAGGAGATTGGAGAGGAGAGCGAATTTAAGATTATCCGAACCAAATTCGTGGAGGCAAAGCCTATGTCGGCGGAAGAGGCGATTTTGCAGATGAATATGCTCGGACACAGCTTTTTCATCTTCAACAATCCCGACACCAACGCGGTAAACATAGTTTATAAACGCCGCGACGGAAATTACGGACTTATCGAATCCGAAAAAATCTGAAAATATTCAAACTATTGCTCCGAAACAATTCGGAGCAATAGTTTTTACAAATTACGGAGCTTTCTATGGACATTATAACGCAAACCGATATAGCAATTTTGAATTTTATACATACCCACCTTTCCTGTGCGTTTCTAGATACGTTTTTCACGTTTATAACGCATCTGGGCGACGGAGGGATATTCTGGATTTTAGCCGGACTTTTGCTGCTTATACGCGCCGACACCCGCAAAATCGGAGTGTGCGTGCTGACGTCGCTCATACTCGGTCTGATTTTCACCAATCTGGGACTTAAAAACCTCGTCGCGCGTACCCGCCCGTATTACCTCGAAGGCGCGGCGGTCACGGCGGAGGACATTCTGATAAAGCTTCCGAGCGACTTTTCGTTCCCGTCGGGGCATACCACCGCGTCGGTCGCGGCGGCTCTTTCGATATTTTTTAAGGACAAAAGGCTTGGTGCCGCCGCGCTGATTATCGCGGCGCTTATCGCGTTTTCGCGGCTGTATCTGTATGTGCATATGCCGACCGACATACTCGGCGGCGCGGCAATCGGCGCTCTCGCGGCATACCTCGCCTCGTTTTTGTGCGATAAGGCATACGCCAAAATCGAGCGTATGAGAAGATGATTGCATTTTTGTAAGTTATATGGTAGAATGGTGTAGTTATAAATAAATTTGAAATCAGTTTTCGGGAGTGAAACAAATGAGCGTAATAAGTATTATAGTGCCTTGCTACAACGAGGAAAAGGCTGTTCCCGTATTCTACAAGGCTGCCTCCGCCGCGCTTGAGAATATAGACGCGGACATAGAGTATATCTTTGTGGACGACGGTTCGAGCGACAACACGGTAAACGAGTTTAAAAAGCTCGCGTCGGCGGACAAGCGGGTAAAATATATATCCTTCTCGCGAAACTTCGGCAAAGAGGCGGGAATGTACGCGGGAATGAAGCACGCGCACGGCGACTATGTCGTTATTATGGACATTGACTTGCAGGACCCGCCCGAACTTATACCGAAAATGTATGACCTCGTAAAGAGCGGCGAGTACGACTGCGCCGCGACAAGGCGCGTTAATCGCGTCGGCGAAGCGAAGCTGCGCTCGTTTTTCGCGCGCTGCTTCTACAAGCTGATAAACAAAATCTCGGACACCGAAATAGTTGACGGTGCGCGGGATTTCAGGCTTATGAGCCGAAAAATGGTGAACAGTATTCTGGAGCTTTCGGAGTACAACCGATTTTCAAAGGGAATTTTCTCGTGGGTCGGCTTTAAGACAAAGTGGCTCAAATACGAAAATCGGGAGAGAAGCGTGGGCGAAACAAAATGGTCGTTTTGGAAGCTGTTTAAATACTCTATCGAGGGTATAGTTTCGTTTTCCACCGTACCGCTCGCCGTTTCCTCGGTGTGCGGAGTGCTTTTCTCTATCATTGCGCTCATCGGAATTATATTCGTCGTAGTGCGCCAGCTCATATGGGGCGGAAGCGCATACGGCTGGGCGTCTCTTATCTGCATAATACTGCTGGTCAGCGGAGTTCAGCTTCTCTGCATCGGAATACTCGGTCAGTACCTCTCGCGCACATATATGGAGAGCAAGCGCCGCCCGATATTTATAGTCAAAGAGAGCAACACCGAAGAGACGGACAGATAATTGAAAGCGACAGGTGAAATTATGGATAAAATAGCTGTTTTAATTCCCTGCTACAACGAGAGCAAGTCAATAGAAAAGGTGGTCGGCGACTTCAGGCGCGTCCTGCCCGAAGCCGCAATATATGTTTACGACAACAACTCCACCGACAACACCGCAGTCCTTGCCGAAAAAGCGGGTGCAATCGTCAGGCACGAATATATGCAGGGCAAGGGTAATGTTATACGCAGGATGTTCCGCGAAATCGACGCAAAGGCGTATATAATGGTGGACGGCGACGATACATACCCCGCCGAAGCCGCGCGCGAAATGGCGGATATGGTTTTGGAGCGAAAAACGGATATGGTGGTCGGCGACCGCCTCTCTTCCACATACTTTACCGAAAACAAACGTCCGTTCCACAATCTCGGCAACTCTATCGTAAGAGCAAGCATAAACAAGCTGTTCAAAAGCGACATAAAGGATATTATGACGGGCTACCGCGCGTTCAGCTATAACTTTGTAAAGACATTCCCGATGCTGTCGCAGGGCTTCGAGATAGAAACCGAGATGACAATACACGCGGTCGATAAAAATATGTATACCGAGAATTTAATAATCGAGTACCGCGACCGTCCCGACGGAAGCGTCTCCAAGCTCAACACATATTCGGACGGCTTCAAGGTGCTGAAAACCATCGCCAAGCTGTATAAAAATTATAAGCCGCTCCGATTTTTCTCAACCGTTTCGGCAGTCCTTTTGATACTCGCGGCGATTTTCTTCGTGCCCGTGTTCGCGGACTATCTGAAAACGGGGCTTGTGCCGAGAATACCCACGCTTATAGTCTGCGGATTCGCCGTAGTTGCGGCTATGCAGTCGTACTTTTCGGGGCTTATACTCTCGACCATCGCAAGAAAGAGCAAGTACGACTTTGAAATAAGTCTCATCAGGGCTGAGGACGATTTTAAAAGAAAGCAGGCAAAGAAAAATGATACAAATGAACTCTGATACTCTCAAAAGCAAATGTGCATACGTACTCTCGTCCGTAAACCGAAAGCGCCTAAAAAAACACGGCTTCGTTTTTCTTATAATACTCGCAGCTGCAATATTCTGCGAGCTTTTTGTGTTTAACTTCAAGTGGGTCGGCTCGGCGTTTGATAAGCCGCTCGAAATAAAGCCCGAATTTATTTCGGGATTTTCGCAAAACGGGGGCGGCTCGTACCGAACCATTTCGTCAAATTCTGCGGTAATTCAATTTAAGGATATAAACGAGGAGCTTAAATATCTTCGCTTTTCCCCCGGCAAGGGCTTTGCCGGACGCACCGCCGAAATAGTCATCTCGGCGACCGACGAGGCAAACGAACTGCCCCTGTCCGCGCCCGCCCGCATAGTTGCCGCCGACGCGGAGCGCTCCCAATATATAAGACTGCACTTTAGCGGAAAAGTAAAAAATCTCAAGATAGAAATAAAGAACGCGGACGGCTGCGCGCTCCAAAACGGCTGCGCCGTTTTGAACGCCCGCGTCCCGCTTGTGTTCTCGTGGACGCGCGTGATAATTTTCGCGCTTATTCTTATGCTTTTGTATATTCTGCGTCCTTCTTCGGGCGTTTATAAATACAGGACGAATATGAAAAGTCCCGTTCAGCGGCTTTGCGCCGCCGCGCTGATAGTCGTATGCTCTCTCGTTATGTGGAGCATCATAAACCTGAATACCGATACGATTGAATACCATAATATATCAAATTGGCATGACCAATACTATTTGCTGGTCGACTCCTTCAAGAGCGGGCATCTCTCCCTCGATATCCCCGTTTCCGACAAGCTCAAAAATATGGAAAATCCGTATGACCAAAAAAACCGCGACAAAATTATGTCCCGCTCCGAATATAAGTGGGACGCCGCATACCGTAACGGCAAATACTACTGCTACTTCGGCGCGGCTCCCGCGGTGCTTCTGTATCTTCCGTACAACCTGATAAGCGGCGGTAAAGATTTGCCGAACTATATAGCCGCCTTTATATTCGGCGTAATGGTGATAATCGGAATTTTCCTGCTTCTTTGGGAAGTGATAAAAAAGTGGTACGAGGGTACGCCGTTTGTGCTTTATCTTCTGCTGTCGGCGGTATTTTCCGCAATAGTGCTGTCATACCCCGTATATAAAGCGGACTTTTATATAGTCCCCATTACGTCGGCTATGATGTTCGCAGTTTTCGGAATTGCGCTCTGGCTGTCCGCCGAACGCGAAACGGACGGTGAATCCGCTCTCATTCCGTGGCGGCTCACGGTCGGCTCCGCCTGTGTCGCACTGACGGCTCTGTGCAGACCGCAGTTTTTGATTTCGGTGATTTTCGGGGTCGTGCTGTTTTGGAAATATGTATTCGGCTCACGCACCCTGTTTTCAAAAAAAAGCGTAAAGCAGACCGTCGCGGTATGTCTGCCGTTCGTTATAGTCGGCGCGATTACAATGCTCTATAACGCGGGCAGGTTCGGCTCTCCGTTCGACTTCGGAGCGAATTACAATCTCACGAGCAACGACATGACAAAGCGCGGGCTGGTGTTCGGCAGATGCGGGCTCGGAATTTTCACGTATCTGTTTCAGCCTCCCAAAATTGACGCGGTATTTCCGTTCCTGCACGACTTTACTCCGATAGCCACGACATATCAGGGTCTTACACTGCATGAATATATGATGGGCGGCGTGCTGTTTCTGTTCCCGATACTGCTTATCGGAGTGTACGGATTATTCAGGAAGGACCTGTTTACCGACAAGCGCACATATGCAATAACGCTGACCGCTGTCGCGGCGGCGGCGGTGGTCGCCGTTTTGGACGCTCAGATGGCGGGTCTGCTGACCCGCTACTATACCGACTTTTCCTGGCTTATCGCGCTTTCGTCCTGCATTACGATATTTGCGCTTTACGCCAGGCATAAGGGCGGAGCGGCCGGAAAATCGCTCATAAGGGTGACGCTCATATTGTCGGCGGCATCGTTTGCGCTTGCGTTTTTGAGCGTTTTCGCGCACAGCGACTACACCATACGCGCCGCAAACCCGACGGTTTACTATAACATACAACACTTGATAGCCTTCTGGATGTAAAAAATTTTAAAAACGGGAGGACTTTACGAAAATGAGAGATAAAAGTCATAAAAGCTCCGAGATAATAAGACAAAGGGCAAAAACGAGCTTTGATTTTGCGAATAATTTCGAGCTGTCGCCGCGCGCGGCTTACGCGCTTGCTTTCCTGCTGCCCTGCGCCGTTATGCTCTGCGTTTTTGCGGCGACGGGCGTGTTCCCGTTCGGCGAAAAAACTCTGCTTGCCACCGATATGGACGTGCAGTATTCGAGCTTCTTCTCATATCTTCACAGGGCTCTGCTCGGTAAGGAGAGCCTTTTATACTCTTTCCAAAAGGGCGCGGGCGGCAACGTCTGGGGTCTGTTCGCCTACTATATTTCAAGCCCGTTCTTTCTTCTTGCGGCGTTTTTTCCCAACTCGGCGATGCCGGAGGGAATTGCACTCATAACCCTGCTGAAAATCGGTACGGCGGGGCTTACATTTTCAATTTTTTTAAACGGAGTGTTTAAAAAACGAAACGCCGCGACAGTGCTGTTTTCGGTAATATATGCGCTGTCATCCTATACCGCGCGATACTCTGTTTGCATTATGTGGCTGGACGCGTATATATGGCTTCCGATAATACTGCTCGGAGCGGAGCGCATATCCGAGAAGAAATCCCCGCTCCCGTTTATTTTCAGCTATGCGATACTTATGATTTCAAATTACTACACCTGCTTTATGGCTTCGATTTTCACCGCGATATTCTTTATATACCGCTATTTCACGCGGGGCGGCGAACTGTCCGTTCGCGATTTTCTGAAAAAAGCGGGCGTTATGCTCGGCTCGGCAATGCTCGGAGTTATGCTCGGTGCGTTTATACTGATACCGAGCTTTCTGGACCTGTCGGCGGGCAAGCTCAGCACGGCCTCATATGTTTTGCCAAGGGCTTTTGGAACATAGATATTTTCAACATTTCGCGCAGACTGTTCCTCGGACAGGTCGACAGTATGACCAACAGCGGCAACCCGCTCATATTCTGCGGTATGCTCTGCGGACTTTTGACGGGCGCGTACTTCTTCAATCCGAGCATCAGGCTCCGCGACAAGCTCGCCGCGCTCGGCGTTTACGCAGTTTTGATTGTCAGCTTCTTTATAAAAAGAGTTGATATGGTATGGCATATATTTAACTATCCCAACTGGTTCCCGTACAGGTATGCTTTCGTATTCTGCTTCTTTTCGGTATTCATATCGTTCATCGGCTTTTCGCGCCTTAAAGACGCGAAGCTTTCATCATATTTTTGGGGCGCGGGAGTTTATCTTTTGATTCTCGTCTTAGTAAGAATATTCCTTCCCGATGTGCTGACCGATAAAAAGGCGGCAATTCTCTCCGTGATTTTTGCCGCGGTCTATGCCGCCGCGCTGGCCGCACACAAAGTAATGACCGACCGGCTCTCTCGGCAAATCGTACTGCTCGCGCTCATTCCGCTCTGCTGCGTCGAGCTTGGCATAAACGCCTTTGCGGAGCTTTCATATACCGACAAGCAGTTTCACTATAAAAGCCGCTCCGATTACGAAAAGACCGTGGCGCGCGATATGGCGGCGGTTGAGATTATGACGGCAGAGGATGGCTTTTACCGAAGCGAAAAGACCTTCAAGCGCACCGATAACGACAGTATGAGCTACGGCTACAACGGCGTTTCGCATTACAGCTCGAATTTTAATAAAGCCGTAAACGATTTTACCAAAAATATGGGTATGTTCCAAAGCTGGCTCAACTGCTACTATAACGGCTCCACAATCCTGACCGACAGTATTCTCGGCGTAAAAAGAGTCGCGTCTCTCCGCACAGTTAACGACAGCTATAAGCTCGTGGGCGGCGACGGCTTCTCGGTATATGAAAATCCGTACAGTCTTTCTATAGGCTTTATGACCTCTTCTCTTGCGCTGAAATCCGGCTCGTATTCAGGCTCGTGGCTTTCAAATCAGGACGTTTTTGCGGAACGGGTTCTGGGCGCGCGCTTTTATAGGAGCGTTGAAGGACTTACCGTATCAAATGACAGCAAGACCTGCCGCTTTATATCAAGCGGCTATCCCGTATACCTCAGCCTGACCGACGCATACAGCGGTAATATATCAGTCTCGGTCAACGGCCGCGCTCGCGGTTACAATTACGACGGCGAAAAGAAAAAGATATTTTATATCGGCGAGTTCAACGACGGCGACGAAGTTAAAATCACGCTCGACAAAAGCGGCGTACTGAACAAATGCGATGTGCGCGAGTTTGACATACACGCCTTTGAAAATACAATAAACCGCATCAAAAACGGGCGCGAAATGGAAGTAACCGACTTTAGCGATACTAGCATAGAGGGGCGCGTAAATGTCTCGGACAACAATACGCTTTTGTTTACGACCATACCGTATGAGCAGGGCTGGAGCGCCTATGCAGACGGCAAAAAAGTTGATATTATAAAGGCGCAGGATACGTTTTCCGCGATTCGTCTTTCCGCGGGAGAGCATACCGTGAAATTTGTATTCAGATGTCCGGGGCTTAGGCTCGGCTTGTGCATAAGCCTTATCACTCTTGCGGCAATATTGGCGTGTGCGTTTAAAATCCCGCAAAAAATAAAAGGCAATAAAAAATACAAATTTTAAAATATTGCTTGACATATTATACGCTTTCGTATATACTGTGTCATAGACTACGAGAGAAAAATATTTTTCTCCCGTATGTCGAAAAAACTTTAATTTTCAACGGGGAGCTTGCGCTAAGCGGGCTGAGAGTAGACCTTATGCGGTCTTTACCCATAACCTGATTTGGATAATGCCAACGTAGGGAATGTTTTTTTGTGCCTTAAAACGCATAAGCCACGGACGTACCCTCGCGGTGCGTCCGTTTCTCGTTCAGAAGATTAAAGAAAAATTTAAGAAAGGGTGTTAAACCATGAAAAAAACATCAATCAGAAAACTCACTGTGGCGGCGGTACTTGTCGCCGTCGGCGTCGCGCTTTCGCCGTTTAGTATTCCGGTAGGCGCGTCAAAATGCTTCCCCGTGCAGGCGGCGGTAAACGTAATCGCGGCGATACTGCTCGGACCCGTTTACAGCGTATGTATGGCGTTTGTCACCGCTCTGCTCCGCGTAATATTCGGCACCGGCTCGGTTCTCGCGTTTCCGGGAAGTATGTGCGGCGCGCTGATTTGCGCTCTCATTTACCTCAAGACCAAAAACGTATGGCTCACATATCTCGGAGAGCTTTTCGGCACAGGCATTGTCGGCGCGCTGCTCGCGTATCCCGTTGCAAAGCTGTTTATTCCAAGCTCCGCCGCTGTAATTTACACCTACATAATACCGTTCCTGATAAGCACTCTCGGCGGCGTTGTGATTGCGGCGGTTATTGTGACCGCGCTCCAAAAGACCAAGGCGCTCGACAAGATTAAAAACACGTTAAACTCTTGACATTTTCCGAGTAATAAGTCAGAATAGAAGCATACGGAGATGCAGACTATGTTTGAAACAATTTTTGAAAATTTAAAAGACAAGTCCCCGCTGGTGCATAATATAACAAATTATGTGACCGCGAACGACTGCGCGAATATTCTGCTCGCGTGCGGCGCGTCGCCTATTATGGCGGACGACGCGGCGGAGGTCGCGGAGATAACCTCGATATGCGACGCGCTCGTCATAAACATCGGCACGCTTAACTCCCGCACGATAGAGAGTATGCTCATATCGGGCAAACGCGCGGCGGAGCTTGGCAAGCCCGTCATTTTAGACCCCGTGGGCGCGGGTGCGTCCGCGCTCCGAACCGAAACCGCGGTGCGGCTCATAAACGAGATAAGATTCAGCGTAATACGCGGCAACGCCTCCGAAATAAAAATTTTGTGCGGCGGAGCGGGAAAATCGCGCGGTGTTGACGTTTCGGATTCCGACAGCGACGCCGAGACCGTCTTTGAAAACGCGAAGCGGCTTTCCTCGCTGACAGGCGCGGCAGTCGCGGTGACGGGCAAGACGGATTTCGTGACCGACGGCATACGCGTCGCGGCAATATCAAACGGACACCCTCTTATGAAAAGGGTGACGGGGTGCGGCTGTATGCTCTCCTCCCTACTCGGCGGCTTCTGCGGCGCAAACCCCGACGAAATTTTTGACGCGGCTGTATGCGCGGTCGCATTTATGGGACTTTGCGGCGAATACGCGGCTCAAAATTATGTCGGCACGGGAAGTCTGCGAACCGGAATTATAGACGAAGCCTCAAATATGACAGCAGAAAAGTTAAATCGGGGGATTAAAATTGAGTTTAGACAATAGTTTGGTAAAGGTAAAAAAAGAGGATATGCGGCTTTACGCGGTCACGGGGCGAGCCCCGCTCGACCCAGTGCCGCTTGAAAAATCGGTGGAACTTGCTCTGCAAGGCGGCGCGACGTTTGTTCAGCTTCGCGAAAAGCACGCGGACGCGGACGAGCTTTTGTCCCTCGCGCTCAAAATAAAGGCGATATGCAAAAAATACGGCGTGCCGTTTGTTGTAAACGACAACGTCGAGGTCGCACTACAATCAGACGCGGACGGCGTTCATATCGGTCAGAGCGACGAGAGCCTGTCCGAAGCGCGCAAAATGCTGGGAGACAGCAAAATCATCGGTGTTTCGGTTCAGACCGTACAGCAGGCAATTTCTGCGGAGCGCGGCGGCGCGGACTACCTCGGAATAGGGTCGGTGTTTTCCACCTCGACCAAGCTTGACGCGATAAAAATTTCGGGCGACACTCTGAGAGAAATAACGTCGTCGGTTTCGATACCCACCGTTGCGATAGGCGGAATATCCAAAGAAAACATCTCTTACCTTAAAGGCACCGGTGTTGACGGAGTTGCGGTCGTCTCGGCTGTTTTTAGGCAGCGCGACGTATTTAAGGCGGCTCAGGAGCTTAAAAAGCTCAGTCTGGAGGTGTTCGGGGAGTGAGGACGGTTCTTTCGATTGCAGGCTCGGATTGCAGCGGCGGCGCGGGTATTCAGGCGGACTTAAAGACATTCGCGGCGCACAAGGTCTACGGTATGAGCGTTATTACCGCGCTCACCGCGCAAAACACAACCGGCGTTTTCGACATAGCGAACACACCGATACAAAATATAACCGCTCAGCTTGACGCGGTTTTCACCGACATTTTCCCCGACGCAGTAAAGCTGGGGATGCTGTCCTCGGCGAAAATAATTGAAGCGGTCGCGGACAGGCTCGCGCACTACAAGCCGCGCGGAGTTGTTCTCGACCCCGTTATGGTCTCCACAAGCGGACACAGCCTGCTCTCGCGCGACGCGGTCGAAGTGCTGGGCGAAAAGCTCTTTCCGCTCTCGGACATCATAACTCCCAACATACCCGAAGCCGAGCTTTTGTGCGGCTTTGAAATCTCGTCGAACGAGGATATGAGACGGGCGGCGGCGCAGCTTGCCGAAAGGTATTCGGTGAACGTGCTTTTAAAGGGCGGTCACCTCTCAGGCAGGTGCGACGACTTGCTACTTTGCGGCGACACGGAGACGTGGCTTGAGGGCAGTCATATAGACAACCCCAACACGCACGGCACGGGCTGCACGCTGTCGTCGGCGTTAGCCGCGAACCTCGCGCTGGGTCAAAACATTCCCGACGCGGCAAAAAACGCGAAGCGCTACGTCGCGGGCGCGATTGCCGCAAACCTCGACCTCGGCCGCGGCAAAGGCCCGCTAAACCATATGTATATGTATGAATAAGGAAACTCCTCACTTCAATGTGAAGTGAGGAGTTTTTGATTTCGTATTCTGTTCATTCGATTATCTTACCGTCTGTGGAAATCGTCACAACACTCCACGGGATAAACTTTCCGCTGGTCTTAAGCGCCTGCTTTACCGCATTTTCGATGCCGCCGCAACAGGGTACTTCCATTCGGACAACGGACACGCTCTTAATATCGTTTTCGGCAATAATTCGGGTCAATTTCTCAGTGTAGTCCACCATATCCAGCTTCGGGCAGCCAATCAATGTAATCTTGTTTTTGATAAAATCATTGTGAAAGTTACCGTAAGCGTAAGCGGTGCAGTCGGCGGCGATAAGTAAATTTGCGCCGTCAAAATAGGGCGCATTTACGGGAACCAGCTTGATTTGTACCGGCCACTGAGAGAGGCGGCTGTAAACTGTCACACTTTCAGTCGGTGTTTCTTCACGATGAATTGCTTTTGAAGCTGTGCCGGGGCAGCCGCAGGGCAGTTTTTCCGCGCCTTTATTCTGCTTTGCCGCCTTTACCGCGGCTTCGTTGTATGCCGGTGCTTCCCGTTCCTCAAAAGTAATCGCTCCTGTCGGGCAGGCGGGCAAGCAGTCGCCAAGACCGTCGCAGTAGTCCTCGCGGAGCAGTTTCGCCTTGCCGTCAACTATACCGATAGCTCCCTCGTGGCAGGCTTCGGCACAAATCCCGCAACCGTTGCACTTTTCCTCGTCGATTTTGATTATTTTTCTAAACATAATATATTCCTCCTGTTTTGAAACGCTTTGTTGCTTTCATTATAGTACTATAATATTCTTTGCAATTTCTAAATTATTCCCTTCCCATTTATAGCTCTCCCTATTTTATCTTGTACTCCATAAATCCCACAGTAAACGGCAGATGTTCAAACTTGCGTGTTCCAATATGTGCAAAGCCGTTTTGCAGATACCAATTTTTAAGTATCGTATTTTCTTCAATTATGCCTATCTTAAGCGCATCGACATTCATGGATTTTGCGGTGTTGACAGCGTATTTAATCATTTCCGCTCCATATCCCTTGTGCCTGTACTGCGGTAAAACCGAAAGATTGTCCAATTCCAAGCCACCGTCTTTTTGAGGTATCATTGAAAAATATCCTACAATTTTGCTATCTTCAATATAAACGAACATAGGGCAACCGTGATCAAACTGCATTTTCAGTTTTTCCGGCTGAATAAAGCTCGTGTGCGTCGGGCAATTCTCTTTAGTCAGACCAAAGTTATTTGCCACCGTCGCGTGACTTGCGCGTATAACCGCAGCACATTCATCTATTTCCGATTCAATAATATTTCTTATCATTTTCATACATCTCCTTTTGTTGTTACATAATTATATTGTATCAAATTCGCTGTTACATTTCGTATTCCCACACCGTCATACGACGGTCTTTTACTCTCAACTGCCGAACACGGCGAAGTACAGCGCCGCCAAACATTCGCGCATACAAACGCTCGGATACATATACCACATAGTCGGCGCGTGATACGTTGTCGTCTCAAGACCGTTGCGCCTTGCTATTCCTTTTGCCCTGAAAATATGAAAATCGTTCGTGACCGTAATTACTCTGTACTCTCCGCCGCCGAAGTGAGCGTCCAAAAGCTCCTTCGAAAATCTGTAATTTTCGCTTGTGCTCGCAGACCTGTCCTCCTGTATAATTCTCTCAATATCCACGCCGCGCTCGACAAGGTACTCGGTCATAACCTCGGCTTCGCTGACGTCCTCCTGAAATCCGCGTCCGCCGCTCACCGCGATAACCGCTTTCGGGTTTTTCTCGGCATACTCCAGCGCCGCGTCAAGCCGCAGGGCAAGCAGTGCGGAGGGTCTGTCGCCGACAACGCCGCAGCCGAGAACTATCACCGCGTCCTCGTCGTAATCCGCGGTGTCGATACTGCCGAAAGCCACAAGGAAAACACAGCCGCAGAGCATAACGGCAAGTCCGCCCATAACAACGTACTTGCAAACGCGTCCTGCGCCGCGCTTGGTCCTCTCGCCCAGCTCGTCATAAAAACCGCCCCAAAACAGCAGCAGCAAACCAAGGAGGATTGTCAAAACCGTTCCCAAATTTATATTTGAAAAAATCGCCATACAGCCGCCGTCGATAAAAAACGCCGCGCCGAGTATGAGCAATATTGCCCGCACTGCCTTTTTCAGCTTCAACATACATTCCTCGCTTAAAAATTTTTAAATGGCGTTGCCCTCAAACTGCGTCATATAAAGCTCAAAATAGCGTCCCTTTTTCGCGATAAGCTCATCATGGTTACCCGTTTCAACTATGCGCCCCTTATCCATAACAACGATAAGGTCTGCGTCGCGTATGGTCGAAAGACGGTGAGCGATTATTATGCTGGTTCTGTCCTTCATAAGATTTGTCATCGCGTCCTGAATACGCTTTTCGGTTCTCGTGTCAACGCTTGAGGTCGCCTCGTCCAAAATAAGTATCTTCGGGTTTGCCAAAAACGCGCGCCCGATAGAAAGAAGCTGTCTTTGACCCTGCGACAGATTACAACCCGACTCGGTAAGCTCGGTGTCGTATCCGTTCGGAAGCCTGCTTATCATCCTTCGGCAGTTGCTCATCTCCGCCGCGCGCTCCATCTCCTCGTCTGTCGCGTCGGGGTTGGCATACTTGAGATTGTTTCGCACCGTGTCCGAAAACAGCACCGTATCCTGCAAAACGATAGCGGTTCCCCGCCTCAAATCGTCACATTTTATATCCTTTATGTTAACTCCGTCAACCATAATTTCGCCGCTGTCAACATCATAAAAACGCATTAAAAGATTGACGACCGTGGTCTTTCCGCTGCCCGTCGCGCCGACCAGCGCGACCTTGTGACCGGAGCGCACTTCAAGGTTAAAATCGTATAAAACCTGCTTGCCCTCGTAATACGAAAAGTTCACGTCCTTGAACGTGACAACGCCCTCGCCGTCCATTTCTCGGCTTCCGCTCTTGTCCTCGCTCTCAACGTCCATAACCGCGAACACACGCTCCGCACCCGCAAGCGCGGTCTGAATTTGTCCGTAGAGGTTTGCAATCTCGTTTATCGGACGTCCGAACTGCTTCGCATAGACGATAAACGCCGAAATAACGCCTATCGAAATTATCCCGTGGAGCGCGAAATATCCTCCAAACGCCGCAATTATGATAAAGCCTAAGTTGTTTATAAGGTTCATAATCGGACCCATAGAACCGCCCAAAATCTCGGCGACAATTCCGACCCGCGTAAGCTCGTCGGACGTGCTGTTGAAATCATCTATGACCGCTTCCTGCTTGTTGTACGCGGCAACCGTCTTGTAGCCGACGACGTTTTCCTCGACCGCGCTGTTAAGCTCACCCAAAAGCTCCTGACGCTTGGTAAAAAATCGGCGCATATGCTTGGACATAAACTTCGTCACCAAGACGGTCAAAATCACCGTAATGCAGGACAAAAGAGCAAGACGCGGGCAGTACCAAAACATAATTCCGACCGTGCCGATTATCGTGAACACGCCCGAAACGAGGGAGCTGAACGACTGCGAAACCGTGTTTGAAATGTTCTCGACGTCGTTCGTCATTCGGCTCATTATGTCGCCGTGGGGGTGGTTGTCGATGTAGCGTATCGGCAGATTTACTATCCTGTCGAACAAGTCCTCGCGCATAAGTCCGACTATACGCTGGCTCAGCGTTCGGCTGAGAAGCTGCTGGAAAAGCGTGCCGAGCGAAAGCAAAAGCGCCGTGGCAAGCATTATCATAAGTATCGCGGGGATTTTGCCGAACTGCCTCTCGGCAATCAAATCTATCGCCTCGCTCTGAATTGCGGGCATCACCACGTTGCAGATAACCACGAATATGACAGCCGCAAAAAGCATAATAAGCATAAGCCGCTGATTTTTGAAATACTTCATAAGGCGCGACAGCGTGCTTAGCATATTGTGCGGCTTTTCAACCGTCATCATGGCGCGCATAGCCGCACCGCCGCCGCGGCGCATAGGCATCTTAAAGTTGTTCGGAATACCCTTTGATTTATCAGCCATCAATATCCACTCCCTTCAACTGAGAGTTGTAAATATCGCGGTAAATCTCGCTCGTTTCCATAAGCTCGCTGTGCGTACCGCACGCCGAAATGCCGCCGTTGTCCAGCACGGCTATCCTGTCCGCACCCTTTACCGACGCTATTCTCTGCGCGATAATTATTTTCGTCACTCCGGCGTACTCCCGACGCAGAGCGTCGTAGAGCCGCGCCTCAGTCTTTATGTCGAGAGCCGAGGTGGAGTCGTCGAAAATCAGGATTTCCGCGTTTTTGAGTATCGCACGGCTGATAGCCACGCGCTGCTTCTGACCGCCCGAAAGGCTCATACCCTTTTCGGCAATCATAGTGTCGTAGCCTTCCTCTTTTGAGTTTATAAACTCAGCCGCCTGCGCGACCTCGGCAGCCCGCGCAACCTCCTCGTCGGTCGCGTTCGGGTCGCCCCACTTTATATTTTCGCGTATGGTGGTGCTGAAAAGCTCGCTCGTCTGGAGCGCGATAGCCACCTTGTCGCGCAACACCTTCAGGTCGTACTCGCGCACGTCAACGCCGTCGAGCAGCACCGCGCCGCCCGTCACGTCGTAAAAACGGGGGATAAGGCTGACAAGCGTACTCTTGCCGCAGCCCGTTGAGCCGAGTATGCCGAGCGTCTCGCCCGGATTTACGGTCAGATTTATTCCGCTCAGCACAGCCTCGCCGCCCGAACCCGGATAGGAGAACGAAACGTCTCGGAACTCGACCTGCCCGTGTACCGAGGTATCGCCCGAAAAGCTCCCGCTCGCGATTGCCGGCTCACAGCGCAAAACCTCGTTTATACGGCGCGCCGACGCGCTTCCGCGCGAAATCGTCTGGAAAATCATCGCCAGCATCATAATTCCGTGCAAAATCAAAGAGAGATATGTAATCGCCGCCATAATTGTACCCGGTGTTACCGCGCCCGCCTTGACCTCGATAGAGCCGACGTATATTACCGCCACAACCGCGCAGTTCATAACTATGTTCATAAGGGGCATCATATATGCAAAAATCGTGAGGACGCGCATCTGCGTGTCGATAAGCTCACGGTTCGCCGTGCCGAAACGCTCCTTTTCGCGCTCCTCCTTGACGTATGCCTTGACGACACGCGCCCCCGCGACGTTCTCCTGCATAACGCTGTTCACGCGGTCGAGCTTCTTTTGCAGCACCGAAAAGATAGGACTTGCTTTTCTGAGAAAAAATACTATCATTATGACTACCAGCGGAATTGTGCAGGCGGTCACAACGCCAAAGCTGACGTGCAGACTCATCATACAGAAAAATCCGCCGAACAAAAACGTGCCCGTTCGCACAAAGCCGCGTATGCACTGGGTTACAAGGTTCTGTAACTGCGTTATGTCGTTTGTCACGCGGGTGACGAGAGAGCCGGTCGAAAATTTGTCTGTCTGCTCAAACGAAAACGACATAATGCCGCAAAAACAGTCCTTTCGCAAATCGTTGCCGAAACGCTGACCGCACATATTGGCGAACACGCCCGACAAAACGCCGCTCGCGCCGCCCAGAGCCACAAGACCCAGCATTTTTAAGCCCTCTGAAATTATAAGACTGAGATTGCCCACGCCGCCGCTCGATACGCCCAGAACGCCCTCGTCCACTATAGTTCGCATAATCGCGGGCTGAAATAAGTCCATACTCACCTCGCCTATCATAAAAAGCGGTGCAAGTATGGCAAAAAACCAATACTTCTTTAAGTGTTTAAACATACTATCGCCTCTTGAAAAATCTACACGGAATTATTGTACCATAACGCACACAAAATTTCAAATATTTTTATTTTTTGGTTTACAATTCGGTTACAAAACCTTTGCAGTTCGGCTAACACGGTTGAAAGACATTACAAAATATGGTAGAATATTATTTGTATGATACATATTCATACAGAGAAACAGATTGTCGTAAATAAAATGCGTCAATCTAAAAGGCAGAGATAAAGACGTAAGAACGGTTGGTCGCTTCATTCCTTTCGAACACTCAAATTTGTGTTTGAGACATACAGAAAGGGGTGATGCTATGATGAAAAAGTATTTTTTCAAAACATCTGTTGCATTGCTCGTAATTATCGTGTTATTCGCGGTTTTTGCGCAGTCTGTGCAATAAAAAATAACAACCGCTCTTAAAGTTGTGATATAATCCCCATAAAGTAGACAGAAGAAATAACAAAAATATTTCTAAACTACTTTAGGGGGTTTTTCTATGGG
>CANRNL010000020.1 GCA_947631965.1 uncultured Clostridia bacterium
CAGCAGTATAATATTGTTCGAATACAGAGTAACTATATAAGCTATCATGATAATACTGAAAAAGATTCTTATGAAGTTTTAGTGAAGAATTATTAAGGTGGTGTAAGTATGGCAGGAACACGGAATGCGGAATATAAACCGTTGTCATTTTCAACAACGATGAGAAATCCGAAAAGAATTGTTGACTTCTTGAACTGTATATTGCCTTATGAGGGACAACTTTTAAGCAATAGCGTAATCAACCAAGTGGCAATTAATCTTATTGGAAGGAAATTATATTGCCCTGTTTATATTAACCGTACACCAAGATTAAAGGCCATATTGGACAGTGATGAATATTTTGATATATCTGACGTTCAAGAGATAATGGAAAACAGTCCACAAGACCATAAAGAAGCCGGATTTGAAAAAGGTTGGCCGTCAAGGTTTGATACTTGGTATAAACTACCTATGGAGTTTGGCTTTATATATTATGAAATGGACAAACCCATTGAGATTTCAACAACAGGACATATGCTGATTGACGCATTAAATGAAACACCTAAAAATGATGAAAAAATAAGGAATGTGTTTCTTAATGCTTTGATGAAGTATCAAACAAATAATCCGTTTCGTAAAAATGCTAACGCAAATGCTCCGCTTCCGTTATTATTGCAAGTGATAAAATTGTTAAAAGATGATAATGATGAAAACGATGCTGGAATATTCAGAAAGGAACTTTCGCTTTTAATATGTTGGCCGGATAATAATGCTGTATCGTTATATAATAAAATTAAAGAAATCCGAGGAACGTATGGATATAATTACGGTGATGAAATCATTTATGAGACCTGTTTGCAAATTCTAAATGCTACAGATGAGCAAAGAAATAGATTTAAAATGAATCAGATAACCGGCGAAGCGGTTGATGAATTTATACGCAAAATGCGTATTACAGGTATAGTTTCTTTGCGTGGGAATGGTAGGTTTTTGGATTCCAACTCTTTTGAGTTGGATAAAATTAACTACATAATAGAAAATTATTCTACTTATGACACATATACGGAAAAATATGATTATTTTAAGTATATGGGAGAAATTGATAGTCATATACTTACAGTTAAAGAGGTTGAAAAGGCTACAATTGATGATGTTAAAATTAAAACATTGAATCGATGGGCAAGTGATTACAGTAAAGAGGATATTATAAAAGAATTACATATAGTTTGTGGAAAAACAGAAAGCAGAAATGATATACTTAAAATTATTGACAAACCCACAAGATTGGAGTTCCTAACAAGTATAGCCTTAAAACAAAACTTTGAAGATTTGGAAGTGTATCCAAATTATCATGTTGATGACGAGGGATTGCCGACGTTTACTGCTTCGGGAGGGATGGCTGATATTGAGTGTTTTGATACGAATTGTAACTCTCTTGTAGAAGTTACACTTATGTGTTCAAGAAATCAAGCAACAAATGAAGTTCCGGCAATAACGCGGCATTTGCAAGAGGCGATTAGCAAATATTCAGATAAAATTGTATTTACTATGCTTGTAGCACCGTCAATTCATGCTGATACAGTATATATGACTGAATTTTCAAAAAGTCATTACCATGTAGATATTTTGCCGCTAACTATTATTGAATTTATAGACCAAATTGTCGCTAAAGAGCATATAGAAGAAATGCTTGTAAATTAATGCGATTTCTAAAAATGAAAATACAGCCTTTGAGCACTGTGGCGGAGTTTGATATTTAAATTTAACGCAAAATGCAAAACGGAGTAAGGTTTTCGCCTTTCTCCGTTTTTATTTAGCTTTAAAATGCTTTTTGTATTTTTCCGCACGCTATTTTCGTGCCCGAATTGCCCGACGGCTGCGTCATAAAATCGTCGGGCATCGAATGTATTATCACGACTTTGCCTATTATGTCGCATACCGAAAATCTGTCGGTAAGCACCTGCATATATGCGTAGCCGTTGTTTGAAAAAAGGGGCGGCAAATCCCCCGCGTGGTAAGGATGTTCCTCATAGTCGGGATTAAAATGCGATCCCGCGCTTGCGAACTCGTCGTCCGCGTTCCCTGAGCAGCTTTTGCCCTCGTGAATATGGAAGCCGCATACTCCGAATTCGCTCGGAGCACGGACGGGCAGATTGTGAATTTGCGCGGTGACGATAACTCCCGCCGGAGTTTGCCTGAAAAACACTTTTCCGTAAATGTGCGGATTTTGTCTGCCTCCGTAAATTTTCGCCGTTGCTTCACATCGTTTCAACAATAACACACCTCTCCCTATAATTTTAAATTCTTAATACATAATATGAGAATTTAAAAAATGCGCAACCGCTTTAAAAGACATCGGGATTGCGCTCGCCGCCGATAATATTTTTAATATCGGCAATAATTGTTGTAATTTGCAAAAATTAGTGCTATACTGTTTCGGTAATGATTTTTTGTATGCGGAGAAAAAGAAATGAGTATTGGTGAAATCGGGCAAAATCGGATTGAGGTCTCGCCTCGCAAGGCGGAAATAACTTTGCTGAACGCGGTATTTTGTATCGCGATAATTTTTGTGCATCTGTTGTCCGAGCCGGTCAGCGAGCTTTCGCGGGGAGTGCTCGGCGGCGCGGTTTTTGCTGTCCAAAGAATTCTGATTTGCGCGCTCTACGGATTTATATTTTTGTCCGCCGAAAAGCTCGCGCTCGGCGCGTACAAAAGAAAGTCGGTGCGCGAATTTTTCAGGGGCAGAGTAATAAAGATAATACTTCCGTACTTGGTCGCGGTTTTGGTGTATTACGCGGTGTATTTAAAGATACAGGCGCAGCCGCCGAGGCTCGGAGAGCTTGCGGTGTTTATGCTGACGGGAAATGTCGCCGCGCACCTCTACTTTGTGCCGGTGATAGTGCAGTTTTATATTTTAACGCCCCTGATAGACAAAATTTTTGAGAAGTTCGGCGCGGTGTGCGTTATAATTTCCGCGCTTATCCTGAATTTAATTGGCGCGGTGTTTTTGAGCGGATTGAATTTTTACAGCAGTCTGTTTATCAAATATCTGCTTTGCTACATTTTGGGATACTACGCGGGCAGAAGCTATGATAAGTTTATTGATTTTATAAAAAGACATAAAGGCGCACTATGCGCGGCATATTTGCTCGCGCTGTGCGCGGAGGTTTGGTCGGCGCACGCGGCTCAGTCGGGCGGCGTTCCCCTGTCGATACAACAGACGATAACAACTCTCTATATGCCGATTGCGGTGACGTTTTGGTATATGATTTTTATGAGGTTTGCCGACAGATGCGGCGCGATAACAAACGCAGTGAGCGGAAGCTCGTATCACATTTACCTGTGGCACATTCTCTTTATAACATTTTCGAATTTTCTGCTTGACAAAATCGCCCTCGGCGGCATAGGAGCGCGCTTTGTGATAAGATGCGCGGTAACCTTGCTCCTTTGCGCGTGCATACCCGCGGCGCTGTCGCTTGGGGCAAGACTTAAAAGAAAGGTATAGGTGACACAAAATGTCTGAAAAAAGTAAATTCTGCTTTGCGGATATAAGCCGCCACCGCGCGCTCATAATGGGCTTCGCGGCGCTTTGGATATATTATTTCCATATATGTCCGGTGGGAATTTTCAGCTTCTTCCCGCTCGACAAGATTGAATGGTACATACATCAGGAAGGCTTTTGCGGAGTGGATATATTCCTGCTGCTTTCGAGCTTCGGGCTTTATTACTCACTGTCCAAAAAGCCCGTGAATAACGCCAAAAGCTATGCGGGTTACTTAAAGAGCCGATTTGTCAGAATATTCTGCGTTTTGATACCCATAACGCTTGTCATAGGTTTTGTTGACAACTGGACGCTCCGCGAGTTTTGCCTTAAAGTCACGGGTATAGATATGCTCGCCCGCGATATGTATTCGTATCTGTGGTTTGTGCCCTGCATACTCATTTTCTATATACTCTCACCGTTTTATTTTGCTGTTTTTAAGCGGTTCAAAAAGAAATTCGCGTTTACGCTCGGAGCGGTGGTTATAGCCGTCTCCCTTGCTTTTGCGCTGAAAAATGTCATAAGATACGACTTGTACGCAATAGTCACAAGAGTGTCGGTTTTCCTGCTCGGCTTTTATTTCGGGCATTGTTCGTACCATGACGTTAAAATCACGGCGAAGCATTGGATAATCGCGCTCGTTTCGCTGACGGTGGGCGTTACATACAGCTATCTGCTGTGTTCGTATACGGTTGAGGCGATAATTCCCGCCAACAACGCGCTTGTAAATCTGCTTATCGCGCCGCCCGTTGTGCTTATACTTTCAAAGCTGTTCGGTTTTGTGTGCGAGTATAAAGCGCTTAATCCCGTAAAGGCGTTTTTCGCCTTCTTCGGTGCGATGAGCTTTGAATTTTACTGTACCCAGGAGTGGATGTGGGAGAAGGTCGGCGCGCTCAGTCTGGACGTTTCAAGACCCCGCCTTGCCGCGCAGGTAACCTGCTTTGCGGGCGTGGTGCTGTTTTCGTATGCCGCGCACCTTTTCAGCAAGCTGTTCTTAAAGCGCAAAACTCAGTCGAGCAAGTAGTCCGCTATGACGTCCGCGCCGAGCGACGCTCCGCGTATTGCCTCCTCAAGCGAATTTCCGCTCGTTCCGACCTCGATTATAAGACTGCCCGACGTCATATGCTGGTTGAACCTCTCTTTTCTCAGGTTTACATAACGCATAAGAGTGGGGTATTTTTCGGAAATTTTATTTTGAAGCTGTATTGCGAAGGTGAGATTGTTTCCCCAGTCGGGGTGGTACAGTCCGCCTTCGTTTGTTCCCACGACAAACATAAGCTGCGCGCAGCGTTCTCCGTTTATTTCGGTGACCGCAGCGGCTTTTGTTTCGTCGCTGTAAACTATCGCGTCGCGGTGAATGTCCAGCACCACTTTTATGGACGGATTTTCACTTATTATGCTCTCTATGGATTGGAGAGAGGAGGCGTAGGAACCGTTGTACGACGGATAGTCGTGTAGCGTGCGGTCGTGTATGGTTTTAATTCCCCTTTTTTCAAAAATTTCGGTGACGGCGTCGCCGACCGCGACCACGTTTTTGCTCGTGTCGGTGTTTCGGTCGCCGGTGTTTATGTCATATGAGTCCGCGCCGTCGGGAGAGTAGCTCTCGGTGGAGTGGGTGTGAACTATTAAAATCTGCGCTCCGTCCGAGCTTAAATTCACCGGACGGGGCGCGTTCAGCTTTTCGTCTATGTTTACGCTGAAGCTCGTTTGATTGCCGAGCAGTATTTTTGACGTGCTGCCGCCGAGCTTAGTCTTTTGCCCAAGGTCGAGCCTTGATATGGGTCTGAGATTTTCGGGGAGCGGTTCGGGAGGCTGTGTGGGCAGGTTTGCCGCTTCATTGCTCTTTTTCTTGGAGTAGGCGGCAACGGCGGAGTCGCTGCTGCTCATCGATGCGACCGCGCTCCCGTTTACCTCCGCCACAACAGGCATCTGTTCCGCGAAAACCGTTCTTAAATCTCTTACGTCAAAGGTGACAAAGGTATTTAAAACTTCATACGAGATATGCTTCAAAGAGGCAAAAAAGCCGCTGTCGCCCTGCGGCTCGTCCACGGGATAGGATGCGGGAAACGCAAAAGACAGCTTTATAAATACCGCTGTCAGGGCGGCCAGTGTTATTATGAGTACAAACAGCCAAAACTTTTTAATCAGACTTTTTCCGTCAATTATAATTGTGCGATAGCCTTTTTTCGCCAACTTTTATCACCTCGTATGTTTAATCGGGTTCGTCCTTAATTTAGGTATATTTGAGGTATGGAAAATTTATTACTTAAAGATAGACCGAAGGCACTTGCAATATTTTGTAAAAGTTTGTATAATGGTATAAAAGGGTGATGCGTATTTATTATACATACATATTAAAATGTGCCGACGGAACGCTCTATTGCGGGTACGCGGCGGATATAAGAGCCAGAGTTGAAAAGCATAACCGCGGTGAGGGGGCGAAGTACACCCGTTCCCGTCTGCCCGCCGAGCTTTTTTATTGCGAAGAATTTGAAAGCAAGTCGGAAGCTATGAAGCGCGAGTGCGAGATAAAGCGGCTGACCCGTTCCGAAAAGCTCGATATGGTTGCGGAAAATCCTTCGTTCCGAAGCGCGGATTTTATTCTCGACAAATGGAACGAGCGTGAGTACGCAAGACTTATCGGTCATCTTTACACAATGGCGGATAAAAAATACCGTGATTTTAACTCGGCGCTTATTCCTAAAAAAGAAAAGAGCGGTATGATAGGAATACGAATACCGGAGCTTCGCAAGCTGGCAAAGGAAATCGCAAACGGAAACGCCGAGGAGTATATATCGCTGAAAAAAGGCAAAATCCAAGAGGAAATAATGCTGGAGGGCTTTGTTATAGGGTATATGAAGCTTGATTATCCGCGTCTTTCGGAGTATGTCAGGTATTTTGCCGACAAGGTGGATAACTGGGCTGTTTCGGACTGCACCTCGGCTTCCATGAAACGGATAAAAATGTATCGCGAAGAGTTTATTTGCGATATTGAGTATCTTATTTCCTCCGAAAATCCGTGGCACATAAGATACGGTATACTGTTTCTGATGCAGTATTATTTGGATGATGAACACATCGATTATGTTTTGAAAACATTGGAGGGTATAGACAGCGGGCATTACTATGTGCAAATGGCGCAGGCGTGGTGCCTTGCGACGGCGTTGGCGAAGTTTGGAGAAAAGACGCTCGGCGCTTTGGAAAGACGGAACTTCGGCGCGGAGGTTTTGAATATGTTCATACGCAAGGCGAGGGACTCCGCAAGAGTGCCGAAAGAATACAAGGAATTGATTTTAAAGTTCAGAGGTTAGCTTATGGCAAAGCGAAAATTTAAAAAGAAGAGAAAAGTATGGGTATGGATAATTTACATAGTTTTGCGTGTACTGGTCGTTGCGACTATGATAGCGCAGATATTTAACAGGAATTACTATGCCGTTTTTCAGTGCTGTCTTACGCTGGTGCTGTTTATGATACCCACGATTGCGGAGCATCAGCTAAACGTAAGCCTGCCGACCACGCTTGAAGTTATAATCATCCTTTTCATTTTTTCGGCTGAAATTCTTGGAGAAATACAGTCGTTTTATACGATTTTTGAGCAATGGGATACGATGCTCCATATTATAAACGGCTTTATAATGGCGGCTATCGGTTTTGCGATGATTGATATTTTGAATCAGAACCCGCACATACATTTTAGTATGTCGCCGGTATTTGTGGCGTTTGTGGCGTTTTGCTTTTCTATGACCATTGGCGCTCTGTGGGAATTTTTTGAGTTCTCGATGGACTTTTTCACGCTCAGCGATATGCAAAAGGACGTGGTGTATCACGCCATTTCGTCGGTCAGGCTGAACGAAAGCGGTCTTAATTCGCCGGTTCGTATAACCGATATAAGCAAAACCATAGTGTACGGGCTGCGGAACGGAGTGCCTGCCGAAACCGTTATAGAAGGCGGCTATCTCGACATAGGCGTTTACGACACGATAAAGGATATGTTTGTGAACTGTCTGGGGGCAATAATTTTTTCGGTTATAGGAGCCTTTTATACAACGGGCAGAGCGAAAAACGTCGCCGAGAAGTTCATCCCCAGGCTCAGAGAAAAAAGGGAACAGGAAGAGGAATAAAACCGAAGCGCACAATAAAGCATAAAGTCCTAACGATGACGTTAGGGCTTTTTCTATGTGGAAATTGCTTTAAAAACAAGGCATTACATTAAAAAGTATAGACAGGTATTGCCCATTTGAAATATAACTAAAATAGGATATCGGCAGTTTAAAAAATCAATAATTAAAAAATAAATGTAGGGAGGCGAAAAATATGCTTAATCATCCCGTAGATTGCTCGGAAGAGTTTAAAAGTACGGAGAACATATATTTTATCGCGGAAAATCTTTTGGATTTCAACCCGACGACCGCGTCGGGGCAAATACGCTTTGTGCGCCACGCAAGAAAGGTGCGTTTGTCGTTTGACGACGTGACATTACCGTTTGAAAAGTCGCGGAGCTGGGTATTCCCGCCCGAGGCGAGCGAGGATATGCTCGTGTATTTCGGCTTGGAATTTTCAAAGGAAAGCGTTCGTATGAAGCTGTATCCGGACGAGCGTCCGCCCGCGCCGTCGGGAGAGGTGTGGGAATATGAGCAAAAAGACGACGGGTATATCTACCGCGGAGAAAAAATGAGCGCGGCGGTAACTCTCGCCCCGTTCCGTTTCACTCTGCGCGACGGCGGCGGGAGAGTGCTGGTGAGAACCAACAATATGGCGGACGCGCCCTGTCTCCACAAGGACAAGCCATTTCCGCTCGCACTCGTGAGAAATATGAAAACGTGGCGCTGCCATTTCGCGCTGAGCCTTTCGCTTGCGGCGGGAGAAAAAATTTTCGGAGGCGGGGAGAGCTTTACGCGGCTGGACAAGCGCGGGCAAAAAATGATTTTATACGCAAAGGACCCGCACGGCGTTGAGTTTGGAGAGATGTATAAGCCCATACCGTTTTTTATGAGCAGTAGGGGATACGGAATACAGTACCGTACCGACGCGCCGCTCACGGCGGACATAGGCTGCGAATGTAATCTCGGTAATGTGGCGTATTTGTATGACGACCGCGCCGACGTGAGCTTTTACGTCGGCACTCCCAAGGAGATACTAAGAGCATATACCGATGACGTCGGACGCTGTGAAATGCCGCCGTTGTGGTCGTTCGGGCTTTGGATGAGCCGCGTGAGCTACCGAAGCGAGAGAGAGGTCTTAGAGACGGCAAAAAAGCTGAGAGAAAACAAAATCCCGTGCGATGTGATAAATATTGACGTGGGCTGGTTTGACAAGGAGTGGGTCTGCGACTGGGAATTTTCAAAGGAGCGGTTCCCAAATCCCAAGGGTATGATTGAAAGTTTACGGAAAATGGGATTTCGCGTCTGCCTTTGGCAGTACCCATATCTCACGCCCGAAAATCCGCTGTACGACGAGGCGATAGCCAAAGGGCTTGCGGTAATGGACGGCGACGGCAGAACCGCCGTGAGGGACGCAGTGATAGATTTCAGCAATCCTCGGGCGGTAGAATGGTATAAGAACAAGCTGAGAGCGCTTTTTAAGATTGGAGTATCCGCAATCAAGGCAGACTTCGGGGAGGCGGCGCCGCAAAACGGCATATACGCATCGGGCAAGAGCGGTTATTATGAGCATAATCTGTATCCGTACAGATATAATAAGGCAGTCTATGAGGTGACAAAGGAGGAGACGGGCGACGGAATTATATGGGCGCGTTCGGCTTGGAGCGGAAGTCAGCGTTATCCTCTGCACTGGGGCGGCGACGCGGACAATACCGATAACGCGATGCTTGCAACGCTTCGCGGAGGACTTTCCTTCGGGCTTTGCGGCTTTTCGTTCTGGAGCCACGACATCGGGGGCTTTGTCAAGCAAAGCCCCGAGGAGCTTTACAGCCGTTGGCTTCCGTTTGGTATGCTCACCTCTCACAGCCGCTGTCACGGCGAACCGCCGACCGAGCCTTGGTATTACGGCACGGAGTTTTCGAAGCTTTTCAGGAGTTGTGCGGAACTGAGGTATCGTCTTATGCCGTATATTCTGGAGCAGGCAAGGGAATGCTGCGAAAACGGATTTCCGATGATACGCACCTTGTTCTTCGAGTTTCCCGAAGACGTCGGCGCGTGGCTGATAGAGGACGAGTATCTCTTCGGCTCCGATTTGTTGGTCGCTCCGATTTTTGAAAGCGGTCAAAATGCCCGCAAGGTATATCTTCCGCACGGGGAATGGGTGGATTATTTCAGCGGGGAAAAATACCCGCAGGGTTGGCACAGACTGTATACGTCGGACATACCGATTATTTTGCTTGTGCGCGCGGGGGCGCGCATACCGCATATTGAACCCGTGCAGAGTACCGATGAAATCGATTGGACAAAAACGGAATATGATGCATATTAAGGCAGGCTACGGAGTACCGCAGCGCGGGAGTGAATAAAACGCAATATTTTTAATGAAATGCCATAGCGAAATAGTTGTATTTGCGGTGCTTTCCATAAATTTGTTGTTGAAATACACTTATGAAACTTTGTATAATTTATATAAAACAACACGAGAGAAACGGGGAGGATTGTGTGGAAACTGACAAGAAAATATTTGCCGAATATCACAATCCCAGATACACTCGCGAGCTTGACGGCAAGACGGGCAACTGGGCATACACAAATGAATCGAAGGACAGCAAAGCGGCTGTCAGGCGTTATAACTATAATGCGGATTTGATTGACGGTAAAGGCAGAAATTGTATCGCGTCGGTGAATTACCCGATTGTGGGAATGCAGTCGCAAAATGACGCGGACTATATAGAGTATCAGATTTTACTCGCAAAGCTGGCGTATATCGACGGGTTTATGACCGATTTCCGCCACTTGGACGACGAGGACGGTATAAAGCAGCTAAAGTTGCTTCGCAGGGTCGCGCGGCGGTACGATTTTGAGATAGGCGTGGACTGGTGCGACGCGCAGATATTTTACAGCCTGAAAAAGGTACGTCCCGATTTGGACACGCGTGAAAAACAGATAGAATATTGCAGACAGATGTTCAAGTACCTTGCGGAAGAGGTCTACGCCGACAAAACGGGGGCCAATATAGGCGGAAATCCGGTCGTATTGCTGTTCGGAGACGGCTTTAGGTTCGAGGAATACCAAAAACTTGCGAAAGATGCGGCTTCTCATTCGGACAGGCGACCGTGGTATTTCAGGCGGGCGATGATGAATTGCGGTTATGACGGCAAAACAGTAGCTTATTCGTTTGATGTAAATCACGAATACTTTACAGAGAAGCATCGCGGCGAGATTGCCGGAGCCTTCGGCTGGGTACCCTTCAGACTGCGGGATGCCGTGGCGGACGGCAAGCCGTATTGGGACATTTACGCGACCGAGGCGGACTGTATCGCGTATCTTCGGGAGCTTAACGCTCACGCAAGGGAAAACAGGGATAAGTATAAGGCGCTGATAAGCGTCGTCACCCCCGGAATGGACCACCGCGGATGTGCCGCTTGGGGGCGTGCGCTGAGCTATATCGAGCGCGGGCACGGAGAGATATACCGAGCGATGTGGGAATACAATGTCAGACATCGCGGCGAAACCGACGCGGTATTTATCGCAAGCTGGAACGACTTCAACGAGGGACACGAGATAGAGCCGACGGTGGAGAACGGATATAGGGAGCTTGAGCTTACGGCGCAGTACGGGACGCGTTTTAAGGGCATAGAACGGGAGTCGGACTTTGGCGGATTTTTGCTTCCCGAGCAGCTTTTCGCTCTGCGTAAGCGGGCTAAAAGGCTCAAAGACATAGGATATTCGGTACTCGAAATTCAAAAAAGCCTGGACGAGGCGGCGCTTTTGATTGCGGCGCGCAGGTGCGAGGAAGCGGACAAGTCTATCCGCCGCGCGGAAAAGAAAGTTGCGGATTTATACGGCGGCGTGAGATGCGTCAGGATGAGCGTGCCCGAATTTGAGACGGTGAGGCAATCGGAGCGTGTTAACATCTCGGGTCAGGCAAATGTAAAGGTAAGCGGCGAGCTTGCAGGATGTGAGGGGATCAGAGCAATCGACGGAGAAAAGGCGCGCAGCTTTTGGCGCTTGGCGGAGGGCGGCGCGTCAATCGAGCTTTTGTGGGAGAGCGAACGAAAAATCGAGGAGATAAAGCTGTTTACGGGCTTGGTCGAACGCTCGGATAAGCCGAACTGGCCTATGGTTCCAAAGCAGCTTACGGTAAAGTGCGGAACGCCCGAGAATATGGAGACGGTTTGGCACTCGGACTGCAATAAACAGCGGGATATTAAAATATCGTGCGGCAAAACCGCAAATCGGTTGCGTATCGAAAGCAGCGACGCGGCGGGATTGGTGATAAGAGATATTGAAGTGACGGAGAAAACTCGTCGAACCGAAGGCACGGTCTGCTACGACGGAGCAGAATTTAAAATGCCGAAGGAGCAGGCGGAGCGCATATGCAAAAGCGTGTTTGACGGGTATCTGACGTTTGAATACTTAGATGAGGGCTTCGGCTCGTTCGAGGTGAGAACGGAGGGAAAATTCCCGACGGTTTGCAGTATAACAACCGACAATACAAAAAAATGGCGGCGAGCCAAAGTCAGACTTTACGGGTCTAACACGGCTTGGGACAAGCAACCGAACTTATTATTCCGCGGAAATGTTACGGTGAGAAACATAGCGGCGGAATTTGATATTTATGAAAAAGCCTAAAGAAAGGGAGAGAGAAATGAAACGGATATTATCGGCAGTATTAACAATGGTTATGGTGCTTTGCACAATGAGTTGCGCGGTATTGGCACAGGGGGAAACCGTATCGGTCATAGTGAACGGTAAACGGGTGTCCTTCCCCGACGAACAGCCGTACAACCAAAACGGGCGGGTTATGGTACCCGTGCGTTTTGTCTCAGAAGAGCTCGGCGCGGATGTCGAGTGGTTTGAGGATGCAAAGACGGTTACAGTCACGGACAAAGCGAACGCGGCTGTGCTTACCGTAAATTCGTCGGACGTAACTGCTAACAATCAGAAACTGACGCTTGACGCGGAGCCGGTTTTGCAAAACGACCGAGTTTATGTACCGCTTCGCTTTGTAAGCGAGGCGCTGGGCGCGCAGGTGGATTGGGAGCAGGAGAGCGGAACAGTGAATATTACTCGCTCCGCCCCGACTGAGGACAACGGAAACGGCAAAAAGGTATATGCGCTGTATCACGGCTTCAGAAGAACGAGAGAACACGACGGCGACCTTGCCACATGGAATCAGTATGCGGACTCGTCTCAGTCGGCGACGGGCAAAGACCACATAAATTACAGCGCAGATCTTATCGACGAGAACGGAGTTCACAACCTAGCAAACGTGAACGGAGGTCCGATAGTCGGTATGCAGTCCGAAATAGACCCCGATTATGTCGAATACAAAATACTTCTCGCCAAAATTGCGAATATTGACGGATTTATGGTTGACTTCGGATTTCCCGAGTACGGCAACACCGTGTTGACCAAGGCTTTTATGGAGCAGGCGAAAAAGTATGATATGGAGGTCGGCGCGGACTGGTGCGACAGCTGGCTTGTGGACTATGACTGGGTAAAGGCTTATCGTCCCGAAATAAAGACGCGCGAGGATAAGCTGAAATATTTTGAGACAAGCGTGCAGTATCTTTTGGACGAGGTGTACGGCACGTCAACGGGAGCGAACCTGGGCGGACATCCTGTGATATTCCTGTTCGGCGGCGGTCCGACCGCAGCGGAAATGAAAAAAATAATCCAAGCCGAATATAACTACCCCGCAGGGCTTGGCGAGCCGTATTATATCCGCCGCACGGGACTTTCGGGAACGTATAACGGCGGCAGCGTAACATTCTCGGACGCGGCAAAGACCACGCAGGAATGGAGAGACGCCGGTGTGGACGTTCACAGTTGGATAGTGCCGCGCGTGCGTCCCATGGATGATACATACCCGTATTTTGACAACTATGCGAGCTTTGAGGATGTAAAAAATTACGCGCAGACCTATAAGGCGCTGTGGGACTCGGGTCAAAAGGTAAACGTGAACACCGCGGTTGTAACTCCGGGCTTTGACAACCGTGCCTGTGCGGGCTGGGGTACGGGCAAATTCACCGGCTTTGACCGCGAGGACGGAGAGGTGTACCGCTGGCAATGGGATTACTACAATCAAAACAAAGACGTGATTGATGTAATGTTCATAGCCTCGTGGTCGGACTTCACCGAGGGTCACGAAATCGAACCGACCGTTAAAAACGGATACAGAGAATTGGAGACAACTTTGGAATATGCGACCCGCTTCCGTGAAAAGCAGACCGATGAATACGCGAAGGACGGACTGAAAATCCCGCAGAAGATTTTTGAGGCTAAAAAGTACACCGAGAAGCTGGAGAAGATAGGCTTTGACACAGAAGATATGATGGGACTGCTCGACGCGGCGGCACTCGCGGTCTCCAAACGTGCGTACTCTGCCGCAGACGCCCTTATCGAAAAGGCGGAGTCCTTGCAGAAGGCGTGCGAGAACGATATGGAAATCGAAAACATAACCGTAAGCGTTCCCGCCGGCAATTTAAAGGTTACATCCTATGAGGAGCAGAAGGTCGACGACAGCTCAAAGGGCATAGAAGTTGCAAACGGCAAGCCGGTAAGCACGAATGACGATTTATCGGAGGGACGCGCAAAGAACGCGGTAGACGGCGTGATTGCGGACAGCTCGCGATGGATTTCTTCTCAGAGTAAGGACAGCTATTGGCTGGACATTGATTTGCAAAACGAATTTGTCCTGGTCGGAGCCGACTTATATACGGGTAAAATGGACGGTACATACGGGCTCAGAGATGTTAAACTGCAATATTATAAAGACGGCGACTGGGTGGATATTCTGGGAGCTTCTGTAAAGGGCAACGATGAAACAAATACGGATTTGTTCTGGACGTTCGACGAGAGCGTAACCACATCCAAGGTCAGAATTGTCTGTGACGACGGCGCGATAGGCGTGCGCCTGCGCGAAATCAAGGTATATGCCGACCCGAACCTCACCGACCCCGACAGCGTAAAGCCGCGCGAGACAGTCAAAGGTAAGAACGTCGTGAAAAACAAGAGCATCAAGAGCAACGATGCACTTTCCACGGGACCAATCTCCAATCTGGTGGACGGCGTGGTGTCCGACGATTCGCGATGGATTTCTTCCCAAAACAACAGCAGCTATTGGGCTGAGATAGATTTGGCGGGCGAATATACCGTTGTTGCGGCGGATGTCTATACCGGTAAGGATGACGGAAGCTGGGCGCTCGAAACGGCGCGCTTGGAATATCTGAAGGACGGAGAGTGGGTAACCATTCCGGGAACTGAGGTGACCGGAAACAGCAAGACCAATACAGATTTGCATTGGACGTTTTCCGAGCCTGTCACGACCACGAGTTTGCGCTTTGTCAGCGATGACGGTGCCCGCGGCGTCAGAGTGAGAGAGCTTATGGTATATGAAGCCGGAAACCCTGATGAGGTCGTAAAAGAAGATACCTCGTTCCTTGAACTGCGCGGCAGGGAGATAGCGCAAAATAAGCCTGTCTCCGCAAGCAACGAGCTTGAACAGGGTAAGGCGGAAAAGGCGGTTGACGGTCTTGATTCGGACAGCTCTATGTGGCTCACCAAAACCAACGACGACAGCTACTGGCTGGAGATAGACCTGCAGGGAGAGCATCGAATAATGGGAACCGACATATATTCGGGTATGAGCGACGGCACATGGGCGATAGAGAACGTTTGTGTGCAGTATATGAAGGACGGCAAATGGGAGAATATCCCGGGCGGAAAAATAGTCGGCAACCCCAAGAGCAATACCGAGCTTCGCCGGAACTTCAACAGCCCTGTGACTGCGGATAAAGTTCGCTTTGTATTTGATGACGGCGAGCGCGGAGTAAAGCTGCGTGAGCTGAAGCTGTACGAGGAGCGGGCGTCGGTAGAGAGCAGTGACACCGAGGTTTACAATATGAACAGCGGAGTTTATCTTACGGTGGACGAGGCGACCGCCGCAAAACTGCGCGACAATTATTTTGACGCTATGCTTTATATGCAGTATTTGGGCAATACCGACCAGACCTTTAAGATAACGGCGGACTGCAACCGTCCCCTGCCCGAAAAAATAGGAACGACTCAGGGCGACTTTTCGGTCGTTGCCGATATAAGGCAGGAGATAACATACGGCTGGGAGCAGTGCCGCGTGCAGATGTTCAAGGATAACCTGGCGTTGGAGCACAAGGCTGAAAAGAATTCGGACTTTGTTATAAAGGGAACCGGAAATGTGCGAAATATCGAAATGGAATTTAAGGTTTACAAGAAAAAATAATAAGAAAGATGAATGAGGGTCAGATGTTATGAAAACTGCAAAAACGGCTTCGGACACCAATCTGATGAGAAAGAGCAAACTCAGTAAGCTCTGGTCGGAGCAAAAGTATCTTTTCTTTATGATACTTCCGTGCCTCGCCTACTACTTCATATTTCATTATATGCCTATGTACGGCGTGATTATAGCGTTTAAAAAGTTTGACATAGTTAAGGGCATAATGGGAAGCCCGTGGGTCGGATTGACCAACTTTAAAAACTTTTTCGCAGGTCCGTATGCTTTTAGATTGATAAAAAACACGTTGCTGCTGAGCTTATATAATTTGATATTTTACTTCCCTATACCTATTATATTTGCTCTGTTCCTCAACGAGGTTATGAACAAGTGGTTCAAAAGAGTGGTACAGACAGTCAGCTATCTGCCCCACTTTGTATCGGTAGTTATAGTTGTGGGTATGATGCAGTCTATGCTGTCGCCCTCGACCGGCGTTGTCAACAGGATGATTATGAGCCTCGGCGGCGAGTCCATAAATTTCTTTATGCGCCCCGAATGGTTCAGGACGCTGTATATTTCCTCCACGATATGGCAGGAATTCGGTTGGGGCTCCATTATATACCTTGCGGCTTTGTCTTCGGTGGACTCCGGACTTTACGAGGCGGCTCATCTGGACGGCGCGGGACGCTTTAGGTGTATGTGGCACATAACTCTTCCCGCAATAAGCCCGACTATTATAACGTTGCTTATTTTAAAGGTCGGTAATCTGCTGACGGTAGGATACGAAAAGGTCATTATGATGTATAACCCCGGTATTTACAAAACGGCGGACATTATTTCAAGCTATGTTTACCGCGTGGGCGTTTCGCAAGCCAATTACAGCTTCGGTACGGCGGTCGGGCTTATGAACTCTATCGTATCGATGATTTTGATTTTGATTACCAACACGGTGAGCAAAAAGCTTACCGACGCGAGCCTGTGGTAAGGAAAGGAGAATTTGAATGGTACGGCAAAAAGGAAAAGGCGAGACGATATTTCGCATTGTTAACGGCTTTGTAATGCTTCTGGTTGTTGCGGTTACTCTCTATCCGCTGCTGTATGTGCTTGCTATATCACTCAGCTCCGCGGAATTTGTGCAGGCGAGAATGGTTACGATATTCCCGAAAGGATTAAACTTCGACGCATATAAGGAGGTTATATCGGACACATATTTTTGGTCGTCCTATAAAAACACTATCGTATATACGGTTACGGGAACGGTTCTGAGCGTATTTTTGACTACTATGCTTGCGTATTGTCTTTCGCGCCCCAACCTGTTCGCAAGGAAACAGATTTCTTTTTTGATACTGTTTACGATGTTTTTCAGCGGCGGTCTGGTTCCGAGCTTCCTGCTTGTGAAGGAGCTTCATATTTATAACACCATTTGGGCAATCATACTGCCGACGGCGATAAGTACCTACAATATGATTGTAACGAGAACGTATATGCAGGGGCTTCCCGAGGAGCTGTTTGAGTCGGTCAAGCTGGACGGCGCGAACGACTTTCAGATTTTTACAAAAATAGTGCTTCCGCTTTCAAAGCCCGTGGTTGCGACAATTTCTCTGTTTTATGCCGTCGGCTTGTGGAACGGTTATTTCAACCCTATGATATATCTGAAGGATGCGGATAAATATCCGCTTCAGATTATTCTGAAAAACCTTATCTTAAGCCAGAACGCGAGCGACCTTTCGGGAGGCGCGTCGGAGGCGTTGGGACAGACTATGATGACGAGCGAAATGATTACCTCGGCTTCGATAGTCATAGCGATGATTCCGATTTTGTGCGTTTATCCGTTTGTGCAAAAGCACTTTGTAAAGGGCGTTATGCTCGGAGCGGTAAAGGGTTAAAAATTTTATAAATAATTTTAAATTTAAAATATAAAGAAAGGAAAAGTATTATGAAACAACTTCGGAAAAAAATTATCGGTTTATCCATGGCGGCGGTTATGACGGCGGGGGTATTTGCCGGATGCGGGAATGAGAACGAGGATATTTCCGCGGATATGGATACCTCCACTCCAATCAGTATTGATATGATGCTGCTCAACAATACCAGCGGCGACGGTTCGGAATTTGTTTTTAAGGAACTGGTAAAGGAGAAGTTCAATATCGACATCAAGTTTTCTCTTAACAACAACCAGTCCCATTTTGAGAAGCTCAATCTTTTGATTGCTTCAAACGAATTGCCCGACATAATTTCGCCTTTGCCCGCAGAGCGCGCAAAGCTGATAGGACCAAAGGGCGCGCTTGTTGCGCTGGACGAATATTTCGACTATCTGCCGAACTTCGTTAAGTATCTTGAGGAGGACGAAACCAACAAAATTTCGGCTATGGCGGACGACGGTCACATATACTCTCTGCCGAGATTTGCACCCGACAAGAAGGACTACAAGTGGACGCCCATAATTCGTCAGGATTATCTGGACGAGCTTAACATTCCGACCCCGACAACGTATAAGGAGCTGTTTGCCGCGCTTCGCAAAATCAAGGCGGCGCACCCCGAAACGGTTGGCATTGTAAACCGTGAGAAGATGACCTTCCTCAAAGCGTTCGGAGTCGGCTACAACACCAGCGACACGATGTTCTACAACAAGCTGAATGACACATTTGAATTCGGACCCATGAACGCCGGATTCAAAGAGATGATGACTGATTTTTCGCAGGCTTGGAAGGACGGAATTTTGGATAAGGAATTCTTTACGGCTTCCGAGCAGCAATGGCAGGAGAAGTTCTTAAACGGCTCGGGCGTGTTTACGCTTGACTGGCCTAAGAGAGCATATACTCTTAAGGACTCTTACAGCAAGCTCCACCCGAATGACACAAAGTACAACACAACTTTAATTGACCCTCTCATATCGGAGAGCTATCCTTATAAGCGACTGAATTACTCGGAGACTCTGGGACTGTGGACTTCGTGGGGTATTTCGGCAAACACAAAGCATCTGGGACGTATCCTGCAAATGGTCGACTGGGCATACAGCGACGAGGCACAGACGGAAATCCAGTGGGGCTTAGAGGGCAAGCATTACACGATTGATGAGGACGGCAGATACCGCTACACTCCCGAAATGAAAGCTTCGTATAACCCCGAAGGAACGGTCGACCCGATGAATACGCTCGGACTCAATCACAACCGAATTATGCGTATTGAAAAGGATAACGGCGTTATAGAGGTTCCCGACGAGCTTAACAAAATCATTCAGGGTTACAGCGAGAACGTCGAGGGCTATGAGACGGACTACAAAATCGCGCTTACGTTCACTGAGGAGCAGTCGGACAGAATAGAGGAGATAAGAATGGTAACGGACACTCTGGTTAACGAGGGCGTGGTTGCATTTGTGACGGGAGAAAGACCCATGAGCGAGTTTGACTCGTTTGTTGAGCAGGTAAGAAGTCAGGGCGGCGCGGAGCTTGAAAAGATTTATGCCGACGCGTACGCTTCCTATAAAGAAAAAATGAATAACATAAAATAAAAGCGCTTCTGCGGAAGGGAGGAATTTTGCAGTATGCGAGGTATAAAACGTGTTCTTTCGATTATTTTGGCGGCGGCGGTAATGCTCAGCGTTATAGTTGTGCCCTCCGTCGCGGCGGCGTCGGAATATCCGAAGATTGATTGTCAGGCGGTCGGAGCAACGACCGAGGCGTCTGATCAGGGAAGCGACGGCTCATCCAATTCAAACGCCGTAATCGATAACGTAAGCAATAATACGACCGGTGCGTTTAAATGGTATGTGGCAGGAAGCAAGCTCACGGGGGCAAATTTAACCATAATTCTGCCCAAAAAGTATAAAATTGATAAAATAACGCTGATAAGCGGCTATCCCTCAAGAGACCCCGCAACCGCTAATACGGAAGATAATAAGTCGTCTCATAATACGGCTGAAATTCCGTTTAAGTATCAGTTTGAGTACGCGAATGAGGGCGGAGCGTTTGAGCTTATTCCGAACACAAAGGTTGATAAGACCTTTGACGGTTTGACCTCAGCCGACCATAACGTTACATTTGAGTTTGACGAGGTTGAAACGGATAAGATTAAGTTTACCACGCTTGAAGGCAATTACGATTTCCGTATTCTTGAAATAGAGCTTTACGGCGTCGAGGCGGGCGGAGACCCCGCGCCGAAGGTTGAAAACGTGGCGCTTAGCAGACCCGCTACGGTAAGCGCACAAGCCAGCGGAGCTCCCGAAGCGTTGACTGACGGAGTTACGGACCAGACAACAGGAAACTATGTATGGGTTGCCAGCGCGGCTCAGGCATCGGCGGGAGCTTATGCGGATATTGATTTGGGGCTGGCAAATATAAGCAGTATGGTTCTGTACCACGGTATGAACAGCGGTTCGGACAGACTGACGGATTTTGAGGTACAGTATCTCGGCAAAACGGGAGACGAGTATCAGACCTTAAAGACCGAAACGGGAGTAAGCGAAAATCCCTACACCGTGACGTTTGGCGAGACGGTTTGCGCGACACATATACGAATTGTCTCCAAATGCACAACGATGTTTCGTATTCGCGAGATAGAGGTAATGGGAACCAAGCTCGAAGTTGAAGATGAACCCAAAGACCCCGAAATTTCGGTAACTCCCGTGACCGGCGCGTCGGCGGGAACCGATGTCACTCTGAGTGCGACCGTTACGGCGAACGAAAATTCCATAGATAAAGTGGAGTTTTATAACGGTGCTGAGCTTTTGGGAGAAGGCTCGGAAAACGGCGGAAAGTATGAGTATACTTTGGAGAAGGCGGCGGGAAGCTACAACATCACCGCTAAGCTGACGTACAATACGGATAAAACCCTCGTTTCGGCTCCGATGATATTTACAGCCGAATTTGATGATTTGGGTACAAACGTCGCTGCGGGAAAGACGGCGACCGCGAGCTATTACAGCTCCGCAAACGGAGGACCTGAGGTGCTTTTGGACGGTGTGAAAAATCAGACCACGGGCAGTAATGTTGTGTTTGTAGACCAGAACAAGACGAACGGAGTTTATTTCGACATCGACCTCGGCGGCTTGTGCGACGTTGATAAGGTCGTTTTGTATCACGGTATGAGTACTCCGAGGACTCAGACGCTTCAGAGCTTTGAGGTTCAGTACAGCGGAAAGACCGACTCGGTCGGAGACGGAGACTACACTACGATTAAAACGGTGACCGGCGCGACCGAAAATCCGTGGACGATAGCTTTGGACGAAGCAGTGCGCGCGGGCCATATACGCCTGGTTTCAAAAATGGAAAACAGCAGCACAAATATGTTCCGTATTTTGGAGATAGAGGTCTACGGAAAGGAGGTAATCCCTCCCGCCGTTACGGTTGACGAGATAGACAACATAACCGCAGGCGAGAGCGTAACCTTGAAGGCGACGGTTACCGATAACGGCAATACGATAAATAAGGTGGAATTTTACGATAACGATACACGTCTGGGAGACGGAACACTGAACGTCGATAAGTATGAATACACCTTTGAAAACGCCGAGGAAGGCGGTCACAGCATTACGGCGGTGGTAACCTATGACACGGATAAGACGGTGACCTCGGACGCTGTTACCTTTGCGGTGCAGGCTCCGCCAGAACCCGACGCTCCCGTAATAGTCGTTGACGATATTTCGGATATTTCGGAGGGTGACAGCATAACGCTCAGTGCAGCTCTTACCGACAACGGGAACGTCATTGAAAAGGTGGAGTTCTTTGAAAATATCACCGAGCTTATAGGCACGGCGGTATCTTCTTCGGACGGCAAATATACCTATGAGTGGGAAGCTCCGTCTGTCGGCACGCACAAAATTACCGCCACGGTCACCTACGGAGAAAGCAAGACGGTAATTTCCGCGGCGGTCAGCTTTACGGTCAGGGCAAAGCCGACAGTTGCGGCAGAACCGATAGGAAACGTTATCGCGGGCGACAGCGTAACCTTAAAGGCGGCTGTTACCGACAACGGGAACGCGATAGACAAAGTAGAGTTCTTTGATAATTCGGACTTGCTCGGCGCGGGCGAGTTAAACGGCGACAAGTACGAGTATACTCTGTCCGACGTGTCAGAGGGTGCGCACAGCATTACCGCGACGGTAACATACGATACCGATAAGACGGTGACATCGGAGCCTGTGGAGTTCACGGCTTTTCCGAAGCCTATCGAGCCGACAGGCACGAATATTGCGCTCGGCGCGGCAGTTACGAGCAGCGAGAAAGACAGCAGTAACAGCTCGGGCGCGTCGCTGACCGACGGCGTTACCGACAAAACCAGCGGCACCGACAAATGGTTTGTCGGAAAAGCAAAAACGCTGGACGCTTGGGCAGACCTGAAATTATTGAAGCACGGAAAGATAAACGCGGTAAAGGTTTACAGCGGATACAACGATATAAACACTTCGAGTAAGGACAAGCTGACCGACTTTGAGGTTTGGTACAGCGACTTAAAGGATGCAGACCCGACTTCTCTTACCGATTACAAGCTGGCGGAGACGGTGACCGGCGCGCCCCTCGGACTGGTAACGGTACCGTTGAGCGAAGAGGTAGACGCTTGGCACGTTAAGATTGTCTCCAAGGTTGAGAACAATCGAGTTGACGAGCAGGGCTCGGACGGCATACGCATTCGCGAGGTCGAGGTCTACGGCACCGAAATTATTGACTCGCAGGTGTCCGACCCCGAAATTACGCTTGACCCCATAGGAAGCGTGACGGCGGGCGATAGTGTAGTGCTGAGCGCGGTTGTCAGCGAGAACGGAAATACGATAGACAAGGTTGAATTTTTCGACAGCGGCGTACTGCTCGGCACGGGCGAACTCAGCGCCGGAAAGTATAAGTACACGATGCCGGACGTTTCAGAGGGCGCGCACAGCATTACCGCGACGCTGACGTACGACACCGATAAGACGGTTACGTCCGAGGCTGTTGAGTTTACGGCACTTCCTAAGCCTATCGAGCCGACCGGCATGAATATTGCGCTCGGCGCGGCAGTTACGAGCAGCGAGGCGGACAGCGGCAACAGCTCGGGCGCGTCGCTGACCGACGGCGTTACGACCAAAACCAGCGGCACCGACAAATGGTTTGTCGGCAAAGCTAAAACGCTGGACGCGTGGGCTGACCTGAAATTATTGAAGCACGGAAAGATAAACGCGGTAAAAGTTTACAGCGGATACAACGACATAAACACATCGAGTAAGGACAAGCTGACCGATTTTGAGGTTTGGTACAGCGATAAGGAAGACGCAGATACGACCTCCCTTACCGATTATATAAAGGCGGAGACGGTAAGCGGTGCGCCTCTCGGACTGGTAACAGTACCGTTGAGCGAAGAAGTAGACGCGTGGCACGTTAAGATTGTCTCCAAGGTCGCGAACAACCGAGCGGATGAGCAGGGCTCGGATGGCATACGCATTCGCGAGATTGAGGTCTACGGCGTTGAAATTGCCGAGCCTCAACTGCCCGACCCCGAAATTACGCTTGACTCCGTAGGAAATGTGACGGCGGGCGATAACGTGGTGCTGAGCGCGGCTGTAACCGACAACGGAAACACGATAGACAAGGTTGAATTTTTTGACAACAGCGTACTTCTCGGCGCGGGCGCGCTCAGCGGCGGAAAGTATGAGTACACGATGCCCGCGGTTGCCGAGGGCAGTCACAGCATTACCGCGACGGTGACATATAACACGGATAAGACGGTGACGTCGGAGCCCGTGAAGTTTACGGCTGAACCAAATTCCGACGCGCTGTTTGAAATCACCATAGAGTCGCCGGCCGAGTCGGAGGAACTTAAGCCGAACGAAAAGTTCACGATAAGGGCGACGGTCATCGACGCGAAAAAGATGCTGAGCCGCGTCAATATTTACATCAACGAAAGGACTATCGCGGGATTTGAGCCGTCTGCCGACGGTATATACAGCGCGGAGGCTATCGCAGAGCCGGGCGTAAACTCAATTATTGCGGAAGCGGTAGCGTCCGACGGCACGGTGCAGAAAAAGAGCATAGTTAAAACCATAGACTATCCCAAGGTAGAATATGACAATACGTTTGTTGCGACCGCGAGCAAAAACGGAAGCGACACCAGCTCAAATCCGAGCGCGGTAATTGACAATAAGACCAACAGCGACATCGGAAGCAATAAATGGTACATCAACGCCGATAGCTCACCCGGCTCGTATTTGACCATTTCGTTCCCCGATAATTACCGCTTAAACGGCATAACGCTTTACAGCGGTTATATAGGACGAGACCCTGCCGAGGTTAATATAGAGAGCAATAAGCCCAACAATACCGCCGAGGTTCCGTTCCTGTATCAGTTTGAGTACGAAAAGGCGGACGGCAGCTTCGAACTCATTCCCGGAACCAAAGTTGAAAAGAGCTTCGGCGGACTGACCGAGGATGATAAAGTGGTCAGATTCAGCTTTGACGAGATTGAAACGAGCAAGATAAAATTTGTTTCGCTGCCCGGCAACTACGCATATCGTCTGCGCGAAATAGAGACATTCGGCTATGTTCCGAACAGCGCTCCCGTAATAGTGCTGGACGAGCTTCCCAACGATGGTATGGTTATGGAGGATGCGGACGTTACGTTGACCGCCACAATTGAGGATAAGGAAGACGACATCCGCTCGGTAACTCTGTATATCGACGGAGTGCCGTCCGAGACGGTATTTGAGCAGACGGAACAAAACGCAAACAAGTATACCGCGATGCTGAAGGGCGGCAGTATGAGCGTCGGCAAGCATACTCTTATGATAAAGGCGACCGACGGCTTTATGTCTGAGGGCGAGTCCAACGTCATTACGGTGAGCGTATCAAGCGAGCGGGATATACTGGACGTACTCAACGGTTCGACCAGAGCCAATATAGCCGCGAACTTTGAATTTGCGGCAGCTCAGCTTAAAACCGATTTGAGAGCGTTCAACGCATTGAGTAAGAGCAACAAAGAAAAGGTATATCTCGCCCTGCTTAAAAAGGACCTCACCTCGGCGGCGGAGCTGCAGAGCTTTTTGAACAGCACTATCCGAGGCTTGTCGAGCGGCGGTACTTCGCCGAGCGGCGGAGGCACAAGCTCGGGCGGAGGCGGCGGTTCCGCTCCCGCGGGCGGCGGCATTGTAAAACCGTCGGGCGGCAGTACATCTCTGCCGACGCAGAGCATCGGAACCGACGAAAGCAAAGCGGTATTTACCGATTTGCAGGGAGTAAACTGGGCTGAGGAAGCTATAACGGCGCTGTCCGAGCAGGGAGTTATAAACGGCGTCGGCGACGGAAGGTTTGCTCCTTTGGAGTATGTAACCAGAGGTCAGTTTGCAAAAATCCTTATCGGAGCTTTGGGGCTCATCATCGACGGAGCGAAAGCCGATTTCACCGACGTATCCGAGACGGACGAATTTTATCCGTATATCGCGTCGGCTCAGCAGCTTTCAATCATAAACGGTATGGGTGACGGAACCTTTGGCGTGAATAACGAAATTACTCGTGAGGATTTGGGAGTTATGATGGTTCGCGCGGCTGATGCGGCGGGCATAGAGCTTCCTCTCGAAAAAGAGGAGACGGCGTTCAGCGACTCTGATGAAATAGCGCAGTACGCGGTTGACGCGATTATAAGATTACAGCGCGCGGGCATTATGAACGGTATGGGCGACGGCAGCTTTGCTCCGCTTGAGAGCGCAAACCGCGCTATGGCGGCAAAGGTCATTTATGAATTGATGAATTTGAAGTAGGAGGGAAAAGGATGACGAGATTACGTAAAGGTATTTGTGTTTTGCTGACGACGGCGCTTGTTCTGACGAGCTTCGGCTTTGGCATAATCGCTTCCGCCGACGGCGGAAATTACGACAGCGAGGTATCTTTGCTGGTCGGGCTGGGAATTCTGGAAGGCTCGGGCTCGGGAAATATGAATTTGGAAAAGAATGTGACCCGAGGGGAATTTTCGGCTATGATTTGCAGGATGTTGGATTTACAGCCGATTTCCTCCGAAGTGACTTTTGAGGATGTAAACAGCGGCAACTGGGCGTATGAATATATCCAAACGGCGGTGGCTATGGGTTACCTGAGCGGTGACCCCGACGGCAGATTCAGACCCGACGACACAATAATAACGGAGGAAGCCGTAAAGATACTGGTATCGATTTTGGGATATACATACCCAGCGGAGGACGAGGGCGGATATGCCGAGGGGTATATATCGGTCGGAAACAAAATAGGCGTTATGCGCGATATGGAACTGCCGTACGGCAGGGAACTGACGCGCGGCGAGGTGGCAAAAATGCTGTGTAATTGTCTGAACATAGACCTTATGAAGCAGACCTATTACGGCAATCAGTACTATAACGTCAGTCAGGGCAGTACGATTTTGACCGATTATCTCCATATCGCAGATGTTCGCGGTATGGTACGCGCCAATCATCTGGTAAACCTCGACGGAGACTATGAGATAGAGCAGGGGCAGGTTGTCATAGGAGACACGCTGTATTATGTCGGAAAGACCGATATAGATACACAGCTGGGACTTACGGTACACGCATATGTCAAAACAGACGACACCGACCCCGTGCAAACGGTGCTGTATTATGAGCCTATATCGAGCCAAAAGACTATTTCGGTAAAGGCTGAGGACGTACAGCCCTCTACAACCGAAACCTCGTTTGTGTATTGGGAAAACGGTAAAAAGCGTTCGGTAAGTATTCCTTCCGACGTGACACTCGTATATAACGGCAAGGCAAAGTTCTCGTTTTCGTCTGAGACTCTTCAGCCGAAAGAGGGCGACGTTACGCTTGTTATGGACGGCGGCGCGCTTTCGGTGATAATAGTTAACTCATATGAGAGCAGGGTGGTTCAGTCGGTCAGCGAAATAACCAAGACAATATACTACAAAAACAACACATCGCCGACAAACTTAGAGGACTCCGAGATACAATATACCATTTTAAAAAAGGATAAAAAGGTCGATATTGACGAGCTTGCGGAGAACGATATTGTTTCGATTGCCGCGAGCGAGGACGGAATGTTTGTCAATATAATAGTTTCAAACGAGGTGCTGACGGGAACGGTTACCGAGGTCAGCGACGATAAGTACGCCATTGACGATATGGCTTACCCCGTTTCGGAATACTATTCCGGAAAGAAGCTGGAGGTCGGCAAGGAAGGCACTTTCTATCTTGATGCGTTCGGATATATAGTGTATGCCGAATATACATCGACGAGCCGAAATTATGCGTTTTTGCTTGCGAAGGCGTATAACGACAGCATTTCTCCGACCCTAAGGATGAAGCTGTTGACCGTTAACGGAGAAATAGTGGAAAAGGTCGTGGACAGCAAGGTTAATTTTAACGACGTCAGAACCAATATTGAGGCGGTAGACCAAGCTCTTGCGGTAAGGCAGCTTATTAAAATTCAGTTCAATTCCGCGGGAGAGGTGCGCGGCATCTGGACTGCGGCGGACAATACGACCGCCGCGAACCCGATTTACGACACCGAGGAATTCAGCAAAGACATAAGCGACAAAGAGATGCGATATAAGGATAACGTGTTCTCGGACGGAGACAGCCTGTTTTGCACCGAGGAAGACACTCCGATTATGATAATATCACTCAATGCGGAGAATGATATTAACGAGCGTGAGTGCAGCGTATCGACGGCTCCCAAGACCTTTGCAAACGACACCAAGTATTCGGATATGATATTTTACGATTTGGATGCGGACACCCATATCCCGAAAATTATGGTTCAAATGCAAAAGCGGGGCGCGTCGCTCGTAAACGCGGACAACGGAGTGTGTGTGATAGACGAAATTTACACCACGACCGATAAGGACGGTAACCCGATTGACGGATTGCGCTACTACAAGGACGGACAGCTTTGCGAAACTCCGGTGGACAGCGAGGCGGTCAGCACCCGCCGCGGCGACGGTTCCGACAGCAAAAACGTTCCTGACGATTTCCAAAACGTTACGCTCGGAGATTTGCAAAAGGGAGACGTAATTCAGATTTCCACCAACATAGACGGATATATTTCGGTTTTCCGACCCGTGTTTGTGCAAAAGTACGCGCCCGAGGAATATAAGCAGCTTGTCAGCGGCGGCGGAAGCGGCTACACCGAATTTCCGACCTTTGAAACCTATTACGGAACCATAAGCAGACAAAGCACGCAAATTTTGACTTTGAAGCTCGGCGCAAAGGAGAGCAGTGTCGTGTGCGGCAGACCCAAGGTTTACCGCCTGAACCGCGAGAGGAATCGTCTGGAGGTACTCAACGTGAACGACCTCTCGGATTATTTGAACCGAGAAGGAGTATTCGCGCACGTTTCGAGAAAGGTTTGTCAGACGGTAGTGATTTACGACTGATAAAAAACGACTGAAAAATGCGGATTTTTTCAGTAAAGCTGCAACGCTTTCGGTAGGGACCCTTAGGGCCCCTACCGAAAGAATTAAGAGGTACATGCCTCCCGCAGACGCGGAGGAATTCTATTTGGATGTAAATCCGCATTTTGCATTTACCGCAAAGTTGTGCTACAATAAATGTAAATACATTTATTGTAGCGCCTCCGGCGGGATTAAAAGCGTAAATCAAAAATAAATGGTATGGGAGAGAGAAGATGAAAGAAAAGCGGCTTAACTCAATAAAACGGTTATATCACAATCTTCGGGCAAAGCCGATTTTAATTCGTATGTTGGCGGGATATTTGGGTATCCTGCTTATAATTCTGCTGTTTAACGTCAGTATTTATTTTTATTTGAAGCCCATTTTTATACAACAGCAGATGGAAAACGCCGAGAACTATCTCTCTTATATCAGTAAGCAAATCGACGTTCAACTGCTGGACGTCAAAAAGAATATGCATAAGTTTCTGGACGAGACCGATGAGCTAAACGGCGACGGCTACGGAGACAGCGTAAACAAACAGATGCAGCTCACCAAGGATTTGATATATATGATGGCGGCGTGTCCTATGGTTGAATACGCGGCTGTTTATGACGCGGAGCAGCCTCTTGTCGTGACTAACGACGGAACCTGCACCAAGGATGCGCTTGTCGGCAAAATTCGGGAAAACACCACATTATTGCCCGAGGAAATTCGCGTGAGTATTGATACGAACCGCACATTTGACTATTTCCCTGTAAAGCAGGGGCAAAACTCAACGCTGGTTTTTTACACCGGTATAAGTTACAGCAGGGCAAAAAATTATAAGATGATAGTGTTTATCGACGGCACTCAGATACAGGATATGCTTAAAAGCGACACGATAGACGAGTACGCCCATACCTATATCGTCAACAGCGATTTTGACACTATGCTCGGCATAGACGGCAGTGTGTTTGACAAGAGCCTGATTGACGGCAAGCAATCCCGCAGCAGGCAGACTATGGTGGTTCGGGAGTCCGAGTTTCAGGACTGGTCATATATCTCGGTTTTAAACGACCGAAAGATAGTCCAAAATCTCAGCTTTATGAAAAACGCTTTTCTGCTCCTCATCTCTTTAATGCTGATAATCTGTATGATGCTGTGCTTCCGATTTGTTAAGCAGTACTACACTCCGATTTCGGACATTATAGACAACTATATGCTGACGCTCGGCAACGGAACCACCGAGCTTGAGGCGATTTCGGAGACAATAGATTTTCTTATGGAAAAGGAACAGCAGTCGGGCGAAAAGGAGTTTTTGTCGGGCATTTTGCAGAGCGGATTTTACTCCGAGAACATCGACACTCTGTTTGAGTACGATTTGTTCCGCGTTGCGGTTGTCAGAGGCAGAATTGCCGACATAAAAGAGGCGGACGTTGAGGAGCTTTTCCTTTCCGAGAATGACGTTATTTGCAAGGTGGTATATAATCAGCAAAACGGCTGTACATTGATTTTGAACGGCGATGATTTGAACTATCACAGGACGGTTTCGCTCTTGCTCAAGCTGCAAAAGACCGTGGTTGAAAGATATGGCATATTCCTCGCGTTCGGCGTGAGCGATATTTGCGAGCAGATTATGGATTTGCACGAGGCGTATCGCGATGCCGCCGAAGCGATAGACTGCGGCGACAGCAGTCAGGAAAACTGTATTTATATAAAGCGGGATTTGACCGAAACAAACCAAAGAATTTATATGCCCATTGACTTTGAGCGCAATATGACGGAATACGTTTACCTGAGAAATTATGACGGTATAAGAAAGCTCATACAGGACGTTTTCCGCCGAAACAAGGGCGCGTCGAACGTGTATCTTCACAGCGTTGTGATGAGCATTTGCAGTGCCTACGAGAATATATGCAAGAAGTTGGGCAACGCCTCGGGGCTTTCGTCGGATATTGTCAACCACGAGTACCGAGTACCCGTGATTGAGGAGCATCTTATCGAAATATTCACAAGCCTGGAGGGCGATATGGTAAAGGAGAACCGCGAGGAAGCCGTATGCAACTATGTTACCATGTATATTGCGGAGAATTACAGCGACTCCACGATTTCCATAGAGAGGATTGCGGACGACCTTCACCTCAGCCCCTCATATGTGTCAACTCTGTTCAAAAAAGCGACGGGTATCGCATTTTCACAATACCTGCTCAGGTACAGGATAGACGCGGCAAAGGAGCTTTTAACGAGCGGCAGAGAAAAGATAAGCGTAATTTCCGAAAAGGCGGGCTTCGGCACATATAATAACTTCGTGCGAATGTTTAAAAGAAAAACGGGCGTATCTCCCAGTCGTTACAGAATGATACATCAGCACATAGAGGAAAGGGAAGATAATGAGGACATTTAACACAAAGCGGGAATGGCAAAATATGCTCTCCGATATTCTGCTTCCTTTAAAGAAGCATTACAGCGATGCGGGGGCGCGGCTGTCGCTTGGTTCGAGCGGGGCGACGTATGAGCGGAGCATCGTTACAATGGAGGCGTTTGCGCGTCCGCTGTGGGGCTTGGTCCCGCTGTGGGCGGGCGGAGGAGACGTGGATGAATTTGCGGAAATATACCGCAGGGGCATCGTCTCCGGCACAGACCCGAATTCGGAGGAATACTGGGGTGTTTTGCACGATTTTGACCAGAGAATGGTTGAAATGGCGGCTTTGGGCTATGCGCTTTTGCTTGCGCCCGATAAGATTTGGGAGCCGCTCGGCGCAGCCGAGAGGAAAAATTTGAACGACTGGCTCCTTCAAATAAATAATTACCGCAGTCATGATAACAACTGGAAGTTTTTCGCGGTGTTGGTCAACACGGGTCTGTCGAGTGTCGGTGGTGAATATTCGCAGGATATGATAGATTTCGGGCTTAATGCCATAGAGTCATATTATATAGGCGACGGCTGGTACGGCGACGGCAAGGACGGCTGCAGAGATTATTACATATCCTTTGCCATTCATTTTTACAGTTTGATTTACGCAAAGTCAATGAAAAACCGCGACGAAAAACGGAGCGCGCTGTTTGCGGAGCGTGCAAAAATGTTTGCCGAAGATTTTATCTGCTGGTTTGCGGACGACGGCAGAGCGGTGCCTTACGGACGCTCAATGACATATCGTTTTGCACAGGCGGCGTTTTGGAGCGCTTGCGTGTACGCCGAGGTTGACGCGTTCCCAATGGGCGTGCTGAAGGGCTTGCTCGCACGCCATATGGCGGACTGGGCTGACGCGCCGATTTTTGATAACGGCGGAGTGCTTTCGATAGGATATCGTTATCAGAATTTGAATATGTCGGAATTTTACAACGCGCCGGGTTCTCCGTATTGGGCGCTTAAGACCTTTTTGGTGCTTGCCCTGCCGGACGGACATCCGTTTTGGTCTGCGGCGGTGTTGCCTTTGCCGGAACCCGAGGTATTCAGGGTTATACCTTCGGCGAATATGATAGTTACGCGGCGAGACGGCGAGGCGACGGTTTATCCAGTTGGAAATTTTACCCCGCCCGGCTTCGTTCATATGGCGGAAAAATATTCAAAGTTTGCTTACAGCTCCCGTTTTGGTTTCAGCGTACCGCGCTCGTGCCGCACGCTGAGAGAGGCCGCGCCCGACAGTACGCTCGCATTTGAGGCGGACGGTTATATTTTTGTCCGTCGAGGGGTGGAGCGGTCGGAAATTACCGACAGTTCCGTAAGGAGCGTATGGTCACCAATTAAAGGAATTACCGTGCGGACAGAGATTATTCCGACGTCGGAAGGGCATATCCGCAGGCACAGCATAACAAGCGAATTTTCGTGCCGCGCGTATGACTGCGGCTTTGCGGTGGGAAACGATGCAGAGCAGGGCTTTGGAGAGCTTGCAGACGGCGGCGCTGCCTCGGCGTGGAATGATGAATACAAATGCAGTGTGAGCGGCAAGGGCGGCACAGGCGTTGTGATTGCCGCCGTGCCGAACACCAATCTGATGGAGCCCACAACCTCGATACCCGCCGTTTGTTACGAGATAGCGGCAGGCAGTATTGAGGTCGAAACGGTCGTTTTGACGGAGAAGCGCAAATGAAAATAAAAGGATATATCATTGCCGCGTGCTGTGCGGCGCTCCTGACAGGCGTATCGCTTGGAAACCGCGGCGTACACGCGGAGGAGTCGGGAGACGGGAAAAAGGTCTATGCCCTGTATCACGGCTTTCGGCGAACAAGAGAGCATGACGGGGATTTGGGGTCGTGGAAGCAATTTTATAACACCGAAAAATCCGCGACCGGACAAAAAACGGTGAATTACAATCCCGATTTGTTAAACTCGGACGGCACGGCTCAGACCGCCTCGGTCAACGGAGGACCGATTGTGGGTATGCAGTCGGAGCTTGACACGGACTATATCGAATATGAAATACTGCTTGCAAAAACGGCGCATATAGACGGTTTTCTCGTCGATTTCGGATTTCCGGAATACGGAAACACGGTTTTGTTGCGCGCGCTTATGGAGCAGGCGGAAAAATATGATTTTGAAATAGGCGTGAATTGGTGCGACAGCTGGCTTGTTGATAAAACCTGGATTCAAAGCTACCGTCCCGAAATAAATACGCGTGAGAAAAGGACGGAATATTTTAAAACGAGCGTCCAATTCCTTATGGATGAGGTGTATTCAAAAAGCAACGCGGCGACCGTGCAGGGACACCCGCTGGTTTTTCTGTTCGGCGGCGGACCCACCGCCTCCGAAATGAGTAATATTATGGACGCGGAATACAATATTCCCGAAAATTTGGGCGAGCCTTGGTATGTCAGGCGTGTCGTGCCGTCGGGACGGTATCAAAACGGACAGGTTATCTACGGCGAGCCTGAGAGCGCGGCGAAGCAGTGGCTCGACATAGGAGTTGACGTACATTCGTGGATTGCTCCGCGTCTGCGTCCGAGAGACAGCCTGCACCCCTCGTTTGATAAGTATGCGACGTCCGATGACGTGCTTGCGTATGACGAAAAGTTTTCTTCGCTTTGGAAAAACGGGAAAAAGGCGCACATAAATACCGCAGTCGTAACGCCGGGCTTTGATAACCACGGCTGTGCGGGCTGGGGCGAGGGACTGTTTTCGGGCATAGACCGCGACGGCGGTGAGCTGTATCGCCGTCAGTGGCAGTTTGTCTTGCAAAACCGCGACCTGACGGACGTAATATTTATTGCATCGTGGTCGGATTTTACGGAGGGTCACGAGATAGAGCCTACCGTCTTGCACGGCTTCCGCGAACTGGAAACCACCGAGGAATACGCCGCGCAAATAAAGGATTTGCAATTTTCAAAAAAGGCTTCCGATTATTTGCGGCTTCCCAAAAGGCTGTTTGAAGCCAGGAAAAAGCTTGTGCGCTTTGAAGAGTTGGGAGCGGGGCTTGACTTCTGCCGCGACGCGCTCGACGCGGCGGCGAAGGATATTTCGGACGGACATTACGACGCGGCGGAAAACGCGCTTGCAAAGGCGGAAGGCGTTTTGTCGGATTTGGAGGGTATGGTTCGCACCGAAACGGTCGTTGTCGACGCGGAAAACGGAAATATGTCCGTCCAAGGCTTTGCGGACGGAGCGGGAGATTATTCACTGAGTAGCGGGATAGGCGTTACGATAGATGAGGCGACGGCAAAATATCTCAGGGAGAATGTCTACGATGCGGTACTGGAATTTACATATGAGGACAGTGGATACGAAAACATTGATATTACCGCGGACAGCAAGCGCGAAAAGCCGCCGCCCATAGGCAACACGCGCGGAGATTACTCTGTCGCGGCGCAAATTACAAAAAATTCAACGGGTCGGTATTTGAAGGCACGCGTGCCTTTGTACCGTGAAAATATCGCATTGACGCACGGCGGCAAAAACGGAAGCGATTTTTGGTTCGGCGGCAGCGGAAAAATTCGGGATGTCAAAATTATCTTTGAGGTTATGTCACTCTCGTCCGAGCGTATGAAAAAAGCTTTTTGGGTCGTTTCGGCAAATGAGGACAACAGCGCGGTTTCAGTCGAGCTTGCGCCCGTTTTGAACCGTCCGCCTGAGTTTACGGTATGCGCCTGCCTTATGCAGAGGGATGCGGCGGTGATGGCGAAATTCTACTCCGGCGAGGAGCTTTCGGAGGAAACGGTTTTGCGCCTCGAAAAGCGATACGAGGGCGAGCCTGCCGTTTTAAAGCTATATACATGGAACAGCGCGGAGGGTATGCGCCCTCTGGACAGTGTTTTTGAATTTTCAAGCCGAGTAACCTAAAATTCAGAAGGGAGAACGAATATGAACACAACAAACAAAATAATCGAAGAAAACAGGGATTGGATAAACTCCACGTGGGAAAAGCTCGATAATAAGCTGAAGGTCGTAAGCGAACGGTCTAAAAACAAAATCCCTTATACTACCGAAAACGGAGTCCATAACGATATGGCGAAAAAAGACATCTCCTGGTGGACAAACGGTTTTTGGGGCGGTCTTATGTGGCTGATGTATGTCGGCACCAAAGACGAGCATTACAGAGCGGTAGCCGAGAACGCCGAGGAAATTTTGGACAAGGCGTTTGAGGACTACGACAATCTGCACCACGACGTCGGCTTTATGTGGCACATTTCCAGCGGCGTTAATTACAGACTTTTCGGAGGCAAAAAGTCGAGGCTCCGCACGATATACGCCGCAAATATGCTCGCGTCCAGATATAATGCGGAGGGAAAGTTCATTCGCTCGTGGAATAAAGACCATACCGGCTGGGTGATAGTCGACAGTCTTATGAACATACCGCTTTTATATTGGGCGTCCGAAGAGCATAACGACCCGAGATATAGGTATATCGCGCTAAATCACGCCGACACCGTCCTCAGAACTCATATAAGAGCCGACGGCTCCGCGAACCATATAGTAAACTTGAACCCGAGAAACGGAGAGGTTATAGAGACTTTCGGAGGGCAGGGCTACGGGGTCGGCTCCTCGTGGTCGAGAGGACAGAGCTGGGCTGTTTACGGCTTTATCCTGAACTATATACATACGGGCAGACAGGAGTATCTCGACGCGGCAAAGCGCACGGCGCACTACTTCATCTCCTGCATAGCCGACACCGGTTACGTTTCGCTTGTGGATTTCAGAGCCCCCGATGAGCCGGTCTTGATTGACACCACCGCCTCCGCCTGCGCGGCTTGCGGACTTATTGAAATTGCGAATAATGTGGGCGAGTATGAAAAGAAAACATACCTCGGAGCGGCGATGAAAATTTTGAAGGCGCTTGAAGAAAAATACTGCGATTGGTCGGATAAGGAGGACTCGGTGCTTCAGATGGGAACCGAGGCGTACTTAAGCCCCGACTCGGGCAGACATATTCCGATAATATACGGAGATTACTTCTTTGCCGAGGCAATTTATAAATTAAGAGGCAACGAATTCCTGTTTTGGTAAACCGAAACATCCGCAACAACCCCCTCGGATTGAACTGCACCAAATTGTACGGACAGCACAAAAGCCCCCCTGTGGTAGGGGATATAAAGATTTAAGCAACAAACT
>CANRNL010000021.1 GCA_947631965.1 uncultured Clostridia bacterium
TCCGCCCTGTCGCTCGTTTCCTCCTCTTCCCAAAAAGCGCAAGTCGCTTTTTGGGAGCCTTTAGGCTCGCTTTGCTCATCGCCCACAAAATTGCAAGCTCCTTAAGTCCCCTCAAGGTGAGCCTGTCTATTGTATCACGCGGGTTTACTTTTGTCAAGTACTTTTTTCCTTTTTGTTGTCAAATTGGTTGTCAAACTTTTCTGTCTTTTTCCTCAACCCCCGCGTTTTGCGACAGCTTTATTATATTACCACCTTTCCTCCCTTTTGTCAATACTTTTTTTGAATTTTTATTAAAAATTTTCATCTGTCGAAAATACCGCTTGTAATTCCGTTTCAACCTTAATTGTAACTTGGTATTTTTCCTTAAAATATCTCGCGTTGCTTCTGTTTTGTCCTATCACCTTTGAGGTGTCTCCCGCCGCCGCGCGGACAATAAATGTCTTTCCTCGCTGGCTCTCCGCGCCGAGTAAAATTATTTCGCGTTCGATTTTTTCGCGCCAGATACGATTTTCGACAAGCTCGCCGAACGCGGGGTGAAACGGTCCCGCCGCAATGTCGCTCTGCATAGCTTCGCTCGAATGAAGTCCTATGCGTATCACGGGAATATTTTTCTCTCTGAACATCCTGAGAATTTTTGCCGCGAGTGCCACCGCCTCGTCGAGCGAATACGGAGCGTATTCCCCCGCGCGGTAAAGCTCCTCTAAATAAGTGTCTTTGAGAACAACGGTCGGATAAATGCGAACGCAGTCGGGCGCAAGGGAGATTATATCCTCCGCCGTCTTTACATCAAGCTTTGGATTTGAGCCGTACATTCCGAGCATCATTTGAAGTCCGAGCGAAAATCCCCGCTGCCTGATAAGCTCCGCCGCACGGCAGACCGCATCCGCGGTATGTCCGCGTCGGTTTGCGAGAAGCACTCCGTCGTCGGTTGACTGCACTCCCAGTTCAATTGTCCTAACGTTGTGTGCCGCGAGCAAATCAAGTATCTCCGAGCTTATGTAGTCGGGTCTGGTGGACAGACGCACGCCGTCAACTCTGTCCGAAAACTCATCCGCCACCTCCAAAAACGCGCGCTGAAGCTCAACGTCAATTCCGGTAAAGCTGCCGCCGAAGAACGCTATCTCCGCCGAAAAGTCTCCCTTTTTTTCAAGCGTTTTAAGGCTCTCCGCAATCTCGGCGCGCACGCCGTCGGGCGTAACCTCAGAAGCGCGGCTGGTTATACTGTGCTGGTTGCAGAACGCGCAGTCGTTCGGGCAGCCTATGTGCGGAATAAAAATCGGTATGTTGTGCTTCTTCATACTCTCGGTTTACCTCTCATCACTGATTTTTTGCTTTGACTTTTCCCATTCTTGAAAGCGCATCCTTGGCCGCCGCCTGCTCCGCCTTTTTCAGATTGCCGCCTTTACCCTCGCCTATCACCTTGCCGCAGTAAACCGCCTGACTTACGAAGCTCGGCGCGTGGTCGGGACCTATGCGCTTTTTCAGGTGGTAAGAAACCGTTTCGCGGTTTCGGTCACGCTTTTGAAAGTAAATTTGAAGCTCGGATTTGTAATTGTGTATATCGATGTTTTCCGCGCCCTCAATCGTGTCGCCGAGAGTTTCAAACACCCACTTGCGCGCACACTCGATTCCGCCGTCAAGAAAAATCGCGCCCAGCACCGCCTCGTATGTGTCGGCAAGGATAGACGCTTTTTCACCGCCGCCGCAAGCGCGCTCCGAGCCGCCGAGCCTCAGTTCCTTGCCCAGCTCCAGCTTACGCGCCGCCGCCGCGAGCGACTTCTCGCATACCACCGCCGCGCGAAGCTCAGTCAGATGTCCTTCGTCGTATACCGAAAATTTTTCATAGAGGTAGTCGGCAACGATAAACGACAAAACGCTGTCGCCCAAAAATTCCAGCCGCTGATTGTTGACCTCCATACCCATATCGTGCGCGTATGACGTGTGCGTAAGCGCGGTCTTTATTAAATTTTTGTCGTTAAATTCATATCCTATGCTCATATCCAAGCCTCCCGATAAAACATAGACGGAGCGTATATGCCCCGTCTATTCCGAAAATTTTAAGATTTATTTATCCCTCATACTTTTTAAGAGCGATACACGCATTGTGTCCGCCGAAGCCGAGCGAATTTGAAACCGCGTACTTAATGTCCGCTTTTCTGCCCACATTGGGAACGTAGTCCAAATCACATTCGGGGTCGGGATTATCAAGGTTTATGGTCGGCGGTATAAAGCCTTCTTCAAGAGCAAGAGCGGTTATGATAGCTTCAACGCCGCCTGCCGCGCCGAGAAGATGTCCCGTCATAGACTTTGTGGAGCTGACCGCCAGCTTATACGCGTGGTCGCCGAACGCCGTCTTGATAGCCTGCGTCTCGAACAAATCGTTGTAGTGGGTAGAGGTTCCGTGGGCGTTTATGTAGTCAACGTCCTCAGGCTTAATTCCCGCGCACTTGAGAGCGGCGGTCATACATCTCGCGCCGCCTTCGCCGCCCGGAGCGGGAGCCGTTATATGATGCGCGTCATTGGTGGAGCCATATCCGATAAGCTCGGCGATTATATGCGCGCCGCGAGCCTTCGCATGCTCCAGTTCCTCTACTATCATAATGCCCGCGCCCTCGCCCATTACAAACCCGTCACGGTCTGCCGAGAACGGCGTACTCGCCTTTTCGGGCGTATCGTTCTTGGTCGAGAGAGCCTTCATAGAGCAAAATCCCGCGAGAGCCGTAGGCGAAATGGTCGCCTCGGAGCCTCCTGTTATAATAACGTCGGCGTCGCCGCGGCTAACGCTGTAAAACGCCTGACCGACAGCGTCGCTGCCCGAAGCGCAGGCGGAAACGGTGGTGAGGTTAGGACCTTTTGCGCCGGTCGCTATCGCCACCTGACCGACAGCCATATTGGAAATCATCATCGGGATAAAGAACGGGCTTATTCTTCCGGGACCCTTTTCCAAAAGCACCTTATACTGCTCTTCAAAAGTGGAAATTCCGCCTATGCCCGAACCGATAAACGTTCCGACTCTTGTCGCGTCCTCTTTTTCAATATCTATTCCCGCGTCGGCAAGCGCCATCTTTGCGGCACAGACCGCGAACTTAACAAAGCGGTCCATTCTTCTCGCTTCTTTTTTGTCAATATATTCAGAAGGGTCGAAGTCCTTTACCTCCGCCGCTATGCGGGTATTGTATTCGGAAACATCAAAGCTCTCGATTGGACCTACTCCGCTCTTTCCGCTTTTGATGCTGTTCCAGAAAGTTTCCTTTCCTATTCCGACGGGAGTTATAACTCCGACGCCTGTTATCACTACTCTTTTCATACTCAATTCTCCGTTTCAAATAAATGAGTTAGGATTGGTTTTGCGGACGGAGGCGGTACGCCTCCGTCCGCGCACATTTTCTTACATATTTTCCTTGATAAAGTTTACCGCGTCGCCGACGGTCGAGATTTTCTCGGACTCCTCATCGGGAATTTCAATATTGAATTCTTCCTCAAGAGCCATCATAAGCTCAACGATGTCAAGGGAGTCAGCTTCCAAATCGTCGATGAAAGATGCTTCCAAAGTAACTTTTTCTTCGTCAACACCAAGCTGATCGGCAGTAATTTCCTTTACCTTTTCAAAAATATCCATCTGTTTTTCCTCCTGATTTTATTTTATATAAATTTAATTTTTTTAGAATTTATTTAAAGCTTATGTATAACTATCCGTATTATACTACATAACAAGTCCGCCGTCAACATTTACTACCTGACCCGTTATATATTTTGCGTTGTCGCTCGCAAGGAACACCACGAGATTGGCTATATCCTCAACCTCGCCGAACCTGCCGAGCGGTATCGCGCTGACGTAGCTCTGCTTAATTTCATCCTTGAGCTTGTCGGTCATCGCCGTCTTTATAAATCCGGGCGCGACCGCGTTGCACCTTACCCCGCGCGACGCAAACTCCTTTGCAACCGTCTTTGTAAGTCCGATAAGACCCGCCTTCGACGCGGAATAGTTAGCCTGACCCGCGTTGCCCATAACGCCCGAAACCGACGCCATATTGACTATCGAGCCGCTTCTTTGCTTCAAGAGTATTCTCGCCGCCGCGCGAATTACGTTGAACGAACCTTTGAGGTTGACCGACAGCACGCTGTCCCACTCCGCCTCGCTCATTCTCATAATGAGGTTGTCGCGTGTAATTCCCGCGTTGTTTACTATTACGTCAATACTGCCGAACGTGTCGTGCGCAAGCTTTATAAGAGCCTCCGCCTCGGCGGGCTTTGAGATGTCGGCGAGATTGTAAACCGCCTTAACGCCCTGAGCCTCAGCCTCCGCAACCGCGCTCTTTGCAAGCTCCTCCTGTTCGGGAGTGTTAATTCCGTTTATTACGATATTTGCGCCGAGCGACGCAAACTTCATCGCGGTAGCGCGTCCGATTCCCTGGGTGCTTCCCGTTACGATTACGGTTTTTCCGTTAAAATTCATATGTATTCCTCTCCTTAATTATATTAGCAGATTGCCTCTTTGAGCTTTTCAAAATTCGCAACGCTGTCGACATTGAAAATCGAAACGTCGCTCGTAACCTTCTTAACAAAGCCCGAAAGCGCCTTCCCGGGACCTATCTCGATAAACGTGTCAACGCCGAGGTCAAGCATTCTGCGTATGCCGTCCTCAAACAGAACCGACGAGGACACCTGCCTTACGAGATACGGCTTTATATCCTCTTTCGACGGAACAATGTCACCTGTCACATTTGAAAACACGGGTATCTTCATATCGTTTACCGTGATGTTTTCAAGCTCCTTTGCGAGCTTTTCACCCGCGCCGCGAAGCATACTGCAATGGAACGGCGCGCTTACCGCAAGCACTACCGCACGCCTTGCGCCCTTTTCCTTTGCAATCTCGCACGCCCGCTCAACAGCCGCCTTCTCTCCCGCTATGGAAATCTGACCGGGGCAGTTAAAATTCGCGGGTTCAACTATGCCGACGCTCGAAGCCTCTTTGCACGCCGCTTTTACATCATCAGGCGCAAGCCCGATTATCGCCGCCATTCCGCCCACTCCGAGCGGTACTTCCTCCTGCATATATCTGCCGCGCTTGCGAACCAGAGCCGCCGCGTCTCCGAAGTCAAGACTTCCCGACGCAACGTGCGCGGTGTACTCGCCAAGGCTCAAACCCATAACGTAATCCGCCGAAATCCCCGCCGACTCAACGACTTTGAGCGCCGCCGCCGACATTGTTAAAATTGCGGGCTGAGTATTCTCGGTAATCATAAGCGTTTCGCTGTCGCCATCGAAAATCAGCTTTTTAATATCGTATCCGAGCGCGTCTGACGCTTGCTCGTAAATTGAATTCGCTTCGGGGAAGCTCTCGCACAAGTCTTTTCCCATACCGATAGCCTGCGCGCCCTGTCCCGCAAAAAGAAACGCTGTCTTGCCCATTAAAATTCAACCCCCTTAAACAAATCCTTTATAATATCGGCGCAGGGTTCTATCTTTGTAACCATAGCCGCGCTCTGTCCCGCCATAAGCGAGCCCGTTTCCACATCGCCCTCGGCAAACGCGCGGCGCAATCCGCCAACGCCGAGCGCCTCTATCTCGTCAAACGACGCGCCTTCCTTTTCAAGTCTTTCATACTCTCTCGTGAGCTTGTTTTTGAGCGCTCTTACGGGCGCTCCGGTCGAGCGTCCCGTAACCACCGCGTCGCGGTCCTTAGCCTTTATGACCGCCTGCTTGTAGTTATCGTGCGCTATACACTCCTCGGAGCAGATAAAGCGTGTTCCGACCTGTATGCCTTCCGCGCCGAGCGCAAAAACCGCTTTTGTGCCGCGAGCATCCGCAATTCCGCCCGCTCCGATTACCGGAATTTCAACCGCGTCTACGATTTGCGGAACGAGAACCATAGTCGTAAGCTCGCCTATGTGACCTCCCGCCTCGCAGCCCTCCGCGATAACCGCGTCCGCACCGTGCTTTTCCATTCTCTTTGCAAGCGCGACGCTCGATATTACGGGAATAATTTTAATGCCGGCCGCCTTGATGCCTTCTATATACTTTCCGGGATTTCCCGCGCCGGTTATAACAACCGCGGGCTTTTCCTCGATTACCGTCTGCATAACGTCGTCCGCAAAAGGCGACATAAGCATAACGTTAACGCCGAACGGCTTGTCGGTCAACGTGCGCGCCTTCTTTATCTGCTCGCGCACAACGTCGGCAGGTGCGCCGCCCGCCGCAATAATTCCGAGTCCGCCCGCGTTCGACACCGCCGCCGCCAGCTCAGCCGTTGCGACCCATGCCATTCCTCCTTGAAATATGGGATACTCAATTCCCAGTAACTCGCAAACTCTGTTTTTCATACAAATCACCCTTTGCTTACATATATATGTATTTTTTAAAACCGTCTAAATTTTCGCTCGGCTACTCCTTTTCGTCAAAAACAAGTTTTTGACGATTTTATTTTCTGTGCGGCAACTTAGCTGTACTCCGCTTAATTTATCAATAAATGATTGCGGTACTACCCCGCGTCGCAGCTCTCGCTTTTTTCTCGTTTGCCCGCAGGAGGGCAAACATCGCTTTTTCGCTCGGCTGCTCCTTTTCGTCAAAAACAAGTTTTTGACGATTTTATATTCTGTACGGAAGCTTAACTGTACTCCGCTTGGTTTATCAGTAAATTACAGCTGTACTGCCCCGCGTCGCAGCTCTCGCTTTTTTCTCGTTTGCCCGCAGGCGGGCAAACATCGCTTTTTCGCTCGGCTGCTCCTTTTCGTCAAAAACAAGTTTTTGACGATTTTATTTTCTGTGCGGCAACTTAGCTGTACTCCGCTTAATTTATCAATAAATGATTGCGGTACTGCCCCAGGTGAGGCCGCCGCCAAAGCCGACCAGCACGAACAAATCGCCGCGGGTAAGCTTTCCGCTCTCAACCGCCTCGCACAGAGCTATGGGAACGCACGCCGCCGACATATTTCCGTATTTGTCAACATTCGAGAAAATCTTATCGTTGTCACACTCCAGACGCTTTGCCGCGCCGTCTATAATTCTCTTGTTCGCCTGATGAGGTATTATGAGCTTGGTTTCGTCGAGCGTTTTACCCACGTTCTCCAAGACCTCTTTTGTGGAGTTCGCCATAACTCTCACCGCGAACTTCATAACCTTGGAGCCGTCCATCCATATGGTTCGGGTATTTCCGTACGGTCTGCGCTCCTTATCGATTTCGTCCTCGCGTATTCCGCAGAGCGTAAGGCACTCGCCGCCCGCTCCGTCTGCGCCCAGCACCGAGCCCAAAACGCCCGTTCCGTCGGTCGCCGCCGTAAGGACTGCCGCGCCCGCGCCGTCGCCAAACAGCACGCAGGTGTTCCTGTCCTTGTACTCCACTACCTTCGAAAGGCACTCCGCGCCTATTATAAGCACGTTTTTATACATTCCCGAGGAAATAAACTGATTCGCGGCAGTCATCGCGTAAATAAATCCCGAACAAGCCGCGTTAAGGTCAAACGCCGCCGCGTTAACTGCTCCGATATTCTTCTGCACAATGCAGGATGTTGACGGTGTATACATATCGGGAGTAACGCCCGCCACAATGATAAGCTCGATTTCCTCAGCCGACATACCCGCGTCGTCGAGCGCACGCTTTGCCGCCTCGGTTGCGAGGTCGGACGCGAAAACGTCGTCCGCCGCAATACGTCTTTCCTTTATACCCGTGCGGGTAGTTATCCACTCGTCGCTCGTATCCACCATCTTTTCAAGGTCGGCGTTGGTTAAAATCCTGTCGGGCAAAAACTTACCCAAGCCCGCTATTTTTGCGCGTATCTCACACATATTCCTTTACCTCATACTTCTCAATATTTTCTTTAATAGCGCCCACCACATCATTTTCAACGGTTTTGACCGCCTGACGTATCGCGTGGTAGAACGCCTTTGCGTTTGAACTTCCGTGCGCCTTAATGACGCTCTTTGACGCGCCGAGCAAAGGCGCGCCGCCGTACTCGGTGTAGTCCATTGTTTTCTTTATATCGTCGATGCCGCTCTTTACCATAGCCGCCGCCATATAAGAGATTGCGTTTTTCTTAAACACATTTTTCAGCATACGCCCGAATATAATTCCCATTCCCTCGGTCAGCTTCAAAAGCACGTTGCCCGTAAATCCGTCGCACACCACCACGTCCGCGGCGCCCTGCGGAATGTCGCGCGCTTCGACGTTGCCTATGTAATTCATACCCGACGAGCCCTTTAAAATCTCGTTGGCTTCCGAAACCTCAGGTCTGCCCTTGCCGTCCTCCTCGCCGATGTTTACAAGCCCAACGCGCGGACAATCAATATCCATAACCTTCTTCATATATATATCGCCCATAACGGCAAACTGGGTCAAAAATTGAGCGGTACACTCGGCGCTCGCGCCCGCGTCCACCAGAATAAACGCGCCCTTTTCGGACGGCATAATCGGTGCAAGCGCTACTCTGCGCACTCCGTGGATACGCTTTACGATAAGCGTCGAACCCGCGATGAGCGCGCCCGTGTTTCCGGCGCTCACAAACGCTTCGCCCTCGCCCTTGGAGAGCATTGAAAGCCCAACCATCATAGACGAATTTTTCTTTTCGCGCACCGCGTCCATAGGCTTATCCTCACCCGAAATAACTTCGGACGCGTTAACGATTGAGAACTTTACGTCGGGGTACTTTGCGGTTTCGCGCTCTATGTCACTCCGCTTTCCGACGAGTATCACTTCTATGTCAAAATCGCGGAGCGCCGCGGCACAACCCTCTATGACCGCCGCCGGAGCGTTGTCTCCGCCCATTGCGTCAACAATGATTTTCAATAAGTTTCCCTCCCGTCGCAAGCGGACAGGTTTTTAAATGACAAAAACATCCGCTTTTTACAGTTTAGCATATTTAAACACAAACTAATATTAAATTTATGTAACAAATTTTCAATTTTATTTAAACCTAATGATGTCCCGATTCTTCAAAATATAGTCAACTCCCGAATACAGCGTCAGCACAACCATAATCACCACCAGCACCAAAGGTATGTTTACCTGTTTTACCGTAAGCGAAACGCCGTCTATCGTGTCTATCATAACCGCGGTCACCGCTATGATTTGAGAAATGGTCTTTGCCTTTCCCCACTTGCTCGCCGCTATGACGTTTCCCTCTCCCGCCGCGAGCAGTCGAATACCGGTCACAATAAACTCGCGCAAAAGCACAATTATCGCGACCCACTCGTTGATAACGGTTATGCGCTCGTCACACAAAAAGCAGACAAGCGCCGCACAAATCAGCATTTTATCCGCAATCGGGTCCATCAGCTTGCCGAAGGTCGTAACCTGCTTGTTGCGGCGGGCTATGTATCCGTCAAGCGAATCCGTAAGCGACGCAATCACAAACACGACTATCGCGCTGTATATGTGTCCGTAAATAAACAGAAACATATATATCGGAATTAACAAAATCCGCGCAACGGTAATTTTATTGGGAGTATTCATTTGTTATAACCGCCTTTCCCACATCCTATGAGCCGCTCGCCTCGCCGAATAAATCATATTCGTCGCTGTCGTTTATAAGTACATCCGCAAAGCCGCCAATCTCAGGCGGCTGCGCGGCGGTAAAAAACACCTTGCCGTCAACCTCAACCGAGTCGGCATATGTACGCCCGTAATACATTTTCACAAACGAGTCGTATCCCTCGGTCAGCACCCTCTGCACGGTTCCTATTTTATTTTGACACAGCTCCTCCGAAACGTCAAGCTGAGCGAACATAAGCTGCTCCTGCCTGTCCGTCTTGGTCTGCTCGTCAAGCTGTCCGCCGAGCGCCGCCGCAGGCGTACCCTCCTCCTGAGAATACGCAAAAACTCCGAGCCTGTCAAACTTCATATCGCGTATGAACTGCTCCAGCTCATCAAGCTGCTCCTCACTCTCGCCGGGGAAGCCCGCAATCAGCGACGTCCTTATCACCACATCGGGTATCTTCTCCCTGAGCTTTTCTATGACCGAAACTATCTGCGCCTTGTTGGTGCGCCGTCCCATCTTTTTGAGAATTTCATCATTGCAGTGCTGAATGGGTATATCCATATAGTTGCATATCTTCGGTTCGGACGCGACCGTATCTATAAGCTCGTCTGTCACAAGTTCGGGATAACAGTAGTGCAGCCTTATCCACTCTATACCGTCTATTTTGCAAAGCTTCTTCAAAAGCCTCGGAAGAGTGTACTCACCGTATAAATCCATTCCGTAGCGCGTTGTGTCCTGAGCGATAACTATAAGCTCCCGCACGCCGTCCGCCGCCATTTTTTCCGCCTCGGAAACTATATCCTCCTCGCGGCGGCTGCGGTAACGGCCGCGTATCGAGGGAATGACGCAGTATGTGCAGCAGTTGTCGCACCCCTCGGCAATTTTCAAAAACGCCGTGTAATTCGGCGTGGTGCGTATTCGGGGCAGGCTATCCGCCTCCATATACTCGCACCCGCATATCGCTATGTTATTATTATTCTCAAGCCCGTCGATTATGTCCGCTATTTTGTCGTAGTCGTTAACGCCGACCACCGCGTCAACTTCGGGCATTTCCCTGAGTATCTCGTCTTTATAACGCTGTGCCATACAGCCCGTAACAATCAGCTTCTTGTTTTTATCGCTTTTCTTTTCCTCCGCAAGAGCGAGAATACAGTCGATAGACTCCTGCTTTGCAGACTCGATAAACGCACAGGTATTTACTATCATAATATCCGCGTCCGCCTCGTTCTCGACAAGCTCAAACCTGCCGTCGATAAGACCGAGCATCTGCTCCGAGTCCACAAGGTTTTTGGAACAGCCCAGCGAAACCACAGAAACCTTTTTCAAGCTATTCACGCTCCGTTTCGTATCTTGTTATACCGCGCTTTATTTCGCCGAGCGAGTATCCTCGTCCGGCAAGATGATGCTTTAATTTCTCGCGCGCGGCATAATCTCCTATTTCCTCTCCGCGCAGCTTCATTTTCAGATATTCGAAAAGCGCATTTTCAAAATCCACTTCGCTTTCGGCAAACGCCGCGTCAATAACGCTTCGGGCAACGCCCTTTTTAACAAGCTCCTGCCTTATGCGAAACTCGCCCTTGTAGTTGATAAGAGCCGCGTCGATTATGTAAACGTCGGCGAAATTGCGGTCGTTTATTATATCGTTCTTTATAAATTCGTCAATCACATCATCTATAACGCTGTCCGAAAAACCCTTCTTTTTGAGCTTGTCCGACAGCTCGCGGCAGGTGTGCATACGCCGCGCCAGACTTGACGACAAAATTTTTATCGCCCGTTCGCGCTCCGAATTTTCAAAATCGTCCAAAAAATCACCGCTTTTCAACCGCTTTTGCCTGTTTTATCGCCTTCTTAATTCATACTACTTTTTCTTGGAGGGCTTTTGAATCGAGTTAACGGGACCGTCAAACATTTCGAAATTACCGTCCGCCGGCAGACCCGCGTTTTCGCGAACCTTCATTTCTATTTCGCGGCAAAGTTCGGGGTTGTCTTTAAGAAGAGCCTTGACCGCTTCGCGTCCCTGTCCGAGACGGTTGCCGTCGTAGGAGAACCACGAGCCGCTCTTTTGAACAACGTCCTGCTCTACCGCCATATCGAGAATGGTTCCCTCTTTGGAAACACCCTCTCCGTAGATTATGTCAAACTCCGCCTCTTTGAACGGCGGCGCAACCTTATTTTTAACAACCTTTACCTTGGTGCGGTTTCCTATCATACCGCCCTCCGACTTAAGCGTTTCCACACGTCTTACGTCCATACGAATCGAAGAATAGAACTTGAGCGCGCGTCCGCCCGTGGTGGTTTCGGGGTTGCCGAACATAACGCCTATCTTTTCTCTAAGCTGGTTAATAAACACCGCGGTACAGTTTGATTTTGCGATAACGCCCGCAAGCTTTCTGAGAGCCTGCGACATAAGTCTCGCCTGCGCTCCGACGGTAGCCTCGCCCATAAGTCCTTCAAGCTCCTGTCTGGGGACCAGCGCCGCAACCGAATCGACTATAATTACGTCAACCGCGCCCGAACGGACAAGGTATTCCACAATTTCAAGAGCCTGCTCACCGGTATCGGGCTGAGAAATAATAAGGTTGTCCACATCAACGCCGAGCGCCTCCGCATAAACGGGGTCGAGCGCATGCTCCGCGTCGATAAACGCGGCCTCTCCGCCCATCTTCTGAACCTCGGCGACTATGTGAAGCGCGACCGTGGTTTTACCCGACGATTCGGGCCCGTAAATCTCAACTATTCTTCCGCGCGGAACGCCGCCTATGCCGAGCGCCATATCGAGCGTCAGAATACCCGTCGGTATTGCCTCGACATTCATAACGGACTGCTCACCGAGACGCATTATAGCGCCGTCGCCGTACTGCTTTTTAATCATACGAAAGGCATTGTCTATCGCCTGTTTTTTCTCTTCGCTCATTTGCAGAAATACTCCTTTATCCTTGAAATTACTATATATTGCTATATCTATATATAATATAGTATAATAAAAGCAGACATTAGTCAACATATTTTTTTCGCCCGAAATCACAAAGATTTCGGGCGAGCCGAATACCGCGTTTATTCGAGCGTTCCGAGTGCCTGACGGCGTATAATATCGAGAGCCTTCGAGACGGCCTGCTCCCGTACCCGATTTCTGTCACCGGCAAACAGGCATCGGTAAGAGCGCAGAACATTCTCCGCGCTGACCGCGATATACACAAGGCCAACCGGCTTTTCCTCGCTTCCGCCGTCCGGTCCCGCGATACCCGTAATTCCTATTCCTATATCCGCACCGCCCAAGCGCCGCACGCCTCTCGCCATTTCAACTGCGGTGTTAGGCGACACCGCGCCGCACTCATCGAGCGTTGAGCGGCTAACGCCGAGCAACTTTATTTTCTGCTCGTTGGAATACGTCACCGCGCCGCACTCAAAGCACTCGGACGCGCCCGCGACCGAAGTTATTTTGCCCGCGAGCAGTCCGCCGGTACAGCTCTCTGCGGTCGCAACGTGCAGACCGCGCTCTCTGAGTATGCGGCACACTTCAAATTCAAGACTGCGGCTCTCACCGCCGCCCGACATAATTTCGCAATTCATAAAACATCCGCCCCTTTTGCCAAACTAACCTATTTCGATAACCTCTGTGTTTTCAACCGCGTCGCTCATAAGCTCCTCCGCGTTTGTAAGCGCCTTCTCCGCCTCAACGACCTCTTCGAGAGAGGGGCGCGTCTTGGGGTGCTTCGGAACAAAAATCGTACAGCAGTCCTCATAAGGCAAAATAGAGGTTTCGTATGTTCCTATCTGCTTTGATATTGTCACAATTTCCTCTTTGTCCATACCTATACAGGGGCGGAACACCGGCATTGAAACCGCCGCGTCACTCGCGCAAAGCCCCTCAAGCGTCTGGCTTGCCACCTGACCTATGCTCTCGCCTGTGATAAGTGCGCGCGCACCGCTTTTTTCGGCTATGCGCTCCGCAATTCTCATCATATATCGGCGCATTATTATGGTCAGGTGCCTTTCGGGGCACTTGTCGATTATCGAAAGCTGAATATCGGTAAACGGAACGATATGCAGCTTGATTTTGCCGCAGTATTCCGAAATTATTTTGGCAAGGTCTATCACTTTTTCCTTTGCTCTGTCGCTCGTGTACGGATGGCTGTGAAAATGAACCGCGTCAACAGTCACTCCGCGCTTTGAAATCATATATCCGGCAACGGGGCTGTCGATACCGCCCGACAAAAGCAGAGCCGCCTTGCCGTTGGTTCCGACCGGCATACCGCCCGCTCCGCGTATTTTGTCGGTATACACCAGCGCGTCGCCGCGAATCTCGATGTTTACCTGAATATCGGGGTTGTGAACGTCCACCTTTAGCCCGTCTACATTTTTTAAAACCATACCGCCTATAACGCGGCATATTTCGGGTGAACGCATCGGAAATGTCTTATCCTCGCGCATAGATTCGACCTTGAACGTCTTTCCGCCCCGCTCCTCCATATCGCTCTTTACGCACTCTATGGCGGCGGCGGCTATCGCGTCTATATTTTTTTCGCATTTCGTCATAAGACATATATTTGAAATTCCGAACACCTTTTTGAGCCGCTGCACGGCGGCGTCGGTATCTGCGTCGCCGAGAGGCTCCACATATATCGTGGACTGCGCCTTTCGGACGCTGAACTCTCCGACGTCCGCAAGCGCGAGGCGTATATTGTCAATCAGCTTCCTCTCAAACATAGGCTTGTTAAGCCCCTTGAGCGCAATCTCACCGTATTTTAAAAGAATAACATCCGCTTTTTTCATAAGTTGACCTCCGTACCTGTTTTATCTTTTTACTTGTATTTCATAACCCGCCGTATGCTGTCTGCCGCACGGCAGACAGCCAACGCAGTCTTTTCAATATCGTCGGGCGTGTTGAACTCGGACAGACTGAATCTTATACTGCCGTCAATCATCCTCGGACTAAGACCTATCGAAGTAAGCACATAGCTCGGCTCGCGCTTGTGGCTGGAGCAAGCCGAACCCGACGAAACATAAATCCCGTCCCGCTCCAGAGTGTGGAGCATAACCTCGGACTTAACTCCGCCGAAGGATATATTTAAAATATGCGGAGCGGAATTTTCGGGCGTGTTGACCGAAATATCCCTCACATTTTTTTCTATTTTACATCTTAACAAATCGCGGAGAGTGCGAACCTTGGGCATATTGACCGAGATTCCGGCCGCGCCGCGCGCCGCGGCTTCCGCAAAGCCCGCGCAGCCTGCCGGATTTTCGGTGCCCGACCTCAATCCGCCCTGCTGACCGCCGCCGAACAAAATCGGTGAGATTTTTGTGCCGCCCCGAACGTAGAGAACTCCGACCCCTTTCGGACCGTGAATTTTATGCCCGCTCACAGATATGAGGTCTGCTCCCGTGCTGCCCGCGGTAAACGGTATCTTGCAGTACGCCTGAACCGCGTCGATATGGAAATACGCTCTCGGCGCAATGCGTTTTAAAGCGCGCCGCATTTCGCCGACAGGCTGAACGCTTCCTATTTCGTTGTTGACATACATACACGACACAAGCACCGTATCGGGTCGTATCATAGAAACAAACTCGTCGAAATTGACAATTCCGTCCTTGTTCACCGAAACCAAGTCAACTTCATAGCCCTGCGACTCCAAATAGCTGAGCGTCTTTAAAGTCGCGGGATGCTCTATTGCCGTGCTGATTATATGTTTTCCTCGGCTCGCGCCGCAAATTCCGCGTATCGCAAGGTTATTGGACTCCGTACCGCCGGACGTGAAAAAAATCTCGCTCGGAGACGCGCCCAGCGTCGCCGCAACCTTTTCCTTGGCTTCTTTCATCACTTTTTCCGCCGCAATTCCCATTCTGTGCATAGACGACGGATTTCCGTAAACAAAGCTCATAACCTCGCCCACCTTCGCGACAACGCTGTCGTAAGGCTTTGTGGTGGCGCTGTTATCAAGATATATATCCATACACCAAAACTCCTTAAATCACAAATAAACAGCCCTTACCCCTAAAGGCAGGGCGCAAGTATAATATAATATTACTACATCAAAGAAATTTTTTCAACTTTTATTTTTATTCTTTTCTCCCACAGTACATATTACGCGGATTGACAAGTTTTGTCACAAAATACCGAAATCACCCGATTAACCTTTTTTTGCTTTACAAATCGGCAAATAAGAAGTATAATATAAGAAATATAATAAAAAGATACAAGGGGTGGAAAAATTTTGCTTTACATAGGACTTGTTTTGGGAGGAATAGACATAAAAGGTGGGCTTGTCAACGACGACGGCGAGCTGCTCTACAGCACCCAGTCGGACATTAAAGACGTCACCGATATGAAAACCAACGTTTCGGAAATGGTAAATCTGTACCATAAAATCCTTGAGGACACTCAAATCGACTCCGAAGAGATAGTGTGGGTCGGCGTAGGCTGTCCGGGCGTGTGTAACCCGAAAACCGGCATTATCGTTCATTCGAGCGCGCTCGGCGTGGACAATTATCCGCTCGGCTCCGAAATTTCGGAGCAAATAAACAAAATGGTGTTTGTGGATAACGACGCAAACTGCTCCGCGCTCGGCGAGGCATGGGGCGGCGCGACTCACGGCGTTTCGGACTCGGTGTTCCTTATGCTCAGCAGCGTCGGTCTGGGAAGCAGCGTTATTTTGGGCGGAAAGGTTCATCGCGGTCTTGGCAACGCGGGCGGTGAGCTTGGACATATGGTCATAGAAGCGGGCGGAGAGCCGTGTGAGTGCGGCAGGCGCGGCTGCTGGGAGCAGTATTCCTCCGCAAGCGCGCTTATGCGAATGACAGTCAGAGCCGCGGAAAAAGATAAGGACAGCTTTATCTGGAATGTCGTCGACGGCGATTTGAAAAATACTGACGGCAAAACCGCATTTATTGCGGCTCGCCACGGCGACAAAACGGCACAGGAGGTCGTCGAAACATACATAAACTATCTGTCGGAGGGCATAGCAAATATAATAAATATATTTATGCCCGAAAAAATTGTTCTCGGCGGCGGAATAGGCGGCGAAGGAAGCGCGCTTCTCGAACCTCTGCGCGAGAAGGTATATGATAAAATATATATGAAAGACCCCTCCCACCCCATCTCGATAGTCAGCGCGATGCTCGGTCAGAGCGCGGGCATAATCGGCGCAGCGATGCTCGGAATGTGAGAATCCGAAGATTTTAACGAACTAAATCGGAATAAAAAATTAACCGACAAAAATCCGCAGATTTTTGTCGGTTTTAATTTTGCGGATGCACTCACGCAAAAAATCGGAACGCAAAGCGCGAGTTGCGACGATGTAGGGGACGGCGCCCTCGACGTCCCGCCCGCAAAACCGTGCGGAAACTATAAAAAGACGAGCTGTATTTTTACAGCTCGTCTTTTAAAATACTCATCATTATTTCTTTTTGCCTGCGGAAGCGGTCTTAGCCTTTTCCTTAACGCCCGAATCCTTCCACATAGACCAAACCGTACCTACAACAAAGATTGACGAATATGTTCCGACTATTATGCCGATAATTATCGGAAGCGCGAATGTCTTTATCGAAGTAACTCCCATAATGTAGAGCAGCACGATTGTTATAAGGGTTGTAACCGTGGTGTTTATCGAACGTGTAAGCGTCTGCTTGATACTCGAATTTGCGATTTCTCCGTAGGTCTGCTTTCTCGCGTGACGGGTATTCTCTCTTATTCTGTCGAGAATGACAATAGAGTTGTTGATTGAATAACCGAGAACGGTCAGCACCGCCGCAATAAAGGTTATATCAATCGGCTTTCTGAATACCGAATAGATACCAAGAAGTATCAAAACGTCGTGTACCAGACCGATTACAGCCGAAATACCCGAAACAAACTCAAATCTTATCGTTACATAAACCAATATCAGAGCGCATACAAGCACCGACATCCAGATCGCCGAGCGTGCAAGCTCGCGTCCCGTTGACGGAGAAACCTCATCCTTGCTCGATATGGTAACACGGCTTACCGGAGCGGCTTCTTCGGTCGCCGCGTCCGCCGCCGCGGTTGCTTCGGGAGCCTCTGTCGCCTCGGCAGCCGCCATATTTTCGTCGGCGTTTGTGTTGGTTTCGTCAATTACGGTGCTGTTTTCAACGTCCGAAACCGACTGATAGTTGTTGTCAAACGCAACGAGCAGAGCGGTTGTTATCGCGTCCACTTTTTCGGTGGAGTAATTCGCAATCTCGTCGTCTGTCTGAAGGTCGTTGTCGTAACCGAACTTAATTACAACCTCGTTGTCGCCCGAAAGCTGAACCGACGACGGAGCCTTGCCGAGCGCCTCGGTAACAATGCTCTCGATTCCCGTTACCGTCATTTGGTCTGCGTTCTGGTCGGGGTCTATCGCGTAAGTTACCGCGATACCGCCCGAAAAGTCTGTGTTAAGATTAAATCCCTGAAAAATCAGCGAAACAATGCTGATAAGGATAAGAACTGCCGATATTCCGAGGAAAATCCACTTTTTGCCCACTACATCAAACATTTGCGGTTCCCTCCTCTTCTTTTTTCTTGTTTTTGCTCAGGCCGTAGAGCCAAAGGTTTTTGATGTTCATACCTACCGTCTGCTTGAGCAGGAACTTGGTAAGGAATACCGCCGAAAGCATCGATACGACAGTACCTATGAACAACGTAATACCAAAGCCCTTGATAGTACCCGTACCGAGTACCCAAAGGATAACCGCCGCAATAATCGTTGTAACGTTTGCGTCGATAACAGCGGAGAGCGCTCTGTTAAAGCCCGCGTCGATACTCGAACGCACGGTCTTTCCGAGACGCAGCTCCTCTTTTATTCTCTCAAATATAACGACGTTCGCATCCACCGCCATACCAATTGACAGTATGATACCCGCGATACCCGGAAGGGTGAGGTTGATATGGAAGTTTGCGAGAATGAGCAGTACAACCGCGATATACGCCGCAAGAGCGAGGTCTGCCATAAGTCCGGGCAGACGGTAAACTATAAGCATAAACAGCATAATAAGGATAATACCCAATATAGCCGCGTTTACCGAGGTCTGGAGCGCGGTGTCGCCCAATGTAGCCGATACCGTTCTCATCTCAACTCTCGAAAGCGAGAAAGGAAGCTGACCCGCAGAAATTACCTCGGCATAATACTTAGCCTCGTCTCTTGTAAAGCCGCCGTCGCCGCCGCCTGTGATTATACAGCCTTCGCTGTCTATTCTCTCACTTACTCTGGGGCTCATAATAATGTCGTCGTCAAGCATAATGCTGATGTAGTTCTGACCGCTGCTCGCAAGAGAAGCCGCCGTACCCGTCGCGCTTGCAAACGCGGTACGACCCTCTTCGGTAAATGTAAGATTTACATAGTACTGGCTCTTGCTCGTCTGGTCGGTCGCGCCGTACTCATACGACGAGCTTTCAACCTGGTCGCCCGTCAGAATTACGTTGCCCTGATAATCGGTGAACGTAAGCTGCGCGGTCGCGCCGAGTCTCTCTGCCGCCTCTTCGGGGTCCGAAACCGACGGAATCTCGATTCTTACCTTGTCGCTTCCCTGCACGTCCACGGTTGCCTCGCTGTAACCGAGCGCATCCAAACGAGCGCGCATCATATTTACGACCTTGCTCATATCATCATCGCTGGGATTGTCCGCCTGAGCCCTAAAGACTATCGTACTTCCGCCTTTAAGGTCAAGACCCTGCACAATGCCGTCTTCGTCGGTAATGCCGTACAGCTTTACCGAATCGGTAATTGTAAGACCGCAGAATGCAAGATACAAAAGCAGGACGATAACCGCAATGATTGCCACGAATTTTACAATACTTCTTGACACTTTACGTTTTCCTCCTTAAATTTCGGGCACACGCGCCGCGCGCGCCCTCTTTAAAATTATATGTTTTTAATTATTTACCGATTTACATACCCATTTATTATATATATTAACGGTTTGCAAGTCAAGCAATTTTTTAAAATTTGTCATAAATTTGTAAAAAATTGTTCACATAAGCTTGGTTCCGTTTATAACCAGCTCAAACGTCGCGTTTAAAAAATCGGCGGCGCGGCGGCACATCATCATACGCGTCAGGAAAATTTCAAAATAGTCCATAAGCGAACATATGTCGGTGTCTATCTTCAAAATCAAGCGCACGATACGCTTATCGGGTATCGTCAGCGTCTCGGAATTTTCAACCGCAAAATTCACCCTGTCGTGAATATCAAACGTAGACCTGTCGCGGTTGCGGACCCTCGAACGGCGTACGTCGGTCTTGTCGGCAAGTATCAAAGCCGCCGAAATACTGTTTACCGCCGTGCCCGTTTCCTCGTCGTGATTTCCTATCGCCGCGGCAACGCTCGCAATCTCGCTCGGAGGCATATTCATACGCGACAGAAGCTGAAACGCCATAATAGCGCCTGTCTGGGCGTGGTCTATGCGGTTGACCACATTTCCGATGTCGTGCATATATCCGGCGATACGCGCAAGCTCCACAACGCGCTCGTTAGAGCCGCCGAGCTTGGTGAGTATATCCGCCGCGATTTTTGAAACGCGCTTCACATGCGCAAACGAGTGTTCGGTATAGCCCATCGTTCCGATATGGCGGTCGCCTTTTTCGATATACGTCCTTATCTCGCTGTCCGCAACGATTTCTTCGTATGTTACGATTTTGTAATTATTCAAGCTCACGCTCTTGCCTCCCGCAATTTTTATTTACTCCGCCTCGCACGCCTTGATATACAGACTGCACTCCACCCTTTTGCGCATAAGCTCACAGCTCAGCTCGTGAGGGGTGTTTATATCGCCGCTCAAAAGACAGGCGTTTGCCATACAGCCGCCGCTGCAATAAAACTTCGCGAAGCAGTCGCGGCAGCTCGGCTTGGTGTAGACGTTGCAGTTTTCAAAGGTCTCGCGTATTTCCGAGGAAATCTCGCCGTCTGTGACATTTCCCATTTTGTACTCCTCGTGTCCCACAAACTGATGGCACGGATAAATGTCGCCGTCCGGAGTGACCGCGAGATACTCACAGCCCGCTCCGCAGCCCGACAGACGCTTTATAACGCACGGTCCCTGCTCCAAATCTATCATAAAATGGAAGAAGTTGAACCACCTGCCGTCCGCCCGCCGCCTGACGTACTCGTCCGCCAGATTTTCGTACTCCTCAAACAGCTTTGGAAGGTCCTCGCGCCTTATCATATAATCCTCGCTGTCATCTCCGACAACAGGCTCTATCGAGGTCTGCTTAAAGCCGAGGTCGGCGAGGTGCAGAACGTCCTTTGAGAAATCAAGGTTGTTCCGCGTATATGTACCGCGCACATAATAGTTGTTCTGACCGCGGCTGTCCGCCATTTTTTTGAGTTTCGGCAAAATTATGTCATACGAACCGCCTCCGTCCGCGCGGACGCGCATCTTGTCGTTGACCTCGCGCCGTCCGTCCAGACTTAAAACGACGTTATACATATTTTTGTTGATAAACTCCATATTTTCGTCGCTTAACAAAAGTCCGTTCGTGGTTATCGTAAATCTGAAATTCTTTCCGTGTATCTTCTCCTGCTCCCGCGCATACTCCACGGTCGATTTGACGACCGACATATTCATAAGCGGCTCGCCTCCGAAGAAATCCACTTCAAGATTGCGCCGTTTTCCCGAATTTTTTATCAGAAAGTCTATCGCGCGCCGACCCACCTCCGCGCTCATAAGAGAGCGGTCGTGATGATACGCGCCCTCGTCCGCAAAGCAGTATTTGCACCGCAGATTGCAGTCGTGCGAAACGTGCAGACACAGAGCCTTGACGGGCGACCTCTTTTTCATATCGAGGGCTATATTTTCGTAGCTGTCCTCCGAAAACAAAACGCCGTCCGAGTAAAGCTCATAGATTTCGGAGTACGCCTCGTCTATGTCCTCTCTCGATTCGTCTTGGATTGCATCATATAAAAATTCGGGCATTTCCTTTGTAAGCGGCGGCTCCAGCACGCTAACGATTTCATAACACAGCTTGTCCAAAACGTGAACGCAGCCGCTGTTTACGTCCAGCGCAATATTTTTATCCTTTATTTGAAACGTATGAACCATTTTAAAAATCCTTTTCCTTGATTATTATTGAAAAAGAGGCAGGCGCTATGCCTGCCTCGCCACACCCCGCCCCGCACACGGCGGCAGGGGCATTTGATTTTTACTTGCTCTGCTCGCACTTCTGATTTGCAACCGTGCAGGAAGTTTTGCAAGCCGACTGGCAGGAGGTCTGGCACTCGCCGCAGCCGCCCTTTGCAGCGCTCTGTTTGAGAACCGCGCTGTTCAATGTCTTAATTCTTTTCATAACTGTTTCCTCCATTATCTTCTTAAAGTTTTATCTTTTTTTCATATTGATGCCTATAACGCCGCCTATGCCTCCGCAAATGAGCGCGGCGCCCGCGCCCGTAAGCGCGGCGGCTGAAAATCCGATATGCCCCGATACCGCGCAGCCAATCAAATACAACAGCACGGCATAGATAATACCCGCTCCCGCGCCGCACAAAAGTCCGCCGTGCGAAGCGCGTCTCGCCGCAAGAATACCGCATATCGTAACTCCGAGTGCGTATATCGCGTTTACCGCAGTCATAACTGCGGTCTGCGGCATATTAAATCTTACCGACACAAAGGTCAGCACCGCAAGCATGGCAAGCGAGATAAGTCCCGCCGTAATAATACTCGTCAGCACGCGGACCGCCCTTTCTCTGCCGCCGGCGGGTGCATAATCCTTTTTTGACGTTTTGTTTGCCATTGTAATCATCTCCTGATACCGCGAAGTTTGTTCAATTTAATCATATTCGCGGGTCGGCAACAATATTACAACGCAGCGTCAAAACGAAAGACTATTCTTCGGTATTTTCGTTTTTTTCGGCTTCTGTCTCTTTGGGTTCCTCGACGGGAGGAGCGTATCTGTCCTCGCTGTCCTTCTGCTTGGTAACACGGGAAACCGCCGATCTCTCGATTTTAATGGTGGACTTGTTTGCGCCCATACCCGATTCTATCACAAAGGTTTCGTCCTTAACTCTCACGATTTTTCCGTGCAGACCGCCGACGGTAACGACCTCGTCGCCAACCTTGAGCGCGGCAATCATATCTTTGAGAGCCTTTTCCTTCTTCCTCTGAGGTCTTATAAGCATAAAGTAGAATACAACTATAATTAAAATCAAAGGAATAAATGAGCCGAACATACCCATACCGCCAAATATCGGTGCCGGAGCTTCACCCTCGGCATATACAACGGTTGAAAGCAAATTCAAAAAATTCATCTTTTGTTTCACCTCCTGAAATGAAACGCCGCTTCGCGGCACTTTTTACTAATTATAACCTGTTTTGCCGAATATTGCAATAGTTTTTTGCATTTTTTATTCGACACGCACCCCGCGCTTCGGGTTTAAACGCAGGCGTATAATCTACAGACACATAATCTCTCAAAAAACCAATTTTTTCTTTTCGTAGGGGCAAACCGTGTTCGCCCGTTCGCGGATGCACTCACGCGAAAATTCAAACAGAAGCAGTAAAATCAGGTTTCCGCCTTACCGACCCTAGGTTTTGCCGCGCATTTTAGACATCAGTCTTATGCGCGGCGGGGTTTTTCAAGGGGCTTGCCCCTTGAACGCGCCTTTTGGTACTTTTCCCCGCGTGGGGAAAAGTACATAACCCCCGCCCGCGTGTAGCGCGGGCAAATAAGGTCTTATATCGTTTTTATTTAAAATTCATAGTGCGTCCACATACTGATGATTTTAACTGTTTTATTTTCATCGTCAACCTGATACACCAGCCTATGCTGTACATTTATTCGCCGCGAAAAAGTGCCGTTTAAATCTCCGATAAGCTTTTCATACGGAGGCGGTGTTTTGTAAGGATTTTCACGCAGTATATCGATAAGCTTCTTCGCTTTGTCGTCCAAATGCGCCGTTTTCAGCTTTGGAATAGCCTTTAACGACGCTTTTGTATAAAATATTTTATACATCACCACTCAACCGCGCTTTCTTCAACACACTCTTCAAGCGGCGTACCAATACCTTCGACAATTTCGTCTTTCACTTTTTGATTACGCGATAAATACAGAGTTTCCATAAGCCCGTTATAATCCGCCTCGCTGATAATAACGGCGTTACCCGTCTTTGTGTTAACGTTTATTACATCATTAAATTCCACTGCCTGATTAATATAATCAAACAGATTTTTTCTCAGATTGGTTATATTTATATTGGTCATATTATTCACCCCTGATATTATTATATGTACATTATAACGTACATATAATGTTTTGTCAAGATATTCAATAAAATATTTCCTGCGTTTTGACCGTTCGAAACCTCTGATTTTAAAGTGTTTCCGACACATTTCGCGCTTTCCGGTCGTAAGGGCGAACCTCGTTCGCCCGTTCGCGGATGCACTCACGCGAAAACTTTTTTGGTCGTAGGGGCGAACCTCGTTCGCCCGTTCGCGGATGCACTCATACAAAAACTCAAACATAAGCAGTAAAATCAGGTTTCCGCCTTACCGACCCTTGGGTTTTGCCACGCATTTTAGACATCAGTCTTATGCGCGGCGGGGTTTTTCAAGGGGCTTGCCCCTTGAACGCGCCTTTTGGTACTTTTCCCCGCGTGGGGAAAAGTACATAACCCCGCCCGCACGAAGTGCGGGCAAAACGGGCGAACACGGTTCGCCCCTACATTGGAAAAACAAAGCCGCTGAGTGCAGCGCAAAATAATAACTTAAATTCTGCGACCGAGGACCTCGACCTTTTCGCGTTTAAACTCTTCAAAACAGTCGTTCGCAAGCGCGAGGCGTATATCCTCGGTAAGCTTGTTGTAAAACGTGAGATTATGAATTACCGCAAGCCGCAGCGCGAGTATCTCACCCGCTTTGAAAAGATGGCGCAGATAGGCTCTCGAATAGTTTTTGCAGGTGTGGCAGTTACATTCGGGGTCTATCGGCGAATCGTCCGTCTCGTATTTTAAATTCATCATATTCATAATGCCCCGCGAGGTGAAAACGTGACCGTGGCGCGCGTTTCGGCTGGGCATAACGCAGTCAAAGAAATCTATTCCCCGCGCTACGCACTCCAAAATATTCACCGGAGTGCCGACCCCCATAAGATAGCGCGGCTTATCCTGCGGCATATACGGCTCCACAGCTTCTATAACGCGGTACATATCCTCGGTGGGTTCTCCGACCGCCAGACCGCCTATCGCAACTCCCTCGGTGTCAAACTCAACCACCCGCTTCATATTTTCAATACGCAAGTCCTCGAAAATTCCGCCCTGATTTATTCCGAACAGCATCTGATTGGGATTTACGACATTTCCCGACGAGTTGAGGCGGTCAAGCTCGGTCTTGCACCTCGCCAGCCAGCGAACCGTGCGCTCCGACGACTGCTTTGCGTAGTCGTACTCGCTCATACCCGACATACATTCGTCAAACGCCATTGCAATCGTGGAGCCGAGGTTTGATTGTATTCTCATACTTTCTTCGGGACCCATAAAAATCTTCCCGCCGTCTATGTGCGACGAAAAATACACGCCCTCCTCCTTGATGTTTCGGAGCTTGGCAAGCGAAAACACCTGAAATCCACCACTGTCGGTCAGCATAGGTCCGTCCCAGCGCATAAATCTGCGAAGTCCACCCATACGGCGCACGACCTCGTCTCCGGGGCGCAGATGCAGATGATATGTGTTTGAAAGCTCTATCTGGCAGCCGACCGTTTTAAGGTCAAAGGAGTCCAGTCCGCCCTTTATGGCGGCAAGTGTGCCCACATTCATAAAAACAGGCGTCTTTACCGTTCCGTGCGGCGTTTCAAACTCTCCGAGCCTTGCACGTCCGCATTTTTTAATAACTTTAAGCATACTCGATTACCTCTTGCAGTTCTTGTATCTTTCCCGTTCCTAAATTATCAACATAGCGTCGCCGAAGCTGAAAAAACGATATTTTTCTCTGACCGCCGTGCGGTATGCGTCAAAAATCTTATCCTTGCCCGCAAAAGCCGAAACAAGCATCAAAAGCGTTGATTCCGGCAAATGGAAGTTCGTAATTATCATATCCGCCGCCTTGAATTTATACGGCGGATAAATAAAAATCGAGGTGTCTCCCGACTGCGCGTGAACCGTTCCTTCGTCATCCGCGCAGGTTTCAAGCGTCCGAACCGAGGTCGTGCCCACCGCGATAATACGTCCGCCGCTTCGACGCGCCTCGTTTATGGTTTCGGCGGCTTCTCTCGAAACCTCGTAATGCTCTGTGTGCATAATGTGTTCCTCAACGTTTTCGACAGATACGGGGCGAAACGTGCCCAAACCGACGTGAAGCGTCAAAAAAGCCGTTTTTACGCCCTTTTCTTTTACCTTCTCCAAAAGCTCCGGAGTAAAATGCAGTCCCGCGGTCGGAGCCGCCGCGCTGCCTTCAATTTTGGAATACACCGTCTGATAGCGCTCGCGGTCACTCAGCTTTTCGTGGATATACGGCGGCAGAGGCGTCTCTCCGAGCCTGTCGAGAAGTTCTTCCCACACGCCGTCAAATTCAAACCGCACTATACGGTTGCCGTCGGGCAGTACGCTTATTACTTCGGCGAGCAAAAGCCCCCCTCCGAAGCTGAATCTCGCGCCCTCGCGCGCTCTCTTGCCGGGCTTTAATATTACCTCCCATGTGTCTATATCAATGCGTTTAAGCAGCAAAAACTCTATTTTTCCGCCGGTTCCGACCTTTTCGCCGTAAAGACGCGCCGGTATTACGCGCGTGTTGTTCATAACCAGACAGTCTCCGCTTTTAAAGTACTCCGAAATATCGTAAAAATGCCTGTGCTCTATACTCCCGTTTTCCCGATTTAGCACCAAAAGACGCGATAAATCGCGTCTTTCAAGCGGAGTTTGCGCTATAAGCTCCTGCGGTAATTCGTAATAAAAATCCTTTGTAGTCATAGTATTCTCCGTTTCAGCGCCGTTAATATACCTTTTCGAGATATGTACCCGTGAAGTAGTGCGTCAGAATTTCTTCAAAACCAAATCCGGCTTCCGCCATTCCTTTAGCGCCGTACTGGCTCATTCCGACCGCGTGTCCCCATCCCATTCCCGAGAACTCCCACTCGGTGGACGGCGCGGTCGAAATTTCTTCCTTGATTTCCTGAACCTCCGCGCCAAACTTGTGCGCTCCGTCCTTGCCGAGTATGTATAACGCCGCCTGCTGTACTATCGTTAAGTCTGCGCCTATTATGTAAACCTCATTTGGGCTTAATTGACGGTACATTGTTCCGTCCCAGGCACAAAGCGTGTTTGAAATTGTATTTGACGAAATATCCGCGTCCGCATTTCCTTTTACGGTATAAAGCCGACTCTTTACAATATCGCTCAGCACGCTTCGACACTCTTCGCGCTCCAAAACAGTCTCTCCCGCCGTTCCCGCAATTCTCAGCTTCATAACTCTGCCCGCGGGAGTGCGTTCAAGCACATCTATATTTGTCACCTGACCCACTCCGCGTCCCGCGTTGTTCATAATCTGAGTTATTTGGTCAGACGTGACCGTTGAACTCCATACCCCGCTCGGAATTTCAGCGGTGTTTTCATAGGGGTTGTCCACACTCACAAGATACGGATAAGGCGTTCCCCACACATATTCAACGCTCTCGGTGTTCGGACCCGTGGAGGAACAATAAACCGTCTGCGCGAGCGTTCCGTCGTATTTAAGCACCATACCCGCCGTTTGGTCAACCGGCGCGTAGGAGTTGCCGTCCTCAGAGTCCACTCCGCCGTAAGCCTGACAGTCGGTAGTGGGGCACAAATCAAAGCCGTAAGCGTCGTGCTTGCCGAGCGACGAAAAAGCATATGTTCTCGCGCATACCGCCTGCGCCTTCAGCGCCTCAACGTGCCACGAGGTACTCATTTCCCTGGAAATAACTCCGTATAAATAATGCTCGGCCTTAACGACGTTGACCGCCGTCATTGCGCCGCCGCTCAAACGGCGGCAATCAAGTCCGCCGCGATACGTCTTACCCGAAACGGTCAGCTTTTCACCCATCGGGTCGGAGAAAATCGGGCGCACGCCGAGCCCCGTGCCGCCGCTGCCGAACAGAAACACTATTTTGCCCGATGCGTCAAGCACGCATATTCTGTCGCCCGACATATCCATCGGCATAGGAGCGTGCGCGTCCGCCGCCGCTGCCGCCTCCGCGTCCGCAACGCTCGCGTACATTCCGCCACATACTCCTATTTCGCCGTTTATGTAAGCGGGATACGCCATAATTCCCTCGCCTGAAAGCTGTGCGGCAAGCGACCGCGCTTCCTCCGCGCCAATGCCGCTCGCGTATCTCAAATGATAGGGATAGCCCGCCATATCGTCGCGCTGGACCGTTAGCGGAGAAGCCGCCGTGCAAATCGAGTTAAACGTTCTGTCCGAATAATAGCCCAGATTAAATCCGTTGTCCGCCGAAACCGCCGCCGACGAAATTTCGGTGTCGCCATAAAAAAGACCTATGCGAAGATATTCGGGATAACCCTCCGCCGCGCCCGACGTCGGAAACATAACCGCCGCCAAAGCAAACGCGAGCATAAGCGACACAAATCGCTTTATACCTTTGAATTTTATATTGGTTAATTTCATAAAAACACCTCTGTCGTCGCGACACGCCCTTTTTGCTTACTTTGCCCTGTTCGGGCAAAGTCGCGCTTTCGGGCGGTCGCTTCGAATGAACACTTAATGAGCAAGCTTTGTATGCTTGCGAATTTAGTGTGAATTGTGCCCCGTTGGGTACTCTTTCCCAAAAAGCGCAAGTCGCTTTTTGGGAGCCCTGCGCGCCTGTGGCGCGTTTTTTTAAATTTTTTCTTGTCGTAAGGGCGAACCGTGTTCGCTCGATTGCGGATGCACTCACGCAAAAACTTAATTAGAAGTAGTAAAATTAGGCTTTCGCTTTACCGCCCTTGGGTTTTGCCGCGCATTTTAGACATCGGTCTTATGCGCGGCGGGGTTTTTAGGGGCAAAGCCCCTAAACGCGCCTTTTGGTACTTTTCCCCGCGTGGGGAAAAGTACATAATCCCGCCCGCGTGGAACGCGAGCGTTGCGGGCGAACACGGTTCGCCCATACATTAGGAAAATGCAACCGCTAAGTGTAATGCGTACACGCACGTCAATGTGGAAAACCATTTAAACATAATTGTATCAAAACCGACTTTATAAGTCAATATAATTCAAAGCGAAATTTTTGTTATTTTGTCACACGATTTTCCTGTAAAAATCACTGCTTTTGGGTTAAAATAACAAATGGTAATAATTGGTAAAAGGAGGTCAATATGCAAATCAACACAGAAATCATAGGAAACACTCTTGTGGCAAAGCTGTTCGGAGAGCTTGACCACCACTGCTGCGGCGAAGTACGCACGGCTATCGACCGCGAAATCGACAAGGGCAGGATAAAAAATCTCGTTTTCGATTTGGACGGCGTTTCGTTTATGGACAGTTCGGGCATCGGAGTAATACTGGGTCGCTGCAAAAAAATCAACGAGTTGGAGGGACGCACACTTATCATTCGCGCACGTCCGCAGGTAGACCGTGTTCTGGAGCTTTCGGGAATCAAAAAAATTCTGGAGTGCGGATAAAATTCCGAAACAAAATTTTGCTCTCCGCCGATTTTTTGAGCGGAGAGCCTGAAACGGAGGGTTACATACAATAATGAATAACAAAATCGAAAATTTTATGAGGCTGGATTTTCCGTCCAAAAGCTGTAACGAGAGCTTCTCCCGCGCGGCGGTGGCGGCGTTCGCATCTCAGCTCGATATGAATATCGAGGAGCTTGCCGACATCAAAACCGCAGTGAGCGAGGCGGTCACCAACTCAATAGTACACGGCTATCGCGGCATAAAAGGAATAATACATATAGAGTGCCGTATCTTCGGCGACAGCATAACCGTCACGGTGCGTGACGAGGGGCGCGGCATAGAGGACGTCAAGCGCGCGATGCAGCCGCTGTTTACTACCGACCGCGAGGGGGAGCGCAGCGGTATGGGCTTTACGGTTATGCAGACATTTATGGACAAGCTGTCGGTAGAATCTGTCTACGGTGAGGGAACGACCGTGACTATGACAAAAACGATAGGCGGCGAAGCCGACGCAGACTTCGGCGAAATTTAATTATGGACGAAATATATACTCTTTTGGAGCGGGTCAAAAAAGGCGACGAGCAGGCTCTCGCCGAGGTCGTGGAGAAAAATATCGGTCTTGTGCGTTCGGTGGTGCGGCGTTTTTTAAACCGCGGCTGCGAATATGACGATTTGTTTCAAATAGGCTCGATAGGACTTATCAAAGCGGCAAAAAAATTTGACCTGACCTTAAACGTCAGATTTTCCACCTATGCCGTTCCCATGATTATGGGAGAAATCAAGCGCTTTCTGCGCGACGACGGACCCATAAAGGTCAGCCGAAGTCTTAAAGAGTTGTCCGCCAAGGCTATGCAGCTCAGAGAATACGAACAGAACAAAAACGGACGCGAACCGTCTGTCGCCGAGCTTGCGGGTATGCTGTCGGTGACCCCCGCTGAGCTTGCCGCCGCTCTCGAATCGAGCGTACACCCCGAATCCCTCTATTCCTCTTCGGGCGAGTCGGACAGCGACACAAAACAGCTTATCGACAGGATAGAGTGTCCGAACGGCTTTGAAAGCGAGGTCGCGGACAGGCTCACCGTCAAAAATCTTCTAAGCGCGTTCCCGCCGCGCGAACGCCTCATTATAACGGAGCGGTATTTCGGGTATAAAACTCAGGCTCAAATCGCGTCGATGCTCGGAATTTCACAGGTTCAGGTATCCCGTATAGAAAAGCGCGTTCTGCTCGAAATGCGAAAAAAGCTGAGCGGGGAAGAATAAGCGGACAAACACATATTTTTCGGAATTTTACCAATAATAACAGCGGTAACATCAAAAACATAAAATTTCCGGAGGTGTGTTGATTGAAATATACTAACGAAGAATACTCAAAATATCTCGATAAAAAAGTTCCCAAAAGCCCCCTTTTGAAAAATATGCTTTTTGCGTTTTTGATAGGAGGCGCGATATGCTGTGTCGGTCAGGGATTTTCCGATTTTTACAAAACGGTACTCGGTCTTGAAACCGAAGCGGTAAAAACCGCGACGTCAATAACCATGATATTCCTCGGCGCGCTGTTCACGGGTCTTAATCTGTATGACGACCTTGCAAAATACGCCGGTGCGGGAACCCTCGTACCCATAACGGGCTTCGCAAACTCGATAGTTTCGCCCGCAATGGAATTTAAACGCGAGGGTTACATCTTGGGTCTTGCCGCAAAAATGTTCACTATTGCGGGTCCCGTCCTGGTCTACGGAATAAGCGCGTCGATAGCCGTGGGCTTTTTATACTATATCGCTATGGCTGTTGTGGGAGGTGGAATGTAAATGCCCGAAAGATTAGGAAAACAAACCGTCGCGCTCGGCAAGGACGTGAGCATACTTTCTTTTTCCACCGTCGCGGGGCGCAAAGAGGGCGAGGGTCCTCTCTCGTCATACTTCGATACTATTATGGAAGAGGCGACGTGGGGCGAAAAGTCGTGGGAAAAGGCGGAAAGCAAAATGCAGAAAACCGTGGTGCAAAACGCGGTTGACAGTGCGGGACTTACCCTCGGCGACATCAACTATATTTTTGCGGGCGACCTCCTGAATCAGTGTATCGGTTCGAGCTTCGGGCTCCGCGAGCTGGGCATACCGTTTTTCGGCTTGTACGGAGCCTGTTCGACTATGGCGGAGGGGCTGTCGCTCGCGTCAATGCTTATAGACGGAGGCTTCGCGCAAAAAACGGCGGCAGTCACGTCGTCGCACTTTTGCACCGCCGAGAGACAGTACCGCAACCCTCTCGAATACGGAGGTCAGCGTCCGCCCACCGCTCAATGGACGGTTACCGGAGCGGGAGCGCTCGTGCTTTCGGAGGGCGGCAAGGGTCCGTATGTCACGCACATAACCACGGGCAAAATTGTGGATATGGGAGTTAAGGACGCCAACAATATGGGCGGAGCGATGGCTCCCGCCGCGGTTTCGACGCTGGAGGCGCACTTTAACGATACCGGACGCTCCCCCGACTTTTATGATTTGATAGTCACGGGCGACCTCGGCTTTGTGGGGCGCGAGATAGCCGCCGAGCTTCTGGGAAATGACGGCTACGATATGTCAAAAAATTATAACGACTGCGGCTGTATGATTTTTGAAAGAAAAAAGCAGGACGCTCACGCGGGCGGCAGCGGCTGCGGCTGCAGCGCGTCGGTTCTGTGCGGATATATTATGAAGGAAATGATGAAAGGCACGTTCTGCAACGTGCTGTTTGTTGCGACGGGCGCGCTTATGAGCCCCACCACGCTTTTGCAGGGCGACAGTATTCCTTCGATAGCGCACGCGGTCGCAATTTCGGCAAACTCGCCGAAATCATAAAAACGAACATCGAAACGGGAGGTTTAAAATATGTTTATGCAATATTTGAACGCATTTTGGGTAGGCGGTCTGATTTGCGCGCTCGCACAGATTTTGATTGATAAAACAAAAATAACACCCGCGCGAATTTTGACGCTCCTCGTGGTGCTAGGCGTTGTGCTGGGCGGTCTCGGACTTTACGACTATGTCGAAAAAATCGGCGGAGCGGGCGCGACCGTGCCTATAATAGGCTTCGGAAATTCGCTCGCGAAAGGCGTTATAAAGGGAATTAAAGAGGACGGATTTTTGGGTATTTTCACGGGCGGCACCGCCGCAACCGCAGGCGGTATCGCCGCGTCGATATTCTTCGGCTGTATCATCGCCGCCGTCTTTACACCAAAAGAAAAAGGATAATGTACTCATACAAAATTTAAAACCGACAAAAATCCGAAGATTTTTGTCGGTTGTTTATTTTTTCCGATTTAGTTCGGTGCGTCGAGGGCGCCGCACCCTACAATAAAACGCACGCACCGCGAGCGCGTAATCTCGCAAAAAGCGGCTTGCGCTTTTTGCGAAAGAGTACCCAACGGGGCACAATTCACACTAAATTCGCAATCATATAGCTTGCTCATTAAGTGTTCATTCGAAGCGACTGCCCGAAAGCGCATCTTTGCCTAAACAGGGCAAAGCAAGCAAAAGGGCGAATCGCGACGATGTACGGGACGGCGCCCTCGACGTCCGCCCGCGCAGCAGCGCAAATTTTAATCTATATTTATAATCTTTTCTTCACAAAGCGGGCTCATTCCATTTAAGCTGTCCCAGCACAAAACCTTAACAGTATTCACGCCGTCCGCAGGAATAACCGCCTTACCGTTTTCCACCTTTGCCGCCGCCGTGATTTTCCTTTCGCTTCGGCAGCCAACCGCAAACAATTCACCGCCCGCCGCGACATTCTCCGCGTCTATGCTGAGCGTTATAACGCCGTTCCCGACGGAAACATCCGAAATCGTCACTTTAGGCGCAAAACAAACTTTAAATTCATCAAGGCTCAAGTTGCAACTCTCCGCAAGGCTCTTCCACTGCTCTTCGGTTCCTTCGTAATACAAAACCTCAAGCCTCGATGGTGAAAAGGCGCTTTCATTATACACAAACGCACCCTCGCCGATGCTTTTCACACTGCTCGGTATGGTTATGCTTATGAGCCTGTTACAATGATAAAATGCCCAATCGCCGATGCTCGTCACACTGTCCGTTATCTTTACATTTTTTAGGTTCACGCAATCCCTGAATGTGTTGCTGCCGATACGCGCTGCGCCGCCCATATCTACGCTTGTAAGACTTCCGCAGCCTGCAAACGCAGAGTCGCCGACGCTTTTCACGCCGCTCGGCACCGTATAGCTTTGCTGTATATAGTCCTTGGCATATGTTATAAGCTCGGTCTTGTCCTTGCTGAACAAAACTCCGTCAATATCGCTGTACTTTGAACTTTGAGAATCTACCGTTATATTTAATTTTCCGCAGTCCGAAAACGCCATAACACCGATTTGCGTCAGGCTCTTGGGTATGACTATATCGGTGAGCGACTTGCAGCTTTCAAACGCCGATTTGCCTATGCTCGTTGTGTTTTTCGGTATGTTTACTGTTGCCAAAGATTTACAGTTAAAGAACGCATTGTCCTCTATACTTGTCACGCTGTCCGGAATACTTACGCTTTTGAGCGCCGAGCAGCCGTCAAACGCCGCATAGCCGATACTTTTTACACCGCTCGGAACGGTGTAGCTTGGCTGTATCTTGTCCTTGGCATACGCTATGAGCTTTGTCTTGCGTTTGTCAAACAAAACGCCGTCCGCGTCACAATAATATGAGTTCCCTTTTTGCACCGTTATATTAAGACTGCCGCACGCGAAAAAAGCGCCGTCTCCTATGCTCGACACCTTACTTCCGATATTCACGCTCGTAAGACTTTGGCAGTTATAAAACGCCATTTTTCCTATGCTTTTTACGCTGTCGGGAATACTTACGCCCGTTATACCCAAATTGCTCACACACGCCTCGTCGCAAATGACTGTAACGGGCTGTCCTTCAATCGTCGAGGGGATGTTCACCTCGCCGGCATTATCGTAAATGTTGGTTATTTCAACGTGGTCGGAATATTTTTCATAACTCAAATAATCGTATTTTTCCGAAGCCCCCAAAACAACGGTCGGCAGAAGCGCCGCAAGAATAACGATAGAGATAAAAACCGACAAAACCCTATTCACTGTTTTCATTTATTATTCCTCCTAAAAATAATGTGCGACATCAAGCCGCACATCGCAAAAAGTACGGCTCCGAATTGTCGTCACACAATTTTAAATCCAATCTCAAGTCTGAAAGATAGACAAACAGAGATAGAGCGCACATTCTTGCCGGTAGCAAAAACGCCTATCCTTCAGACGATTATCAAGATTTAAAATTATGTGACAAGTATTATTATAGCACAATATCTGCCGTTTGTCCACATATTTTTAAAACCGACAAAAACCCGCAGTGTAGGTTTACAATAGATGTGTTACAAATAGTGAAAAAAAGAATATACGGAAACTCCGTTTTTGTGTTACGATATA
>CANRNL010000022.1 GCA_947631965.1 uncultured Clostridia bacterium
ATACCATAACACAAAAACGGAGTTTCCGTATATTCTTTTTTTCACTATTTGTAACACATCTATTGTAAACCTACAAATTCAACAAAAAAATTACCGATTATTCTGTTGACAAACTTAATATATAGCTGTATAATTTAAAGATAGCACGACATGGGAACAAATATTGATAAAGGCTTTTACGGAAGGGGAGAAGTTTATGAAACTGACAGGCTCGGACATACTTATTGAGGCTTTGCTCGAACAGGGTGTTGACACCATTTTCGGTTATCCGGGCGGCTCTATCCTCAATATTTATGACTCGCTTTATAAATATTCGGATAAAATAAGGCATATTTTGACCGCGCACGAGCAGGGCGCGTCTCACGCGGCTGACGGCTACGCAAGAAGCACCGGTAAGGTCGGCGTTGTTTTCGCGACTTCGGGTCCCGGCGCAACCAACCTCGTCACCGGTATTGCCACCGCCCAGATGGACTCGGTTCCGATGGTCGCAATAACCTGTAATGTGGCGACAAATCTGCTCGGCAAGGATACTTTTCAGGAGGTAGACATAGTAGGTGTTACAATGCCTATCACAAAGCATGGCTTCCTTGTGAAAAAGCCGGAGGACATTGCTCCGACAATACGTCGGGCGTTTAAAATTGCCAAATCAGACCGTCCCGGAGTTGTTTTGGTTGACATAACCAAGGACGCAACAGCCAATACGGCGGAGTATGAGAAGCAAATTCCCGAAAAGGTGGACAACAAATACATAAAATCCGAAGCGGCGTGTATCGAAACTGCCTGCCGTATGATTTCGGAGGCGGAAAGACCGCTTATTTATGCGGGAGGCGGCATTATTATTTCAAATGCGTCGGCGGAGCTTAAAACATTCCAAAAGCTTGTCGATGCACCGATAACACTGTCGCTTATGGGACTCGGAGCATTTCCTGCGGACGACCCCGCGTTTACGGGTATGATTGGTATGCACGGCTCTAAGACCACCGCGAGATGTGTGCGCGACTGTGATTTGCTTATTGCGGTTGGCGCGAGGTTCTCGGACAGAGTTATATGTAACCCGAATTCGTTTGCGAGAAACGCGAAAATAATACATATTGATATTGACGCGGCGGAAATAGGCAAAAATATAATGCCTCATCACTCAATTCAGGGAGATGTAGGCGCGGTTCTCGATGAGATAAACAAGGTATTGAAGCCGCAGAAGCACAGCGAATGGCTGGAGCAAATCGCAAAGTGGAAGTCGGAGTATCCGGTGGGCAATCCGACCGGCGGGACGATTACCCCTCAGGAGGCAATAGAAACAATTTACGAAAAAACCGGCGGCGATGCGATAGTATGTACTGACGTCGGACAGCATCAGATGTGGACGGCGCAGTTCTATCCGTTTAATAAGCCCAGACACTTTCTCTCGTCGGGCGGCCTGGGTACCATGGGTTACGGCTTAGGCGCTGCGATAGGCGCAAAAGTCGCAAATCCCGATAAGACGGTTGTGAATATTGCGGGCGACGGTTGTTTCCATATGAATATGAACGAGATCTCGACAGCGGCAAAGCAGGAGCTTCCGGTAATCGAGGTCGTTATGAACAATAATGTTCTCGGTATGGTGCGTCAGTGGCAAAGACTGTTCTACGGCAAGAGATTTTCGCATACCACTCTTGATAAAAAGACGGATTATGAAAAGGTTGCCGAGGGTCTGGGCGCGCAGGCGTTCACGGTCAGGACAAAAGAGGAAATGGAGCGTGCTATGGATGCGGCTCTTGCGACAAAGGACAAGCCGACGCTTATAAACTGCATAATCGACAAGGATATGAACGTTCTGCCCATGGTTCCGGGCGGACAGTCTATCGAAGAGCCGATTATGGAAATTCAAATAGACGACGCCGAATAGGAGGGGTGATATATGATATACGGAAACGAAGAAGATAAGGATATGCACATAATTTCGATTTTGGTTGAAAATCACCCCGGTGTACTCAGCCGAATATCGGGACTTTTCTCGCGCAGAGCGTACAATATCGACAGTCTTTCGGTCGGTACCTGCGAAACGTCGGACTGTTCGAGAATAACTATTGTAACACACGCCGACGACGCTACTTTTCAGCAGATTCAGAGTCAGCTGAAAAAATTGGTCGAAGTCATAGAAATAACCGGACTTTGCAAGGGAAACGCGGTAATACGCGAACACGTCCTTGTTAAGGTAAAGGCGAACGACCGTGCGGGCGTTATGCAGCTTTGCGAGATATATCGCGCGAACATAGTCGATATATCCAGAGATACGATTACTGCAGAGCTTACCGGCTCTCCGCAGAAAATCAGCGCGTTTATCGACCTGATGCGCGACCACGAGCTTGTGGAGCTTGTCAGGACGGGTCTTACCGGACTTTTGCGCGGATAAAAATATTGTAAATTAATTAAAAATTTTATTTAAAAAGGGGTTTTTAAAATGGCAAAAATTTTTTACGAAAGCGATTGCAACGTGGGTCTTTTGAAGAACAAAACCGTTGCCATTATAGGTTACGGAAGTCAGGGACACGCACACGCGCTTAATCTCAAGGAGAGCGGCGTTAAGGTTATTGTCGGTCTTTACGAGGGTAGTAAGTCGTGGCCTGTTGCGGAAAAGGCGGGTTTTGAGGTTTATACTGCGGCAGAGGCGGCAAAGAGAGCCGACCTTATAATGATTCTCATAAACGACGAGAAGCAGGCAGACCTTTACAAAGAGAGTATCGAGCCTAACCTGACAGCGGGTAAGGTGCTTGCGTTTGCTCATGGATTTAACATTCATTTCAAGCAGATAATTCCTCCCGCAGACGTTGACGTAATTATGATTGCGCCCAAGGGCCCCGGACACACTGTTCGCAGTGAGTATGTTGCGGGTAAAGGCGTTCCTTGCCTTTATGCGGTATATCAGGACGCTACCGGCAACGCTCAGGATATTGCGCTTGCATATGCGGCAGGTATCGGTGGAAGCCGTGCGGCTGTTCTTGAAACCACGTTCCAGTGCGAAACCGAAACCGATTTGTTCGGCGAGCAGGTTGTTCTCTGCGGCGGCGTTACCGCTTTGATGCAGGCGGGCTTTGAAACGCTTGTTGAAGCGGGCTATGACCCCAGAAACGCTTATTTTGAGTGTATTCACGAAATGAAGCTCATCGTTGACCTCATTTATCACGGCGGCTTCTCCGAAATGAGAGCGTCAATCAGCGACACCGCCGAATACGGCGATTACGAAATCGGAAAGAGAATTATAACCGACGAAACAAAGAAAGAGATGAAGAAGGTTCTTTCCGAAATTCAGGATGGTACGTTCGCGCTTCATTGGATTAACGAAAATAAGATGAACAGACCTCACTTCAATGCCACAAGACGCATTAAGAGCGAGCATCAGCTTGAGCAGGTAGGTAAGGAACTCCGCAAGATGTACTCGTGGGATAAGTAATAAATATTAGCTTTAAATATTCAAAATTTGTTTGAGATGTCTTTTGCTCCGAAAGGACGCGGACATCTCAAGCGTTATTAAAAACTATTTTAATTTTGCTTGGAAAGGCGGAATTTTATTATGCATAGTGACAATATTAAGACCGGCTCGGAGAGAATGCCGCATCGTTCTCTGCTCAAGGCTCTCGGACTTACCGACGAGGAAATACGACGTCCGCTTATCGGTGTTGTAAATTCTCAGAACGAAATAGTACCGGGTCATATTCATCTGGACACGATAGCGAAGGCGGTCAAGGACGGCGTTCGAATGGCGGGCGGAACTCCCATCGAAGTTCCCGCGATAGCCGTATGCGACGGTATTGCGATGGGACACGAGGGAATGAAATATTCTCTTGTGTCGCGAGAAATTATCGCCGATTCGGTTGAAACGCTTGCAAAGGCGCACCAGTTTGACGCGCTTGTACTTATACCAAACTGCGACAAAATAGTTCCCGGTATGCTGATGGCGGCGGCAAGAGTGAACATCCCTTCAATAGTTATCAGCGGAGGACCTATGCTGTCCGTTAATTTCAAGGGGTGCTACCGTGATTTCAATACCGGTATGGAGGCTGTCGGAGCGTTTAAGGCGGGTAAAATAGACGAAAAGGGTATGGAGGAGCTTGAAAACGTGGCTTGTCCGACCTGCGGCTCCTGTTCGGGTATGTTTACGGCAAACTCTATGAATTGCCTGTGCGAAGCGCTCGGAATGGCGCTGCCAGGCAACGGTACAATTCCCGCGGTGTATTCCGAAAGGATACGTCTTGCAAAGCAGGCCGGTATGCAGATAATGGAGCTTCTCGAAAAGGACATTAAGCCGAGGGATATTTTAACGCCCGACGCTATATATAATGCGCTGTGTGTTGATATGGCTCTCGGCTGTTCGACCAACTCGATGCTTCATCTGCCGGCAATAGCTTACGAGGCGGGAGCGGCGTTTACGCTCGATTACGCAAATGAGATAAGCGCCAAAACGCCGAATCTTTGCCACCTTGCTCCGGCGGGCGAGCATCACGTTCAGGATTTGTATGCGGCGGGTGGAATTACCGCTCTGATGAACGAACTTTCAAAGAAAAATATTTTAAAAACCGATATAATTACCGTTACCGGCAAAACTCAGAGCGAAAACATAAAAGGACATACGGTTTTGGACTATGAGGTTATACGCCCGATTGACAATCCGTACAGTGAAACCGGCGGAATAGCGGTGCTTAAGGGCAATCTCGCTCCCGACGTTTCGGTTGTAAAGAGAAGCGCGGTGGCGAAAGAAATGCTGGTACACGAAGGACCCGCAAAGGTTTATGACAGCGAGGATGAGGCGATTGCCGCAATATATGCCGGCAAAATCGTCAAAGGCGACGTTGTGGTTATACGCTATGAGGGTCCCAAGGGCGGTCCCGGTATGAGAGAAATGCTTTCGCCCACATCCGCAATCTGCGGAATGGGGCTTGACAAAGACGTTGCGCTCATAACAGACGGAAGATTTTCTGGCGCGACGCGCGGCGCGGCAATCGGACATATATCTCCCGAAGCAGCCGAGGGCGGTCCTATCGGTCTTGTCAAAGACGGAGACATAATATCGATAGATATACCAAACGGCAAGCTGGAACTCAAAGTTTCGGACGAAGAGCTTGAAAAGCGCAGAAGCAGCTTCACTCCGAAAGAGCCCAAAATAAAGACGGGCGTTCTTGCAAAATATTCAAAACTCGTTACCTCGGCTTCGACGGGCGCGGTTTTGAAAGTATAAAAGTATAAAAGAATAAAAGAATAAATACAAACGTATAAAAATCCACACTCGGCGCATGTTTGCGTCGGGTGTGGATTAAAGGCGAAACGGACTGACTTATTTTATGAGAAAAATTCAGATTTTTGACTCCACTCTGCGCGACGGAGCGCAGGGAGAGGGGATAAACTTTTCGGTAGAGGACAAACTGAATATTGCGCGTGCGCTCGATAATCTCGGCGTTGACTATATAGAGGCGGGCAACCCGTCGTCCAATCCCAAAGACCTTGACTTTTTCAGGCGTGCGAAGGCGCTCTCTCTGAAGCACGCAAAGCTGACCGCGTTCGGCTCTACGCGCCGAAAGGGAATTTCTCCCGAAGAGGACGCCGGCTGCGCTTCGCTTCTTTCGGCAGAAACGGATACCGTTGCAATCTTCGGCAAAACTTGGGATTTGCACGTTTTGAAAATTATAAATACAACGCTCGAAGAAAATCTGGATATGATCTGCGACACCGTGAAATTTTTCAAGTCGCACAATAAAGAAGTGATATTTGATGCCGAGCATTTTTTCGACGGCTATAAGAACAATCCAGAATACGCAATGTCAGCCATACTTGCGGCGGTGAAAGGCGGAGCGGACTGCGTTGCTCTGTGTGAGACCAACGGCGGATGTCTGCCCGACGAGATTTTCAAAATTGTTTCCGAGGTAACGTCAAAGACAGACGTTCCGATTGGCATACATTGCCATAACGACGCGGGCTGCGCGGTCGCAAATTCTATTATGGCGGTAAAAGCGGGAGCGGTTCAGGTTCAGGGAACGTATATAGGTTACGGGGAACGCACGGGAAACGCAAATTTGTCGTCAATAATCCCCGCGCTGTCTTTAAAAATGGGCTTTGAAACAATACCTGAAGATAAAATGCAATATCTTACCGATACGGCGCGTGCGATTGCCGAAATCTCAAATTTAAAGCTTGAAAATTCTATGCCGTATGTAGGTAAGAGCGCTTTCTCGCATAAGGCGGGTATGCATATTGACGGCGTTTCAAAGCTGTCTCACTCGTTTGAGCATATAGATCCCGACCTTGTGGGCAACGAGAGGCGCTTCCTTATGAGCGAGGTCGCGGGACGTTCGACCGTGCTGAAGAAAATCAGCGGAATAGTTCCCGATATAACAAAAGATTCGCCCGAAATACAGGTGATTGTGGATAAAGTCAAAGAGTTGGAGCATCAGGGTTATCAGTTTGAAGGAGCGGACGCGAGCTTTGAAATTCTTGTCCGCAAAGAGCTTAAAATGTATAAGAGCTTTTTCGACCTTGTTTACTTTAAGACTTCGGTTGACGAGCCGAGCGAGAGCGAATTCAGCTCGTCTGCCATAATCAAAATATCCGTTGACGGAAAGACCGAAATCACCGCGGCGGAGGGAAACGGTCCGGTAAACGCGCTCGACGGTGCGCTCAGAAAAGCTCTCGAAGTCTTTTATCCGCAGCTTTCATCGGTTTATCTGACCGATTATAAGGTTCGCGTTCTCGATTCCAAGAACGCCACGGGTGCAAAGGTACGCGTTTTGATAGAGTCCTCGGACGCAAACTCTTCGTGGACTACCGTCGGAGTTTCTACCGACGTTATTGACGCGAGCTGGCACGCGCTTGTGGATGCGATAGAATACAAGCTGATAAAAGACGGACTCAGTGGCATTGATAATAATTAAACTTTCACATATTTATAAATTATTTACAGGAGGTTTTTGAAAATGGGTATGACACAGACTCAGAAAATCCTTGCGGCACACGCGGGTTTGCCCGAAGTTAAGGCGGGACAGCTCATTCGCGCGAAGCTCGATATGGTTTTGGGCAATGATGTTACGACGCCCGTGGCAATTACGGCGTTCAGAGAACACGGCTTTTCCTCGGTGTTTGACAAGGACAAAATTTCAATCGTTATGGACCATTTTACGCCCAACAAGGACATAAAATCGGCAGAGCATTGTAAGTACATACGCGAATTTGCCATTGAACACGACATAACGAATTTTTATGACGTGGGCGAGATGGGCGTAGAGCATGCGCTGCTTCCCGAACGCGGTCTTGTCGCTTCGGGCGAGGTCATTATAGGCGCGGACTCCCACACCTGCACATACGGCGCGCTCGGCGCGTTCTCTACCGGCGTGGGAAGCACCGATATGGCGGCCGGTATGGCTTCGGGCGAGGCTTGGTTCAAAGTTCCGTCCGCTCTCAAATTCAATCTTACGGGCAAGCCCTCAAAGTGGATTTCGGGCAAGGATATAATTCTGCACATAATCGGTATGATTGGAGTTGACGGCGCGCTCTACAAATCTATGGAGTTTAGCGGCGACGGACTTAAATATCTCTCTATGGACGACAGGCTCTCTATGGCTAATATGGCTATTGAGGCGGGCGGCAAGAACGGTATTTTTGAGGTTGACGACGTTACCCGCGAGTATATGAAGGGCAGAGTAGACAGAGATTATGTTGAATACACCGCCGATGCCGACGCGGAGTATGACGCGGTTTATGATATTGATTTGAGCAAGATAAAAATGACGGTCGCGCTTCCGCATCTGCCTGAGAACACAAAGCCGGTAGACGAAGTAAAGGATATGAAGATTGACCAGTGCGTTATCGGCTCGTGTACCAACGGCAGACTTGAGGATTTGCGAAAGGCTGCGGAGGTATTAAAGGGCAGACATATTGCAAAGCATTGCAGAACTCTTATAATTCCCGCGACACAGCAGATTTACAGAGATGCTATGAAAGAGGGATTGTTTGACATATTCCTTGACGCGGGTTGCGCTATTTCAACGCCGACCTGCGGACCGTGTCTCGGCGGACATATGGGAATTTTGGCAAAGGGAGAGAGGTCTATCTCTACCACAAATCGTAACTTCGTCGGAAGAATGGGTCATCCCGAATCCGAAGTAATCCTGGCAAGCCCTGTTGTGGCGGCGGCTTCGGCTGTTCTGGGTCGCGTAGGCTCTCCGGATGAGCTTGACTGATTTTAAGGCTGAATTTAAAAGGAGGTTTTTTCAATGATTGCAAAAGGCAAGGTTCATAAATATATGGATAATGTCGATACCGACGTTATAATCCCCGCGAGATACCTCAACAGCTCAGTTCCTTCCGAGCTTGCGGAACATTGTATGGAGGATATAGACGCGGACTTCACAAAGAATGTTAAAGACGGAGATATAATGGTGGCGCACAATAATTTCGGCTGCGGTTCTTCGAGAGAGCATGCTCCGATTGCGATTAAGGCGTCGGGAATTTCGTGCGTCATCGCGGCTACGTTTGCAAGAATTTTTTACAGGAACGCCATCAACATAGGACTGCCGATTTTGGAGTGCCGCGAGGCGTCCGAGAAAATCGAAGCGGGCGACGAGGTTGAAGTTGATTTCAACACGGGCGTTATCAAAAACTTGACAAAAAACGAAAGCTATCAGGCGGAGCCGTTCCCCGATTTTATAAACGAAATTATTGCGGCGAACGGACTTCTCAATTCAATTAAGAAATAACATATCCGCAAAGGCGGTAAAAGGGGGCAATTTATATGCAGATAAATCTGGCAGTTGTAAAAGGCGACGGAATAGGTCCTGAAATAGTGACCGAAGGTGAAAAGGTGTTAAATAAAATCGGTGAAATGTACGGTCATACGTTTACATATACCGATATTTTGGCGGGCGGCGCGGCAATCGATAAAACCGGTGTTCCGCTTCCCGACGAGTCGCTTGAGATTGCAAAAAAATCGGACAGCGTTCTGCTCGGAGCGGTGGGAGGTCCGAAGTGGGATAACCTCCCCGGAAATATCAGACCCGAAAAGGCGCTTTTGGGACTTCGCGGCGGGCTCGGACTTTTCGCAAATATTCGTCCCGCAAAGCTCTATGACGCTCTCGCGGACGCGTGCCCGCTGAAGCCGGAAATTGCGGGCGACGGTATTGATTTGGTTATCGTTCGCGAGCTTACCGGCGGAATTTACTTCGGCGACAGAGGCGAGAGGAACGGCAAGACATTTGACGAGCTTGCTTATTCGCGCGAGGAAATAGAGAGAATAGGACGCGTAGGCTTTGAAATGGCGATGAAACGCCGTAAGAAGGTCACTTCGGTTGACAAGGCGAATATCCTTGAAACTTCGAGACTTTGGAGATCGGTTATGCACGAGCTTGCAAAGGAGTATCCCGAAGTTGAGTATTCGGATATGCTGGTTGACAACTGCGCTATGCAGATAGTTCGCAACCCTGCTCAGTTTGATGTAATCGTGACCGAAAATATGTTCGGCGACATCCTTTCCGATGAGGCGAGTATGACGACAGGCTCTATCGGTATGCTTCCGTCGTCGTCGCTCGGCAGCACGAGCCTCGGAATGTACGAGCCTATCCACGGCAGCGCTCCCGATATTGCGGGTCAGAACAAGGCGAACCCGATTGCAACTATTTTGTCCTGCGCTATGATGCTTCGTGACTCTTTTGGTCTTATGAAAGAGGCGGAGTGTATTGAAAACGCGGTTGCAAAGGTGCTGGATGACGGTTATCGCACCGGCGACATTATGGACGAGGGCGGAAAACTCCTCGGAACTACTCAAATGGGCGACAAAATCGTCGAGTATCTCAAAAAATAATACGGTTATTTTCTGCACCCTTTCGCACAGGCAAAGCGAAAGGGTGTTTTTTTATTTTCTGCCAAAATTTACTTGTTTCTTTAATTGATAAAGTGGAATAATAAAAAGAAAAAGCAGAGAAAGGACTATGTTTATATGAAAAAATCAATATTTATATTAGCCTGCGCCGTATTTGCGCTCAGCGTTACTGCGTGCGGCAATAACGGTAAAACGACCTCTATGGCGGACGATACGACTATGAACGCATCCGCCGCCCCGACAGTTGCGGCGGCGACCGCAGGCACGGATAATAACAACACATTCTCCGACCACAACGGAAACGGAGTGACCGACAGTCAGTCCGGAATTGCCGAAAATAATGTTACGAACGAAAACGGCTTCGCGGGCGTAGGAAACGGCGGAACAGCCGTCGGAGATATGGGCGGCTCGGACAGCAGCGGAGAGGATATGGCAAATAAGGCGCGCTCAATGACCGAAGATGTTACTGACGCGGTCAAAGACGGAGCTTCTGACGTAGGAAATGATGTAAAAGACGCGGCGGAGGACACGATGGGCGGAATAAGGAATATTACCAACGACGTTATGGATACGGGCATAAATGTTGCAAACGATATGAGAGATAACGACGCAGAGAGCGAAGAACACAAAACTCTCGGCGATGTGGACGGAGACGGATTTGTAAAAAACAACGAGGATAAAAGCGAAAACAGATAACAATAACGGGAGCGGAAACGCTCCTTACATAAATTTTGTTTATTTTTACTTATTTTTCTTGCATTTATCCAAAATATATGTTAGAATTATATAACAATATTTTTAGGGAGATGCTTAAATTGTCAAAAAATCTGTCTTTTGAGTACCAAAAAGCAATGGAGTTTATCAGTCAGGAGGAATTGGAGAACATAAGCGGTCAGGTAAAAGCCGCTCATGACACTCTCCATAGCGGAACGGGCGCGGGCAACGACTACATAGGTTGGGTTGACCTCCCCGTGAATTATGACAAGGAGGAGTTTGCCCGCATTAAGAAGGCGGCGGAGAAAATCAAGTCCGATTCGGACGTCCTCGTTGTTATAGGCATAGGAGGCTCATATCTCGGAGCGAGAGCCGCAATAGAATTTCTCACAAGTCCTTTTGCAAATTACAACGCAAAAACGCAAATTTTCTTCGCGGGCAATAATATAAGTCCGAATTATTTGAACAGCTTGATGGAAGTTGTCAAGGATAAGGATATATCGGTTAACATAATCTCGAAATCGGGTACGACCACCGAGCCTGCTATCGCGTTCAGAGTATTCAAGAAGTATCTTGAGGACAAATACGGCAAAGAGGGCGCAAAATCAAGAATTTACGCGACAACTGACAAGGCTCGCGGAGCGCTCAAAAAGCTTGCGGACGAGGAAGGCTATGAGACGTTTGTCGTTCCGGATGATGTTGGAGGAAGATACTCGGTTCTTACCGCTGTTGGACTTCTTCCGATTGCGGTATGCGGCGCGGATATCGGCAAAATGATGCAGGGCGCGGCTGATGCACGCGAACTGTATTCGAGCGACAAGCTCAGTGAAAACGAGTGCTACCAGTATGCGGCTGTAAGAAATATCTTGAACCGCAAAGGAAAGAATATTGAAATTCTTGTCAACTACGAGCCGCAGCTTCAATATTTCATCGAGTGGTGGAAGCAGCTTTACGGCGAGAGCGAAGGCAAGGACAAAAAGGGTATTTTCCCAGCGGGCGTAAACTTTACGACCGACCTTCACTCAATGGGTCAGTTTATACAGGACGGCATACGCACGCTCTTTGAAACCGTGCTTTATGTGGAAAATCCCAACACTGATGTTGAAATCGGAACGGATCCCGATAACATTGACGGCTTGAACTTCTTGAGCGGAAAGACTATGGACTATGTAAATAAGAGAGCTTTTGAGGGCACTCTTCTCGCTCACACCGACGGACAGGTACCGAATCTCATCTTAAAGCTCAAGGATTTGAGCGAGTATACCTTCGGTCAGCTTGTTTATTTCTTTGAAAAAGCGTGCGGTATAAGCGGATATATGCTCGGAGTTAATCCGTTTAACCAGCCCGGCGTTGAAAGCTATAAGAAGAATATGTTCGCGCTTTTGGGCAAGCCCGGATATGAGAGTGAAAAGGAAGCTTTGGAGAAAAGATTGAAATAATTTGCAAAAAGGTATTGTTAAAAATTAAACTATATGATATGATATATAAAACAAATTATTCTATGGAACAGAAAGGCGGTTTTTGATATGATAGCTATTAACATAGGTTTAAAGGGTAGCGGAAAGACAAAAAAGCTGATTGAGGCTGTCAACACTGCAATAAAAGAGGAAAAGGGCAATGTTGTTTGCATTACCGACGGTAACAGATTGATGCACGATATTGACAGAGAGGCGAGAATGGTCAATACAGAGTCTTTTGACATAAAGAATTTTGATATGTTCATCGGACTTTTGTGCGGTATTATAGCACAGGACTATGATGTTACCCACATATTTATCGACAGCATTTTCAAAAGCGTTCCCAACGAGAATATGGATGACCTTGATGATTTCGTTAAAGCGCTCGAAGTTCTTGAAGAGAAATATAACGTATCGTTTACAATGATGGTAAGTGCGGCGGAAGACACCGCAACTCCCAATGTTAAGAAATATATAGTTTAATTTTTATTAAACATTGAGGAAATACTTAATATTTTAAAGCAAAATCTCAAAAGGGGAGCAGTTTTGCTCCCCTTTTTGCGAGAACTGTTATTTTGAAAGGTTTGATTTTATGAACTATATCAGCACTCGAAACAAATCCCTCGGTATAAGCTCTGCTGAGGCGATAAAAAAGGGGCTGTCGGACGACGGCGGTCTGTTTGTTCCCTCAAGTTTTCCGTCGCTTTCAAGCTCTGAAATTGAAAGTCTGGTTAATCTTGAATATATTGAAAGAGCCAAATATGTGCTTAAAAAGTTTCTTACCGATTATACCGACGAGGAGATTGAAAAGTGTGTAAACTCGGCGTACGGCAACAGCAAGTTCGGCGAAGGCGACGTTGTGTCGCTTCATAAGCTTAGCGATAACGTTAGTATTCTTGAACTGTGGCATGGTCCCACCTGTGCTTTTAAAGACGTTGCGCTCCAAATACTGCCTCACTTTTTAACCGAGGCTATGCGCAAAACCGGCGAAAGCAAAGAGATAGTTATTCTTGTCGCTACGTCGGGAGATACCGGAAAGGCGGCGCTGGAGGGTTTTAAGGACGTCGACGGTACAAGAATTGCCGTATTCTACCCCAATGACGGCGTTTCGGACATTCAAAAACTCCAGATGGTTACGCAGTCGGGCAAAAATGTGTTCGTATCGAGCATAAACGGCAACTTTGACGACGCTCAGACCGGTGTTAAGACGATATTTACGGACGATAATGCAAAAAAGACGCTGTTTGAAAACGGTTTCACGCTTTCGTCCGCAAACTCGATAAATTGGGGCAGACTTGTTCCGCAGATAGTATATTACGTTTCGGCTTACTGCGATTTGCTCAAAAATCGGGAAATATCCATGGGGGATAAGATAAACGTATGCGTTCCGACCGGCAACTTCGGCAACATTCTTGCCGCGTATTATGCTAAAAAAATGGGCGTTCCAATCGCCAAGCTGATATGCGCGTCAAATAGGAACGACGTTCTGACCGACTTTATAAAAACCGGTGAGTATAACAAAAACCGTGAGTTTTATACCACGATTTCCCCGTCTATGGATATACTCATTTCAAGTAACCTCGAAAGGCTGCTTTTTGATATTTCGGGTTGTGACGACGAGCTGGTAAAAAGTCTTATGAATAAGCTTTCGGAAAGCGGAAAATACGTTTTAAACGACGATATGAAAGCAAAAATATCCGAACTGTTCTACGGCGGCTGCTGCGACGATACCGAGACAAAAGCTCAGATTGCCGATACATTCAAAAAATACGGCTACACTATCGACACGCACACTGCAGTTGCGGTAAATGTGTATGAAAAGTATGTAAGCGAGACGGGCGATAAGACCAAGACCGTAATCGCGTCTACCGCGAGTCCGTTTAAATTCAGCGACAGTGTGCTTACCGCAATCGGGGAAAATATTGACGGAAAAGACGATTTTGAGCTTTTGGAAGAGCTTTGCGGCAAGTCAAATATGCCTATACCTAAATCTCTCAAAGAGCTTAAAAACAAAGAGCAGAGGTTTGACGGCGTTTGTGAAAAATCCGATATGCTCGGTGAGATAAAGACGTTTTTAAACATATAAAATTATAAAGGATAGGGTGTTACCAATCAGGGGCTCTTAAAGAGCCCCTGAAAGTATTTAAGATTTCGGGATAAAGGTTCTGCACTCCGTACCCTCCGAGGTGCAGGCGTCTCCGTCTCCGCAGCAGGAAACGGAAATTCCCGATGCGGAACACTTATCTCCGATTTGATGATAGTGGCACTCGACTACTTCGCAAGTTACGCCGCTCAGACAATCGTTGCATTTATCTGTCATTATACGTCACTCCTTTCGGTGATATTTTACCACTTTTAATACGAGAATATACGAGGAAAACCTATGATTTACGCAATTTCGGATTTACATTTATCTTTAAATACCGACAAGCCGATGGACGTTTTCGGCGAAAAATGGAAGAATTATGCCGAACGCATCCGCGATAACTGGAACGATACCGTAAAAAACGATGACTTTGTTATAATTCCGGGCGATATTTCCTGGGCGACGTATCTCGGCGACGCGGTTACGGACTTTTCGTATATCAACAGTCTTTCGGGCAAAAAGATAATTTTAAAGGGAAATCACGACTATTGGTGGACTACTATGAACAAGCTGACGGTTTTTCTGTCTGAAAACGGGTTTGAAAGCGTTTCATTTTTGCATAACAACACCATAATATGCGGCGACACAGCCATATGCGGCACAAGAGGCTGGAATATACCGTCGGGAAATTCTTCCGAGGAGGATATGCGCATATTCGAGCGTGAAAAGCTCAGACTTATAGCCTCGCTTGAAGCCGCCGATAAAGCCAAAGCGAACGAAATAATAGTCGCGATGCACTATCCGCCGGTTGAAAAGGATAATCCGAACACGGATTTTTTAAATATAATGAAGGAGTACGGGGTTAAAAAGTGTATATACGGTCATTTGCACGCCGCCGCACAGAAATTTGCGATTCAGGGAGAATTTTCGGGCGTTGATTTGCGCCTCGTTTCCTGCGATTATATAAACTTCACGCCTGTTTTAATAAAAAAATGTTAAATTTGCGTAAGATTTTACAATAACACTTGCCATTTTCGGAAATCCGTGTTAAAATTAGCGTGATACGAAATCAGTAAGAAAGGTATTTAAGAAAGGAACGTATTAAGATGGAAAAAAGCAAAATCGAAAATGTTGAGAAGAATGTTGTAAGCTTTGAATTTAAGGTTGACGCTGCGAAGTTTGAAAGCGCGGTCGAGAAGGCTTACAGAAAGAACAGAAGCAAGATAAACATTCAAGGCTTCAGAAAGGGCAAAGCGCCGAGAGCCATAATCGAAAATTATTACGGCAAGGAAGTTTTCTATGAGGACGCGGTAAACATTGTTCTTCCCGAAGCATATGATGAATTTATAAAAGAAAACGAAGTTGAGGCGGTTTCTCAGCCCGAAATAGACGTTAAAGAAATCTCAAAAGAGAACGGCGTTACGTTTACGGCTAAAGTTACCGTAAAGCCGGAAGTCAAGCTCGGCACATACAAGGGTGTGGAGGTCAAAAAGGTTACATACCGCACAACCGAGAAGGACGTTAACGCAGAGCTTGATAAGATGAGAGACAGAAACTCCAGAATGGTTCCGGTTGAAGGCAGACCCGTTCAGGACGGCGATACCGCTACAATAGACTTTGAAGGATTTAAAGACGGCGTTGCGTTTGAAGGCGGCAAGGGAGAAAATTACGACCTCGTAATAGGTTCGGGTTCTTTTATTCCCGGCTTTGAAGAACAGCTCATCGGCGCAAACGCGGGCGATGACGTTGAAGTTAACGTAACCTTCCCAGAAGAATACCATTCGGAGGAACTGAAAGGTCAAAAAGCGGTATTTAAAGTAAAGGTTCACGAGATAAAGGCAAAGGAGCTTCCCGAACTTGATGATGAATTTGCGAAGGACGTAAGTGAGTTTGACACTCTCGACGAGCTTAAAGCGGATATTAAGAAAAATCTCAAGGAAGCCAATCAGACAAAGGCAAAAAATGAATTGGAAGACAAAATTATGGCAACAATATGCGATAGCACCGAGGTAGACATACCGGATGTTATGGTGGACAATATGGTTGACAGTATGCTTCGCGATTTTGATATGCAGATGCAGTATCAGGGCTTAAATCTTCAAACCTATTTGAGCTATACCGGAATGACGCTCGATTCGCTCAAGGCTCAGTATAAAGAAGAGGCGGTCAAGCGTGTTAAAAATTCGCTTGTTCTCGAAGCGATAGGAAAGGCGGAAAACATTACCGCGGACGATTCGGATGTTGAGGCGGAATACAAAAATATTGCCGAGAAAAACGGTATGAAGCCCGAAGATATAAAGAAGTATGTTAACGAGGATGACATCAGAGATAAAGTCCGTGTTGAAAAGACCATAAAATTTATAGTTGAGAACGCGGCGGTTAAATAATACTTTAAATTCAGAATTTTACGGAGGTTTTGCATTATGAGCAGTTTGGTACCTTATGTCATTGAACAGACCGGCAGAGGCGAGCGTTCGTATGACATATTTTCAAGACTTTTAAAAGACAGAATTATATTTTTGTCGGACGAGGTGAACGACGCAACCGCAAGTCTTGTTGTTGCACAGCTCTTGTTCCTTGACAGCGAGGACCCCGACAAGGACATAAATCTCTATATAAACAGTCCCGGCGGTTCGGTAACTGCGGGAATGGCAATCTATGACACGATGCAGTACACCAAAGCGGACGTTTCCACAATATGCGTGGGTATGGCGGCTTCTATGGGCGCGTTCCTGCTTTCGTCCGGCGCAAAGGGAAAGAGATTTGCGCTTCCCAACAGCGAGATTATGATACATCAGCCGCTCGGAGGTTTCCAGGGTCAGACCACCGATATGAGAATTCATACCGAAAGAATGATTAAAATTAAGGAAAACTTGAATAAAATTTTAAGTGAGAATACCGGAAAGCCGCTCGACGTTATTCAGCGCGATACCGAGAGGGATAACTTCCTTACAGCCGATGCGGCTCTTGAATACGGAATCATAGATAAAATAATCACCAAGAAATAAGTAAGCTTTTAAATAAGCTTTGCGAAGGAGTGTGTCAGTGTTAAATGTCCAATAAAATTGATGACAAAAAGCACTTCAGATGTTCTTTCTGCGGAAAATCGGACGATCAGGTAAAAAGGCTCGTAGCGGGTCCCGGAGTATATATCTGCAACGAGTGTGTCGAGCTTTGCAATGACATATTCTATGATGAGTTTGAAGATAATCTGCCGGAAGAAAAATATGACGAAGAGTTGCCGTCTCCCAAGGAGATAAAACAATTTCTCGATAACTATGTGGTGGGACAGGAACTTGCAAAAAAGGTCCTCTCGGTAGCCATATACAATCATTATAAGCGAATAAATTACGGCGATAATAAAAATGATGTTGAACTCAGCAAAAGCAACATCCTTATGATAGGACCTACCGGCTGCGGAAAAACCTTTCTGGCGCAGTCGCTTGCAAGGATGCTCAACGTTCCCTTTGTAATAGCGGACGCGACGTCGATTACCGAAGCGGGCTATGTCGGCGAGGACGTTGAAAATATCCTTTTGAAGCTGATTCAGGCGGCTGACTATAACATAGCTCTTGCCGAGCGCGGAATAATTTATATTGACGAGATTGACAAGATTTCACGAAAGTCCGAGAATCCGTCAATTACCCGCGACGTAAGCGGCGAGGGAGTTCAGCAAACGCTTCTGAAGATTTTGGAGGGTACCGTCGCGTCGGTTCCGCCTTCGGGAGGAAGAAAGCATCCGCATCAGGATTTTATACAGATTGATACCACAAATATTCTGTTTATATGCGGCGGTGCTTTTGAAGGCATAGACAAAATCATCGAAAGCCGCACGCAGAATAAAACCATGGGCTTCGGCGCGGTTATTGAGAGTAAAAAGGACAAGAACAGAGGAGATATTCTTAAAAATATTACTTCGGAGGACTTGCTCAAATTCGGTCTTATTCCCGAACTGATAGGCAGACTTCCCATTGTTGCAACTCTCGACTCTCTGAACGCCGACGCTCTCAAAAAAATATTGGTAGAGCCTAAAAATTCGCTTGTCAAACAATACAGACAGCTTCTTAAAATGGACGGCGTTGAGCTGGACTTCGACGAAGAAGCGGTTGCCGCCATTGCCGGCAAAGCCTATGACAGAAATACGGGTGCGAGAGGACTTCGCGCTATTGTCGAGGATATAATGCTTGATGTTATGTACGATATTCCGTCTGACAGCGCCATTGAAAAGGTGGTTATAACAAAGGACTGCGTATTAAACGGCGCTCCGCCACAGATAATCAAAAACGATAACAAAAAGAAGATAAAAAGAACACCGCGGACTTCCGGAAAAGGTATTATGGATAATAAGAACGCGGGATAAGAGGGATATTGTTATGCCTAAGAAATTTTTAAGTATTTTTCTTGCTTTTATAATTTGCACGACTGTGTTTGCAGGCTGCGAAAGCGGCGGAAAAACCGCCGAGAACGAAACTGCCGCTTCTCCGAATGTGACTTCGGAGCCGGAACCGAGTACCGCGAAGCCTGAAATTATCACAGCTTCGGATGACAGCTTTGATGATTTATATGCAGTCGGAGAATATGAGTACGACCTGAACGGCGACGGCGAGGACGACAGTGTATACCTGCGCGCCGACGTCGGGGTTGACAAAAACGGCGAAATATTATTAAATGACGGACAAAACTGGGTGCTGTATGCCGAAGTGAGCGGCGAAACATATGTGTTGTTTAAGCAGTATATAAACAACGGCGGCGCATACTTTGAGGTTGCGGACTATTATGAGAGCGACGGAACCGCCGTTCCGAATATCAACCTTATGGTTTCGACCGGCGCGGGCTTTAAAATGCTCGGTTTCAGTTTTCTTGAAGAGGAAAACGGCTTTGCAAAAAATGTGCTTTACAACTCGGATGACTATTCCGACGGAGGCACAAACAGAGTTTATACGATGTATGAGGGTATATAGACCGTTACCAAATCCCGAATTATCAACGGCGCGGCGCGCAAATAATTTGCCTGCCGCGTCTTTTTATTGTTAAAAACGCTTGATATTTGTTTGTTAATATGATAAAATTACAAAATATATTGTATGGATTTATATTTGTTTACATAATTTGCGTAAATTATAGGAAGTGAGAAAATTATGCCTAACAAAAGATACAGATTACCGCTTTTGCCGCTCAAGGGCATAACCGTATTTCCGGGAATGGTGCTTCATTTTGATATAGGCAAGAGCAAATCGATAAAAGCGGTAGAGCGCGCGATGGCAGACAAGCAGTTGATTTTTCTGTCCTTTCAGGAGGACGTTTTGATTGACGACCCTACGCCCGAGGATGTCGCAAAATTCGGAACTATCGCGGAGGTAAAGCAGGTTTTAAGGGTTTTTGACGACGGCATCCGCATTTTAATAGAGGGCGTGGAGCGTGCCAAAATAACAAAATTCCTCTCAAACGACGAATTTATGGAAGTAAACTGCGTTACAAAAACCGAAATTGTGCCCGAAAATTCAATTAAAACTCAGGTTGTGGTGCGCAAAATACATCATCTGCTTGAAGATTATATGAATTTGTACGACAGAATAACGCCGGAGGTTATGTCGTCTATTATGTCTGTGGAGGATCCCGCCGAGCTTGCCGACGCGACCGCCGCCAATTTCCCGATTAAGCCGCAGGAAAAACAGCTTATTTTGGAGGAGCTTAACGTTGAAAAACGTCTTGAGCTTTTGGTCGAGTTTATTACAAACGAGCTTAAAATACTTGAAATTGAACACGGGATTTACTCAAAAGTAAAAACTAATCTCGACAGAAATCAGCATGAATATTTCCTGCGCGAACAGATAAAGGTTATCAAAGACGAGCTGGGCGAGGGCGACGACTATTCCGATATAGATAAGTACATAGAACAAACGGAGAGCAGGAACCTGCCCGAATATGTTGCCGAAAAACTGAAAGAGGAGATAAACCACCTTTCAAAACAGCCCACCCAGTCACAGGAATATTCGGTAATACAGAATTATATCGAAACGGTGCTGTCCGTTCCGTGGGAAGTTTCCACCGAGGAAAGTTTTGACATAAAAAGAGTAGCCAAAATTCTTGAACACGACCATTATGGTTTGGAAAAGGTCAAAGAGCGTGCGCTCGAATACATAGCGGTAAAGAGCCTGTCAAATAAAAATTCCGGCTCTATACTGTGCCTTGTAGGTCCTCCGGGAACCGGCAAAACCTCTGTTGCAATGTCAATTGCAAGGGCTTTAAACCGTAAATATGTAAGAATAAGCCTTGGAGGTATTCAAAACGAGTCGGAAATACGCGGTCACCGCAAAACTTATGTCGGAGCTATGGCGGGACGCATTGTGAACGCGCTTAAGCTTGCGGGGAGCAATAACCCGCTGATTCTGCTTGACGAAATTGACAAAATGTCAAGTGATTTCAGAGGAGACCCGTCGGCGGCTATGTTGGAGGTTCTTGACCCGGAGCAAAACCGCGAGTTTCGCGACCATTTTCTGGAAATACCGATTGACTTGTCGGGCGTTATGTTTATAACCACCGCCAATACTCTCGAAACCATACCGCCGCCGTTGCTTGACAGAATGGACGTGATAGAGGTTTCTGGATATACGGATGAGGAAAAGCTGTGTATAGCCAAAAAATATCTTTTGCCCAAGCAGCGCACAAAGAACGGTCTTACCGCCAAGAATTTTAAAATTTCGGACTTTGCGATAAAAGAGATAATCTCAAAGTACACGAGGGAATCGGGCGTTCGTAATTTAGAGCGCAATATTGCCGCGCTTTGCCGAAAAGCCGCGCGAAAAATAGTGGAAGAAAATGTTAACGCAGTTAACATAAACACCAAAATGCTTCAATCGATGCTCGGCTCACCTCCGTATTTTCAGACGGTAAAGAATAGCGAGGACCTTGTGGGTGTTGCGACCGGTCTTGCCTGGACTCAAAGCGGAGGAGAGATATTGTTTATCGAGGTAAACACTATGAGCGGAAGCGGCAAGGTGGAGCTTACCGGAAACCTCGGCGAAGTTATGAAGGAGTCCGCGCTTGCGGCAATAAGCTATATCAGGGCCAATTCGCTAAAGCTCGGTATAAATGCCGACTTTTTCAAAACTCATGATATTCACATACATATTCCCGAAGGCGCGATACCGAAGGACGGTCCCTCCGCCGGAATTACAATGGCTTCCGCGCTTATTTCGGAGCTTACAGGCATACCGCTCAAATGCGACACCGCGATGACAGGAGAAATAACGCTTCACGGACAGGTGCTTCCGATAGGCGGACTTAAGGAAAAGACGCTTGCGGCGATGCGCGCGGGTATTAAAACCGCTATAATCCCCTATGATAACCGAAAGGATTATGAAGAACTGCCGCAGTGCGTAAAGGACAATATCGTGTTCGTTTTCGCAAAATCGATAGATACGGTTATCCGTACCGCACTTTGCCGTAAAATAAACGCTATTAAAAATGTTGACGGCAATATGAATTTTATCGATAAGCCGAGCGGCAATATAAGCAAGCAGCCCGGAAGGGTAATTTAGGAGGATATTTGTGAATTTTCTTAACGCTTCATTTTTTACAACGGCGGTAAATCCGAGTCAGTACCCGTCGGACGGAATACCAGAAATTGCGCTTGCGGGACGTTCAAACGTCGGTAAGTCCTCGCTTATAAACTGTATTATAAACAGAAAAAATCTTGCGAGAACAAGTAGCAGCCCCGGAAAAACCGCTACAATAAACTTTTACGATATTGACGGCAAAGTCAGAATTGTGGATTTGCCCGGATACGGTTATGCCAAGGTGTCAAAAAGCGAAAAGGAGCGGTGGGCGAAAATGATTGAAACCTACCTTTCCTCCCGCGAAAATCTGGTTCAGGTAATTCAGCTTGTTGATGCGAGGCACGCGCCTACCGACGACGACATACTTATGCTCGACTGGATACGCGGCTTTGGGTTTTCCCCGATAGTTGTCGCGACAAAAATCGATAAGATACCAAAAACTAAGCTGGACGGTAATTTAGAGGTGATATATAATTCCCTCAGACTTGACGACAATTCGATTTTGCTTCCGTTTTCGGCTGAAAAAAAGCTGTTCAAAGAAGATATGCAGGAAATAATAAAAGAAATTCTCGGAATCGAGGACGAAAGTTATGAAAATAATTAGATTTATGTATGACGGTGCGCCGTCTTACGGATTTTTAAACGGGGAAACCATAAGGAAAATTGACGGCGATATTTTTAAATATTGCTATCAGACCGACAGAACCGTAAATATTAACGACGTTAAAATTCTTCCGCCGTGCGAGCCGACCAAAATTGTGGCGGTCGGGCTTAACTATGCACTCCACGCGGATGAGATGGGCGATAAAATACCCGACTATCCGGCACTGTTTTTAAAGCCCTCGTCCGCCGTTATAGGACACGGCGACGAGATAATATATCCCGAAATGTCCAAACAGGTGGACTACGAGGCCGAGCTTGCGATAGTGATTGGCAGAAAGGCGGAAAACGTTGAGGAAAGCGAGTCCGAAAAGTATATATTGGGCTATACCTGCCTCAACGACGTAACGGCCCGCGATTTGCAAAAGGTGGACTCGCAGTGGATGCGTGCCAAGAGCTTTAACACGTTTGCGCCGATAGGACCTGTCATTTCGGATGAGCTTGACCCCAACAACGCAAAAATATGTTCGAGGCTTAACGGTGAGGTAAAGCAGTCCTCGAATACATCCAATTTTATATTTAAACCGAACTATCTTGTCAGCACGATTTCAAAAATTATGACGCTTTATCCGGGCGATATAATTACAACGGGAACCCCGTCGGGAATCGGCGCGATGAATGTCGGAGACGTTATTGAAATAGAAATCGACGGAATAGGCACTCTTAAAAATACAGTCGCCGCACCGCCTAAGAATACAGAGAGGTAACAGTATGATTAAAAGACAAAGAGGAACCGAGGACATACTTCCCGAAGAAAGTGCGCTTTGGAGACACATTGAGGACACAGTTCACAAAACCTGCCGAAATTTCGGCTATGGTGAGATACGCACTCCCGTATTTGAGGCGACCGAACTCTTTCAGCGCGGAGTGGGAGATACCACAGATGTGGTTCAAAAGGAAATGTATACCTTTGAGGACAAGGGCGGACGCTCGATAACACTGCGTCCCGAGGGAACGGCGGCGGTCGCGCGTTCGTTTGTGGAACACTCGCTGTTTTCAAACCCTCAGCCCACAAAGCTTTACTATATGATGTCCTTTTACAGATATGAAAAACCGCAGGCGGGACGCTTGCGCGAGTTTCATCAGTTCGGAGTTGAGTGCTTCGGAGCGGGTACTCCCGCAACCGACGCGGAGGTCATTTCACTCGCATACACCTTACTTAAAAATCTGGGTGTAACCGGCTTAACGCTGAACATAAACAGCATTGGCTGCCCCAAGTGCCGAAGCGAGTACAGCAAGGCTTTAACCGAGTATTTTTCGAGCAATAAGGACAAGCTCTGCGATACCTGTAAGGAACGTCTCAATAAAAATCCTATGCGTATTATTGACTGCAAGTCGGAAATCTGCAAACAGGTTGCGGCGGGCGCGCCCAAAATGCTCGATTATCTGTGCGACGAGTGCCGTGAGCATTTTGAGAAGCTGAAAAAACAGCTTGAAATAATGGGTATAGAGTACGAAGTAAATCCGAAAATAGTTCGCGGACTCGATTATTACACCAAAACGGTATTTGAGTTTATTGCGGATATAGACGGCGCAAAGTCCACTGTCTGCGGCGGCGGCCGTTATGACGGATTGATTGAGGAGATAGGCGGCAAGCCGACTGTAGGAATAGGCTTCGGAATGGGAATCGAGCGTCTTATACTCCAGCTTAAAACTCAAAATTCCGCATTAAATTCAATAAGCGCTGCGCCTGAAGTATTTGTTGCGGCAATAGGAGAGGATGCGGAAAATTTCGCTCAAAAATTGGTTTTTGAGCTGCGAAAGAGCGGCGTTAGCGCGGAGAGGGATTTGACCGGCAGAAGTCTTAAAGCTCAAATGAAATACGCGGACAAGCTGTCGGCGTCATACAGCATTGTGCTGGGCGATAATGAAATAAATTCGGGAGAAGCCGTTATTAAAAATATGCGTGACGGCAGTCAAAATAAGATTGCTTTATCGGCTCAAAATATAGCTGACATTATACACGGAGGCGAAAATTATGGAAATTGAAACAATTAAAGGACTTAAAAGAACGCATTACTGCGGAGATGTTGAGCAAATCGGAAGCACTGTAGTTGTGGGCGGATTTGTTCAAAAGGTGCGTGATATGGGCGCGCTCATATTTATTGACTTGCGCGACAGAAGCGGAATAGTTCAGCTTGCCTTTGACGAAAACACCGACAAGAGCGTGTTTGAGAAAGCGTCAAACTGCCACAGCGAATATGTGGTTATGGCAAAGGGCGTTGTGCGCGAGAGGGAGAGCAAGACCGACAAAATCAAAACGGGAAATATCGAGATATATGTTGAGGAATTAAGAGTCCTCTCAAAGGCGCAGACCCCTCCTTTCGAGATTGCGGACAACACAAACGTCAACGAGGAGCTCAGGCTCAAATACAGATACCTCGATTTAAGAAGAAAGACGCTTCAGGATAAAATCATAATGAGAAGCAAAATCGCAAAAAGCGCGAGAGATTATTTCTATGAAAACGGCTTTATAGAAATCGAAACGCCTATGCTCATAAGGTCTACGCCTGAGGGCGCGAGAGACTATCTCGTGCCGTCGCGCATACATTCGGGTAAATTTTACGCGCTGCCCCAGTCGCCGCAGATTTATAAACAGCTTTTGATGGTGGCGGGCTTCGACAGATATATTCAGCTTGCACGCTGCTTCAGAGATGAGGACCTCAGAGCGGACAGACAGCCGGAATTTACTCAAATTGACCTTGAGATGTCGTTTGTGGAGGTCGAGGATATTCTCGAAATGATAGAGGGCTTCATAAAAAGACTGTTTAAGGACGTTCTGGATATTGATATACCGCTTCCACTGCCCCGTATGACTTACAAAGAGGCTATGGAGCGTTACGGCTCAGATAAGCCGTATGTCGGCTTTGGTATGGAAATAGTAAATCTCTCTGATTTGGTTAAGGACAGTGCCTTCGGAGTATTCAGCTCCGCCGTTGCCGCCGGAGGAAGCGTGCGTGCGATTACAGCCAAAGGCGCGGCAGGCGTTCTGACCAGAAAAGAAATCGACAAGCTGACCGAAATGGTGCGCGGAATAGGCGCAAAAGGTCTTGCGTTTATAAGATGGATAGACGACGCTCCGTCATGCTCTTTCTCCAAATTTATGAAAGAGGGAGAGCTTGAAGCCATTTTGGACAGAGCGGGCGCGCAAAAGGGCGATGTCGTGCTGATTGTCGCGGATAAGGACAAGGTGACGCTGCCCGTACTCGGCGCGCTCAGATTAAACGTGGCGAAAAAGCTGGATATTATTCAGGAGGGATATAATTTCCTTTGGATAACCGAATTCCCGTTCTTTGAGTACGACGAGGACAGCGACTCGTGGATAGCTATGCACCATCCGTTTACAATGCCTATGGACGAGTGCCTTGAATATATAGACTCCGACCCGGGCAGAGTTACCGCCAAGGCATACGACCTTGTGTTAAACGGTGTTGAGCTTTCGAGCGGTTCAATCAGAATTAACGACTATGAACTGCAGCAAAAAATGTTTAAGGCTCTCGGACTTACCGAGGAGGAAATAAACGCAAAATTCGGTTTTCTGGTAGAGGCGTACAAGTACGGCGCCGCGCCGCACGGCGGTATGGGAATAGGACTTGACCGTATCGCAATGCTTATGACCGGAAGTGACTCCATACGCGACGTAACGGCGTTCCCGAAGGTTCAGAACGCGTCCGAGCCTATGTCGGATGCACCCGGAGGTGTTGATGACGAACAGCTCAGAGAGCTTAGCCTCAAAATTACAAAAACCGAGGATTAGAGAATATATTAGGAGTGGATATAAATGCAGAATGTTTTTGACGTTTTAAAGGAGCGCGGTCTTATCGCTCAGACCACGCACGAGGATGAAATAAGAGAATTGCTCGGAAAAGAGAAAGTGACTTTCTATATAGGATTTGACCCCACAGCGGACAGTTTGCACGTCGGACATTTTTTGCAGATGGTGGTTATGCGCCATATGCAAAACGCAGGACATAAGCCTATCGCGCTCGTGGGCGGCGGTACCGGGCATATCGGCGACCCGTCGGGCAGAACGGATATGCGTCAGATGATGACGAAAGAGATAATCAACCATAACTGTGAATGTTTTAAGAAACAGCTTTCAAAGGTTATTGATTTTTCGGACAATAAGGCGATTATGGTCAATAATGCCGACTGGCTGCTCGACCTTAACTATGTTGAGTTTTTGCGCGACATAGGCTCTTGCTTCTCGGTAAACAAAATGCTCACCGCCGAGTGCTTCAAGCAAAGACTGGAAAAAGGTCTTTCGTTTTTGGAGTTTAACTATATGCTTATGCAAAGCTACGACTTTCTGATGCTAAACAGAAAGTACGACTGCAAATTAGAGCTTGGCGGAGACGACCAGTGGAGCAACATTTTGGGCGGAATAGAGCTTTGCAGACGAAAAGACCAAAAGCAGGTTTACGGTATGACGTTCACTCTGCTTACCAACAGCGAGGGCAAAAAGATGGGCAAAACCCAGTCTGGTGCGGTATGGCTCGACCCCGAAAAAACAAGCCCGTACGACTTCTATCAATACTGGGTAAACGTGCAGGATTCCGACGTTATAAAGTGCCTTAAAATGCTTACTTTTGTACCTATGGAGCAGATTCGCGAAATGGAGAAGTGGGAAGGACAGGAGCTAAACCGTGCGAAACAGATACTCGCTTATGAAGTGACCGCTCTCGTCCACGGAAAAGAGGAAGCGGATAAGGCTCAGGAGGCGGCTCGCGCCGTGTTCGGCGGCGGCTTCAACACGCAAAATATGCCGACAGCCGAGGTTTCCGCGGCTTCTGTCGAAGCGGGAGTTAACATAATTGACCTGCTCTTGGAAGTAGGGCTTATCCCGTCCAAGGGAGAGGGCAGACGTTTAATTCAGCAAAACGGACTTTCGGTAAATAACGAAAAGGTAACGGCAATCGACCTTATAATAGATAATTCCTTTTTTAACGACGGCGAAATGATTGTGAAAAAGGGAAAAAAGGTGTTTTTAAAGGTGGTAAAGAAGTAGTTTTGTGGTTTATGCACAAAAAAAGCGCCGCTATATAGTATAGTTCTCACAAAATGTCTATTGAAATTCGTGAAAAAAGGTGGTATTATATATACATACCACAATTAACAAACTTTTTTCATTTCCCTTCGTTTAGAAAGTAATTTCTAAATGCCTTCGGACAAGCGAGTTGCTTGTCCTTCTTTTTTTGTTTGATTTGTTTGATATGTTTTATATATCGGGCGCAAAATATATTTGCGTTGTGTATGTATATGTGATAAAATAAGCTTATAATAAAAACACGAAAGGCAGTATTTATGAACACATCGGAGCTTATATTAAATCTGACCTCATATAATGCGGTAAGCGGATACGAAAACGGCTTTACCGGGCAGCTTTGCGATATTTTAAAGCGATACACCGAGGACGTAACGGTTGACAGGTTTAACAATGTCATAGCGGCTGTAAAGTCTGAAAAGGCGGGTGCGCCCAAGGTTATGCTTGAAGCTCATATCGACCAGATCGGGCTTATGGTATCCGAAATAAAAGACGATGGAACCGTGAGCTTTGTCAGCGTGGGAGGGATAGACCCCCGTATTTTGCCCGCGTCAGACTGCGTTATTCTCGGCAGGGAGCGGGTGCGCGGCGTTATTGAAGCCAAATCCCACGATAAAGAGAAGCTGCCAAAAATCGAGGATATGTATGTTTTTACGGGCTTTGATTCGGAGCATTTGAAAAGTATAATATCGGCGGGCGACCCTGTGGTTTTTGACGTTCAGCCCACCTCGCTTTGTAACGGTCAGCTTGCGGGCGCGGCTTTGGACGACCGCGCCGGTATCGCCTCGCTGATTATGGTCTTGGACAAAATTAAAAATGCGAATTTGAATTTTGACCTTTATTTTCTGTTTTCATCTCAGGAGGAGCTTGGTATGCACGGCGCTTATTCGGGCGCGGATGAAATTCAGCCCGACTTGGCGATAGCCGTGGACGTGACTCACGGGCTTACTCCGTCGGTAAAGAAAGAGGACGGAGCGTTTGAAACGGGCAGCGGCGCAATAATTTGCAGAGGTCCGAGCTTGGATTATGATTTGACAAACAAGCTTATTGATATGGCCGAGAAAAAGTCGATTAAATATGACATTGAGGTCGCGGCGGGTAACAGCGGCACCGATGCGTGGGCAATTCAGACGGCGGGAAGCGGCGTTAGGACTATGCTTGTGTCAATTCCGCTCAAATATATGCACACTACAGTTGAAACTATTGATGTTTCGGACGTTGAGGCTGTCGCCGACCTGATTTGCGAATTTTTGCTCGGAGGTGATTTTAATGCTTAAAGCGCTTACCGAGGCTTTCGCGGTCGCCGGTCTTGAAAACGAAGTGAGAAGCATAATTTCAAACGAGATTGCGCCGTATGTTGACAAAATAGATGTCGACAATATGGGAAATCTGATTGCGTTTAAAAAGGGCAGAACATCGGCGCATACAGTTGTGCTTTCCTGCCATATCGACGAGGCGGGATTTATCGTTTCGCATATAACCGACGACGGGTATTTGAAGTTCAGACCCATCGCAAGCATACCGCCCGAAACAGTGATTTCAAAGCGTGTTAAAATAAACGATATTTTTGGGGTTATTTCGTTTAAGGCTATTCACCTTACCACGAAGCAGGAACGCGAAAATACTTTTAAATTCAGCGATTTATTGATTGATATAGGCGCGAAAAGCCGCTCGGACGCAGAAAAGTATGTAAAGATTGGAGATGTGGGCGGATTTTATTCCGAGTTTAAGAAAATCGGGGAAGACTTTATAAAAGCCAAAGCGCTTGACAGCCGCACGGGCTGTGCCGTAATTGCCGAACTGCTTAAAAACGAGTATAATTCGGACATTTATGCGGTTTTTGCGGCTCACGGAAAGTTCGAAAACAGAGGACTGTCGGTCGCCGCAAAGAGACTTGACGCGGATTTTGCCCTGAATATTAACGCGTTTGACTGCGGCGATGGTGTAAAGCTCGGCGAAGGCGCGGCACTGCCTACCGTTTTTTCAAACGGTGTTGCTTCCGAAAAAATGCTTGAAATGTTAAAAAATACAGCGAAAAAGAAGAATGTTAAGATACAGCTTTGCGGTGCGCCCGAAAGAATGGGAGGCTGCGCCGAGTTTAAATGCTCGGCGGATATAATAATCCCGATAAAGGGCGAAAACTCCCCCGCGAATATAATGTCAAAGCGCGATTATAATTCTTGCAGGGAGCTTATAGACGCCTTCCTGCAAGGAATTATGGATTAGCTTGATTTCTATTTAGCAAAGATTATGGTTAACTTTTAAATCAAACCGGCTTGCGGTAGAAGACGAATTATTTTTATGGCAATGATAAAAGTAGGTGCTATTATGTTAAGGAGTAATGTAAAATGTTTGGTAAATTGAAAAAATTTTTATCAAATTACATTATAAATACTGTAATTCTTGTCTGTGGATTGTTTTTGCTTTCCGGTTGGTACTCTGTCCAAGTATTGGGGCTCGATATATCGGAAGTATCACCGCATATAATAAAGCTGTATGTTTGGTTCCTGTTTTTGGGGTTTGTATCAATTGTATTAAATATTTTGTTATATTATATTATTTTAAAATTACTGAAAAACAAAGTGGCATTTACAAGCTTATACAAGAGTTTATTCGGGATACTTGCATTTAGAATACTTTTAGGCATTTTATTATATTTAACGTTGTCAATTTTCAATTTGACAAAACTAATGATTATAAGGTATGCACTTGACCTTGTTATTATATTATATTCAGCTTATATCATAAAAGTAAATTATAATCTGCCACGGAAAAAGTATATTTGTTTTATAATTTGCGTTTTAGCATTTAATGTTCTGTTATCGGTGCTTTTATGACAATATTAAAACTGAGAAGAAAAAATTATCTAGGCAGAATACAAAAATAATTTATGATGACTATGCGCCGGAAGATGCAACAAGGTTTACAGGGGCAATTAATCCCTATCATATTACAGTTAACTTCTGGACAACGAGGAGGCAGTGGTAATGAAAAAAATTTTTATAATTTTAAGTGTATTAGCCATAATCATAGTTTTAACATTAAGTGTTAAACCAATATTGAGTTTGTGCTCCGAGATTGGTCAGAATTTTATTATTACGCAACTCGATAAGGAAGAAAAGGAACGTCAGCAAAAGCTTGAAAACGGCGAGATTGTTCGCGGCAAGGACACAATTTTAATTTGGGAAAATATGTATAAAATAGGACATTATTCGGATAGTAATCATCTTGAGATATATACAAACGGTTCGTTTGACAGTATTTTAGAAAAAGTAACGAAATATAAAATTGTAAAAAAGAATTTGTATGTAACATCGGAAGAAGGTTTCGCCGTAATAGATAAAAATAATTTTTGCAGAGTTTTTGTTACGATAACCGAAGAAGACTTTGTTAATGGGTACAGTATTGACGAGCAAGGCAATAAGATTTATTATAGTAGATATATCGAAAATGAGCATATTCGATATTTATCAAATTTTGAAGCCTTTTCCGAGGAAGAACAAAAAATATTCAATAAGATACTTGACAAGATTAACAGCGATTAGTATGGTTGATTTGGCTGTATTATTTTTAAAGCAAAACAGCAACACAAAAAAGCCAAAGCAAACTTTGGCTTTTTTGTTCCGCGACGATATGGAGAATATCGCAACAGAAGCTTATTTTTTTAACTTAAGTCCGTCTTTAAAGGCGTTACCGACTCTTTCCGTGACCTTGTAGTAGCCGTGAGTATACGGGTCAAACGCAATAGCGTTTACCAAAGACACGTCAACCTTATCGTCCTTCATAACACTCTCATCCGCGGTGACGTTTACGACTTTACCAATAACGCCGCAGCCGTACTCGCCGTCCTGATATTCTATAAACTCACACTCCAAACAAATCGGAAATTCGTTTATTATCGGGGCGTTTACATTTTCGGATTTGGTCGCGGTAAGACCGCTGACTTCAAATTTGTTCTTTGTATCGTTGCCCGAAGCCATACCGAAATAATCCGCTTCAACAATATGCGCCGCATCCGCAACGCTTACGGTGAAAGCTCCTACGGATTTAATGTTTTTAACCGTTTTATGAGTTTCGGTAAGATTGAGTATAACGCAGTCTCGGCTCAGCATAGTTCCCCAAGCCGCGTTCATAACATCAATACTTCCGTCCTCGTTATAGGTCGCCACCATCAATACGGGCATCGGAAATATCGCTTCCGTGGTTTTAATATTTTTTCTCATAAAAATACCTCCGTTATTTAAAATTATATGTTAAATATACCATATAATAAGCGAAAACTCAATAAAATTTTGTCGCCTGTCAAATTTATTGTATCATATCCGTCTGTAGGTTTGTCAATGATGTGTTACAAAATCTCCTAAAAAAGTTCGCCATCAATGATGAAGGCATTAACATAATCA
>CANRNL010000023.1 GCA_947631965.1 uncultured Clostridia bacterium
GTTCCCATTCCGAACACAGCAGTTAAGCTCTTTCGCGCTGACGATACTTGGCGGGCGACCGCCCGGGAAAATATGTCGTTGCCGGAACCGAGAAGGGCCGTGTACGAAGATTCGCTTCGTGCGCGGTCTTTTGTTGTGCCCCGCGGCACTTGATGATTTCTACGCGCGTCGATAAAGTCGACGCATTTTTTGTTGCAAAAAATTATAAGTTGTGTTAGAATATTTATGCGACATAAACTATACTACATTTTAATATTGCAAATCCGTACAGCCTTATTAGGTAAAACGCAAGCTCTGCAATGTACGGATATTGTAGTATATTGTTTGTGTCGCAGCAATCGGAGCTGTGCTTTTACAGTGCGCGGCTTCGTGCCGCGCATTTTTTAACTTTTGGTAAGAATGTACGCTCATTTTGGCTATGGTTTGGTCAATTATTTACTTGTGTTGCAACAGTAGAGCCGTACGTTTTTACGCGCGGCTTTGTGCCGCGCATTTTTTATTGCAAAAATGCGCGCGAAAACAAGCCTCTTTGTGAGCTGAAAAGAGGTGCTTAAAAAAATATGGCTTCTTTGTTGTCAAGCACAGGGTTATGTTTACAGCCCCGCGCAATCTTTGCGCGGGGCTGTAATTTTCAAATATTTTAACGGTTACTCATAGCTTTCGATATACAATGCTTTGGCGACAAAGGGCAGTATTTCGCCGATGTCATACCAGCCCGAACTGTTATATGCGTTTTTCGCACCGTTGGGATTTGCCGCATACACCTTGCCCGCGCCGTCCGCGGCAAGAAGCACCATATAGTGCGACGCGCCGGTCCAGCGGTTTTGATGAGGCTTGTCCCAGACACAGATAAGCACGGGTCTGTCGGTCATAAGGTGCTTTGTGATACTTTCTTCGGACAGATGCACGTCGTCGTAATAAAAGTCCGAATTTTTGATTTTAAAGGTGTTTGACAGCTCCTGTGATATTTTGTCGTTGTCCAGCAGCGGAAAATATTTTTCACGCAAGTCCTCAGGCGTATAATCCTTACCATAGCCGCTTAGAATTGTGGCTATCGCGGTTATGCCGCACCCGTTGTCCGACATTGTACCGTCCCAATACTCGTTGCCGCTCCACGACGCTTTTCCGTTCTGCTTGTAGTCCTTGTAGGTTTTCGGGTAATCTCCCGCGGTGGAAAACGTGGTGAAGTAGCCGTCCTTATTATGCACGGTCTGTTGCCCTTTGCCCGAATAATTGGGATTTTCGTCCTCTTTTATTACGGCATACCCCGACCTTTGAAAATCGGTAAGGTTTAAATTGGTCAGAACATTATATGTAATTGCAATCATAGCCGCTATAATCGCTAAAAATAATAGGTTTCTTTTAAAATGATGCTTCTTTCTTCTGCTTTGTTGTGTAACATATCTCATTGTCAGTTCTCCCGCGTAAAATATTTGTTGAGAATATATTAGCAAAAGTGTTTAAAAATTCTATTAACAGAATCTTAAATTTTTCTAAAAAATCGACAAAAAATTAAGACGTTCTCCGCAGCGTACAGACGTCTTAATTTATAATTCGCGGTAATACGGACATATGTCCGAAAAGCTGCCGTCCGGCATACGAAATCCGTTCGGAATTGTGCCGAGCTGAGTAAAACCGAGCCGCTCGTACAAATGCCGCGCGTGGGTGTTGCCCGCGACCACCGCGTTGAACTGCAAAACGCCGAATCCGTGCAGCCTGCCCTGCTCCAGGCAGTCCAGCACCAGCTTTTCGCCTATGTGCAGACCGCGCGCCGCCGAGCTTACCGCATAGCTGGCGTTGCAAATGTGACCGCACCGACCTACGTTGTTCGGGTGCAGGATGTAAAGACCGTAAATTTTTCCGGAGGAAGCGTCCTCCGCAACTCCGCAGTAGGTTTGCGAGCCGAAAAACTCCTCGCCCGATTCGCGGTCGAGACATTCTTCCTGCGGAAACGCGTTGCCCTCGGTCACGACCTCGTTCCATATTTTAATCATATCCGTTAAATCGTTTTCGGTGTATTTTCGTATAAAAATATTCATTTTATAACACCCTTTTTAATTCTGCGCCGACCGATTATTTTCTTTTACCTTTAAACAGTGTGCCGACGCTGCCCTCGTCAAATATTTTATAAAGATTATCGGGATTTTTGCCGTTTATCAAAATCATATCTATTCCTGCGTCGTTGACTATCTCGCCCGCCATCAGCTTGGTTTTCATTCCGCCCGTGCCGCGGTTCGAGCCCGCGCCGCCCGCGCGTGCGTAAAGGGCTGCGTCAATTTTTTCTATAACGGGAATTACCTTCGCGTCCTTTTCGGACGGGTCTTTGTCGTAAAATCCTTCAACGTCGGACATCAGTACGAGGAGGTCCGCGTCCACCAGCTTTGAAACATACGCCGAAAGCCTGTCGTTGTCGCCGAACTCGATTTCGTGGGTAGAGATAACGTCGTTTTCGTTTACAATCGGGATAACGCCGTACTCAAACATTGTGTTGAACGCGTTGCGTGAATTTTCATACCTCTCGCCGTTGTCGAGGACATACTTTGTAAGAAGCACCTGCGCCGTAATATAGCCGTATTCACCGAAAAATTTATCGTAAATCGACATTAAACTGCTCTGACCTATCGCGGCAAGCGCCTGCTTGAAGCGCGTTTCGCTCGGCTTTTCGTCAAGACCGAGCCTTCCCACGCCGACGCCTATCGCGCCGCTGGAGACCAGAACTATCTGCTTGCCCGTATTCATAAGGTCGGACAGCACTCTTACCAGCTTTTCAATTCTCTTTATATTCGTCTTTCCGTTTTCGTGAGTAAGGCAGGACGTGCCGACCTTTACCACGATACGATTTGCTTCATCCGCCATAAAATCAATATCCTCCACTGCGCGATAATGCATTAAAATTCGTATTTCACGCGGATATTATATATAATTTTGCTTTTTTTGTCAACCTATGCTAAAATGGTATCATCAAATACAAATCGGAGATATAAAATGCGGAAAATTCGGATAGGAAATATACAGCTTGAAAACAATATTCTGCTCGCGCCTATGGCGGGCGTTACCGACAGGGCGTTTCGGCTTATAACCAAGCCGTTCGGTCCGGCGCTGATGTATACCGAAATGGTATCGGGCAAGGGCCTTATGTATAAAAACAAAAGGACGGAGGATTTGCTCGCGGTCGAAGAGGATGAGGGAATCGTCGCGGCGCAGATTTTCGGACACGAGCCCGATGTTATCTCGGAAATCGCAAACGAGGCGGTGCGGCGCGGCGCAAAAATAGTGGATATAAATATGGGCTGTCCCGCGCCGAAAATAGTCGGCGGCGGCGACGGCTGTGCGCTTATGCGAAATCCCGACCTCGCGGGAGAGGTTATCTCGGCGGCTGTCCGCGCGGCGGACGCGCCCGTGACCGTCAAGATACGCAAGGGTTGGGACAAAGACTCCGAAAACGCGGTCGAGATTGCAAAAACAGCTGAGGAGTGCGGCGCGGCGGCTATAACAATTCACGGCAGGACGCGGGAGCAGTTCTACGGCGGAACCGCCGACCTTGACGCGATACGCGCGGTGAAAAACGCGGTAAACATTCCCGTGATTGGAAATGGCGACATAACCGACGGCGCTTCGGCGGCGCGTATGCTTGAATATACGGGATGCGACGCGGTTATGATAGGCAGAGCCGCGCAGGGCAATCCGTGGATATTTGCCGAGGTGCGCCGTTATCTCGAAACGGGGGAAACACTTCCTCCGCCGACTCTTGACGAGCGGATTGACACAGCGGTGAGGCACATACGCCTTTTGGTCGAGTACAAGGGTGAATATGTCGGAATACGCGAAGCGAGGCGGCATATGGCGTCATATATAAAGGGAATAAAGTTTGGCGCACGTTACCGCGAGCGGATAAACCGCGCCGAAACGCTTGATGATATGCTGAGGATTGCGGAGGAAATAAGGACGGGGGATTTGGTATGATGGATTTGCCGAAAGAATTTTTAAACCGAATGAAAAATACTCTCGGCGAGGAATTTTCCGAGTTTTTAAGCGTGTATGAACGCGAGCCGTACCGAGGCTTTCGCGTGAACGTCTCGAAAATCTCACCTGATGAATTTTTCGGGCTGTGCGGCAGGACGTTTGAACCTGTAAAATGGTGCGAAAACGGCTTCTATTTTGACGACGGCTCACCGATTTCGGGCAAAGATCCGCGCTTTTGCGCCGGACTTTACTATATTCAGGAGCCGTCGGCGATGTCGGCGGCGGGTCTGCTCGACGTTCGCCGCGGCGACCGCATACTTGATTTGTGCGCCGCGCCCGGAGGAAAGTCCACTCAGATAGCCGAGAAGCTCGGCGGAAGCGGATTTTTGGTGTCAAACGAATATTCTCCGAAGCGCGCCTCGGTACTAAACGAAAATATCGAGCGGCTCGGCTTCTCAAACGTCATAGTCACAAACTGCCCTGTCACCGAGCTTGAAAAAAGGTGGGTGGGAGAGTTTGACAAAATACTGGTAGATGCGCCGTGCAGCGGCGAGGGAATGTTCCGCAAGGAAGCCGCGGCGGTCAGGGAGTGGAGCGTCGAACACACCGAAGCGTGCGCGGTGCGTCAGAGAAAAATTCTGGACAGCGCGGCAAAAATGCTCGCAGACGGCGGAACTCTGGTATACTCGACCTGCACATTTGCGCCCTGCGAGAACGAAGAGCTGACCGACGCGTTTTTAAAAGAAAATCCCGACTTTGAACTTATAAACAGGATAAGAATTTATCCGCATCTTCAAAAAGGAGAGGGACATTTTGCCGCCGTGCTACGAAAACGCGGCGAAGTTTCGCACAAAGAAAAAAAGGCGGGCTGTACCGCGCCGCCGCCCGAATTTGTCGAATTTGTAAATGAAAATTTGACAAAATTCGATTTTGAGGGAGAGTATATTCAATTCGGAGGCAGACTGTTTTTAATGCCCGAAAACGCGCCAGATATTGAAAAGATAAAGGTGATTTCGGCGGGCTTGTACCTCGGAGACATAAAGAAAAATCGTTTCGAGCCGTCGCACGCGCTTTGCCGCGCGCTGAGAGCCGATGCTTTTAAGCGGACGGTATCGCTTTCCTCGGATTCTCCCGAAATTCAAAAATACCTGCGCGGCGAAACACTGAGCGGTGAGTGCGAAAACGGATTTTGCGCCGTTTTGGCGGACGGATTCCCGCTCGGCTGGGGCAAGACGGTGGACGGAGTAATAAAAAATCATTATCCGAAAAGGCTCAGGCTGTTTTAACGTTCCCGGCGTGTGAGTTGAAATGTATATTGCTTCTGATTTTGATATTGATTCCATAAGTCACGCCTTTCACGAGGCGTTTGGGTTGAAATTATATTTTTTATGCACCCTGCTTGTTGTAATGAACACTTAATGAGCAAGCTGTTTGCTTGCGAATTTAGTGTGAATTGTGCCCCGTTGGGTACTCTTCGACAAAACTCCAATGATTTTTGTCGATTTACAATCGGTGCGTCGAGGGCGCCGCACCCTACATAAGCAAAGTACATACCCACACCGCGCGGAGCGCGAAAAAATTTTTGGAAATTTCACATAAAAATGCTTGACAAGCTTGAGTTCGCGTGCTATAATAATTGTCTGCATAGTATGCGGAAGTATGCCCGCGCGAGGTTTTATAAATCCCTCAAAACCGCGGAGCAGCGCAGAATATGCGGCTCTGTTTGACAGATTTTTATTGCTTTATTTATTCAAATTTACAATGCTAAGGTATGTCAAGCGTCAAAAAATTTAAGAGGTGATGTTTTTTATGGCAATGCCGCACAAGGTACAGTTGGGAAAGAACGAGCGTATGAGCTACGGCAAAATCAAAGAAGTTCTTGAAATGCCAAACCTTATCGAGGTTCAGAAAAACTCATACGAAAGGTTTTTGAAAGAGGACCTTAAGGAGGTTTTCCATGATGTTTCTCCCATTACGGATTACAGCGGAAACCTTATTCTCGAATTTATCGATTATCGCCTGGATATGACACCGAAATACGACATCGCGGAATGTAAGGAAAGAGATGCTACATACGCGGCGCCTCTTAGAATAAAAGTTCGTCTTATCAATAAGGAAACGGGCGAGGTCAAGGAACAGGAAATCTTTATGGGAGACTTTCCTCTTATGACCCCTTCGGGTACGTTTGTTATAAACGGTGCGGAACGCGTTATCGTTTCTCAGCTTGTCCGCGCGCCAAGCGTTTATTACACCGATTCTTTTGACAAGCTCGGCAAAAAACTGTTTGCGTCACAGGTAATTCCCAACCGAGGCGCATGGCTTGAATACGAAACCGACAGCAACGATATTTTCAGCGTCAGAATTGACAGAACGCGCAAAATTCCGGTTACTGTTTTAATAAGAGCGCTCGGCGTCGGCACAGACGCAGAGATTTTGGAGCTTTTCGGCGAGGACGAAAGGCTTGTTGCTACAATTGAAAAAGACGTTGCAAAGAGCGTTGAAGAAGGTCTTATCGAGGTATACAAAAGGCTTCGTCCGGGCGAACCGCCGTCGGAAAAGAGCGCTCAGTCGCTCCTGACCTCTTTGTTCTTTGACCCCAAAAGATATGATTTGGCAAGGGTCGGAAGATATAAGTTCAACAAAAAGCTCGCTATTTCGGCAAGAATCAAAAACCACGTTGCGGCGGAGGACATAATTTCGGAGGACGGCGAGCTTATTGTCGAGAAAGGCGCGGTAATTACGCCTTCACTTGCGGAAGCGGTCGAAGCGGCGGCGATAAACGTCGTGCTGCTGGAAAACGAGGACGGCAAAACCACCAAGGTAATTTCCAACGGTATGGTTGATATTGCCAACTATGTTGACTTTGACGCTCGCGAGTACGGCATAAACGAAAAGGTAAGCCTTGCGATACTCAAAGAGATTATGGCAAAGTACGACGATTTAAACAGCGACGAATTTAAAGAAGAGCTTAATATGAGACGCGACGAGCTTATTCCGCGCCACATTTTAATCGACGATATATTCGCTTCCATATCATATGTGTGCAATCTGGCTCACGGCGTGGGCGACACCGACGACATCGACCATCTGGGCAACCGCCGTATCCGCAGTGTGGGAGAGCTTTTGCAAAACCAGTTCAGAATAGGTATGGCGAGAATGGAGAGAGTGGTACGCGAGAGGATGACCATTCAGGACCTCGACGTTATAACTCCCCAGACTCTTATAAACATAAGACCCGTCACCTCGGCGGTCAAGGAGTTCTTCGGTTCCTCTCAGCTCTCGCAGTTTATGGACCAGATAAATCCGCTCGGAGAGCTTACGCACAAAAGACGTCTTTCCGCGCTCGGTCCCGGCGGTCTTTCGAGAGAGAGAGCGGGCTTTGAGGTGCGCGACGTTCACCATTCGCACTACGGACGTATGTGCCCGATAGAAACGCCCGAAGGTCCGAACATCGGTCTTATCAACTCGCTCAGCGCATACGCAAAGGTCAATGAATACGGCTTTATCGAAACGCCGTACCGCAAGGTTGACAAAGAGAACGGTCGCGTTACGGACGACGTTGAATATATGACGGCGGACACCGAGGAGGGTTACTATGTAGCTCAGGCGAACGAGCCGCTCGACGAAAACGGAAACTTCATCAACAGGAGAATAGTTACAAGATATAAGGACGAATTTCTTGAAGTTTCGCCCAACCACGTTGATTATATGGACGTATCCCCGAAGCAGGTCGTATCCGTTGCGACGGCGATGATACCCTTCCTTGAGAACGACGACGCGAACCGCGCTCTGATGGGTTCGAATATGCAGCGTCAGGCTGTTCCGCTGCTTGTTCCGCAGGCTCCGATAATCGGAACCGGTATGGAATATAAAGTAGCCAAAGACTCCGGAGTATGCGTGCTTGCGAAGCAGGGCGGCACCGTTGAGGCGGTCGACGCGGACAGAATCCGCATAAGAAACGACAACGGCGAGCTTGACACCTATCGACTGACAAAGTTTAAGCGTTCCAACCAGGGAACCTGCATAAATCAAAGACCTATCGTCTCACAAGGCGACAGAGTTGAGGCGGAGGACATCATAGCCGACGGTCCCTCGACCGACCACGGCGAGATAGGCCTCGGACGAAACATCCTCATAGGCTTTATGACCTGGGAAGGTTACAATTACGAGGACGCTATTTTGATAAACGAAAAGCTCGTAAAAGACGACGTGTTCACCTCTATCCATATTGAGGAATACGAGTCCGAGGCGAGAGACACCAAGCTCGGCGCGGAGGAGATAACGCGCGACATCCCGAATGTCGGCGAGGACGCGCTCCGCGACCTCGATTCGCGCGGAATCATCCGCATAGGCGCGGAGGTTCAGGCGGGAGATATTCTCGTCGGAAAGGTTACTCCCAAGGGCGAAACCGAGCTTTCGGCGGAAGAAAGACTGCTTCGCGCGATTTTCGGCGAAAAGGCGCGTGAGGTTCGAGATACTTCGCTCCGTGTACCGCACGGCGAGTACGGAATTATAGTTGACGTTAAGGTGTTCACCCGTGAAAACGGCGACGAGCTTCCGCCCGGAGTAAATCAGGTGGTAAGATGCTATATCGCTCAGAAGAGAAAAATCTCGGTCGGCGATAAAATGGCGGGTCGTCACGGAAACAAGGGCGTAATTTCGCGCATACTCCCCGAAGAGGATATGCCGTTCCTGCCCGACGGAACGCCGCTTCAGATAGTTCTCAACCCGCTTGGCGTACCGTCTCGTATGAATATAGGACAGGTGCTTGAGGTTCACCTCGGCTATGCCGCGAAGGCTCTCGGCTGGAAAGTCGCAACGCCCGTATTCGACGGTGCGAGCGAGGAAGATATAATGGAAGCTCTCGAAGCTGCCGGATACAGCTCGTCGGGTAAAACGGTTCTGTACGACGGACGAACCGGCGACCCGTTTGACAATCCGGTTACGGTAGGCTATATGCATATGCTCAAGCTTGCCCACCTTGTAGACGACAAGATACACGCGAGAAGCACGGGTCCGTACTCCCTCGTAACGCAGCAGCCGCTCGGCGGTAAAGCGCAGTTCGGCGGTCAGCGTTTCGGAGAAATGGAAGTTTGGGCGCTTGAAGCTTACGGCGCGGCGTACACCCTCCAGGAAATTCTGACGGTCAAGTCGGATGACGTTGTGGGACGTGTAAAAACCTACGAATCCATCGTAAAGGGCGACAATATACCGACGCCGGGCGTTCCGGAATCGTTTAAGGTCCTTGTAAAAGAGCTTCAGAGTCTTGCGCTCGACGTTAAGGTGCTTGATGAGAACGGCAACGAAATAATTCTCAAAGAGTGCGACGACGAGGACGAGTATGATGAGCAAATACATGTAAACATTGATGCGGACGACAACGGAAAGAACGGCTTTGACGACGAGGATGACGAGGACGACGGCGACATCGGCGAGTTTGAAGGCGATGACGGCTTCAATTCGGACGATTTTGACCTTGAAATAAGGGACGAGATTGAAGAAGAGTCGCTTGACCAAATGGCAGATGATGAATTCGACGACGACTTTGATGATGACTTTGATTTTTAGGATAAAAGACGTATTTTGACTTTTAGGCGAAAATATAATTCCTAAATTAGGAGAATAGGGGTATATCATGAGTGAGCAAAAATTTAATGCTATACAGATAGGACTTGCGTCGCCCGAACATATAAGAGAGTGGTCGCACGGCGAGGTAAAAAAGCCCGAAACGATAAATTACAGGACGCTCAAGCCCGAAAAGGACGGTCTTTTCTGCGAGCGTATATTCGGACCGCAGAAGGACTGGGAGTGTCACTGCGGAAAGTATAAGAGAGTGCGCTACAAGGGCGTTGTGTGCGACCGCTGCGGCGTTGAAGTCACACGCGCAAAGGTAAGGCGCGAAAGAATGGGTCATATCGAGCTTGCGGTTCCGGTTTCGCATATTTGGTACTTTAAGGGAATACCGAGCCGTATGGGTCTTATTCTCGATATGTCGCCGCGTTCACTGGAGAAGATTCTCTATTTCGCGGAGTATGTCGTTATCGACCCCGGCAAGACCGACCTCAGCAAAAAGCAGACTCTCTCCGAGCGCGAATACCGCGAGGCATATGAGAAATACGGCGACAAGTTTGTCGCGGGTATGGGTGCGGAAGCCGTTTTGGAGCTTCTGCGCGAAATAGACTTAGACGAGCTTCACCGTGAGCTTAAAGACGAATTAAAAGACGCAAAAGGGCAGAAAAAGGTCAGGACGGTGCGCCGCCTTGAAGTTGTGGAGGCTTTCAAAAGCTCCAACAACCGCCCCGAATGGATGATTTTGACGGTTATTCCCGTCATTCCGCCCGAAATCAGACCTATGGTTCAGCTTGATGGCGGACGTTTCGCAACCTCCGACTTAAACGACCTTTACAGACGAGTTATCAATCGAAACAACCGTCTTAAAAGGCTTTTGGACCTCGGCGCGCCCGAAATTATTGTACGAAACGAGAAGAGAATGCTTCAGGAAGCGGTTGACGCCCTGATAGACAACGGCAGACGCGGCAGACCCGTAACCGGTCCCGGCAACCGTCCGCTTAAATCTCTTTCGGATATGCTCAAAGGTAAGCAGGGACGTTTCCGTCAAAACCTTTTGGGTAAACGTGTCGACTATTCGGGACGTTCGGTTATCGTTGTCGGCCCCGAACTTAAAATTTACCAATGCGGACTGCCCAAAGAAATGGCAATCGAGCTTTTCAAGCCGTTTATTATGAAAAAGCTCGTTGCGGACGGTCTTGCGCACAATATAAAATCCGCAAAGCGTATGGTTGAGCGTCTGCGCCCTGAAGTTTGGGACGTTTTGGAGGACGTTATTTCAGACCATCCCGTACTTTTGAACCGTGCGCCTACGCTGCACCGTTTGGGTATTCAGGCTTTTGAACCGGTGCTGGTAGAGGGTAAGGCGTTAAAGCTGCATCCTCTGGTTTGTACCGCTTTTAACGCCGACTTTGACGGCGACCAGATGGCGGTTCACCTGCCCCTGTCGGCAGAGGCACAGGCCGAAGCAAGGTTCCTTATGCTTTCGGCTAACAACCTTATCAAGCCGCAGGACGGCAAACCGGTTACCGTTCCGACGCAGGATATGGTTCTCGGAAGCTACTATCTGACAATTCAAATTGACGATGAAAAGGGCGCGGGAATGGTATTCTCAAGTCCCGACGAGGCTCAGCTCGCATACGACAACGGAGTTGTCGGTCTGCACGCGCCCATCAAGGTTCGCGTCACAAAGGAAATCGAGGGCGAGACTCGTTCAAAAATAATCGACGCGACGGTCGGCAGGCTTATCTTCAACGAAAAGATACCGCAGGATTTGGGATTTGTCGACAGAAGCACTCCCGACAGCCTTTTTGACCTTGAAATTATGTTCAAGGTCGACAAAAAGATGCTCGGAAAGATAATAGACAACTGTATTCAGATACACGGTCTTACCATAACAGCCGAGCTTTTGGACAACGTAAAGGCTATGGGCTTTAAGTATTCGACGCGCGGAGCCATAACGGTCGGTGTAGCGGATATGGAAATACCTAAGGAAAAGGCTGTTTATCTTCAGGAGGCGGACAAGGAAATCGAAGTTGTTACCAAGAACTTCCGCCGCGGTCTTTTGACCAACGAAGAAAGATACAACAGCGTTATAAATATCTGGAACGAAACGTCGAACAAGGTAACCGACGCGCTGATGAAGAATCTCGACGAGCTTAACCCAATATTTATGATGGCAAACTCCGGTGCGCGAGGAAGCGTTAACCAGATAAGACAGCTTGCGGCGATGCGCGGACTTATGGCGGATACTTCGGGAAGAACGATTGAAATTCCTATCAGAGCTAACTTCCGTGAGGGTCTTACGGTTTTGGAATACTTTATTTCAACGCACGGCGCGAGAAAAGGTCTTACCGATACCGCGCTCCGAACGGCCGATTCGGGTTACCTTACCCGTCGTCTTGTCGACGTTTCGCAGGAAGTAATTGTCCGCGAGGACGACTGCGGCACGACCGAGGGAATTACGGTGACCGACATTACAGACGGCAAAGAGATGATTGAACCGCTCATTGACCGTTTGAGAGGCAGAGTTGCGGCGGAGGACGTTGTAAACCCCGAAACGGGCGAAGTTTTTGTAAAGAACGGAGAACTTATAACAAACTTTACAGCCGAACGCATAGTAAACGCCGGAATTAAGGCGGTTAAAATAAGAAGCGTACTCAAGTGCCACTCCAAGCTCGGCGTTTGCGCTAAGTGCTACGGCGACAACCTCGCAAGCGGCGCGCTTGTAAACGTGGGCGAGGCGGTCGGAATTATCGCGGCTCAGTCTATCGGAGAACCCGGTACACAGCTTACGATGAGAACCTTCCACGCCGGCGGCGTCGCGGGCGACGATATTACACAGGGTCTTCCCCGTGTTGAGGAGCTTTTTGAAGCGAGAAAGCCTAAGGGTCTTGCTATTATCACCGAAATCGGCGGTAAGGTGTCAATCTCCGAGGGCAAAAAGCGCGAGGTCGTTATTTCAAACGACGAAACGGGCGAGTCGGTTTCATACCTCATTCCGTTCGGCTCAAGAATTAAGGTTCACGAGGGCGACGTTATAGAGGCGGGCGACGAGCTGACGGAAGGCTCGGTAAATCCGCACGACATTCTGGCAATAAAGGGCTATTCCGCAGTACACGATTATCTCATCCGCGAGGTACAGAGAGTTTACAGACTTCAGGGTGTTGATATAAACGATAAGCACATCGAGGTAATTGTGCGTCAGATGATGCGTAAGGTCAAGATTGAGGATGCGGGCGATACCAACCTGCTCACAGGCGCGCTTATCGATAAATACGAGCTTGAAAAAATCAACGCGCAGATGGTTGAAGAGGGCAAAAAGCCGGCTGAGTTTGAGGACACTCTGCTCGGAATTACCAAGGCGGCTCTCGCCACCGATTCGTTCCTGTCGGCGGCGTCCTTCCAGGAGACTACCCGTGTTCTTGCCGACGCTGCTATACACGGCAAGGTTGACCCGCTGGTAGGTCTTAAGGAAAATGTAATTATCGGTAAGCTTATCCCCGCGGGTACGGGTATGCCGGTATACAGCAACATTGAGGTTTATCCCTGCGCGGAGAACACCGAAATATCGGATAAGCTCTCGGCTATCAACATTGAATAATCTCACATAAAACAAAATCAGCAGATTCAAAATCTGCTGATTTTTTTATTTTCGGATTTATTTTATTTGTCGTCGTTATCGATTAGAGGTATTTTGATTGTAACCCGCGTATATCTGCCGAGCTTACTCTCTATCGAAATATCGCCGCCGTGACGGTTTACAATTTCCTTGGCGATTGAAAGTCCGAGTCCCGTGCCGCCCTCATTTCTCGCGCGGGATTTATCCACACGGTAAAAACGCTCAAACACATGACCGAGATCCGCCTGCGGTATACCCTTGCCGTTATCCTCAATCTTAATATAAATCTCATTGAGTACTCTGGTTGTCAGTATCGAAATCTTGCCGCCCTCAAACGTATATTTTATCGCGTTTGAAAGTATGTTGCGCAGGACGCGTTCTATCGCATCCTTGTCGGCGTATATTGTGGCGGGGATTTTGGACGGTATATAGCTCAGCGTTATATGCTTCTTCTCCATCTCCATTTTATACGTCTGAATAAGGTACAGAAGCATTTCGTCCAGAGAAAACGGCTGCTTGTTGAGCCTGAACTCGTTGGAGTCAAAGCGCGACAGCTCCAAAAGATTGCGCACAAGATTTGTCATCTTGTCGGTTTCGGTTTCTATGGTCTTGATAAACGGTATCATAGAATCACGTTCCTCAATACCTTGGAGCGTTTCGGCATAGGTTTTGATTACCGTCAGCGGCGTTTTAAGCTCGTGCGAAACCTCCGCGACAAAGTTGCGTCTTGACGTATCGAGCGCCACCTGCTCGGTCACATCCTCAAATACGACAACTATGCCGTCCGTCTTGCCGCTGTCGGTCTTAAACGGCGCGAACGACGCCTTCACCTTCATTTTGCGTATGGATATGTCGCGCGTCACGTTCTTTGACTTTTCGAGATACAAGAACTCAGCCATATATACGTTTGCTCCGAGCGTTTCAAAGAAGTCGTCAAACTTCAAATCCGACAGCGCCCCGTCCTCAAATTTGAAAAGCTGTTTTGCGGCGGAATTTATATGGATAAGCTCCTGCTCGGTGTTAAACGCCATAACTCCGCTTGAAATATGCTCCAAAATTATCTCGACCTTGTGCTTTTCGCTCTCCAGCGCGCCGAGCGCGCTGCTCATAACCGTACCCATATAATTAAAAGTTTCAATCAGCGCGCCTATTTCATCCTTTGTGCGGCTCTCAACCGCAAACGAGGTATCGAAATCCCCGTCGGCAAACTGTCGCGCACGTCCTGTCAGCTTGGAAATCGGGCTTGTGATTGTCTTTGCGATGAAAAATCCGAGAAACAGCGACACCAATATACCTATCAGTATAGAGCGCAAAATTATCGACAGCATAATCCTCGTAAGACTGTTCGCCGACGTTTTTGCGTCCCTGATGTAAAGGATAAAGCCGTCCTCGCCCGCACCGAACGGACGAGCGTAATCCATAAACGAGTCGGATATTTTTATGCTGCTTCCGACGCTTCCGTTCATTGCCGCAAGAATATTGGGCGTTTTTTCAACCGCGCTGTCGCGCTCCGAAATCGGCGCGACAATCGACGCGTCCCGCGCGCTGAGGATAAAGGCGCTTCGCGTTTCGCTTGTGCCGAGCCGACCCGAATATGAGGACAAAAGCGAGTCAAGCTCCTCCGCGCGCTCGTCGCCCTCCTTGTCCGCAACAGCCGCGTTTATATCCGCGTTCAAACCCTCGGAGAGAGTCTGCTCTATACCGTTTTTGAAGTCGTCACGGTAAAAGTTCGAGATGTTTGTCAGCAAAAACACGCCTACCACAAGCATAACCGCCGTGACCAGAATCACGAGCATAAGCACGAGTTTCCACTGCAATTTTTTAAAGTGAAATTTCTTCAACATTCTCTGTCCTCCCTCTTTTCAGTCAAAAATTCCGCAAGCGAACACACGGCGCAAAAGAGCAAAAAGTCCAAGGATATATTGAACATATAAAGCTGTTTCGCAAGGTCCGCTCCGCCGTCGCCCACGGTCGGCAGCACATACTGCACCGCCGAAAACACAATGAGCAGCATCAAAAACATACACCAAAGCCGTCCGCCGCCCGCGCTCTTTTTAAACCGATACACGAGCCACGCCGCGTACAGCGCCAAAAACGCGGCAATACACCAAAAGTTTTTCGGGAAAAACTTTAATTTAAAGTCGCAGTAATGCTGGAGCCCGTCAAACAATACGCGCTCAGAGCTGTACGACGCGGTGCGGTTTCCGAGGTACTTGGGCTGATTTAAATAACACGATTTTGCGTTTTCCTCAAGCGTATTTATAAAAAAGCGCGGATGAGTAAGGTAAAACTTCACCAGCTTGCCCTTGCTCATTTTTTCGTAAAAATTTTCGTTAAACTCATCCGAGTATATATCTATGGGGTGTTCGTCGTCAAACGCGCCAGTGCCCGCGAGCGCGGCGTATTCCTTGGGCAAGCCAAGCTCATCGAGATATTCCGCACTCTCCCCGTCGGTCACTATTCCGCGGAAAACAGCGTTATATGTGGTCACATCATCAAGGTAGGACGGCTGACATATGTAAAACATAAGGCAGGCGACACATCCGACAATCGTAACGGTAAGTATTGCCGTTTTTCGGTTGCGGAAAATACGCGCGGCATAGACCGAAATCGGTATCAAAAGCACCGCCAGCGGAGCGTACTGCATCTTAGAGCCGAAGAACAGCGCCGCAAACACCAAAAACGCAATATACATACCAAAGCGCGGCTTGTCCGGCTTTACGCAAAGCCTGAGACAGCCCGCCGCCGCAAGAAAAAACACAAACGCCGCAGGCTCGGCGTAAAGACTGCCGAAATAGAGCGCGTTGCCGCTGTTGGCGAACATAAACACAAACAGAGAGAACAGCAGAACGTTCTGCCACAGCTTTTTCAGCTTAAACCCGCGCAGTATAAGGCACATAGCAACCGCAAAAAGCATAATGTAGACCGCGCTCATAAAGCGTATGTTGAAAACCTCGCGCGAATAAGTCAGCACATTTAACATTTTCGCGGTCATAACGGGCAGTATATGCGCGTTCACATACGACGGATAAATTATCGGCAGAGGATTTATTATGGGATATTCCTCCGTCACAAGGTCAAAGTACACAATGTTGTCGGGAATGGTCATATAGTTCGGTATAAGGGCGCGGTTAAAATCGCCGTTGTCGGCAATTCCCGCAATCGGGTTCACCAAAAGCAGCCAGACAAGGAATATAACCGTAAGTATGCAGAATATATTTTCGCTCTTTGTAAAGAAATTTTTAATTCCGGTTTTCATTCTGTTTGCCGAAGCTCCTCAAAAATTCATAGTCCTTCTCCCGCTGTTTCAAAACGTCGCGGAACGCGCGCGCGACCGCGTTTCGATACTGCGCGTTGGGGTCCTTGCCCGCATCGAACTTTTCGGCGCGCGCCGCAATGTCGCGGTCGCTCCAGTCCTGCGGCGCGTACAGGTCGCGTCTTAACTGATACTGAACCATCACGCCCGCATAAGCGGTCTTTTCAATATGCTCGTTGGTGTAGCGCGAGAAATCGACGCGGTGGTAAACCTTTGAAAGCGGATTAAGTCCGACCGTCTTTTCTATCTCCTTCATCATAAAGCACACCAGCGTTTCCTCTCCGCCTCCGTAGTTGTCGCCTATTCTGCCGTAGGTGCATCTGAAGCCGCCTATCTGCATAAGCGACTGTGTGCGTACCGCAAAATTCGCGCCGTACGGAAACTCGCCGTAGTTGTCGGCGGTGCGGTAGAGATTGCCGTCGATTATAAGCTCGCTCCACAGACCTCTCGTTTCCTTTGTGACAATTGACGGCGTCGGGTTGGGCGTTTCCAGAATTATCTGTCCGCCTATAACTCCCGCTTCGGGATGCTCGTCGAACGCTCTGACGGTTCGGCTCAGTACGTCGCGCTCGGCAACCGCATCGTCGTCAATATACAAAATGTACTCGCCGCGCGCCTCCCAAAGACCCGTGTTCCTCGCAAACGACAATCCGCACAGCGGAGCGGTAAGATAATTTATTTCAATATGCGGATACGTTTTTCGCATTTTGTCCGCAATATCGCGGACGCTCTCGTTGCTCGGACTGTTGTTGACAAGTATAATTTCAAAATTGTCGGGATTGTAATCCTGATTGCAGAGCGATTCCATACAATCCGACAGGCTTATACTCGTTCCCGTGGTACATACTATCGCGGAAATGCGTTTTTCGTACCTCTTTTCGCTCTCGATAACGCCCTCCATACGGTAGAGCAGTTCGTTTTTGACCTTAGCGTCGAGCAGGGAGAACATAGTCTGCGAATTTTCGGCATAGAACCAACCCTTGTACCCGTCAATATGCTTTAAATTTTCACGGCTCTGTGAAATATAAACGTCAAAGCCCTCAGGCACAAACGCGGTGTTCGACATAACGCACACCTTAACCGCTCCCTGCGGCACATATTCGGGCAAACCGCCGCCGAAGCTCACCACGCAGAGGTTTCTCGCCTCCCGTCCGAAATAGAGCCGCGGCATACTGTCGCTGTCAATCAAAATATGACCCGCATCTTTCAGCGCCCGTCTGAAACCGTCCGCTTCTTCGCCGCCCGTCACCGACCACAAAAGCGGCGTAAGATAAAAGTCACGCCTGAAGTCGTCGAGAACCATAAGCTTATAGCGGCTTTTGGTTATGCCGAGCTTCTTGTCCTGAGCAGTCAGCGACTTGCTGTGCCAGCGGTAAAAGTAAACGGGCTCCTCGCTCTTGATGTGGCGCAGCTTAAACAGAGAATTGAGCCGCATCCAGTAGTCGTAGTCCTCCAGTGTGTGCTTATAGCGGGAGTATTCGCCCAAAATTCCGCCCGCCTCCGCGCGGTACATAAACGCCGCGCCTATCGTGTTGTTGGCGTATGTGTTAAGCTCGTATGCGTTGTTCGGAAGAATTACGTTCCCGCTCGCAATAGGTTTTTCATACCAGCCGTGGCGGCGGTATATCCTGCCCTTTGCGTCAATCAGACGCATATTGCCGTAGACCATTCCGAGCGACGGGTCGCTTTGCAGCGCCTCAACCATAGTTTCGATGTAATTGCGCGGCATAATGTTATCCGCGCTCGTCCAGGTGTAAAACTCGCCCTTAGCCATAGAGAACCCACGAGAGAGTGTGCGCGGTATTTTCATATTTTCCTGGTCTACCACGGTTATTCTCGTATCGCGCTTTGCATACTCCCGCGCGACAAGAGAGGAGTTGTCGGTCGAGCCGTCGTTTATCACTATCAGCTCAAACTTTTGATATGTCTGCGCCACGACAGAGTCCAAGGCTTCGCCGAGCATATCTCCGCCGTTATAGACGGGCATAATTATCGATACCAAGCCTTCCTCGCCGCCGTACTTGATTTTGCTCATATCGAGCGGATATATACGGTCACGGTTTTGCTTGTACCTTAAAAATTTATATTGGTAGAGGTTGAGCGGCTTTTCCTCCCCGCTCCCGCGTCTAAATTTTGAAAAAAACAGCTTAGGAATATCCATAACAATCTCCCCTATAATAATCTCAAATGCCTTAAATATACTTACTTTTCTCCACGTTCGCTCTCGAATGTTTCAAGCAGCTTTTTATAAGCCGACAGGTGACACTGTTTATAGAAAACGTCTATGTTGTCGTAGCCCTTTTTGATATAGCGGCGAATCTCTTTTCTGGTTATTTTGATTTGATTTTTCACATACTTTTCGGTCCAGCCCACTTGGGTGTGTAAATCCAAAAAGAACCTGTGAGATGTAAGAATACCCGCGTAAATGGTCTTTTTGACATGCTCTCTCGTAAATCTGTCGTGGTCAACGCGGTGCAGCACCTTCGCGGTGGGCTGAATACCGACGGTGTATCCGACCTGACGCATCTTAAACGCAACCGCAGTTTCCTCGCCGCCCGAAAAGTCGTTTCCGCGTCGCCCGTAGCAGGCGCGAAAGCCTCCGACGCGCCAGAGAGCGCTTCGGCGCGCGGCAAAATTCGCTCCGTAGGGAAACTCAAACTGCTCGCGCGACTCCTTGTAGACCGAATCCGGCACGGTAAACTGGCTCCAAAGGCTCTCCTTGCCCGCCAACAACACCTCCGGACGCGGGAAGGGCACATCAAGTATTATCTGCCCGCCTATAACTCCCGCTTCCTCGTGGTACTTAAACGCGGTAAAAATTTCCTCTATAAGATAGTAATCGGCAATCGCATCATCATCCATAAACAGCAAAAACTGTCCGCGTGCGTTCCACATACCCGCATTTCTCGCGCTGGACAAGCCTTTTTGAGGTACCGCAATATACCGTATGAAGCCGTCAAACTCGGCAAAACGTTTGATAAACGGCTCAAGCTCGGCGCGGAGACCCGATTTTTCGGGCGCGTTGTCAACTATTATGATTTCGTACTGCTTCTTTCCGAAGGACTGTCGAAGCACCGACCACAGTGCGTCTATCAGCTTTTCGCCGCGCATATATGTGCAGATTATTACCGAAACCTTCTTTTCATATTTAGGTTCTTCCTCGGTCATTCCCTCAAGCTCGTACAAAATATCGTTCTTGATTTTACTGTCCGAAAACGCGAAAATATTTTCGGGCGTGTCCGCAAAAATCCAGCTTCCGCGCAGCTTTGCATTTTTGTCGGAGGTTATCTTTATATCAAACAGTGCTTCCGTTTCGCTCTCGCTGTTCTCGTCGGGCAAATCGGGCGACGCCCAGACGGACGCCGAATATTTTTTCATCTGCTTCAAAATCTCAGCGTCGGGATTTTTGCCGAAATATATATAGCATACGTTAGGCATAATTTCGGGAAGCTCAAGCGACAGCACACGTTCTCTGTCCATAATAAGATGTCCCGCTTTCAGCGCGGCGGCGCAAAACCTTTCTTTTTGCGCCTCGTCTCCGCCCTCGGTTATCCATATGAGCGGCGACATATAAAAGTCGCGCCTGTAATCGTCAAGCACCATCAGCTTATAGCGGTTGCGGGTTATTCCGTACTCTTTATCGTGCGCGGTCAGCGACTTATCGTGACGGCGGTACAGATAGAGCGGCTCCTGCTCGTCGGTATGAGCTATCGTGAGCAGCGAGTTGAGCCGCATCCAGTAGTCGTAGTCCTCTAAGGTGTATTTATACTTTGAATACTTTCCGAGGATTGCCTCGGCTTCGGCGCGGTACATAAACGCCGCGCCTATCGTGTTGTTTGCATAGGTGTTGAGCGCGTCCGCGTTTGACGGAAGTATTACATTGCCGCTAAGCAACGGCTTTTCATACCAAAAATGACCGCGCTTTATCCTTCCGCTTTTGTTTATCAGGCGCATATTGCCGTAAACCATTCCCGCGCCGCGTTTTCTTTTCAAATTTCGGACAAGCACCGCCAGACAGTCGGGAAGCAAAATATTATCCGCGCTCGTCCATGTGCGGAACTCACCCGACGCAAGCGAAAATCCCAGCGACAGCGATTCGGGGATTTTGCGGTTTTCCTGATGCACAACCTTTATTCTGCTGTCTCGGCGGGCATACTCGTCCGCAATTCCCGCCGTACCGTCGGTAGAGCCGTCGTCTATTATTATAAGCTCAAAGTTTTTATAAGTCTGTGCCAGAACAGAGTCTATTGCCTCGCCAAGTACCTCCTCGCCGTTTAAAACCGGAAGCACTATCGACACAAGCCCCTCGGTGCAGGCGCATTTTATGCCGCTCAAATCCACCTTTGCAGTCTCGTTGCGCTCTCTCTTATATCGCAAAAACTTCTCCCTGCAAAGCGCAAGATTTCTGCGCTTGTTTTTGCTCACGTTAACTCGGTTAAACGCTTCGTTAAAGCCTTTCCTCAATGTAAGATAAAGACCCGAACGCGCGAAATCCGAAAGCACCAAAAGCGAACGCACGAACGCAATACCGGTCACCTTCAGCAATTTTTCAATCGCCATACCTGTTTTCCAGACATATGTCTTTCTAAGGTCGAGCGCGGCCTGTTTATGCTGTGCCGCTTCAAACTGTATCTGCCTGATGGCGTTGCGGTTTTCCTCCGCCTGTTCACGCAGAGCCGCGATAACGCCCTCCCGCTCCTCTATCTCGGCGCGCAGAGCGTCGGCGCGCTTTTCCGTATTTAAAACCTCTTCCTCACAGCGCTTTATATCGCCGCGGCTTTTAAGAAGAGCATCCCAGCTGCCGCTCTCCATTCCCGCAAGAGTGCGCCCGTCAAAGCCCTCGGTGCCGCGCTTTTGGTATATGACAAGCAGTTGAAAGCCCGCCCACATCGTATTTTCGGTATCGCGGCAGTCGTATTCCTTAAAATGAACAAGGGAGAAATCCCCCGCTTCCAAAGGAAACGACGAGTAATCAAACGAGAAAAAATGCTCGTCAATAAGATTTTCTTCGCGGAACGGAATTAAAACCACAACGTATTTTTTCGCGTGCGAAATAAGTTTTGAAAAAATTTCGGGAGGGTTTTTGAAATGCTCCAATGTATTTGATGAAAACATTACGTCAAAGAAGCGGTCGAATTTGTCTATATCCCCGCAAAAAAACGAGTGACGCGGGTACCGCTCGCGGGCAAGAGAGACGGCGGGCTCGGAAATGTCAAGCCCCGCAACGTCGCTTTGCGGGAACGCATCGCCGAGTACCGAAACGCCCTCGCCCTCGGCGCAGCCAAAGTCGCATATCGAAAGCCGCTTTTCGCAAACATCGCGCACAAACCAGTCAGGCAGACTGCGAAGCGCAAGGTTATAGAAAAACCGGCTTTGCGAAGGTCCGTTTTTCTCGTCCCAATCACCCGAATTAAAGCGTTTGTCCCAATATTCTTTTGAGTTAATCTCATACTCGTTGTTCATTTTCGGTATCCCTTACGCTATGACTTGTTTTTTAATATCCTCACTTCGGACGGGAACTGCCCCACTCCGAAATACTCTCGGTCAGCCGAAACCTTTATGTACGCCGCGCCTTCTATGTAATCAAAATAGGTTATCGGCACGTCGCGGCGGCTTTCCAGAGCGGCGGCAATCGTGTATTCGCCTTGGTTTAAGTAGTTTATAAATTCAAATTCGAGATGATGCTTGCCCGGACGGTCAAACAAAATGTCTTTGTCCGAAGTGGACGTGCCGAAAAGGTCAAGCCCCGAACGGTCTTTTACTGATATGGAAACGCCCGCGTACTTAAGGTCGGCGTTTTGAGGCACATCCACCTTTATATCCACCCGCACTTTATCGCCTATCGAAAAAGTTGTGCAGGGCAGTCCGTCCTTAAAGGTCTGAACGTAGTACACCGTGCCGACATTCGAGCCGAAGCGGTTTATCGGGTCAAATTCGGTACACTCCTCCTCAGGCGGCAAGACTATTTCACCGTTCTCATCGGGCGAGCTTGCGCCTCCTGTTATAAATTCCATATATTTTGCGGTAACTTCGGGCGCGGGACCGTCAAGCACGAGCTTTCCCGAATCTATCCATATCGCACGGGTGCAGAACCTGCGCACCGCGTCTACGTCGTGGGTTACGAAAAGAATTGTTTTTCCCTGCTCCTTAAGCTCCTCGAATTTGTTGTAACACTTCGCCTGAAAGCGGTAGTCGCCCACCGCAAGCGCCTCGTCCACAATCAGGATTTCGGGGTCTACGTTTATAGCGACCGCAAACGCCAACCGCACAAACATTCCGCTGGAATATGTTTTGACCGGCTGATTTATAAAGTCGCCAATCTCCGCGAAGCTTATTATTTCGTCCAGCTTTTTCTCGGTTTCCTCTTTGGTGAAGCCCATTATCGTACCGTTTAAAAAGATATTTTCAATTCCGCTGTATTCGGGATTGAAGCCCGCGCCCAGTTCCAAAAGAGCCGAAACGCGACCGTTTACATTCACTTCACCGTCGCTTTGGGTTATTACGCCGGTCAGTATTTTGAGAAGCGTGGACTTACCGGAACCGTTTTTGCCGATTATTCCGACCGTTTCTCCCCGTGCAACGTCAAAGCTGACGTCACGCAGCGCGTAAAACGGACTGTACCGCTCTTTTTTGCCGTGCGGGAACAGTGCGTCCGCAAGCCTTGCGGACGGTTTTTCGTAGAGCTTATAAAGTTTTGAAAGATTTTTAATTTCAACAGCATTTTTCATAAGTATTATTATACCATTTATATGGATAAGTGTCAAAAAATATATGAAAAAAATAAAATAAATTTTTACAAATTAAAAAAATTTGCGAAAAAGGTCTTGACATAAAATCAAATACGAGGTATAATAACAGAGCTGTGCTGGTGTAGCTCAATTGGCAGAGCAGCTGATTTGTAATCAGCAGGTTGCGGGTTCAAGTCCCATCACCAGCTCCAATCGTATAGCAGGTGTGAGCTTGCTATACGATTATACAAATTAGATACGGGGGGGTTCCCGAGTGGCCAAAGGGGGCAGACTGTAAATCTGTTGCGTCTCGCTTCGATGGTTCGAATCCATCTCCCCCCACCACGTCGCCGCAAGCTTCGTTTGCTTGCGGCGACTTTTTATGCTTCGCAAAAAAGTCACCGGCGCGCTTACTCCGCTACGGCTCCTTCTTCCCAAAAAGTCCTTTGGACTTTTTGGGAGCCCTGTTTTACCGCCGTTTTCGACGCTCTTTCGCAAAAAGCAACTTGCGCTTTTTGCGAGATTACGCGGCTTCGCCGCGTTTTTATTTCTGCGGTGCGTCGAGGGCGCCGCACCCTACAATAAAAAGCACGTCCATTTGGTTGTACGGGACGGCGCCCTCGACGTCCCGCTCGCGGATGTACTTATGCGAAAACTTAAACAGAAATAGTAAAGTTGGGTATCAACTTTACCGTCCTTGGGTTTTGACGGACGCTTTAGCCATCAGGCTTGCGTCCGTCGGGGTTTTTCAAGGGGTGTCCCCTTGAATAGTTCTTTTGATTCTTTTCTTGCTATCAAGAAAAGAATATATCCCGCCCGCACAAAGTGCGGGCAAAACGGGCGAACAAGGTTCGCCCCTACACTGGGAAAATGTAACCGCAGAGCGCGAAAACAAAAACATACCCAAGGCAAGCCTTGGGTATGTCAATTTTAAATTTTATTTCGCGTACTGTATGGCGCGAGTCTCGCGGATAACATTGACCTTTATCTGACCGGGGTACTCCATACCCTCTTCGATTTTCTTAACAATGTCGCTCGCGAGCAAAATCGCCTCATCATCATTTATCTCTTCGGGCTTAACGATAATTCGCACTTCGCGTCCCGCCTGAATTGCAAACGAATGGTCAACGCCGTCAAACGAATTCGCAATTTCTTCAAGCATTTCAAGGCGCTTGATATAAGATTCAAGATTTTCCCGTCTTGCTCCGGGGCGAGCCGCCGAAATGGAATCCGCCGCCTGTACGAGATAATCCTCCAGCGAAACCGGCTCTATATCATTGTGGTGCGCCGCAATCGCGTGAACAACCTTTTCGTTTTCTTTATACTTCTTCGCCGCATCCGCGCCGATAGCAACGTGCGAACCCTCAACCTCATGGTCGATAGCCTTACCTATGTCGTGCAAAAGACCGGCTCGTTTTGCAAGCATAACGTCGCCGCCAAGCTCAGAAGCCATCAGTCCCGCCAGAAGCGAAACCTCTATCGAGTGCTTCAGCACGTTCTGACCGTAGCTCGTGCGATATTTAAGACGTCCGAGCAGCTTTATGAGTTCGGGGTGAAGCGCGCCTACGCCAACCTCAAACGCCGCGTCCTCGCCCGCCTTTTTAACAGCCGCCTCGACCTCGCGTGTTGCCTTGGCAACAGTCTCCTCAATCTTTCCGGGGTGAATACGTCCGTCAACAATAAGGCTCTCAAGCGTAATCCGCGCTATTTCGCGCCTTACCGGGTCAAAGCCCGAAAGGATTACCGCCTCGGGGGTATCGTCTATTATGAGTTCTATACCCGTTAAATTCTCAATCGTACGGATATTTCTTCCTTCACGGCCTATAATACGTCCCTTCATCTCATCGTTGGGCAGATTTACGACCGAAACGGTGGTTTCGGCAACGTGGTCTGCGGCACAGCGCTGAATAGCGCCCGTAATTATCTTTTTCGCGCGGGCTTCCGCCTCATCACGCGCGGATTCTTCTATATGCTTGACGAGCAGAGCCGCTTCGTGCTTGGTGTCGTTCTCCACCTGCTTCAAAATAAAATCTTTTGCCTCTTGAACGCTGAAACCGCCTATTTTTTCAAGCTGTTCAAGCTGAATGTTCTTAATACGCTCGGTTTCAAGCCTCGTGTCCTCCGCTTTTTCGAGTTTCTTTCTAATCTCGACTTCGCGTTTCTCTATGGCCTCCACCTTTTTGTCTATGGCGTCCTCTTTTTGCTGAATACGACGCTCCTGTCTTTGCATATCGTTGCGTCTTTCTCTGATTTCTTTATCCAGTTCGCTCCTGTTTTTATGTATTTCTTCCTTTGCTTCAAGCAATTTTTCTTTTTTTATGCGCTCGGCATCTTTAACCGCATTTTTCTTCGCGGTTTCAACTATTTTCTTCGCCTCTTCTTCGGCGCTGCCGATTTTTTGCTCGGCAATCTTTTTTCTGTATGAATAACCGCTTTTGAAAGCGATAAACACTCCTACCACGGCAATAACAGCTATCGCCGCTATTATAATATATGAAAAAGTTGTTATAGCCACGCACCTCCTTTTCATTGTTGTTAAAAATCTTTAAAATTCACAAATGAAAGGAATACATTTTTATAAAAACAAACACTATTGATTTTATACAATTTTATCAAATTTGTCAAGAGATAAAATGTTACAAAACCATTTCTTTTTAAGCACTGACGAGCAAATCTGCTTTTATCGTCAAAATTTTTTAATTTTGACCTTTCTTGTGTTGACAAAACAGGGCTTTTGTGTTACTATAAAAATGTAAATTTTATTTGTGAGGTGATACCCCAATGGCTTACCAGATTAGTGATGATTGCATTAAGTGCGGCGCTTGTGCTTCAGAGTGTCCCGTCTCCTGCATCTCGGAAGGGGACGCAAAGTATGAGATCAATCCGGACGAATGTATAGAGTGCGGCAACTGCGCAAACGTATGTCCGGTTGACGCTCCTCAGGCGTAAGGAATTCTAAAAAAAGCGCGTTTTTACGCGCTTTTTTTATATATAAATTTTACTGCGAGGCTTGTTTATGAACAAAGAGGTACTAAGGCGCGGTCTGAACGCGCTCAAAACAGATGCGGACGAGGATATGCTCCGAAAGTTTGAAAAGTATTCAAAAATGCTGATTGAGTGGAACGAAAAAATAAATCTGACCGCGATAACCGACGACGTTGGAATCTCCACAAAGCACTTTTTGGACAGCGTTCTGCCCCTCACGGCGGCGGACATACCGCTCGGCGCGTCGGTAATAGACGTCGGAACGGGCGCGGGCTTCCCCGGAATACCGATTAAAATTGTGCGCGGCGACATTTCGCTGACGTTGCTCGACTCGCTTTTGAAGCGAATAAATTTTCTCCGCGAGGTCTGCGGCGAAATCGGTATTCCAGATACCGAATGCGTTCACGCGCGCGCCGAGGACGAGGCGAAGCACAGGCGCGAGAGGTATGACGTTGCGGTGTCGCGCGCGGTCGCCCCGCTTAAAATACTCTCGGAATACTGCCTGCCGTATGTGAAGGTCGGCGGAATTTTTCTCGCGCTTAAATCCGCGGGAGCCGAAATCGAGAGCGAGCTTGCGGCCGCCAAGCCGATGATCGGCACGCTCGGCGGAAAGGTCGAGGACAACGTTCGTCTGCCTCTGCCCGAAACCGACATAACGCGCTCGATAATAGTTATACGCAAAATTTCCGAAACGCCAAAGCAGTTCCCGCGCACATCCGCCAAAATAAAAAGAGGCCGGTAAAACAGTTAAAAATTAAAAGAACGTATCGTACCGATACGTTCTTTTAAAAATTCCGCTTTACCCGACAAATAATTTTCCGTCTTGCTCTGTGGCACCCCCGACGCGAGTCGAACGCGTGACTAACCCTTAGGAGGGGCTTGTTATATCCACTTAACTACGGGGGCACAACACCATTATTTTAACGCATACCTGCGTTTTTGTCAATGAAAATTAAAGCATAAATGATTATTATTTCTTTACACCAAAGATTTTGTATGGTAAAATAAATGCGGAGCGTTTATTTTATGCGTGCGGCTACGATAAAATAAACACAGCATTTTATTTTTGGAGGATTATGTTATGTGGTGGGAAGAAAGTGTATTTTATCAGATATACCCGCTCGGCTTCTGCGGCGCGCCGTTTGAAAACGACGGAAAGACCGAGAACCGTATTTCAAAGGTTTCGGAGTGGTCGGAGCATATATCGAATCTGGGGGCGAATGCAGTATATTTTTCGCCCGTTTTTGAGTCGGACACGCACGGCTACAACACCCGCGATTACAGGAAAATAGACTGTCGCCTCGGCACGAACGAGGATTTTGCGAACGTGTGCCGCGATTTACACAAGAGAGGCATAAAAGTCGTTCTTGACGGCGTGTTTAACCACGTCGGACGCGGTTTTTGGGCTTTTCGGGACGTGCTTGAAAAGCGGGAGTCGTCTCCGTACCGCGACTGGTTCAACATAAATTTCGGCGGCAACTCGAACTACAATGACGGCTTGTGGTACGAGGGCTGGGAGGGGCATTACGACCTTGTGAAGCTCAATCTCCGCAACGAAGCGGTTATAAACCACATTTTCGAGTGCATAAAGGGCTGGATAGACGAATTTGATATTGACGGTTTGCGCCTTGACGTTGCGTACTGCCTTGACCACGACTTTTTAAGACGTCTGCGCCGCTTCTGCGACGAGCAGAAACCTGAATTTCTGCTGCTCGGCGAGCTTTTGCACGGCGACTACAATATATTTGTAAACGACGGTATGTTACATAGCTGCACAAATTATGAGTGCTACAAGGGCATTTATTCAAGCTTTAACTCTATGAATATGTTTGAAATTGTCCATTCTCTCCTGCGCCAGTTCGGACCCGAACCCTGGACGCTTTACAAGGGCAGACATTTTTTGAGCTTTGTTGATAATCACGACGTGACCCGAATAGCGAGTATTTTGGAAAACGAAAATCACCTGCCGCTTGTCTACGGTATGATGTTCGGTATGCCGGGTATTCCGTGCATTTACTACGGCAGCGAGTGGGGCGCAAAGGCGCACAAGAGCGAGGGCGACCCCGCGCTTCGGGCAAGCTTTGACGCGCCCGTTGAAAACGAGCTGACCGAGTTTATCAAAAAGCTCGCGTCCGCTCACAAAAACAGCAAAGCGCTTTGCTACGGCGATTTTAAATCGGTGGTTCTTCAAAACAAGCACTGCATTTTCGAGCGCCGCGTTGACGGCGAGCGTGTGCTTGTCGCGATAAACGCGGACAGCGAGCCCGTTACCGTTCATTTTGACGCGGGCTGCGGTCTTGCCGAGGATTTGATAACCGGCAGCACGCACGACTTCGGCGGCGGCAGCGAGCTTCCTCCGTACAGCGTGCAGTATTGGAAAATGGAACGATAAACGACATAAAAAACGCGCTGTCCGTATCGGGCAGCGCGTTTTTTATGTCGTTGAAGATTCAATTATACCTCTGCGAAGTACTTAATTGTTCTTACCATCTGAGAAGTGTAAGAATTTTCGTTGTCATACCACGAAACTACCTGAACCTCATAAAGACCGTCGCCAATCTCGGCAACCATTGTCTGGGTTGCGTCAAACAGCGAACCGTACTTCATACCGATAACGTCAGAAGAAACGATCGGGTCGGTGTTGTAGCCGAACGACTCGGAGGACGCCGCCTTCATAGCCGCGTTAATTCCGTCAACGGTTACGTTGTCGCCCTTTACAACGGCGGTCAGAATAGTGGTCGAACCTGTCGGAACGGGAACTCTCTGCGCCGCGCCGATGAGCTTTCCGTTGAGTTCGGGGATTACAAGACCGATAGCTTTAGCCGCACCCGTCGAGTTGGGAACGATGTTAGCCGCGCCCGCTCTTGCTCTTCTCATATCGCCCTTTCTGTGAGGACCGTCGAGAATCATCTGGTCGCCCGTGTAAGCGTGGATAGTAGCCATAATTCCGCTCTGAATGGGAGCGTAATCGTTAAGAGCCTTCGCCATGGGAGCAAGGCAGTTGGTGGTACAGGAAGCCGCCGAAATAATCTGGTCGTCCTTGTCCAGCGTCTTTTCGTTTACCGAATAAACGATGGTTTTAAGGTCGTTGCCCGCGGGAGCCGAAATAACGACTTTCTTTGCGCCCGCGTTGATATGAGCCATACTCTTTTCCTTCGAGGTGTAAAAACCGGTACACTCCAAAACAACGTCAACGCCGATTTTTCCCCAGGGAAGATTGTTTGCGTCAGCCTCTTTGTAGATTGTGAGAACCTTTCCGTCAACCGTCAGTGTGTTTGCATCGTCGTCAGCCGAAACGGTGTGCAGATTTTCGCCTATCTTGCCGCAGTAGCCGCCCTGAGCGGTGTCATACTTGAGCAAGTCGGCAAGCATCGAGGGCTTTGTCAGGTCGTTTATAGCAACAACCTCATAACCCTCCGCGCCGAACATCTGACGGAATGCCAGACGGCCGATACGTCCGAAACCATTGATAGCAACTTTTACAGACATTTTAAATACCTCCAAAAATATAATAGTGTTTTTAAAAGATTACATTTATTTTACAACATTATTAAAAATTATACAAGAGTTTTTTTAAAACTTGTTAAATATTTAACCAAATATACAATTTATATACATAAATTGCGCTGTAAATTGAATATTTTTTCGCATTATGCTATACTTTACAAGAGGTGAACAAAATGAAAACGAAGTTTATACTTGCGAGCGGCAACCGTCATAAGGCGGAAGAAATAGCCGCTATCTTGGGCGAAGGCTTTGGGGTGAGCCTTATGGACAGTTCGGTTGAAATAATAGAGGACGGCGAAACCTTTGAGGAAAACGCCGTCAAAAAGGCGATGACGATAGCAAAGGCGACAGGCAGGGCGGCGATTGCGGACGACAGCGGTCTGTGCGTGGACTTTCTGAGCGGTGCGCCCGGAGTACATACCGCGAGATACGCGGGTGAGCATGCGACAAGCGAACAGAATATAGACAAACTGCTCGATGCACTTGAGGGTGTGCCGGAGGATAAACGCGGCGCAAAATTCGTATGTGTGATTGCGGCGGTTTTCCCCGACGAGGACTTTAAGTGCCGCACCTTCCGCGGCGAGTGCGAAGGGCGTATAACAGCGTCCCGCGCTGGAGAGAGCGGCTTCGGATACGACCCGATATTTTATGTGGAAAAATACGGTTGTACGATGGCTCAGCTCGACGCGGACACAAAAAACAAAATAAGCCACCGTGCCGCCGCACTCACCAAGCTGGCAGAATTTTTAAATACACGCCGATAGTTTGTGGGAAATATTGGATTATCTAAGTTTTACCTGCGCTCCGCGCGGGCGGGGTTTATGTACTTTTCTTGCCGGCAAGAAAGAAAGCGGAATACAGTGAAAAGACACAAAGCCCCCTAAAGGGCAATGTCATTAAGTTAAGAAAGAGAGCAAAGAACCAAGTTCAGAAAAAAGGACTTGGTTCTTTTTTTGAAATAT
>CANRNL010000024.1 GCA_947631965.1 uncultured Clostridia bacterium
ATATCGTAACACAAAAACGGAGTTTCCGTATATTCTTTTTTTCACTATTTGTAACACATCTATTGTAAACCTACAAAATATATATGTAAATAATTTGTCCGAAAAAAATCATTTAGGTATTTTTTACAAAATGCTCGTTTAAATTTTGTGAAATAATACACTATCATATTTGAGAGAAATGTGTTAGAATAAATATATCGAAAAACTACGGAGGTGCTTTCAACAGATGGCAGAACTTAAACTTAAAGGAATTTATAAAACCTACGCGGGCGGATTTACCGCCGTGAAAGACTTCAACCTCGACATCGAGGACAAGGAATTCGTTATCCTTGTAGGTCCCTCAGGCTGTGGTAAGTCTACCACCCTGAGAATGATTGCGGGTCTTGAAGAAATCAGCCAGGGCGAGTTGTGGATTGGCGACACGCTGGTTAACGACATCGCTCCGAAGGACAGAGATATTGCGATGGTTTTCCAGAACTACGCGCTCTATCCCCATATGACCGTTTACGAGAATATGGCGTTCGGTCTTAAGCTCAGAAAGATTCCCAAGGACGAGATTGACAAGAAGGTTCGCGAAGCGGCTGAAATTCTTGACATCGCTCACCTGCTCGACAGAAAGCCGAAGGCTTTGTCCGGCGGTCAGAGACAGAGAGTTGCGCTCGGTCGTGCTATTGTCCGTGAGCCTAAGGTATTCCTTATGGATGAGCCTCTCTCAAACCTCGACGCTAAGCTGAGAGTTCAGATGAGAACCGAGATTGGCAAGTTACATAAGAAGCTCCAGACAACGTTTATCTATGTAACCCACGACCAGACAGAAGCTATGACGATGGGTTCGAGAATCGTTGTTATGAAAGACGGTATTGTTCAGCAGGTTGACTCCCCGAACAATCTTTATGAGAAGCCGGCTAACGTATTCGTGGCAGGATTTATCGGAAGCCCGCAGATGAATATGATTACCGTTAAGGTTGACAACCGCGCGGACGGCGTTTACCTCGTATACGGAAACTCCGCAATAAAGCTGCCTGACGGCAAGGGTAAGAAGCCCGAAGTTCTGGCATACAACGGCAAGGAAGTTCTTATGGGTATCCGTCCCGAGGACATTCACGATGAGGAAGCGTTCCTCAGCACAGCTCCCGAAAGCGTTGTTTCGGTTGACGTTGAGCTTACCGAAATGATGGGTGCCGAGACGTTCCTGTATCTCAAGTTCGGCGACACCTCGCTCACCGCGAGAGTTAATCCGAGAACTACCGCAAGACACGGTGATACAATCAAGGTTGCGTTTGATACCAACAAGATTCACCTGTTCGACAAGGACACCGAGCAGACCATCACCAACTAATTTGAACTTAAAAATCCCGCGCAACAAGCGCGGGATTTTTTATTGTCTTAATACGTTTCTCTTTACAAATCACAAAAAGTGTGATATTATTTTAAATGGCAATATAAGTTAATATATGCGGCGGGTGCATTTGTGCTAAAAATGCACGCTCTGTTTTCATTTACGCCTAAAGCATTTTTTGAAAACTTATATTGCCATATGTAGAGTAGTGCTTTTTAGCGTGGCTTTGTGCCGCGCATTTTTATTTGCAAATCCAAGGATATATCCGAAAATGCGCGAGCGCAGCATATATTTATGTATGAAAAGGAGGGATATTCTAAAAAAAGGTTGGTTCCTTTGTTGTCAAGCAAAGTTCATAATTAAATTAAGCCCCGCGCTTTTGCGCGGGGCAGTTTTTATAAAATTTTCTCAGGTACGCCGCCTAAACACTGTCAAGATTCGAAATTATTCGGATTTTGAAAGATACGACTGTTCAATCGCTACCCAATCAGGCGTTTCGCGCATAGCCGTCCAAACCTCGCAGCCGTTTCCCGTATCGGGCGAAAAGCTATGTGAGTTTGTCGCTTCCTGAATGTCGGCATAGTACCACGCGTTCGGCTCCGCGTTATCGAGCCATATAACCATTTCATCATCAAGCATATGACGAGCGTCGGGCTTTCTTCCGAGGACCCTGTTCACAAGGCTCATCACCTCTGCTCGCGTTATATACTGATTCGGTCTGAACGTTCCGTCGCCGTAGCCTTCTATCCAGCCCTTTTGAGCGGCGCGGTTAATATACTCGCTCGCCCAATGTCCGGATATATCGCTGAACTTATCCTCGCCCGAATACTCGCCGGAGTCAAAGTTTGCCGCAATGGTCGCAAACTCCGCTCTCGTTATTTTGTTGTTTGGAAGGAAAGCGCCGTCCGGATAGCCGTGAATAATATTCGCGTTTGCCATAGTGGATACCACGTTGTAATACCACTCATCCTTCTCCGTATCGCTAAAGCTGTTTTCGGTCGACCAATACTTATTGCGGGATTCCTCCGAAAGTATTCTGAAGAATATCGCCGACACCTCGGCTCTTGTTATCGGTTCTTCCGGTTTAACCAGCCCGTCCTCATAGCCGACAACGTATGCGTAGTGGTCGTCGCGGTTGAGGTCCGGCGTTCCGTTGTTTGTGCTGCCGCTCGAATTGTTGCTCTCGTCGTCTTTGTCGTCTTTATCGGTGTATGGATTGCTTCCGCCGCCTCCGCCGCCGGATATGCTGTTCTTGTTCCAAACACCGTAAAGCGTGGTGTCCTCCGTTATAACGCCGTCTGTATATTTGCTCGTTCCGCTCTCGTCAACATACCAGTTACCGAACGTGTAACCTCCAATTGACGACGGGCGTTCGGGCGTAAATACGATTCCTTCGAGAACATATAAATATTCGGGAGGGTCAATCTTCGGCGCTTTTTTGTTGCTTACCCACTTAAAGTCTACCTTATACCATTGGTCGGCAAAATCCGGTATGCCGTTACCGTTGCGGTCTGATGCCCAAACCGCGTAAACCGTCTTGTCCGCGTAATCGTCAAAGTACACTGATGTTACAAGCTCAGGCTTTGTCATTCCGTCAAATATGCCGCTCGGCTCTGCGCTCCAGCCCGCAAATACAACATTATAGTCCTCGACAGGCTCGTGCGTCGGGGCATCATCGCCCCACGGCGACCAAAGCTCCGAAGCCGTTTCGCCGTACTTATACGCGCGGTCAAACGGCGCTTCAAACTCGTTGCCGCCGTTCGCGTCATAAATTATACCGAACATATCGTCGTAATCGGCTATTCCCGTGTGATTAATGTCTGCCGCCCAAACCGCATATACCGTTATATTGTCGTTCTCAAACTCGACCTCGGTCACCATATCAATCTCGTCAAGCTCTTCCCGCAGTATAATCGGATTTTCGTCGGTGCTGTTCTCGCCGACAGTCCAGCCTACCAGCACGGCATCCTCACGCGATACTCGCGTCTTGCCTTCCTCAACCGTCATAAGCTCTGTTCCCTGTCCCGTCAGATATACCCTCGTATAATCCGCGAAGAAAATTCCGTTGTCCGCGGTCGGGAAGCCGCCGTTTGCGTGATATTTTACAATATAAGCGTTTTCCGCGTAATCGGGTATGCCGTTTCCGTTTCCGTCAACAGCCCATACCGCGTAAACCGTCACGCCGCCGTGAGGCATGGTAAGGCTCGTTATAATATCCTGCGGAACCGAGGTAAGCTCCTCAGGCAGAGGCTCCTCTATCTTATTTGTAGACCAGCCGACAAACACCAGCTTGTCATCTTCACGAATCGGTCTGTTGTCGTCGGTCGGATACCAGAGTGCGGCAAGCGCTCCTTCTTCGTAAATATCGCCTTGGTATTCCTCCGGCACTTCAAACTCGTCGCCGCCGTTAAAATCATACGTTACGCCGAACAGCTGTCCGCGCCATATTGCATAGAGCGTAACATCGGAATTTTCCATGGCAAACGCCAAAGCTCCGTCCTGCTTATACTCCGGGTCGGGAGAGTACGGATTTGTACTCCAGCCGAGGAAGTAGTGCTTTTCGCCGTCGGTGTCCACATAGTATTCGCCAAAATCGTCCGTATGCAGACCTTCCATAAACTTTATCTCAACGCGGTCGTCCCTGTAATAGTGATTCTGCTCGCCGTTTAAATCAACGTCCTTGGGAACGGCCATTTCCTCGCCATCGGCAGGCGGACGGCTGCCGGTGTTCGCATCATAGACCACCTGATAACCCTCGGTAAAACGTATATACATATTTCCGACGGCGCTGTCGACTGCCTTGTAGCGAATTTTGATTGACTTGCCGTTGTACGACACGTCAAGAACCTCAAAGTCATCGCCAAACATACCGAGCGTTCCGAGGTCCTCTATGTATGCGCCCTTTTCCGCGCCCGTCACATATTTTGAGGTTTCGTCATCAAGCGTGAGCGTAAGCTCGTAGCAGTCCTCCAAAAGATTGGTAACAGTTATATTGCCCGCTCCGTTATCTGATTTGGGGTCTGCCCATTCGCCCGTTACATCCTCGGTATACCATGTGCCATCGGGCTGCATAACCGCCCTCTTAACGGCGATTGTAAAGCCGGATATGTCAGGCTCGTCCGCGTCATGCACACCGTCACGGTTCATATCGTGCCACGGATGAACGTTTAACACCGCCGGATATACTCTTGTCCATATAGCATACAGCGTGTCGGCGCTGCCCGCGGACTTTGTAAACCACCACGGAGCATTGAGCGTGTTTGACGGTACCAACCATCTTGTTTCTTTGCCGGTAAAGTCGTCTATCGGCGTGTTTCCGTTACTGTCGTTAAGGCTCCAGCCCTCAAACATATAGTTTTCCAGACTTATATCGCTCGAACGGATATATCCACCCAGCTTCTCGGCATCGTCGTTCGTTATTTCGACCGAGCCGTCCTCTTTGATTGCGTAGTGTCCGCCAATGTCCTTATCCGCTTCGCCGTCACTGTCGGCGTCGGTCTTAAACGCATCCATAATCTGCGGTATTTTATCCATAAGCGCGTCACGGTCTGCCGCGTCAAAGCTGTTCATTATATCCGCCGTCAGCGTATATGTGCCGTCCGTATTATATGTAACCGTGTCGAGCGGTGTGTTTCCTATCGCAATAAGCCCTGACGGAACATTCAAATCATAAAATACCTGCAAATAATCCGGTATGCCGTCGGGGTTCTGCTTCTGCAGATAACCATGACCCTCGTCGGAGGCGGTTCTACCGTCCGCATCGGTCAGCTTGCCGCGCAAATCCTCCGCCCATACCGCGTAAAGCGTGTATGACGAGTTCATATCAAGCTGCTTGACCAGCAGACCCTCGGCGGTTGAATACTGGGTCACGGGGTCTGCCGCCTGAGAACGGCTCCAGCCTACAAATACCGCGTTGTCACGCTTTAACGCAGGCATACCGCCCGCCGTTTTGCCCGGCTGATATTCATCCTCCGTCAACTCCACATTGCTGCCCGCTCCAAGGTACTCGGAGTATGTCCACTCGCTTCCGTCGTCCGCCGTTCCGCCGTTCGGGTCAAACATAAGCGTAACGTTGGAGAACGGCTCATCCCATATCGCATAAAGCGTAAGGTCGTAAGGAACCATTTCAAGTATATAGCCCTCAGGCTCTGCGGCGGCGGCAATATCCTCATAGCTTATCTTGACCTTGCCTTCTTCGGCTGCGGCAAAGGTGTCGACCGTGGTTTGCGGGTCACTGCTCCAGCCGATGAATATATGCGTCTCTCCGGCTTCGTCAATGTAGGTGTGACCCGTGGTGAAACCGCTTATGTCGCTCTCCTTGCCTTCAATCTTTACCTTGCCGTCATAACCGTCGGGATACGTTGCTCCCTCAAAATATGCGTACTCCTTTTCGCGGTCGTTCGCCGAGCCATCCGCAAAGCGGACGCTGGCGGGTGCGCCGTTAAAGTTGTAGCTTACGGTATGCGGCTTTGAAATGCCGTAGCGAATTGTGCTGTTGAAGTTATCCGCAGACAGTTTGAAGGTCTCCGTTATTACCAGATTGCCGTCTATGATTTCGCTTTTTATCTCGCTGTGCTTTTCAGTCTCCGGTATACCGTTATGTATATGTCTAAAGCCCCTGAACGTCTCATATCCGCTTGACGCGTCGACCGTCACGGTTACTTTATAATACTTATCCGCGGTCAGCTTTTCGCTTGCAAACGCGATACCTCCGCCGGAATACTGTATCGGGTCTTTAATCTCCGTCTCGCCCGTCGTATAGCTTTCATCATCATATTGTGTCAGAGTTATATTAATGCCGCTGCTCGCACCCAATTCGAGAATAGTCTCATAAGCGCTGGCTCCGTCATATATTCCGCTGTAATTCGCGTCGTCATATACCTGGAGAATAAGCGTCTGCTCGTTTTTCGTCCACTGCGCGTAGAATACATCGAGCTTATTCGTCTTTGTCCACTGATGTCCCGCGGGATAAATCTTGGTCGGATCCGACTCATTTTTCTGTTCCGCCCAACCCACGAAGGTGTAGCCCTCAAGCGTAGGAGCCTGCGCCAGTGTTACAGAAGCGTCCTGATCGTATTTGCTGCTATCAACGGGAACGTCCTTAACTTCCACGCCGTCCGGCACTCCCTCCGGCGCGTTGCCGTCATACGCTACCTGATAATAGTCTGGTATGTTGTCGCCCTTCTCGTCGTTGGTGTCGGGATCCTTCGCGCCGCGAACATCACCGGTGTAAACCGCATAGACCGGCAGCTTATACGTCGCAATGCCCACCATATCGCCTTCGGCTCCACCCAGCCTTTCCATGTAGCTGAACGGAATGGTTATCGTGTTGCTGTTTATAACGTCCGCCGTCGGTATTTGGGTAATCGTATTAAAGTCTTTGTACTGTTCCTGATAACTCCAGCCTACAAATACCGCGCCGTCGTCTCTTACAAGTCTCAGCGTCTTATCATTGAGAGTAAGTCTGCCATCCGTGTCATACGGTATAAATTCGGCGTTGACATCTGCGACATGGTTATGTCGGCAGTAATACATCACAAATTTTTCCGCGTTCGCCCATTCGCCGTCTGTCCAATCCTTCCACGTTTCTCCGTCGGCATCAAGCTCCTGCACATCAGCGGGATTTGCGGTGTTTCCTACATTGTACTCGACATAATAGCCGTATCCGTCATAGTCAGGACAGCCGTTATTGTTTGCATCAACAGCCCAAACCGCGTAAAGCGTCACGTCCGAATCGGGCATTGTATACTTTGTGTTCTCGTCCCATGTACGCGTCCAATTCTGATTATCTCCGGCAGCGTCGGTATATTCATATCCGCTTATAAAATCACCGTTTTCCCCTCCGGTAAATACCGTCTTGGGCTTTTGCTCGGATGTAAGCGCGTCCAAATGCTGCACCGTACTCCAGCCGACAAATATTTCTCCGTCGCGGCGCGTCAGCTTTTTGCCGTCCTCAAACTCGTCGCTGATTATCTTAACTTCCTCGTTTTCCTCATATTCCATAGGATCGGGCAGCAACTCGGTATTCTCAACCGCGACGTTGGAGTTATACGTCAGCTTATGCTTTATCGTATATTGGTTGATAAACTTAATGTCGCTTTCCGTAAGCGAAGCGCCCGTATATCCCTCCGGTGCGTGAACGTCATACGTCGCGTCGCCCTCGCCTTCCGTCAGATTTGAGAACGTATCGCTCCACGCGGTGCCGAGCGAATCACGCTGGGAAACCGACGGAGTATAGTTCATACTACCGTTTAAGTCATCCTTAACTACCAGCTTAAGCTTATACTGATAGTTATCGTAAACATAGCCGCTTCGTCCGTCAATGCCGTCTTCGGTCGGCGTAACCTCTCGGATAAGATACTCGTATTCTCCCTCTTCCGCAAGCGTAAGGGTATCTCCGCTTAAGTCGCCGGTCGTCAGGTACTCCGCTTTTCTTGTTCCGTCAACAACGTCTCCGTAGTTCTCTATATCGGCAACGTCATCATCGGTCGCCTTTTCAAATTTGCCGTCCGCCTTGACTTTATACGTTATATAACCGTCCTCGCTCGAAAATCCCGGCGGAACACTGCCCGTACTGCTGTTGAACGGCTCAATTCTCACGAAGAACTCCCCGCCTTCAAGCGTCGGCACATCAATATGCTCCGATGTGGCAATCTCTTTCTTTATTTTTCCCGCAAGAGTGCCGAAGTCATAATGAGTTTCTTTTGCGTTGTACGCATTTGTAAACGTGTAGTTGTCTGTCGCGAATGTTCTGCTTCCACCTAATTCTTTGATTTTATCAATGTCGCCCGCGTCGTTCATTACAACGCTTACGACCTGCGTCCCGTCGCCCGCGCTTGCGTCGGCCAGCATATAAACGCTAAAGTATATGTCCTTTGTCTTATCGTCGTAGACGATACCGACGTTACTTCCTGTTTCTTCTTTAAGGGTATAATGGTAAACCTTTGCCGTCTCTTTGCCCTCGCCCGCATCGACCGACTCAAACGGAATGGTGCTAAAGTCAATGAGGTTTTGGGCAGATGTAATCGTCTTTTCTCCGTCGTTGTCCTTACCTACTTCGGGCATGGGCATATTCGCCTTGTCGCTGTACTCATCGCCTTCTTTTGTACCCGCTTTATAATCCTCCGCTTTACTTTCTTCAAGGTCAATAACCTCAACCGGCGTAAGCGTAAACTTAAATCCCGCTTCGGGCTTATCTGCGCCGAAGAAATCTTCAAACGGTCTGTTAAACTCCTTTGTCGCGCTGAACGGAACATTTATCAGGTTGGGGTCGTAAACATTGGTAAACTCAATCGGCTTTGCTTCGCTGTCTTTCTTGTTAATAACCTCATATCCGCCCGGAGCGGTCTCCGAAGGAGCGAGTATGTCAAAGCCGGTGCCGCTCTCGCCTTGCTCCGTGTCAAGCTCCAGCTGACCCGCAGAGAAGTTATCTCTCACATACACGCGCACCTTATATCGCGTTGAATCATAGCTTATACCCGGAATAGGCGTAACGCCCGCGTCGGAGTACGGATTCATCTCGCGCAGCGTGTATTCGTAATACTCCCCGTCAGCATTTGCCCTGTCAAACGTAATCGTGTCGTCGTCAAACGTAATATCGGTCTTTTTCGTTGCGCTCGTATCCTCGGTAGCCGCCGTAAATACCGCTGTGCCGTCTCCTACGCTTACCGCGGGAGCGCCGCTTTCGGGTTCAAGCACGAACTTAAACTCATCGCCCTCTTTAAATGTGCGGTCGGGTTTGCCGTCGGTTCTGTGCGTTTCGAGCGTCTTATTTATGCTCAGCTTGTCGCTTAAATTTAAAGTCAATGCCTTAGCAGTATACTTGTTCACAAACTCAAATCCGCTCACCGGATTGCCTTCCGCGTCGCACTGAACCGCGTGAACAATCTGATACGTTCCCGTATCTCCCGACAAATCCGGATTCGTATACGGTACCGCTTCTTTATATACGCGCACATACACATATTTTGGTTCTTCATCATACTTCACGCTCGGACGTTTATCGTCTTCCGGTACTATCTCAGTTACCTTATACTTATATATAATCGCGTTAGGCTCGTCGGAACCCGCGTCAGCAGCCGTAAAAGTAATCGGAGCAAACTTAATACTGCTTATTTCACCATCGTGACCGTTTTTAGCTGTATTAGTATCCGGTACAGGTATACTCGTGTCAGGTTTAAATGCACTTTCGCCTTTTTCTCCCTCGTCCGTCTTTCCTACAGGCTCAATTTTAAATGTAAACTCTTCCGCGTTCAGCGGTCTGCCGTTTAGCGTCTTTATTCCGGCAAACTCAACCTGCGGGTCGGAGTAGTCATACTCGTTGTTGAACACGAGCATTGACTTGCCGTCGGCATCCTTCGGCGGATTGCTCGCGCTTGCCATACCTCCCAGGACGTCGCTCCAGCCGGCTTCAAACTCAAATGTCGGGGTATTATCCTTTCCCGCCATTGTCGCATCCTCAACCGTAAATCTGTTCGGTCGCCAGAAATAACGGTTTACCACAAGGTGACCCGTGCCGCCTGTCGTTTCTTCCGCCGCCAAATCAGCGTCGTCGGTGACCTCGATATAGAGCTTATACGTCTCGCTCGCGTACTTCACGCCGGGCAGCGGCTCACCTAAATCATCTGTGCTGTACGGCTTCATCTCGCGCAGGATATATGTATATACGCCCGGCTGAGTAAAGGTCATACTGTATTTTTCGTCAAAATTGACTGTGACCTCGCCGCTGTCTGCGCTGTTCTTAGCGTCTTCGGTATCAACAGTGATTGAAGAATTGCCCTCATTCAGCGCGGGCGATGTGCCGGACTGAAGTGTGTACTGGTTTGTTCTAACGTCTACAACGGTAAACCACGTCGAAGGTTCGAGGACTAGCTTGAACTTCTCTTTATCCTTTTCCGTGTCAATCTCTCTGCCATTGAGCTTTACAACAGCCTCTATGTTAATATCGTTATGGTTGCCCGCGGCAGCAGTCGGCTCACCATCGGTCGAAGTATGACTTGCGCCGCCGTAAGCGCTTACCGCGACAGGCTCGTACCTGTTCATATAAATCACAAGCGACGTGCTTGCCGTACCGGTAATCGTGCTTTCGCGTTCTTTCGGATTGGTGATTGAGTTTGAAAGCGAGAAGCCCGTCGGCATATTCTTATTGCGCGCTTTAATAACGTCATAACCGTCTACATACGCGCCTTCTGCGTCTGTGAAGCCGTCAAAGCCGAACAGCTTATCGCTGTTGTCAAGCTCCACAACAGAGAAGCCGGTATCGTTGGGAATATCGTTAATCGTGATACGCTCGCCCGATTTGAGCGTGAATATCGCCTCGTATTTTCCGTCGCCGTCGTAATCCTTAAAGTAAAGCTTCTTATCCTTATTTCGTTCCCCTTCAATCTCAACGCCGCCGGTGCCGGTAACGGCATCCTCTACCGGCATTACGGTTTCGTCGGTCACGTTGCTGAGAGTCAGCTTATAGACAAACTGCTGTTTTGCGGCGTATTTATTGACGCCGTTTTCGGTGGTGTTGTACGCTTCGACGCTCTTGTTGATTGACAGACCCGCCATATACGAGTATGCGGCTTTCGTGTACTGTCTGCCGTCATTTTTGTCGTCAATTTTTCTCGCGTTTGTGCCGATGTCGATAAACTGAACTATCGTGTTGCTGTCTTTAAAGTATGTCGCAACTATTCCGTCGCTGTTATCCTTTTCGCCGTCTCCGGTAAACGCGGCGGTATTGTACGGACTGTCATTCGGCAAATCTATCGTAACGACATAGTGACCGGGAATAAGTCCTTCAAGGTATGTCGGCTTATCAGACGCGGTGCTTGTGTGGTCGACAAGCAGACCGTTCTCATTTGTCTTGAACGCGCTGTCGGGGTCGTCAAATTTAATCGTTTCTTCCGCCGCTTTCCAGCCGTCGCTGCCAGGACTGTCATCCTTTACAACCTTTGAGAATTCGTCCTGGTAATGCTCTTTAATCCAATCCTTCAACTCGCTTTGATTGTTAATAGATTCCGCAATTACTTCGGCGGTTTCCACCGTCATATCGGTCGGCTTGCGCTTTGCGATATGTATCTCCGCGCCCGAAATCTTATTTTCGCCCTCATCAAACGCACCGTTATGGTTCTTGTCGTACCAGACAAGCAGCTCCAACTCCGAAGGCTCGGTCGTTATCGTAAATTTAAAATTGTTATAATTTCCGCTGCTGCCTCCTATCGGGACATCCTTATGTTCCAGCGAAAGGCTGGAAAGCGGCGCGTTGCCCGTATAGAACACATAATATACAATTTCCTCACCATTCGCAACAGTTGTTGCATTTTCCTGCGGTCCATATAACCTATTCGGCAGCTCGTCAATCGGATTTGTCGCACCAAGCTGGAGGTCAACCGATACGTCGGTCTTTTTATACGCGTAATTTTTCGGATCGCTGAAGAATGCCTTCAGCTTTTTCACATCTTCTTCATAATCTTTTTCAAAGGTTGAACCTTTGCCGTAACCGCTCTTAAGCTTTTCATAAATCGTTTGTATTTCGCCGGTCAGCTTGCTTTGCGGCACGCCGTAAATGTCAAAGTTGGCGTTCATCGAGACGTCCATAAGCTCCTCGGGGTTCCACTCCGCCTGAATACGAAGCTTATTCGCCGCCTGCTGCTTTGTAAAGCCGACGTTTGCGGCATGGAACTCCTTTTGCGCCGCATTGTCGGCACTGAGCGTAACGGTCTGAACGCTGACATTCGGGGCGTAATTGCGGTCAACCATTCCGAGCTTCTGAGCATCGTCGGAGGTAGTGCCTGAAGGTACCGCGTTCAATGTGGCACCGTCGTTTTTGCCTATCGTCGTCAACTTATATGTGATGGTGTCACTACCCTCCGCCTCTTTCTCATTATATGTAACGGTTATTTTTACCTTTCTGTCGCCTCCGGCAAATTTCGTTGTATCTATCGGAATGGAATAATAACCGTTTGAGTTTGTGGTCCTTTCCACTCTTTCGCCGCCGTATTCAGCTACAACGGTTGCGTTCGGCAGCTCGCGGTCGTTTGTGAGCTTATCATAGACACCGTATTGTTTTTCATCACGCGAGGCACCCGCAACCTCAGGCGTATCGAGGAACACAAAGCCGGTCAGGAGTACCTCGCCGGTATCGACGCTGCCCATTACAAGATTTTCTTTCAATTCCACTTTATATCCCGCCGGCGCGGGAACATACGCCCACACGTCCGCAATACCGTGGTCTGCGCCGTTGGCTTTAAATACCGATGCGCTGTTTGTGGGCTGTCTGTCATCTACAGTATCAGCTCTTTCTGTTGCTTTATAAGAAGCAATTCCGTCTATGCTGTAATCTTCAAATGTCGTTTCAAAATCACCTGTCGGTTTGGCTTTTGTAAACCATTTACTGTTACGCAAATTCGCATAGCTGTCGTCTTTCTTTTGTCCGCTGGCATCGTTTGATATATCCATAGGCAAATTCCAATACCATATATTGTTGCCGTTGCCTGTCGTATTGCCATTATCACTATGCGACATCTTATTCGTTGTAAAATCACGAAGCAGACTTTGCTCCCTGTTATTATAATAGAGTTTTGAGCGTGCAGTTATTTGATCTCTTAAACCCCTAGGCAATTCCATCCAGCTCGGAGTTTCCTCAAGCCATATTGAAACGCCGTATTGCATAACCTCGGCGTCGCCCATCGGGAAGTGTATCTCGCCCGCCTTAGGCTCGGCATAAACCGTTCCCTTGCCGGTGTCGCCGAAATATGTGCCGACCGGAAGAATACGGCCGTATTGGTCGCGCCCGTTCCAATGTATTCTGTTTGTTCCGTCAACAGCCGCGTTTCCGAGCATCACTCTGCCGAGCGACTTATAGCCTTCCTTTGCGAGCTGTTCCTGCGTTTCTTTATCAGACGGATTGCCGCTGATTGTTCCGCTTGTCAATTCTTCATCTTTAACATAAATGTTTGTCGTTAAATCTCCCCCTGTTGTGGGGTGCCTTTGATTTTCATCCACAGCAGTTATGGCATACCATTTGTTTTCTTTTTCACTATAATAAATGAAATTCGGATCGCCGGCTGTGCTTAAGCATATCTCGTCGTTGTGCGAAGTGTCCTTGTCGCCGTAAGTATCGCCGTCCACTTCTTCGCCGTGATAGTGCTTTGCGTACATATTGCTCATATCTATAACAACTCGGTATGAGCTTGCGCCCTCGGTCTCCACCTCAAAATAACCGCCGACTCCCGCAAGACCCGCTTGACTTCTTGGTATGGTCAATACGCCGCTCGTCATACCGTCGTATGTAAGCTTTGTTATTTTGCCAATCGGCTTCGGGGTTGACGCGACAATACTCTCCGAAACGTTTTTGTCCGGCTTATTTAAGAACATATGATAGGGTGCGTCAATATCGGTCACGTTGTTATCGGGACCGAGTATGTAAATTCCGTCGGGGTTATCATATTTATCCGTTAAGTTTTTGTAGTGGTCGAACGATGTATCATTAGCCAAAGGCTGGTGAATAGAGTGATACGCCGACGCGTTTGTACCCATTCCGATAGAGCCGCGTGAGTTTGCATATAATCCGAATGTGTGCGGCATAATTCCGTTCAATGTAAATTTCCATGTATAGCCGTCTCGCGTTACCGCATAAAGATTTCCGTACATACCCATCGAAGCATTGGAAACCTGCGCCGCCATAGCGTCCATCCATACGCGTCCGCTTTTCGCGTGGTATTCCTTTGGCTCAGCCGTTGTCTTATCGGCTCCGTCGTCGTATATCGCTTCCGCTACGGTTATATCCCAAGCTGTGACGTGAGCCTTTTTGTTCGTCTTTAACTCCTCGCCGTTTACAGCTAAGGTATCAGTTCCGTCATTCCACGCTGTCGTTGTTCCGCCGTGAAGCTCCGCAACATAAACGCCGTCCTGCGTAGCCTTAAAATAATACGGGTCGTAACCGCCGGTGTTAGGCTCGTTATATCCGCCGCTTCCGTTCGGCAGCTTTACAAGCTTCGGTCCGCCCGTCTCCTGCGTAAGCGTACTTATAAATCCCGCGCTTTCTTTATTCTCGCCGTCTCTTGTCGGTGTTATATTTATTTCCTTGACGCTTCCGTCAGGCATAGTAATGGTCATATCCGACTCTTTTTGGTTTGTGCTTGAGCCGAGAAAAATATATTCCCCGCTGTATGCGTAAAACTTTACCTTCTGCTTTTCGGACACGCCCGAAATGCTGTTGGTGCTGTCCGCCCAGAAATTCCAGCGTATCTGCTTATTTTCGGGGATTTCTGTTTCGGCACCTTTGGCAACCGCTGCCGCGACCTCTTTCGAGCTTCGGATTATATCCCTTGTACCTTCCGCAAAAGCGGTAGTTCCCGCAAACGCAAAAAAAGCCGTCGTCAGCATCAACGCCGCGATAACCGCAATCTTGCTCATATGTCTTTTGGTCTTATTTGCTGTTTTTTTCATAATTTCTTCCTCCAAAACACCAAAAATTTTAATTTTGCCATTCTGCCGCAACAACATAACGGAAATTATGTTGTCGAGCATACTTCATCAAAAAACAACATAACGGAAATTATGTTGTCGAATAAATCTTAACATTTCATAATTTTTGCATTTTCCGGCATAAAGTAAATGCAAAAATTCACATTTAACAGACCAATACCGTTTACGATTTTGCATTGGTCCTTTTTGTGTGCCGTTTTTGGTTTTTTACAGTAAAACAATTCCATAAACTCACAAAGAAGCTCCTTATGTTTTTTAGAGTATTTTTAACGGTAATCATAATAAATGATTATACCGTACACATTTTAACATATAAAGATAAGGAAGTCAACACTTAAGCAATAGCATAATTCTATAAATCTTCAAGGAACTTTTTCTGTTTTTTTCGACATTTTTAATAATCATAATAAATGATTATTTTGGGTATATCTCTCCAAATGAAAAAATCAACTTAAATTACCGACCAAATTTGTTTCGGCTCTTATGTATATAAATTTGCATATTGTAAACAACATAATTTCCGTTATGTTGTTTTTTGATTTAAGGCAGCAGAAGTCCGAGCTTTTGCATTTGCTTTCTATGCTCCGCGCCGCTTTCCATAGTGTAAACTCTTGTAGTGTTAATGCTCGAATGACCGAGAATATCCGCGAGGCGCACCACGTCCTTTTGCAAAGAATAAAAAGTCCTTGCGAACAGGTGACGGAAGTTATGCGGAAACACTTTGTCTTTTGGCACTCCCGCGCTTTCGCACAGAGCCTTTAACATTCTCCATATATTGCTGCGGTCCAGCGGCTTACCGCTTTTTGTCTGAAATACGCCGCCCGATACAATTCCCTGTTCTTTCATATACTCTTTGAGCATTTTGCAAAGAGGCGCAATCAATATCACCACTCTCATTTTTCCCTTGCAGCGAATTACTGCCTTTCCGCTTCTCACGGCATCCGCGTCGATATATTTAAGCTCGGATATTCGTATTCCCGTATTGCACAGCGTCTGCATAAGATAATACAGCCGCCCGTCGCCTTTTTTTCGCGCCGCGCCGAGCAGTTTTTCATATTCCGCTTTTGTAAGCTCCTTTTCGCTTTTTACGAAAATCTGTTTTTGTATTTTCAGCGTTCTCACATGGCAGTCGTGCCACTCGGCAAACGCAAAAAAGCTGTTGAGCGAGGACAAAATGGAATTGACGCTCGCGGGCGCGTACTTTTCAATCAAAAATTCTTTATAATCAAGCACCGCTCTTTTATCTATCCCGCGGCCGCCGAGCCACTTGCAAAAGGCGGTAATATCCCTTATATATTTTTCTATTGTGGCTGTGGCGCGTTCTTCTTCTTGCAGATACCTCTTAAAAGCTTCAATGCTTTTATCTGTTATTTTCTTCATTTTCAGCAACTCCTTTTGTTTGTTTTACAAATTCTTTTTCAATAAAATACACCGCGCCGTCATCGAGAGTCTTTGTAATCTCCCGATAACGGCGCGGCGCGGCTTAGTTATCTCACTTACGGTTTTTAATAATTTTAAGGCGCGAAAACTCTTCTCTGTCCTTTTCTTCCAATGCGTTTTGAATATTCTTGGTTTCCTCCTCATAGCGCGGAATTGTTATATTCTTTAGCGCGTTGGCGCGCTTTTGCGTTTTCTTAATGCTGTCGGCGAGCCTGTAAACCGAGTTTTCAATCTGCGCCAGCCGACCCGTGAGCCGCTTTACCTTTTTAAACTTACGATATGCCTCGTCAAGAGTGGCGGTGGTATTTGCGAAGCCGTAGATAGGCGCATTTTCGTCCGAGCCCTCCTCAAAGCTTACTATCGGTATCGAAACGCCCATAACGCTTCGCATTTTAACAACTATTCCGTTCTCTATCGGCGCGGCATAGCCTATCCGCTCGACGTTGGTAATTCCAAGCTCGATATTCGCGCGCTGAAGCGCGTCGTACGCGGTTGAAAACGTCTCGGAAATCTCGCTCTGTATTGACTTTGCGGTGTCGATAAGCGTCATCATTTCGCGTATCAAAATATTTCGCTTTCTGTCGAGCAGCTCATAACCTGTCTGCGACAGCTTGAGCGTATTTTTTGCAATTATCAAATTGCTTTTTGTCGGCACCATCATAGGAAAAGACCTCCCCTCAAAAAGCGCGTCCGGCTTTATTCCGCGTCATACATTTTGTCAAGAAGCTCGGGCGAAATTCTATCCAGTTTATCCTTCGGAAGCATACGCAAAAGCTCCCACGCAATATCTAAAGTCTGCCCGATACCTCGGTCCTCGTCTCTGCCCTGATTGATAAACTCTCTTTCAAACCTCTCGCCAAACTCCAGCAAACGTTTGTCCGCCTCGGTAAGCTCGTCCTCGCCTATAACCGACGCGAGCGACTTTATATCCTGCACCGCCGCATAGGACGAGAAAAGCTGATTGCTTACGTCGGGGTGGTCGGCGCGGGTGTACTTTTCTCCGATGCCGTCCTTCATAAGGCGGGACAGCGACGGCAAAACCGATACCGGCGGATATATGCCCTTTTGAAACAGCTCTCTCGAAAGCACTATCTGCCCTTCGGTTATATAGCCCGTCAAGTCGGGTATGGGATGGGTTATATCGTCGTTGGGCATTGTCAAAATAGGAATTTGAGTTATAGAGCCTTCGCATCCCTTTATCATTCCGGCTCTTTCATATATCGACGCAAGGTCGCTGTACAGATAGCCGGGGTAGCCCTTTCTCGACGGTATCTCCTGCTTTGACGAAGAAATTTCTCGCAGCGCCTCGGCATAAGCGGTCATATCCGTCAAAATTACGAGGACGTGCATATTCCTCTCAAACGCGAGGTATTCCGCCGCGGTCAGCGCGCAGCGCGGCGTTAAAATTCGCTCCGCAACGGGGTCTGAGGAGGTGTTTACAAACACCACCGAGTGTCCTATAGCTCCCGTTTCGGTAAGAGATGTGATAAAATAGTTCGCGACGTCGTGGGTAACGCCCATCGCCGCAAACACTATTGCGAAGTTGCTTCCGTCTTTTTCGGTAATATTGGACTGTGCCGCAATCTGAACCGCAAGCGCGTCGTGCGGCAGTCCGTTGCCCGAAAAAACGGGAAGCTTTTGACCCTTTATAAGTGTCGCCAGGCCGTCTATCGAGGATATTCCGGTTTGGATAAACGAACGCGGATACTCACGCGACACCGGATTTATCGGCTTGCCGTTTATATCCGAAAAGGTTTCGGGATATACCGCGCCGAGCCCGTCCGCGGGTCTGCCTATACCGTCAAAGCGTCTGCCGAGTATCTCGGCGGACAGCGGCATAGTAAGAGGCTTTCCGACAGGCAGCGCGGATGCGTTGTCGAGCGACACGCCCTCGGTGCCGTCGAACACCTGAACTATCGCAAATTCCTCGTTAAGCTCAATAACGCGACCGGTCCTGTGCGTACCGTCCGACATCGTTATATCTATGATTTCGTCATACGCCGCTCCGTCCATTCCCTCGATAATCACGAGAGAGCCGCTGACGTCACGAATTCCCGTATACTGCATTTTTACGCTCATAGGCTCGCCCCCTCTATGCTGTCTATCAGGTCATATATCTCCTTGAATTTTTCCGGTTTGTCGTTTTCAATATCATATTTAATTCTGACTACCTTATCGAAAACGCCTGTTTTCGCAATTTCCGAAACGGGTATGCTCTCACCCGTGACGAGCGCACGGCACTTCTCTTCAAGCCGCGCTATGACCTTAAGCATTTCAAACTGCTTTTTCATCGGCACATAGGTATCGTTTGCGTTATAGGCGTTTTGCTGGAGCAGACCGACGCGTATCACGCGGGCAATCTCCAGCGTCAGCTTTTGCTCTTCGGGCAAAATGTCCGAACCGATGAGCTTTACTATGTCCATAAGCGAATTTTCTTCGCTCAGAATTTTAATTATTTTACCGCGCAATGATTCAAAATCCTTATCTATATTCTCGCGGTACCAGTCTCCCAGCTCCTCGGCATACTCGCTGTAACTCGTTATCCAGTTTATCGCGGGATAATGACGCGCGTATGCAAGCGACTTGTCAAGACCCCAGAAACAGCGGATAAAACGTTTGGTATTTTGAGTTACGGGCTCGGAAAAGTCGCCGCCCTGCGGTGAAACCGCGCCGATAATCGAAACCGACCCTTCGGTGCCGTTCAGATTTTTAACATAGCCCGCGCGCTCGTAAAACTCCGAAAGACGCGACGGAAGATATGCGGGAAAGCCCTCTTCGGCGGGCATTTCCTCAAGTCTGCCCGAAATCTCACGAAGCGCCTCCGCCCAGCGCGAGGTGGAGTCCGCCATAATCGCAACGTGGTAACCCATATCGCGGAAATATTCCGCAATCGTAACGCCCGTGTAAATCGACGCTTCACGCGCCGCAACAGGCATATTCGAGGTGTTGGCGATAAGCAGCGTTCTGTTCATCAGCGGCTGACCCGACTTCGGGTCGACAAGCCCTATGAAGTCCTCCAGCACCTGCGTCATCTCATTGCCGCGCTCTCCGCAGCCGATATATATTATTATGTCCGCATCCGACCACTTGGCAAGCTGGTGCTGCGTCATAGTCTTTCCGGTTCCGAAGCCGCCCGGAATTGCCGCGGTGCCGCCCTTTGCGAGCGGAAACAAAATATCTATTATTCTCTGACCTGTTATAAGCGGGCGGCTTATCGCCTCGCGCTCGGCATACGGGCGCGGCGTTCTTATCGCCCACTTTTGCGTGAGAGTAATATCGGTGACTGTGCCGTTTTCGTCGGTGACGTGCGCGATAACGTCGCGGCAGGTATAGCCGCCGCTCTTTACAACGTCGGACAAAACGCCCGACACGTTGGGCGGTATCATTATCTTTTGAGTTATAAGCGGATTTTCGGCAACCTCCGCGATAATATCGCCCGCCGAAACCCGACTGCCGTTTTCGGCAAGAATTTTAACCTCCCACACCTTCTCCATATCGAGCGCGTCGGGGCGCAGACCGCGTGAAATAAACGCGCCCGACTGCTCCTCGATGGATTTGAGCGGACGTTCTATGCCGTCAAAAATATTTCCGATAAGTCCCGGTCCGAGAGTAACGCTCATAGGTTCTCCCGCGCCGACTACCGGTTCTCCGAGTGTCAGACCCGACGTTTCCTCGTAAACCTGAATAACGGTGCTGTCGCCGTGTATCGCAATAACCTCGCCGATAAGCTGTTCGCGCCCCACACAGACGGTTTCGCGCACCTTAAACCACGGCGCGTTTTTGACCGTTACAACAGGTCCGTTTATTCCGTAAATTTTAGCCTCGTTCATTGTTCTCGCCTCTCATTGCTATGTCTCTTAACTCCTCAAACTTCGATCGTCAAGCCGCTTTCGGCATAAAAACGCTCTCTCTGTCTTTCAAGCTCCGCCGAAAAGGTACAGTCGCAAAACAACTTCATACTGCGGCTCTCCAAGGTAAAGCCGCCTATTATATCGCTGTTCGTGGTATTTACTGTAAGACGCGCACCAAAGCTTTCGGCAAGCGCTTTGTCACGCGGTACGACCGTGCATACCGTATCCGCGGCGTTGATTTTGGAAAATGCGTCCGAAAGAGTACGGCTGAACCAATCCGAATAGTCCGCCGAACCGGTAAACTCCCTGAGCCTTTCCGCCGCCTCGCCGAACACCTCGTCGCATATTTGATTGCGGCGCTTTAAGAGGTTTACTCTGTTCTCCTCCTCAACCGCCGCCGCGCGGTGCGAAGCCTCGCTCCTGATTTTTGAAATCGCGGAGCGCACCTCCTCGTTCGCCTTTTGCTTTATCTCCGCGCGTCGTGCGTCAAACTCATCTTTATTACGCTTTGCCGCCTTTTGTATATTCTGATTTTTTATGTCGTTTGCCTGCTTTATAATAGTTTCGGCAAACCTTGAAAGAGCGTCGCTCGGCATAATGACCAATCCTTTTTTACTTATTTTTTATTTTCCACATCCGCCCCGATAGCCTCCTTGACATACCTGAGTATGCTGTCCGCGCCGCGTCTTGAGCCGTGGCGGTCAGGAAGCTCGACGATAAGCGGCAGTTTTCCGCTCAGCTTATGCTCGTCAATTTTTTCGGGACATAAATCCGTCGCCTTTTCGGTGACGAGAAGTACCGCACAGTCGCGGTCGGACGCGGCGCGTTCAAATTCCGCAAGAAATTCCTCGCGTTCGTGAACCACCACGCCTTCAACACCCGCGAGTCTCATTCCCGTTTGAGTGTCAATGTTGTCGCTTAATAAAAAGTACTTCATAATTTTTCTCTCCGTGTCGTCGTTATTACGGCAAAATCATAAACGCGATAAGCAGACCGTAAAGCGCAATACCTTCGGCAAGCGCAACGAAAATAAGCGACTTACCCATTATCGTGGGGTCCTCCGAGATTGCGCCAAGAGCCGCCGAAGCCGCCGCCGCAACCGCGATACCGCCGCCGATACAGCCAAGTCCCGTGGAAAGAGCCGCGGCTAAGTACTGCATACCGCTCGAAAGTCCCTCCGCGGCAGCTTCACCCGCCGCAAATACGTCGGTGTGACCCGTCCACATAAGCACGGTGAGCGCGGTCAGCATACCGAAGAACGAGAATATGTTGATTCCCAACACGCTCTTTAAATGCTTTCCCGACAGCTTGAATCCGCGCTGTGCTATGAGCGGCGCGGCCGCGCAAAGCGCGACAATCAAAAATGTAACTACTGTTTTCATATACATCTCCTCCAAACTTTATTTTTTAATATTTATAGGCTTAAACTCTCTGCCCGAACCGTCGTAAAAGCGGCTGAACATTTCATAAAAGCCGAGCCTCAAAACCTGTATGCCCACAATCAGGCCTTCCAGCCCGATTACGAGCAAATTACCGAAAACAGCGACCGCTACAGAGCCGGTTTTCGACATACTGTGCATAAACATTATTACGACCGACATCATTCCCGCGTGGTTGAGCGCGAACGCGCCGACACGGACAAACGATATTGTATTCGTAACAAAGCTCAGCACTATTTCAAACAGCTCGAAGAACGACTGAACCAAAAATCCGCCTTTTTCTTTAGGCATCCAGTCGCGCTTGCGCTCCGCAAGACGGGAAAGCGGCTCCTGCAAAAATATCAGAACGAGTGATATTCCGATTGCCGCAAATGCCGCCGCATACGAATGTTGCGCGCCGTTTAAAATACTCAGTCCGCAAAACAGCGCGAGTGCGTAAAACACAAATCCCGCCAAACCGTTTTGAGAAAAGAAAATCTTTTGCGGATTTTTCTGCTTTATTCCGTTTACAATGTTGACAAGCATACAAAACAAAATTATTCCCATACCGATAAACACCGTGATGAGCAATATGTCGGTCATATTTTCGCTCGGAGTGAACCAAATCGGTTTTATTATTGCCTCCGCGCCCTCGAAGCCGAAGAACGTGCCGTACAAAAATCCGAAAAACGTCGAGGTGATTCCGAGCGGAACCAGCAGCTTACCTATAAATCCGCCCTTTTTAAGGAGCGTCATCAAAAGTCCCGCCAAAAAAAGCACTATTCCGTGTCCAACATCGCCGAACATCATTCCGAACAGGAACGAGTACACAATTCCCAGCAACGGCGTCGGGTCTATCTCGTTATAAGACGGCACGCCGTACATCTTAACAAATTCCTCAAACGGCTTTAAAATCCTCGGATTTTTCAGCTTAGTCGGTATTTTGGCGTTGCCCACAACGTTCGGGTCTTGAATAATTACCGATATTTCTTCCTTGCCTTCCGTATCGCGCCTGAGCTGCTCGGCCTCTTTTTCCGGCATCCAGCCCGACATATAGAAGCAATTTTTTGTGTGCGGCGCGAGCTTTTTCAGATTATTCAGTTCATAGTAAAACTTTACGTTGGCAAACGCTTCAAAAATCTCGTCGCGGCTGTTTTCCAAAAGCCCCGCCAGCTCCGCGTCCAGCTTTTCGATTTCCCCGCGCTTTAATTCGTTATCCGCCTTCAGCCTTTCGGTGATTTCGCCGGGCGTACCGTGAACATCGCTGTCAATCCATTCCCTTTGAAAATAGAGCGACGCAAAAATATGGTCAACGTGGCGCGCGCTTTCGGGAGAAACAAAGTAAAAGCCCCACACGTTACTCTTGTCGCTTCTTATTACCGCAAAGTACGCGGGCAGGTCGCCCAGATACGCATCCAGCTTTTCGTAGCTGTAAACCGGAAGCCGCCCGTACCTGAATTTGATAAATTTAAGACCGGTCAGGTCGTCAACGTTTATGTCCGACTGCAAAATCGGCTGAAGCGAGGCTATTATCGCGTCGGCATTTTGAATCTCTTTTTCCAAATCCTCGATTTTCTTCTTGATGTTATGCACCGTTTCGTCGAACTTTGCCGCGACCTCCTCGGTCTTTTCCTCTGACATACGCGCTCGTTTGGCGGTTACGTCGCTATACTCAAGTCCCGCATACTCAAACAAGTCGGTAAAACGCTTGAGCCGCGCTTCATACGGATTTGTACCGTTGTACTGCACAAAACCCTTTGTATCCTTAAAGAGAAGAAACGGATTTTCAAGCTCTATATTTCGCCCCATAATATATTCGGTCGCAATACTGTCAAACTTATCTTTAAGACCTATTATATTAACGAGCTTCATGGGAATAATCATTTATCCATCACCTCTCATCCGTCGTAGCCCACTATATATTCTTTTATCTTTTCGGGCGGCAGTGAATACCGCACACCCTCGACTATCGAAACTATGTTTTTTATTTCTGTTTTGCGTCTTGAAATAAAACACATAATCGCCTGTATCGTATAAGGATTTTCCAAAAACAGCTTTTTGTTCAGCGAATTCAGAAATTCGCCCATTTTGTGCGAAAGGCTTTCCGAGCCCTCCAGCACTTCGCGGTAAGGCGTTTCAAGCGCCGCCGCATACGCCTCGTCATACGAGCCGCTCTCCGCCATTATTCGTATATCCTCTTTGTTTATCCTGTAATGCTTCGGTATTATATAAGTGTAAATTTTATCCGCACTCATACTGTAATAAGCTTTTATGCGGAGTATGAACATTATATTTATCAAATCCGCTTCGCTTCCCAGCGATTTTATAATGATTCTTTGCTCTTTTTCGGGCAAAAAACGCTTAATATATCTGAACGCGTGGCGGAAAAAATACATATCCAGCGCCTGCTCGGCGTCAAACGGGTCTTTCAGCCCGCCGCCTTTAAACGCACTGAAAACCGCGTGGTACTCAGAGCCTTGCAGACGGTTTACAAACTCGTCAAACGTATTTGCGCCTTCTATAACCGACAAGTCAAAATCTCCGCTATGCTTGGGCTTATACGGCGCTTTGTATCGCTCGGCGTGACCCGCAAAGAGCATTCTTAAAAACACCTTGAGCTGTTCCGCCTCATATTTTCTGAAATACAAATCAATATACGCGCGCTTGGACGAGGTTACGAACGAGCGCAGCGAATTGAAATCCGCCAGCGTCTGTGCGTCCAGCAAATCCTCAAGCTGACCTCGGTGTATGTCCGTCGCGTTTATATTTTTTAAGACGGTTTTATAGCCGGTCTCCCGTTTTAAATAATCGGTGACTTCCGACACCGTTTTCATAGCTGTCATTTTGTCATAGTCGGCGCGGGAGAGCATACCTCTCATCTTTGCGTGGATTTTTGTGGTTGCTGCCGCGTTATTTATAATCTGTGAAAGCATTTTTATACCCCGCCTTCTACATCAGCGTTCGTTTTACAATATCGTCAACCCATTTTTTCTTGTTTTCGTTATATTTTTTGTTCAGCGCGTCGGTTCTTTTGCCGTAAAGCACGCCAAGCTCTTCGATTTTTTTATCGATTTTTGAATTTTGCTCATTGCGGAAGCTCGCAATTTTCATCTCCGCCGAACGTTTAATATCGCTTTTAAACGCCTCAAGCTCCTCTTCGCGCCCCTCGCTCTGCTCGGCGCAAATTTCCTCCGACTCCGCCATAATCGCCTGCGCCTTGCTTTCGATGTCTAAAATAACGTCCATTACATTCATAAATACGACCCCTCTTTCAGTTTTTAAGGCTATGTATCGGGGCGGGAATATGTCCGCCGCGCGCGATAAAGTCCGCGCTTGAAAATTTATGTACCGGCATTACCGGCGCGGAGCCCAAAAGTCCGCCGAACTCCACCGTATCTCCGACTTTCTTATTTGCGGCGGGAATAATCCTGACCGCCGTGGTCTTTTGATTTATAACGCCTATCGCAAGCTCGTCCGCGATTATCGCCGAAATCGTTTCGGCGGGAGTATCACCCGGAACGGCTATCATATCAAGTCCGACCGAGCATACGCAGGTCATCGCTTCCAGCTTGTCGAGAGTGAGAGCGCCGCACTTTGCCGCCGCAATCATTCCCGCATCCTCCGACACCGGTATAAACGCTCCGCTCAGACCGCCCACAAAGCTCGAAGCCATAACGCCGCCTTTTTTAACCGCATCGTTAAGCAGAGCAAGCGCGGCGGTCGTGCCGTGGGTTCCGCACTTTTCAAGACCCATCTCTTCCAGAATATACGCCACGCTGTCGCCTATTTCGGGGGTCGGCGCAAGCGACAAATCCACTATTCCGAAAGGTACGTTCAGCCTGCGCGACGCCTCCTGCGCCACAAGCTGACCCATTCTCGTAATTTTAAACGCCGTTTTCTTTATAGTCTCGGACACGGTCTGAAAATCCGCGCCGCGCACCTGTTCGAGAGCGGTTTTGACAACGCCCGGTCCCGAAACGCCCACGTTTATAACGCAGTCGCCCTCGCCGACGCCGTGGTACGCGCCCGCCATAAACGGATTATCCTCTACGGGATTGGCAAACACCACAAACTTGGCGCAGCCCATCGAACCATCGTCCGCGCTCAGCTCGGCAGTCTTTTTTACGGCTTCGCCGAGCATTTTTACCGCGTCCATATTTATACCCGCCTTCGTGGTCGCCGCGCCGACCGAAGAGCATACGCGCTCGGTAGACGCGAGAGCTTCGGGAATTGAGTTTATCAAATTTATATCTCCGCGCGCAAAGCCTTTTTGCACGAGCGCACTGTAACCTCCGATAAAATTCACGCCGGTCGTGGCGGCGGCGCGGTCGAGCGCCTTCGCGAACGGCAGGCAGTCGTCGCTGTCGCACGCGCCCGCAATCAGGGCTATCGGTGTTACCGAAATACGCTTGTTTATTATCGGTATGCCGTACTGCCCCTCTATATTCTCGCCTGTTTTTACAAGGTTCTCGGCATATTTGGTAATCTTATCGTAAACCTTTTCGCACGCCCTTTCGGTCGAGCCGCCGGCGCAGTCGAGCAGAGATATTCCCATTGTTATGGTTCTTATATCGAGATGTTCCTCTCGTATCATTTTTATGGTTTCAAGAATTTCGTGCGTGTTAATCACGTCGCAGTCGCCTCTTTCATTTACGCCCAACCCTCTTTAATATTAAACGGGCGGCTCTCGTTATATTTTATGCATTGAATTAAAAATATCCTCGTGCTGAATTATAATCTGAACCTCCAGCTTCTCGCCCAGAGCCTTGAGGTCCTTGGCGATTGACGCAAGCTCGCGCTTAATGTTCGATATATCGACCAGCATAATCATAGTAAAAATATTCTGCATTATAGTCTGATTAATATCCAGAATATTTATGTCGAAGTCGGCGAGCGCCTGACTTACGCTTGCGATAATTCCGGTCTTATCGGTTCCCATAACCGTTACAATAGCTCTCATAACGTACACTCCTTTGCTTTTTCCTTATCAATCCTTATCCATAAATTTTACCACTTTAATATTTTTTTGTAAAGCAGATTTTTTTAAAATTTCTTCCCGAAAAATGTAAAACCCCGCTCTTAAAATGAACTGCACCAAATTGTACGGACAGCACAAAAGACCCCCCTGTGGTAGGGGATATAAAGATTTAAGCAACAAA
>CANRNL010000025.1 GCA_947631965.1 uncultured Clostridia bacterium
AGTTTGTTGCTTAAATCTTTATATCCCCTACCACAGGGGGGTCTTTTGTGCTGTCCGTACAATTTGGTGCAGTTCAATTTGATTGGGTGGATTTTTATGCTCTTTAATTAAGATTACTCAATGATAGCGGTAACAACGCCCGAACCTACGGTTCTGCCACCCTCACGGATAGCGAAGCGGAGACCTTCCTCAATAGCAATCTTGGTTGTCAGCTCAACCGTCATGGTGATGTTATCTCCGGGCATACACATTTCAACGCCCTCGGGAAGATTAACAACGCCCGTAACGTCGGTTGTTCTGAAATAGAACTGAGGTCTGTAGTTGGTGAAGAACGGTGTATGACGTCCGCCTTCTTCCTTAGTCAGAACGTAAACCTCGCCCTTAAACTTGGTGTGGGGAGTAATCGTTCCCGGCTTAGCAAGAACCTGTCCTCTTTCAATCTCGTCTCTCTGAACACCACGGAGCAGAGCGCCGATATTGTAGCCCGCAACAGCCTCGTCAAGAAGCTTTCTGAACATTTCGATACCGGTTACAACAACCTTTCTCGGTTCGTCTGCAAGACCAACAATCTCAACTTCGTCAGACATCTTAAGAGTACCTCTCTCAACTCTGCCCGTAGCAACAGTACCACGACCGGTGATAGAGAATACGTCCTCGACAGGCATAAGGAACGGAAGATCGCTCTTTCTGTCGGGAGTGGGGATGTAGCTGTCAACAGCTTCCATAAGCTCGTGGATGCAAGCATATTCGGGAGCGTTCGGGTCGGTAGCGCCGGACTCCAGAACCTGAAGCGCGCTGCCCTTGATAATCGGAATGTCATCTCCCGGGAATTCATACTCGGTGAGAAGCTCTCTGATTTCCATTTCAACGAGCTCCAAAAGTTCGGGGTCGTCAACCTGGTCAACCTTGTTCAAAAATACAACAATGTAGGGAACGCCAACCTGACGCGAAAGCAGGATGTGTTCTCTTGTCTGAGGCATAGGACCGTCAGCCGCCGAAACAACCAAGATAGCGCCGTCCATCTGAGCAGCACCGGTAATCATATTCTTTACATAGTCAGCGTGTCCGGGGCAGTCAACGTGCGCATAGTGACGATTGTCCGTTTCGTACTCAACGTGAGCCGTTGAAATCGTAATACCTCTTTCTCTCTCTTCAGGCGCTTTGTCAATCATATCATATGCTTCATACTTCGCCTGACCGTTCATAGCAAGAACCTTTGTAATAGCCGCGGTAAGAGTAGTCTTGCCGTGGTCAACGTGTCCGATAGTTCCGATGTTAACGTGCGGTTTGGAACTATTGTATTTTTCCTTTGCCATTTTGTTTTCCTCCTTTAATTTAGGTTTTAAAAATAAATTGTTTACAAATTATAATAATTCTACTACTTTTTTCAAAAAATTTCAATAGTTTTTGAAAATTTAATCGTTCGACTTGCTTCGCTCTTTAACGATTTGCTCCATAATGCTCTTGGGAAGCTCCTCAAAGTGGCTCGGCTCCATCGAATACTGTCCGCGTCCCTGTGTTCTCGAACGCAGCTCGGTCGCATAACCGAACATTTCGGAAAGCGGCACGTTCGCGGTTATCTCCTGAGCGCCCGGCCTTGCTTCCATACCCTGAATCTGTCCGCGGCGCGAGTTAAGGTCACCCATAACGTCGCCCATATAGTCCTCAGGTACGTTTACAACAACTTTCATAATAGGCTCAAGGATAACCGGGTCTGCTTTGCGGCAGCCTTCTTTGAACGCCATCGAAGCCGCAATTTTAAACGCCATCTCGGACGAGTCAACCTCGTGGTACGAACCGTCTACCAGCGTTACGCGGAAGTCCACAACGGGATAGCCCGCAAGAACGCCCGCCTGCATCGCGCCCTGAATACCGTCGTCAACCGCGGGGATATATTCCTTCGGAATAGCACCGCCGACAATTTTGTTCACGAACTCATAGCCCGAACCCGGCTCAAGCGGCTCAATGTCAAATACAACGTGACCGTACTGACCTTTACCACCCGACTGCCTTGCGTACTTATGCTCCTGGTGAATGGGCTTCCTGATAGTCTCTCTGTAAGAAACCTGCGGATTTCCGACATTTGCCTCCACCTTAAATTCACGGAGAAGTCGGTCAACGATAATCTCCAGGTGAAGCTCACCCATACCTGCGATAATGGTCTGACCCGTTTCGTCGTCGGTATATGTCTTAAACGTCGGGTCCTCTTCGGCAAGCTTTGCAAGAGCTATACCCATTTTTTCCTGACCGGCTTTGGTCTTGGGCTCGATAGCTACGCGGATAACAGGCTCCGGAAATTCCATAGACTCAAGAATAATCGGGTCCTTCTCATCGCAAAGCGTATCGCCCGTGGTGGTATTTTTAAGTCCGACCGCCGCCGCTATGTCACCTGAGTATACCATTTCGATATCCTCTCTGTGATTCGCGTGCATAAGAAGAATACGTCCTATTCTCTCCTTGTTATCCTTTGTGGAGTTATAAACGTAAGAACCGCTTGAAAGCGTTCCCGAATAAACTCTGAAGAAGCACAGCTTACCTACATACGGGTCTGTAGCAATCTTAAACGCAAGAGCCGAGAAGGGCTCGTCGTCGGACGGCTTTCTCTCGGATTCCTCACCGTTTGGCAGCGTACCGCCGATAGCGGGGATGTCAACCGGTGACGGCATAAAGTCAACTATCGCGTCAAGCAGATTCTGCACGCCCTTGTTTCTGTAAGCGGTACCGCAGAGAACGGGTACCATTTCGTTTGCAATGGTAGCCTTGCGGATAGCCGCCTTGATTTCGGGGACGGTAAGCTCCTCCCCCTCAAAGAATTTTTCCATAAGAGCCTCGTCTGTTTCGGCAACAGCTTCGATAAGCGCATTATGATATTCTTCGGCTTTTGCCTTCATATCTTCGGGGATTTCTTCCTCTCGCTCATCTTTTCCAAGGTCATCGTAGTAAACAAACGCCTTCATCTCGATAAGGTCTATAAGACCCTTGAAGGTGTCCTCCGAGCCTATGGGGAGCTGTATTGGAACAGCGTTGCACTTTAAACGGTCTTTCATCATATTTACAACGTTATAGAAGTCCGCGCCCATGATGTCCATCTTGTTGACAAACGCCATTCTCGGAACGCTGTACTTGTCCGCCTGACGCCAAACCGTCTCGGACTGAGGCTCAACGCCGCCCTTAGCGCAGAAAACCGTAACGCTGCCGTCCAGAACACGGAGCGAACGCTCAACTTCAACCGTGAAGTCAACGTGTCCGGGAGTATCTATAATATTTATTCTTTTGCCCTTCCACTGACAAGTGGTAGCGGCGGATGTTATTGTTATACCGCGTTCCTGCTCTTGCTCCATCCAGTCCATGGTAGCCGCGCCTTCGTGAACTTCACCGATTTTGTGAGTTCGTCCGGTATAGAACAATATTCTCTCTGTTGTAGTAGTTTTACCGGCATCTATATGAGCCATAATGCCGATATTTCTTGTATTTTCCAAACTAAATGCTCTGCCCATATATCTCTCCTTTCCTGAGAAAAACCCTGTTTAACAACGAGTTTACCTCAATATTCAAAAAATTATTACTCAGACGGTCATTACCATCTGTAATGTGCGAATGCTTTGTTTGCTTCCGCCATTTTGTGAGTGTCCTCTTTCTTCTTGAAAGCTCCGCCCGTGCTGTTGGTCGCATCCATAATTTCGTTTGCGAGCCTTTCAGCCATTGTTCTCTCGTTTCTCTCGCGTGAGTAACGCGTGATCCATCTCAAACCGAGCGTCTCGCGTCTTTCGGCTCTTACCTCTATCGGAACCTGATAGTTGGCACCGCCGACACGACGCGCTTTAACTTCAAGAACAGGCATAACATTGTTCATAGCGTCCTCAAAAACTTCAACGGGGTCTTTACCCGTTCTTTCCTTTATAATGTCAAACGCATCATAAACTATTTTCTGAGCTACGCCCTTTTTACCGTCAAGCATAATATTGTTGATAAGACGCGTAACGGTTTTGCTGTTATACATCGGGTCCGGCAACACATCTCTGCGTGCTATAAAACCTTTTCTAGGCACTTCTCTTCCCTCCTGTTCATACGGCAATCCGCCGCAGGTACTCAATATCCCTTTGGGATACTGCTGTGCGATGTACACCGGCTAAATAATATATATTTAATAGTACATTGCACTAAATTTTCGACCTTAATTAAAATTTTTGCGAAAAATCAAGCTTTCTTTTTCGCCTTCTTCGCACCGTACTTGGAACGAGCCTGATTACGGTTTGCAACGCCCGACGTATCAAGCGTGCCGCGGATAATGTGGTAACGCACACCCGGCAGGTCCCTAACTCTTCCGCCTCTTATCAGCACAACGCTATGCTCCTGCAGATTGTGACCGATACCCGGAATGTAAGCCGAAACCTCAATACCGTTTGTAAGACGAACTCTGGCAACCTTACGAAGCGCCGAATTAGGCTTCTTGGGGGTCATCGTTCTAACCGAGGTGCAAACGCCTCTCTTCTGCGGAGAGTCCTGGTCGGTGGGCTTTTTCTTCAGAGTGTTCATACCCTTTAAAAGAGCCGGCGCGGTGGACTTTTTCTCGCTTGTGCGGCGTCCGTGCTTTACCAGTTGGTTAAATGTAGGCAATCTTTCTCACCTCCTGTATATGAAATTTGCTACAGAAAATCAATAGCTGTTATATGATAACAGATTTTACCCGTATTGTCAAGCTTTTTTCGCAATTTGAGCCCTATAAAATCAGATATTTTTCGCTTTTGACAAAAAGTATACATTCCAAAATAAAAAACAAGGTTCGGCTGAACCTTGTTTTTTATCTGTTTTAATATTTTACATAGCTCAGAGGATTTTGGTAAACGCCGTTCTTCTTCACCTCAAAATGGAGGTGTGGGCCTGTGCTGTTTCCCGTGCTGCCCGAAAGCGCGATTTTTTCACCCTTTGCCACTCTCTGACCGACCGACACCAGATTTTGACTGTTATGTCCGTATGCGGTCTGATAACCGTTTTGGTGGTCGATTACAATATAGTTTCCATAGCCGCTCATCCAGCCCGAATAGGTAACCACACCGCCGTCCGACGCATAAACCGAGCTGCCGCTCGGAACAGATATATCGACGCCGTTATGATTTCTGCCCCATCTCGAACCGAAGTTAGAGGTCAGCTTACCCGACGTCGTGGGCAGACCGAACACTCCGGTTGCCGACTGCGGCAGGGCTTTTCTGCCTATGAGCTTTATTTCGGGTATGGGCGCGGTAATCACAATTCGGTCTATTATCTCACGGCTCTCCTCTTTTCCGTTGACCGTCGAGACTCTTGCCACTACCGACGCGCAGCCCTCGGAGCCGGATGTTATCGTTTCGGTTTCGCCCACATAAAGCTCGTCTGAGTAAGAGCTTTTGCTCTCATACGGAACGGGTTCTTCATACTCCTCGATTTCGGTAACCCGTACCGACAAAAGCGGAGAAACAACGCTTATTTTTACCGTGTCGCCAACGTCGACGGATGAAATATCGGGATTCAGCGACTTGATTTCGGAAAACGTCATACCGTTGTCCTCCGCGATTGATTTAAGCGTTTCGCTCTCGTCGGCTACGGTGTAATCCGCGGTCGCTTTGTTCTCTGTTACAAGCGTGAACGCATCGTCAACGCTTTTTATCATATCGGGAGCAATAAACGAGTCCTTAATCTCCACGTCCTCGCAAAACTCGATAATCATATCGTCGGCTATCTCTTCGGGCGAATACTTATCCTTGCACTTTTGAAGCAACAGCTCTGCCTCATCCGTGCTGCCCAGATTTACAATCGCTTCGCCGTTTGCAAAAACAGCCGCGCACTCCGCCATACCGTCAATCGTGGAAAGTATCGAATTTTCCATTTCTTCGGCGGACGATTCGCTGTTCGGCGCGACTATCGTGCGGGAGAAAACGGGCTCAGCCTCATAATCCTCTCCGACACACTGGCTTATGGTTTCGTTCGCCGAGTCTACCGCCGCAATCGCCTCACCCTGGTCTACCACCGTACCTATCGCTTCGCCGTTTACCGACACTTCGTATCCGAGCTTGTAGCCGGCGGCATTTGCGGATATACATATTACCGAAACCAGTATTAACGTTGTCGCACCCGCCATAATTTTAACACGCGTTTTCTTTTGAAGCAAAGATTTTACAATATATGATGTAAAATCCGAAATTTTGCCGAAAACAGATGTTGTATATGAAATAATGTTTGATTTGTTGTCCGAATCTTCGGTCAGCAGAGCGCCAAGCCGCCTGTACAGCGCCGAGGCGGCTATTCCCTCTCTTACCGCCGCTTTTTTGTTTGATAAATTCTTCATACCTCTCTTTTGTTTGTTTACACAGGACTTCAGACTTCTATCCTCTGCAAAAAACAAACAATCACTCCTTTACTGTTTTTTTGCAATGATTTCCAATGTTACAGAATTGTTACAAAACCATTACAGCGCGTATTATACAACGGAGTTTCAAATAAATCAAGTAAAAAAAGGAATTTTTATGTAGGCTGCACAAATATTTGTATGACAAAAAGCTTATTTTTTTGCAACTTTGTAACATTTCTGTAACATTTCTGAAATATTTGTGAAATGTTATTGTAATAAAAATTTGATTTTTAAATAAATATCTTGCAAATTTATACATTTTATTTTATAATTAGGAAGATTTACGGCAGTTCGCGACATCCTGCCGAAGGGCGATGCCCTTAAATCAAAACTAAGGAGGAAAATTAAATATGTCAAACGAAATTTTATTGGTCATCAACCTTGTCGTTGTGTACGGCGGAGTATTGCTGTTTTATAAGCTGCTCGGCGTACGGGGTCTTATTTGCTGGACCGTGCTTGCCACGATTGCCGCAAACATTGAAGTCTTGATTTTGATAGACGCGTTTGCGCTGGAGCAAACGCTCGGCAACGTCACATTTGCTTCCACTTTTTTGGTCACGGATATTTTGAGCGAAAAATACGGAAAAAAGACGGCTAATCAAGCGGTCATTTTGGGTACGCTCTCGTCGGCGGCGTTTATACTGCTGTCGCAGATATGGCTGCTCTACACCCCGTCGCCCAACGACTTTGTGTCCGAGGCTATAAGAAACGTATTCTCAAACACCCCGCGAATAATTCTCGCAAGTCTTACGGTATATTTCCTGTCACAGCTTTTCGACGTTTGGATATACCACAAGTGGTGGGATTTGACCTCAAAAAAGTGCGGCGACAGCAAGCGCTTTTTGTGGCTCCGCAACAACGGCTCTACTCTTATATCCCAGCTTATCAACGCGGTACTCTTTAACGTCCTCGCTTTCGCGGGAACGTATGAGCCTTCGACGCTCGTGACAATAATTATTTCAACATATATAATTTACATAGCCACGTCGCTGCTCGACACTCCGTTTGTATATATCGCAAGGAAAATAACTCCGATAAGCGAAAAATAAAGCCGTGCAAAAAAACAGGCGGTCGGCATAACAAAGCCGACCGCCTGTTTTTTTATTTTAATTTTAACCTACATTCTGTATCGCAATTACATCTACGTCGTCGGGCGTGAAGGCGCTCTCCACGATTGAGGTCATAGCCGCGAGAGTATCCATAGAGGTCAAAAGGCTTATGGAGCATTCGGCGGCGGCGCGGCGTATTTTAAAGCCGTCGCTGTTGGTATTGTTGCCCTTTTTGGGTATGTCGATTATCAAATCTATCATTCCCGAACGGATAACGTCAAGCACATTCGGAACGCCCTCCGAAATTTTCTTTACGTCCTGCACCTCTATGCCGTGTTCCCTCAAAAACGCGGCTGTGCCGCCGGTTGCAATAAATCTGTTGCCACACGCGGCAAGACGTTTTGCAATCTCTAAAAACTCCTCTTTGTCATGGTCGCAAATTGTCGCCAAAATCGTGCTGTTCTTTTTCGGAATAGTCGTACCCGCCGCGACAAAGCCCTTATAGAGCGCGCGTTTGAAATTCACTCCCACGCCCAAAACCTCGCCGGTCGAACGCATTTCGGGACCCAGGCTGACCTCAACGCGGGGCAGCTTTTCGGTCGAGAAAATCGGCACTTTGACCGCAACGTATTTCGACTCCTTTGCAATGCCGCTCTTATAACCCATACTCTCCAGCGTTTCGCCGAGCATTATCCTCGTCGCAATCTCAATCACGGGTATGCCGGTCACCTTGCTTATGTACGGCACGGTACGGCTTGAGCGGGGATTTACTTCTATTATATAAAGCTCATCCTTAAAGTCGATAAACTGAATGTTAATCATTCCGATAACCTTAAGCGCGACCGAAATTTTCTTGGTCACGTCGATAATTTTCTCTTTCATCCTGTCGGACACGTTCTGCGGGGGATAAATCGAAACGCTGTCGCCCGAATGTATGCCCGCGCGCTCCAAATGCTCCATAATTCCGGGTATCAGCACGTCCTTGCCATCGCATATCGCGTCAACCTCAAGCTCGCGTCCGCCGAGATAACGGTCTATAAGAACCGGATTTTTGTTATCGTTCTTAAACGCGTGAGTAAGGTAGCTTACAAGCTCCTCCTCGTTGTGGGTTATCTCCATACCCTGTCCGCCCAGAACATAAGAAGGTCTTACAAGCAGCGGATAGCCGAGCGCCTCCGCCTGACTTTTGCCCTCGCGTATGCTCCATACCGCCTTTCCCTTTGGGCGCGCTATACCAAGCTCTTCAAGAATTTCGTCAAACTTTTCTCTGTCCTCCGCCGCGTCTATCTGCTCCGGCTTTGTGCCGTATATCGGCACCTTCATATCGCGCAGGAAGTTGGCGAGCTTTATCGCCGTCTGACCGCCGAACTGCAATATAACGCCGTCAGGCTTTTCAAGCTCGATAACGCTGAGAACGTCCTCCTCGGTAAGCGGCTCGAAGTACAGCTTGTCCGAAGTGTCGAAGTCGGTGCTGACCGTTTCGGGGTTGTTGTTTAAAATAATGGTTTCGATGCCGAACTTTTTAAGCGCCATAACGCTGTGAACGCTGCAATAGTCAAACTCTATGCCCTGACCTATTCTGATAGGTCCGGAGCCGATAACCAAAACCTTTTTATGGTCTGACGGCGCCGCCTCGTTCGCCTCGTCGTAGGTGGAATAATAGTAAGGCGAAACCGCCTCAAACTCGCCCGCGCAGGTATCCACCATTTTGTAGACGGGTATTATGTTGAACTTTTTTCGCAGCTTGTAGACATCATCTCCGCCACAGCCTATAAGATTTGCTATGCCCTTGTCGCTGAAGCCCTTTTTCTTATACTCTCTGAGCATTTCGGGAGTTATCGTGTCTATCGTGTGGTTTTTAAGCTCTTCCTCCATAAGCACGATTTTTTGTATCTTCTTCACGAAGAACGGGTCCATACCCGTTATTTCGCAGATTTTTTCCATAAGGTAACCGCGCCTCAAAAGCTCCGCGAGGTCGAACAGTCTTTCGTCGTCGGGCTTTTGAACGTGTTTTTTCAGCACCTCGGTACTTCGGTCCTTTGAAGCCTCAAGCTCCAAGTTGTACTGCTTTATTTCAAGCGAACGCACGCCCTTTAAAAGCGCCGACTCAAAGCTGTTTCCGATAGCCATAATTTCGCCCGTCGCCATCATTTTGGTGCCGAGCTGACGCTTCGCACCGAAAAATTTGTCGAACGGCCACTTCGGAATTTTTATAACGCAGTAGTCAAGCGCGGGTTCAAAGCACGCGTAGGTCTTGCCCGTTACCGCGTTCAAAATTTCGTCAAGGTTGTATCCGAGCGCAATCTTCGCGGCAATTTTCGCTATCGGATAGCCGGTCGCCTTGGACGCGAGCGCCGACGAACGGCTCACTCTCGGATTTATCTCTATCACCGCGTAGTTAAAGCTGTGCGGGTCGAGCGCAAACTGAACGTTGCAGCCGCCCTTAATCTCGATGGAGTTTATAATGTCTATCGCCGCTTTGCGAAGCATTTGATACTCGCGGTCCGCCAAAGTCTGCGCCGGCGCAACAACTATACTGTCGCCCGTGTGAACGCCGACCGGGTCTACGTTTTCCATACTGCACACTGTTATGCAGTTGCCCTGCCCGTCGCGTATTACTTCAAACTCTATTTCCTTCCAGCCCTTTATGCTCTTTTCGATAAGCACCTGTCCGACACGGCTCAGGTGCAGACCGTGGGAGGTAATTTCCGCAAGCTCTTCTTCGTTCTCGGCAATTCCGCCGCCCGTGCCGCCGAGCGTGTACGCGGGGCGCACTATCACGGGATAGCCTATCTCGTCCGCAAATTTGAGCGCGTCGTCCACCGTGTTAACTATGTCGCTCTCTACAATCGGCTGATTGGTGCGCTCCATAAGACGCTTGAAGCTGTCGCGGTCCTCGCCCTCTTTTATCGAGCTTATCGACGTGCCGATAACGTTCACGCCGTACTTTTCGAGGATTTTTCGGTCGTACAGCTCGCAGGCGAGGTTCAGACCGGTCTGACCGCCCATTCCGGCAATCAGGCTGTCCGGCTTTTCAAGCGCTATAACCTTTTCCAAAAATTCGACCGTAAGCGGCTCTATGTAGGTCGCGTCGGCAACTTCGGGGTCGGTCATAATCGTCGCGGGGTTGCTGTTGACGAGGACGACCTCTATACCCTCTTCCTTGATTGCGCGGCACGCCTGAGTGCCCGAATAGTCGAACTCAGCCGCCTGTCCTATCACGATAGGACCCGAACCGATAACCAAAACTTTTTTAATATCTTTATTTTTAGGCATTGTAATTGTCCCTTTCTGTTCTATAAGTCTTAAAGTCCGTAAGCTACGCTAAAAAGTCGTCGAAAATCGCCTGTGTGTCAATCGGACCGGGCGACGCTTCGGGGTGGAACTGTACGCTCTGAATCGGGAGCGACTTGTGCGCTATTCCCTCTATCGTACCGTCGTTCACGTTTATATACGTCGCTTCAACGTCGTCGGGCAAATCGCATACCACATAATTGTGGTTCTGACTTGTGATGTAGACCCTGTTTTGTTTGACGTTTTTAACCGGATGGTTGCCGCCGTGGTGCCCGAACTTCAGCTTCTTTGTCTTGCAGCCGAGCGCAAGTCCGATAATCTGGTGTCCCATACAGATACCGCATATTTTAATTTTTCCGACAAGCGCTTTTACCGTTTCGATTGTTTCGGGATTGTCGGTCGGGTCGCCGGGCCCGTTTGAAATGAACACCAAGTCGGGGTTTGCCTCTAAAATTTCGTCCGCCGAAACGTCGTGCGGGAACACCGTGATTTTACAGCCTCGCGCCTTGAAGTCGCGCAGTATTCCGCTCTTCGTTCCCATATCTATAAAAGCGATATGCTGTTTTTTACCGTCGATAACATACTTTTCTTTTGTGGATACCGTATCTATTATTTTGCTGTTGTCGAGAGACGCGAGCCGCTTTTGAATTTCTCCGTCCGACAGCTTGTCCGCCTCGGTCGTTATAATGCCGTTCATAACGCCGTAGTTTCGGATTATGCGGGTCAGGGCGCGGGTGTCTATGCCCTCAAGACCCATAACGCCGTATTGCTTCAAAAAGCCGTCCAAATCCATTTCGCTGCGGAAATTGTTCGGATAGTCGCAGCACTCTCGCACGATAAATCCGCGCAGAGCGGGCTTTTTGGACTCCATATCCTCAAAGTTTAAGCCGTAGTTTCCGATAAGCGGATATGTCATCGTAACGATTTGCCCCGCAAACGACGGGTCGGTAAGCGTTTCCTGATAACCCGTCATACCCGTCGTAAATACAACTTCGCCCACAACGTCGTGGACGTCGCCGAAGGCAAGACCGGTAAATTTAGCCCCGTTTTCCAAAATAAGCTGAGCTTTTACTCTGTCCATAGCAAAAATCCTTTCATATCATAATTATCATAGCGTTTTTTCAAAAAAAAAGACTTTTGAAAAGCAAAAATTACTTCTCAACGTCTTTCAAAACAATTTTTAAACAGTGGTTTCGGGAAAAATCAAAAAAGCGATGCCCGCGTCTGAATTCAATCATATACGCTCGCATAAACCTTTCCCCTTTCAACCGTAACTCTGATTATGTATTTTATCACTTAAAATCAAAGCTGTCAATTAAAAAACCATAAAATTATAAAATAATTTTTCATTCCGCGCACAAAATCGCTTTAAAGCCCGCGGCTTTTATTCTTTCGGTATATTTCCATAAGTCCGTCGAGCGTCAGGTTCCTATCGACCGTGTCTATACATTCCGACCCCGCCGCAATCATCAGCGAGAGCCCGCCCGTTGCAATAACCTTTATATTTTCCTCTCCCATTTCCGCCTTCATTTTTCGCACTATATAGTCGGTCTGCCCTATCTGACCGAAATACGCGCCCGACTGCATTGACGAAACGGTGTTTTTGCCTATAACGGCGGCGGGCTTCAAAAGCTCTATCCTCGGCAGCTTTGCGGCGTTTTGAAACAACGCGTCCATAGATATTGAAACACCCGCGGTTATAACGCCGCCCAGGTATTCGCCGCGTCCGTTAACCGCGCAGAATGTCGTCGCGGTGCCGAAATCAACGATAATCAGCGGCGCTCCGTACTTTTTAACCGCGCCGACCGCGTTTACTATTCTGTCCGCGCCGACCTCGCTCGGATTGTCATAGCATATTTTTATGTCCGCCTCCACGCCGTTTCCGACCACCATCGGTTCGACGTGAAAATATTTTTTCACCGCGTTGCAAAGCGAGTGCATTATCGGCGGCACAACGGACGAAATTATAACATCGTCAATATCGCCTGTGTTTATCCCGCTCCCCGCCAGGAATTGGACAAAAAACATTCCCAGCTCATCGGCGGAGCGGTTTTTGTCGGTGGACATACGCCAGCTTCCGCGCATTTCGTCATTCTCATAGAGCGCGATAACAATATTTGTATTTCCCACGTCTATTGCAAGTACCATATTAAAAACTCCTTCTCAGCAGTCTGCTTCCTCCACGCTTATTTTGTTTCCGTCCACAGTCAGCACCAAAAATCCTCGGTATGCCGCGCCCGGATTCAAAAAGTATATTCCGTTTTCCTCTGAAATATGTCTGATATGGGTGTGTCCGAAAATACATATGTCTGCGCCAAGCTCCTTCGCCCGACTTTTAAGTCTCGCAAGACTTCCCTTAACGCCGTACTTATGCCCGTGCGTCAAAAATATTCTCTTTCCGCCAAACTCAAATACACGGTCTGAGGGAGCGTTGCCGAAAAACTCGTTATTGCCCGCCACCGTCTCGACTTTGAGATTAGGATAAACCGCAAGCAAATTGTCGACATCCCGAAGCACATCGCCCGCGTGAATAACCAACGACGCGTCGCTATGCTCTTCGACAGCCCGTATGATTGGATTTATATAGCCGTGCGAATCACTGAACACAAGCGCTTTCATAAAGACACCACCCTTCCCCTTGTCCTTTTTTCATATTATAACTATCCCGCACCATCCCCGCCGAAGGCGTGGAATAAAGATTATGTGTTCATTCTACCACAAAAGTTTTATTTTGTCACCTTTTTTGTCTAAACAACATAAAATATACATATATTAGTCATAAGGAGTGGATATTATATGAATCCGTCTGATGTTTTATCAAAAATGAGTCCCGAAATGCTGAAAGCGTCGCTTAACAGCTTCGGCGGCACTATAAGCAGCCGCCAGATGGCGGAGATTGAAAAAGCAATAAAGTCGGTTGACAAGGGCGAGCTTAACAAACAGCTCAACAATCTCAGCGCGGACGCGCTGAAGCAGGAGTTTTCCAAAAATCCCGAAATTATGAAAATGCTTACCAAAAATCCGGAGCTTATGAGAAAAATCGACGAGATATTCAAAAAGTGATATTTACATATTGCTGTCCGTATGGGTAAAGGAGTGAGAAAACGTGGACGAAAACGCGCTGGGCGGAGCCATCGAAAAGCTTAAAGATATGCTTTCAAGCGAGGACGGCAAGTCGCAAATTCAGGATATAATAGGAATGTTTGCGGGCGGAGGCGGCGAGGAGGAAAGCGGCGAAGCAAACACCGAGCCAAGCGGAGGCGAGAGCGGTTTTGATATGTCCGACGCGGAAATGCTGCTTAAAATTCGGCAGGTCGTCCACGCGATGAACAATGATGAAAACAACCAACACACTCGGTTTTTGCGCTCTCTGCGCCCGTATCTCAAAGAGCCGCGTCAAAAAAAGCTGGACAGCGCGGTGCGTCTTATCGGCGCGGCAAACGCGATGAAAGCGCTCGGTATATTAAACCGCGAAGGCGGTGAGGATGATGTATAGAAGATATATGCCCTCACACCCGCCCGAAAACACGTCCGCGCCCTCAAACGGCGGCGGAAAACCCGCGGGATATTCAAAAGAGCCGAGAAACAATTATCCTCAGCAAAACCGCCCCGCCAAAAACCGAAGCTCCGCATATTGTCCGCCGCGACGGCCGCAGGCGGCAATTCCGGTGCGCGAGCATCGGGAAAACAGGCAAGGCGGGCATAGGGGAAAAAGTCCGCGCTCGATGCTTTTCGGGCTGCTCCCGCCGTCTCTTTACAATCCAAAGACGAAAAAGCTGTTTGGGTTTCTTAATTCGGAGGATTTGCTTCTCGTCGCGCTGATATTTCTTTTCCTGGAGCGCGAGGACGAGGACGAAACCGTTATTTTGGCTTTACTCTATATTCTGCTGTCCGACTATATAGACTTTCCGTTTGACATTTAAGACAAACTCGGCAGAAAATATCAGGCGTTCGGCAAGAGCCGAATGCCTTTTTTGTCACTCATAATTGAAAAATCAAAAAATGTATGATAAAATAAATGTAGTATATTTATTTTACGCCTGCGGCGAAGATTAAACGGCATATATAATTTTTGAAACGATTAAGGAGAAGAGGAGAATAAAATGACGCACTCTGACGAAACCGCACAATATAAAAAGATGACCGGCACGCCCGTCCACCGCTTGATTATGTGGCTTGCCGTTCCGAGCATCATTACAATGCTGATAAACAATATATACAATCTTGTGGACACGGCATTCGTAGGGCAGCTTGGTACCAGCGCAAGCGGAGCGGTGGGAATTGTATTCGGCTTTATGGCAATTATTCAGGCGTTCGGCTTTATGTTCGGTCAAGGAGCGGGAAGCATTTTGTCCAGAGCGTTGGGTCACCGGGATACCGAGTCGGCGTCCGCTCACGCATCAGCGGGATTTTTCGGCTCTATGCTGTGCGGACTTATAATCACGATAATAGGCTTTGTGTGGCTCGACGATATTATTATGCTACTCGGCAGCACCGAAACGATTGCCCCCTATGCCAAAACATATATCTCTTACATATTGATTGCAGCGCCGTTTATGAGCGGAAGTCTTTCTCTCAACAATTTTCTGCGTTACGAGGGAAAAGCCGCGCTCGGTATGGTCGGACTTATGTCCGGAGCAATTCTCAATATGATTGGCGACCCTATTTTAATGTTCGGTCTGCATATGGGTATTGCCGGAGCGGGTCTTTCCACCGCGATAAGTCAGATTATAAGCTGGATGATTCTCTTGTTTATGTTTGTTTCGGGAAAAACCGAATCAAAGCTGAGCTTTGCCAAAGCGATACATATTATGCCGTCCGTCTATGCCAACATTATGGCGACCGGCTTTCCTAGCCTGCTTAGGCAGGGATTAAACAGCCTGACTACGGTTATGCTGAATTCACAGTGCCGCGTATACGGAGATGCGGCGGTCGCGGGTATGAGCATTGTAAGCAGAATAATATTTTTCGCCTTTTCGGTAGCTATCGGTATAGGACAGGGGTTTCAGCCGGTGTCGGCGTTCAACTACGGAGCGGGCAAGTATTCCCGCGTGCGCAGAGGATACAAATTCACGGCGTTTGCCGCCGAATGTATTATTATAGTGGGCTGCTCTCTGCTGATTATCTTTTCGGACAATTTGATTGGTCTGTTCCGAGATGATCCCGCCGTTATCGCGGTGGGCACGAGGGCGCTTCGCCTGCAGGCGCTTGCAAATCTTTGTCTGCCCGTCTGTATGACGACCGAAATGCTGTTTCAAAGCACGGGAAAAAGGTTCGGCGCATCTTTCCTGTCGGCGCTCCGAAGCGGAATACTCTTCATCCCTCTGCTCTACATTCTCGCTCACCTCAGAGGACTTGCGGGAATACAGGAGGCTCAGCCCCTCTCGATGGCTTTGTCGCTCCCGCTTACTATTCCGTTCGCAATCTATTACTTCCGAAAGATTCCGAAACAGGATACAGACGGCGAGACAAACATATGAAAAAAGAACTTTTGATAAACGGTCTGAAAATTGAATATGAACTGCAATACAAAAAAGTGAAAAATATAAATTTGCGTATCAGGGCGGACGGCTCGGTTTACGTTTCCGCAAACAAACGCGTTTCCCAAACGGCAATCGAGAACTTTATAAGCTCTAAGGCGGATTTTATACAAAACGCTTTAAAAAGATACGCCGCGCTTTCCGCAAAACCGCGCAGGCAATACTTTACCGAAGATGAGGTTCGCAGAGTTATAACCGAACTCTGTGAAACCGTTTATCCTTATTTTAAAGCGCGGGGAGTAAAATATCCGCAAATCAGATTTCGCAAAATGGTCTCCCGCTGGGGCAGTTGTCAGCCGACAAAGGGAATATTGACGTTTAACACAAATTTGATGTATGCGCCGAAAGAGTGTATCGAATACGTCGTGGCGCACGAATTTACCCACTTTTTGCAGGCAAACCACTCCGACAAATTCTATAAAGAATTGGAAAAGGTTTGTTCCAACCGCAAAATGCTTCAAAAACAATTAAAAGAAATCTTTATTTATTGAATAAGAAAAGCAACACGATTGCCGTAAGCAATAAGAAAATAAGAATTGCCGCAAATTTTGCCGCCGTATATCTCTTCGGTTTGATGGGCGGCGGACACGGCACGAAAGTCTCGGAAGTATGTGTATTCTGTGAAGGTGAGGCTGACCGCGAACCCGCGGCAGCTCGCCTAATTGCGGCTTCTCTCGTCATTTTTTCCTTACGGTACAGTGCAAGCGGGTCGGTCTGATTCATAATTCGTTCGTAAAACTTATTCAACCATTCGGTATCTTTTTCATAACACATATTTTTTTCCGTGCAGTTTGGTTCATGGGTAATCTGATTTCTAACCCAACGATAATGCTTTAAATTTTTTAAATCCTCATTCCAGCCTCGAATATAGTATGCCGAGCCGTTGAGCCTTTCCATAGCGTCGATATATGCCGATACCGCCCTGTTGTCCTGCATAATTTCCCCGCAAAGCTTTTCGAGATGTTTGTATGATTCAAGAAAACTCATGGTTTTATTCCTCCCCGATAAAAGCGCAGTTTCGTTATAACCTGCGACCATTCAATAAAATAAATAAAGCCGCAGGGTTTCCCTTGCGGCTTTGCTTTATGCGGCATAAGCCGCTTTGGCGGAGAGGGCGGGATTCGAACCCGCGTGCGGTTGCCCGCAAACTGATTTCGAGTCAGCCCCGTTATGACCACTTCGATACCTCTCCGTATATTTATGCTTTTTTCGGCACAGCTATATTATTATAGCACATTTATTCCTCTTTTGCAACAATTATTTTTAAAATAATAAAATAATTTTAACAGTTTTTTAAGAAAACACTTGCATTATTTAAAAAATCGTGGTACAATGAGTTCAATATTTCGGAAATGTGCCAGTAGCTCAGCTGGATAGAGCGTCTGACTACGGATCAGAAGGTCGGGAGTTCGAATCTTCTCTGGCACGCCACGTCGTCGTCGCGGACTTTGTATCGTTCGCGACGACTTTTCTTTGAAAAGTCATCGGCTCACTCACGTCGTCGCTCCTCCTCTTCCCAAAAAATGTCGCCATAGGCTCCATTTTTCGGGAGCCCTATCGCTTTGCTCCGACTTCCTTTTTTCAAAAAGAAAGTCTGCGCCCGCTTCGTCGTCGCAACTCGCGCTTTGCGCTTCGATTTTCCTATTCGGAAAATCTTCGCTTTTTTGCGCGGTTGCTCCTCTCCGACAAAAATCTGCGGATGTACTCACGCAAAAACTTAAACAGAAACGGTAAAATTAGAAAACAACTTTACCGTTTGAGGGTTTTGACGGACGCTTTAGCCATCAGGCTTGCGTCCGTCTGGGTTTTTTAGGGGCTTGCCCCTAAACGCGCCTTTTGGTACTTTTCCCTGCGCAGGGAAAAGTACATAATTGCCGCCCGCACGAAGTGCGGGCATAACGGGCGAACACGGTTCGCCCCTACATTAGAAAATGTAATTTATACATTCGGTGCGTCGAGGGCGCCGCACCGTACGACCGATGTGTGCGTTTTAATTTTTATATATAAATTTATCCGTACCTTGTTATAATTTTATAGGGTTCCCAAAAAGCGCAAGTCGCTTTTTGGGAAAGAGGAGCGACTGCCCGAAAGCGCGTCTTTGCCCGAGCAGGGCAAAGCAAGCAAAAAGGGCAAGTCGCGACGTGTTGACAAATCCATTGCCTTGTGATAATCTTTCTATATCGCGCCGAGCCTTAAAAAATTGCGGACTTTGCTCGGTTTAGCGCGTCAATGAGGTGATTTACTTGGAAAAAATGCTTTCGGTTATTATGCCTTTCTACAACGAAACGCAAATATCCGCGGGAGTGGAGCGCGTTATTGCGGTCTTGCAAAACGCGGGCATATCGCACGAGTTGATTCTCGTGGACGACGGGTCTGAAAACGGCTGCTGGAACGAGATAACCGATTTAGCCGCAAAATACGAATTTATTACCGCCATTGCGCTGAGCCGCAACTTTGGCAAGGAGAGCGCTCTTTGCGCGGGGCTTGACGCGGCAAACGGCGACTGCTGCGTATGTATAGACGCGGATATGCAGCACCCTCCCGAAGTCATTCCCGAAATGTACCGCCTCTGGCGCGACGAAGGGTACGAGGTGATTGAGGGCGTAAAAAACCGCCGTCCCATAGAAAATCCCCTATATCGCTTTTGCGCGGACAGCTTTTATAAAATTCTCAAAAGATTATCCGGAATTGACCTTAAAAACGCCTCGGATTTCAGATTTTTAGACAAATCCGCGCTTGAGGCATGGCGCTCAATGCCCGAAAAAGAGACTTTTTTCAGAGGTATGTCGTCTTGGATAGGCTTCAAACGCACCAAAGTGTTTTTTGACGTTGACGAAAGAGCGCTCGGAAAGTCAAAATGGACGGCGACCCGCCTTTTCGGGCTGGCGCTCAGCGCAATAACGTCATATTCCTCGTTTCCGCTATATATCGCTACCGGCTTCGGTCTGATATTTCTGATATTCTTTCTGATAATGTTTATTCAGACCTTATATATGAAAATCAACGGAGGCGCTCAAAGCGGCTTTACCACCGTTATCATACTTCAGCTTATAATCGGCTCGGTAATTATGATAAATATCGGCATAATTGGAATTTATATAAAAAAGATTTACGAGGAAGTCAAAAATCGTCCGCGTTATATAATAAGAAGAACAATTAAAAATAACAGCCGAAAAAATGGAGAGGACTGAAACCTCTCCTTTTTAATTTGTCTCTCCGACCGATATTTTACATTTTAAAAGAACAAACATAAAAATCGGGTTTTTTAAAATAATAGATTTAAGAAACAATGCGGAGGACAGAAAAATGGAAATAGACAAAAGGTGTTATCAAAACCGTGAGCTTTCGTGGTTACAGTTTAACGAGCGGGTATTGCGTGAGGCGGACTGCACGGACGTTCCTCTTTGCGAACGGTTGAATTTTGCGTCTATTTTTCAGAGCAACCTCGACGAATTTTTTATGGTGCGCGGAGGCGCTCTTTTTGCCCGCTCCCAGGTATCCGAGAACATATGCGACAACAAGACCGATATGACGGTAAAGGAGCAAATCTCGGCGGTTTTTGAAAAGGCGCGGCAGCTGCTCGCGGAGTTTGACCGCGTATATTCGGGAATAATGCTTGCGCTTCGGGAATACGGCGTTGAGATAATAGACTTTTCAAATCTGTCGGACGAGGATGCGCGGTTTACCGAGAGATATTTCGACCGCGAAATAAAGCCTCTGCTCTCTCCACAAATCATCGGAAAAAGACATCCGTTTCCGTTTCTTAAAAACAAGGAAATTTACGCGGTAGTTTCGATAGATTCCAAAAACTCGGACGACAAAATGGGAATAGTGCCGTGCGGCGCGGGAGTTTTCGAGCGGCTTATCCCGCTCCCGTCGGGAGAAAACCGTTTTATGCTGGTCGAGGAGCTTATTCTGCACTTTGCCGAAAAAATTTTTGAACGCTTTAAGATAAAGGGAAAGTCGCTGATACGCGTCATACGCAGCGCGGATATAGACATAGACGACGAAATGGCGGCGCGCGGCGAAGATTACCGAGAGGAGTTGGAAGCTGTTTTGAAAAAGCGCAAAAAGCTCGCTCCCATTTTGATTGAATTGTCACGCAAAATCGGCGCGTCCACAATGAAAACACTGCACAAGCATCTGCGGCTCAGCGAAAAACAGACCTTTTTCTCATCCGCGCCGTCCGACCTCTCGTTTGCCAAAAATCTCTGCGACGCGCTCAGAGACAAGCCGGAGCTGTTCTTTGAAAAGCGAACTCCTCAAAAGTCGGTGCGGATAGACGAAAACCGCTCTATGATTTCTCAGATAAAAGAGCGGGATATTCTGCTGTCCTACCCCTATGAGAGCATAAAGCCGTTTTTGCGTCTTTTGCGGGAGGCGGCGGAGGACGAAGGCGTGGTGTCGGTAAAAATAACGCTGTACCGCGTGGCGAAGTATTCACAGGTGGTTCAGGCTTTGATAGACGCCGCCGAAAACGGAAAGGAAGTCGTGGTCGTCGTAGAACTTCAGGCGCGGTTTGACGAGGAAAACAATATAGGCTGGTCGCGGCGGCTGGAAAATGCGGGTTGCCGCATAATATACGGACTCGGCGGCTTTAAGGTACACTCAAAGCTCTGCCTTATAACAAAAAAAGAGAACAACAAAATCGAGTACATTTCCCAGATAGGCACCGGCAACTACAACGAAAACACAGCCGCGCAGTACACGGATTTTTCCCTTATGACCTCGTTTGTGGAAATAGGCGTGGAAGTCGGGCGCATATTTAACGAAATTGCAATGGGGCAGACTGCCGAGGGGCTTACCCATCTGCTCACCGCGCCCAAAAATCTCCGAAGCGGCATAATCGCGCTGATTGACCAAGAAATCCGCGCCGCCGACCGCGGCGGAGAGGCATATATCGGAATAAAAATAAATTCCCTGACCGACAAAAAAATTATCGACAAGCTTATAGAAGCTTCGCGCGCGGGAGTTAAAGTCGAGCTTATCGTGCGCGGTATATGCTGTCTCGTTCCCGAAATAGAGGGAATGACCGAAAATATCAAAATAATCAGCATTGTGGGTCGTTTTCTGGAACATTCGAGAGTGTATATTTTCGGCGTGCGGGAAAGAATAAAAGTATATATTTCTTCGGCAGACCTTATGACGAGAAATACGCAACGGCGCGTTGAGACCGCCGCGCCCGTCTACGACGAAAGTCTCCGCGCGCAGATATGCGGAATGTTCTCGGCAATGCTGCGCGACGGCGTAAAGGCGCGCCGCAAGAACGCCGACGGCATTTATGAAAATCCGGTCGGCGGCGGACCCAATTCACAGGAATATTTCTGCAATCTTGCCTATCGCGGCGAGCTTACTGACATAAAGGACTGATATTTAAAAACAACGCTTACCAAAGGAGTGCATTACTATGAGAGTCGGAATACTCACGAGCGGCGGCGACTGCCAAGGGCTTAACGCGGCGCTGCGCGCTGTGGCAAAGTCGCTCTACGAAGCGGCTGAAAAAAACGGTGAGGATATTAAAATAATAGGTTTTGCGGACGGCTACAAGGGTTTGATTTACGGGGAGTACAGCAGGATGAACCGCGCCGACTTTTCGGGAATTTTAACGATAGGCGGAACCATCTTGGGAACTTCCCGCCAGCCGTTTAAAGAAATTCGGGTTATCGACGAGGAAACAGGGGTCGACAAGGTTCGTAAAATGAAAGAAAATTACGCCCGCCTCAATCTCGAATGTCTTGTAATACTTGGCGGCAACGGGTCCCTTAAAACCGCCAATTTACTGCGCGAAGAGGGTCTTAACATTATAGCTCTCGCCAAGACCATAGACAACGATATATACGGAACCGACATATCCTTCGGATTTCAGAGCGCGTGCGACATAGCGACCAATGTTATCGACTGTATTCACTCGACCGCATACTCGCACAAGCGAATATTTATCGTTGAAATTATGGGTCACAAGGTGGGCTGGCTGAGCCTTTACGCGGGTATCGCGGGCGGCGCGGACGTAATTTTAATTCCCGAAATACCCTACGACCTTGACAAAATTATCGAAGTAATCAAAAAGCGGCACCAAGCGGGCAAAAAGTTTACGATAATAGCGGTTGCCGAAGGCGCTATGTCGGTCGAGGAAACGCTTTTGGAAAAGGACGAGCGCAAGGCTCTGCGCGCCGAGTACCCCTCGGTCGCATACAAAATCTCGGAGGAACTGCAAAACAAAACAGGCTACGAAATACGCGTCACCGTTCCGGGACACTTTCAGCGCGGCGGCACGCCCTGCCCGTATGACCGCGTGCTTTGCACCCGCTTCGGAGCGGCGGCGGCCGAGCTTATTTTAAAAAAGCAATACGGATGTATGGTAGGAATCAAGAGCGGCGAAACCGTTGCGGTACCGCTCGAAGAGGTTGCGGGAAAGCTCAAAAGCGTTCCCGTCGACTGCGAAGAGGTAAAAAGCGCAAAAAGTATCGGAATATCCTTCGGCGACTGATTTAAAATAAAAAAGGGCAAAAAAAACATCGTTTTTGCAAACGATGTAAAAAAAGGGAGGGAGTTGTGTTAACTCTGTAATAAGGTTTCCCTTATTACAATTTAAAGTATAACACCCCTTAATTAAAATAAGGTTAATAAAGTATGAACTTTTTATTAACTTTAAGATTTCGCCATCTTTTTTCTTCTCATAAGAGCGTCGACGCACAGCACCGCGAACAGCACCGCGACCGTGACCGTGACAATCACGTTAAAGGGATATGAAAGCCGCATACTCGTGCCTTCATACATTGTAACAATTCCGAAAATCATAAAAATCACAAAGGCGAGCGTATCAAGCGCACGCTTTGGCATCTTGCTCTTTAAAAGATAGCCTGCGAGCATACCTATTATATCGGCGGCAAACAGACCCGCCGAACACGCAAGCCAAATTACAAGAGCGTGGTTTATGCCGTAGTTTGCGGCAAACGTGATTGCGGTAAGCTGCGTTTTGTCGCCCAGCTCCGCGAGAAAAAACGTTCCGAAAACGCTCAGAAACGGAAGCCTTTTCAGCTTTTTTTCGCTGACGTGTTCCTCTTCCTCGCCGCCGCGCAAAGTTGCGTAGGCAAAATAGAAAAATGCCGCGCCCGCTATAATCTTTATTATATACAGGGGAACAAACTTGCTTATAAGCCCGCCCACGCCGACGGCAAGACCGTTTAAAAGCAAAATCGCAAGCGCAGACCCAATCACTATATCGCGCAGCTTATAGCGTGACGCCATAGCGACAAGCATAAGCTGGGTCTTATCGCCCATCTCCGCTATAAACATTGCGATTAAAATCTGAAAAAACAATACCATAGCTAAGCTCTGCCTTTCTCGGAATACAAAAGTATATTAAAAATATTTGCGGTATATTCAAAAAACACCTCGTTTCCGAGGTGTTTTTTAAAAATTACTCAGCCGTGTCTTCTTCAACGGGCGCCGCGTCTTCGTCCGCGGTGTCCTCCGCGCTCGACTCATCCGTAACGTCCGTAACGTCCGTCGACTCCTCGGTTGCGCCCATCGCGTTAAGTCCCTCGCTGAACTCCTCGCTTGTCACATAAACCGTGCCGTCCTCCAGAACGAAATCGCCGTCGTCGTTCATTGTAAGAGCCGAACCGTCTGTCGCGGTAAAGGTGTTGTCGGCATTCATTGTTATGGTTCTCTCATCATCAATCGGAATGGGTACCGAGGTCACCTCGCCCGACGTGTCCGCCGTATCCGAAGCCTCGGTTCCGGTGCTTTCATCCGCGCTGTTTTGATTGCTTGCCACAAAGGTCAGCGCAAGCGACAGAGCTATAAAAAGAATTGCCACAACGGATGTGAACTTCTTGAGCATAACGTCAACGGTTCTGCCTTTGTTCTTACCGAAAAAGGTTTCCGCGCCGCCCGCGATAGCTCCCGAAAGTCCCTGCTGCTTACCGTGCTGCAAAAGTACAACCACGATAAGAGCCAGAGCAACAACCACTTGTGCAATAGTTAATACAGTAGTCAACATTTGTTAGTTCCCCCTTAGTTTCCTTAAACATTTTCAGTATAATATTTCCGTTAAACAAGTATTTGATATTCTATCACAATTTACACGGAATTTCAAGTGTTTTTTTATTATTTTAAAAATTATCTCGTAATCATCGTTCCGATACCGCTCTTTGTGAATATTTCCAGCAGCAGGCAGTGCGGAATACGTCCGTCGATTATATGCACCGAGTTAACTCCCGCGTCTATCGCCTTTATTCCGCCGAGCGCCTTGGGAATCATTCCGCCCGAAATAACGCCTTCGTCAATCAGCTTCAGTATACCCTTTTTATCAATATGATATATAATTTCATCGCTGTCGAGCGACGTTTTAATTCCGTCAATATCGGTGAGCAGCATCAGCTTTTCCGCCTCCAGCGCCGAAGCCACCATTCCCGCAACAGTATCCGCGTTTATATTGTAGCTCTGACCCTCGCTGTCAACGCCTATCGGCGCAATGACCGGAATACACTCGCTCTTTGTGAGCATATCCAAAAGTCCTATGTTGATTCCGACTATTTCTCCCACATAGCCTATATCGGTAGGCTTTCCGTCGATTTCGGGCATATGCTTACGGCACTCGATAAGGCTTCCGTCAAGTCCGCAAAGACCTATCGCGCTGCCGCCCTTGCCGCACAGTATCGACACAATCTCCTTATTTGTCTTGCCGACCAGCACCATCTGAGCTATCTCCATAGTCTCGCTGTCGGTTACGCGGAGCCCATTCATAAACGTACTTTCTTTACCGAATTTTTTAAGCGCACCGGTTATATCGGGGCCGCCGCCGTGAACCAAAATCGGGTTCATTCCTATATATTTAAGAAGAACCACATCCTCCATAACCTTGTTTTTAAGCTCGTCGCTCACCATCGCGTTGCCGCCGTACTTTATGACGATGGTCTTATTGTTGAACTTTTGTATATACGGCAGAGCCTCGATAAGAATTTCCGCCTTTTTGATATACTTTTTAATATCCTCCTGCATATCCATCAAAACTCCTTTATGATTTACAGATAATATCCCGCGTCGATAAGACCCGTTTCTTCGGGCAACCCGAAAATCAAATTCATATTTTGCACGGCTTGTCCCGCCGCGCCCTTTACAAGATTGTCTATGCACGACACAACCACTACCCTGTTTAAACGCTTATCTGCGACAAGACCTATTGCAACGTAGTTGGAGCCTGTTATATGCTTAATCTCCGGCAGCGTTCCCGCCTCGTATATACGCACAAAACGCTCTCCGTCATAAAATTTCTTATATACCTCAACAAGCTCTTCGTCGGTTTTAAACTCCTTGAGATTTGCGTAACATGTCGCAAAAATGCCGCGCTTCATAGGCGCGAGGTGGGGAGTGAACGAGAGCATTATCTCCTCTCCCGCAAGACGCGACAGCTCCTGCTCTATCTCGGAGGTGTGCCTGTGCGTCGCAACCTTGTACGCCTTCATGGTTTCGGTACACTCACAAAACATATTCTGAAGCGCCAAACCGCGTCCGGCTCCGGTAACTCCCGACTTTGCGTCGATAATTATATTCTTTAAATCAATAAGCCCATTTGCGACAAGCGGCGCAAGCGCGAGAATGGAGCAGGTCGTGTAGCAGCCGGGGTTTCCTATCAGGGTATGCGTCTTTATCTCGCTTCGGTGCAGCTCGCAAAGACCGTAAACCGACTTTTCGAGCAGTTCGGGGCAGTCGTGCTTCTGACCGTACCACTTTTCGTAAACCGCGGGGTCGTCATAGCGGAAGTCGCCGCTCAAATCAATGATTTTAAGCCCCTTTTCAAAAAGCTTCGGAATCACTTCTTTCGACGCACCGTGCGGCAGAGCGGTAAACACCACGTCGCACTCGGCGGCGCGCTCCAAATCAAGCTCTTCGCAGCGAATGTCGCAAATACCTCGAAGGCTCGGATAAACCTCGGATATTTTCTGACCCGCGAAAGTGTGGGAGACAATATACTTTATATTAACTTCGGGATGCTTCGTAAGAAGCCTTACAACCTCGATACCCGCATATCCGGTACCGCCCAAAATTCCTGCGTTTATCATTACCGTCATTTCCTCTCTTTAGACAATTACAAAATATTATACTATATTATTACATATTTTTCAAGTGTAAATATATATGTAAATAATTTGTCCGTGTAGGTTTGTCAATGATGTGTTACAAAATCTCCTAAAAAAGTTCGCCATCAATGATGAAGGCATTAACATAATCAA
>CANRNL010000026.1 GCA_947631965.1 uncultured Clostridia bacterium
AGTTTGTTGCTTAAATCTTTATATCCCCTACCACAGGGGGGCTTTTGTGCTGTCCGTACAATTTGGTGCAGTTCAATATATTTCGGCGGCTTTTGTCCTTTTTTAATTATCAGTTATTCGCTCTCTTAATTTCGGGCGGGGTTTCTGTAATCGGACGCATACCGTTTGCGCTGTCCCAGATAAACGCCCTGACCGACACCGTTTCGTCAAACGGGGTCAGCTTAACGCTCTGCTCTTTTTCTCCTTTGAGCGAAACCGTTTCGATACAGTTTATAATTCCGTACTCGTTATATCCCGCGAGGATTATATAACACGGTTCAAGCTCGGAGCCGCTGACGTAAAACTCTAATTCGCCTCCGCCAAGCGTGCTGACCTCGCTGCCGTTTTGCCTGAACACCGCTTTCAGTTGTTCGGGCGCGGGTTCGGTTGGCGCGGGTTCGGTTGGCGTAGGTTCGGTTGGCGCGGGTTCGGTTGGCGTAGGTTCGGTTGGCGTTGGCGTTGGCGTAGGTGTAGGCGTAGGTGTAGGTGTGGGCGTGGGCGTAGTTGTAGGCGTGGGTGTGGGGTCGGGCTGCTGAGACGATCCGCCCGCTGAGGTGGGCACAAACGAAATGCCGTAATACTCGCCCTTGGAGCCTGCCGTATATATGTAGTATGTCGTACCCGCCTTCAGTTCCGCGCTCGTCGACATATACTCGCTCGGATATTCCGCTTCGGGGTCGGGCGTGGAGTCGGGGTCTATCGCGGGCTCGTTTTTGTACGAAGCCGCCACGTTTCCGCTATCATCGTTTATTATAAATTCCTTGCTGCTGTTTACCTTATAATATACCGTGATAACTCCGTCAAATTCAGGCTTATATGTAAGCGAACTGCCCGACTTTCCGTTATCTTTCGGATTGTTGCCGCTGGAGATATATCCGATAAAGTTATCCACGTCGCCTATCGAGCGGCTGCTCTTCGGCACAAAGGTCATATCGTCGTTAACAGTGAGGTTTTTCATTAAAGAGCCGCCCGTCGGAACGCTCTCGCTCGCCTTCCACATTTCCTCGGCGCCGGTATGACCGAAAGTTATGCCGACAAATCTGCCCTTGGAGCCGGCAACATATATATAATATGTGCTTCCCGCCTCCACGGGAGCGGTCAGCATCGCGTTACTGCCCGCGGCTGAGACAGATGCGAGACAGTCGTCCTGCGACTTTTCGCCCTCTTTAACGATATAAGCGGTCTTAACGCTCGCCTGCTTGCCGTCCGCCGCCGCTGTGCCGAGCGAGGTTATATACGCGGTCACAAAGCCGTTCTCGTTCGGAGTATATTTAAATCCCGTGCCCGTCGCAACACCATTTTCTTTGTCCCAGGTACCGTTGTTATCTCCCGAAACGTAATAGTTATACATTTCGCTGTAATCGGTGCCGTTTATCGCATAAGAAGTCATACCCTTTCCCGCCGACAGGGTTTCGAGGGGATACAGTCCGTCCATAAGCCTGCTTCCCACTCCTTTATTTTTGTCGCTCTCCGACGCAATCCATCGGGTCGTGGTAGACTTCACGGTGACGGTGAAATACTTTTTCATCGTGTAGTCCTTGTTGACAATCTCCGCGACCAGAGAAGCGCTCTCATCATCTCCCGAAGGACGATTTACGACGGTAACGACGTTATTTTCTATCTCTATAAGCTCAGACGCGCTTGACCAGCTTATCACGCTGCCGTTTTTGCTTCCGACTACGGGCAGGGGAAGCTCTGCGGGGCTGATTATGGGCTGCGTCGGAAGAGAAATTGCCGCCGCGTCCTCGCGGGCGGGAGCGTATCCCTCATAAATTCCGACCGGCTCGGACACCGTAACGACTCCCTCGGGGAATGCGTCAACCGTCAAATCGTTTATATAATATTCTATGTTGGTATAGCCCTGACCGAGGTAATCGTCTCTCGAATCGTCCTTGCCGACGTTCAAGCCGCGCTCCTTTTCCCACACGTCGTCCATACCGTCTTTGTCGCTGTCGGTAATCGTCTGCTTTTCCTCTTTGGGATAGAACTGGTCGTAATCCATATACTGAATTCCGTAGGTTTTTATCGCCTTCGCAAGCGCGGAGTCGCTGTTTGTGAAATCCGAGTAAGAGCTGAATTGTCTGCCGCCCGTCAGCGAACCTGTGCCCGTGTAGGTTTCATAAAGCACGCGCGCGTCTATCAGGGGTCTTGAGGCGTCATTTTCGTAGTTATAGCCGCTTGCGGTATTATCTGTAGGATGAACGCCTGCGCCCGAATATCTCACGACCTTAAGATACGCGTCCTCGGCGGTGTCGAGACTGTTGACGGTCGACGCATCCTCGCCGTTTACCGCGGGCACCTTGAACGGGGAGTTCACGCGGTATGTACCCTCGGAAAATCCCGAAACGCCCAGCCATTGGTTTTTGTTCTCTATGTCCTTGTTGTAATAGCTGTTGTCCTTTTTCCTCATTGTGTTGCCGTCTATGTAAAATCTGTAATTCTCACGGCTCGAACCGCTGGAATTGTTGAGGAACCTGTAACCGCTTTTGGTTGACGGACCCGCCTTTAAATAGTTATTCACATAGTTGATATGACCGAGCGTGCCGTATGCCGTCTGATAGCCCCAGTTATATATTACGTTATTTGTAAAGTCCATAGGCTCGCTTCCCTTTTCGACCTTGCCGCGGAAGTTTCGGGACAGGCTGTGACAAAGCAGATTGTGGTGCCACGAGTTTTGACCCTTGCCGAACATCGCGCCGAAGCCGTGCGCTCCCTTTGAGTGGTACGAAACGCAGTTTGAAGGACCTATTATGGTGTACTGCACGGTTTGGTTCATATTGCTCGAATAAAGTCCGAACTGCTCATCGTTTGCAAAGCCGATAGAGCAGTGGTCAATGATAGAGTTGGAGCCCTTGTTGCCGCCCCACGCGTCGTAGTCGGATTCCTTACCCTTTTCGCCGGGGCGGGAGCTTACGAATCTTATTATAATATTGTCTCCGCCCATACCTATCTTTCCGTTACGCAGAGTAATTCCCTTGCCGCCGGGCGCGGTTTGACCCGCGACCGTGACGTTGCCCTTTACGATAACGTCCGACTTCAAATTTATCGTGCCGCCGACCGCAAAGACAACAATGCTGTTTGAGTGGCTGACCGCCTCGCGGAACGAGCCCTCGCCGCTGTCATTGAGGTTGCTGACGATACGCACCTTGCCGCCTCTGCCGCCCGTCGCGTACTTTCCCGCGCCTTCCGCACCGGGAAACGCGAGCAGAAGCGAAGAACCGTCGCCGGCCGCCGCAGGCACAGCGATACTGCCGATAACGACAGCCGCCGCCAAAAGAATATTAAAAAGTTTCGCTCTGTGTTTCATAAAAGTTCACCCGCTCCAATCTAGTAAATTTAAACTCAAAAATTTGTCTGTACCCTATGTTTTAATGTTTTATTTTTCTGTATCGAGAGGACCGAAGCCCGCCGTGCGTACACACTCCTGCCCTTCCTCGGTCAGCATAAACTCCGCCATCTTTCGCGCGGGCGAGTTCTCGGGCTGACTTTTTAGCATAACGACATAGGTGTTATTCGAGAGAGGATAACTTCCGTCCGCTATGGTTTCGTCGGTCGGGAAAACGCCGTCTATGCTGAGAAGCTTCAAATTTTTATGCGTGTCATAGAACAGATCCATATTGTTGAAATAGTAATATATGCTGTAACCCAGTCCGTAGCCCACGGGGTTATCGGTCTGAGCGTCCATAACATTCGTAAGTATGTTCGCCATAGTATCCGACGTATTTTCAGTCCTTATCTTCTCGTTTATCTCATTTCCGTTTAAGAAGTGGCGCTCCATCTGCGCGTGACTGCCGCTGTCGTTGTTTCGGCAGTACGGATAGAGCAGAGCGTCCGCGCCGCCCACCTCGTTCCAGTTTTCATAGGCGTTGTTGACATATATATTCGTAATCTGTTCGGAGGTCAGTCCTTCGGACGGATTATCCGCGTTCGTGAAGAAAACCATCGCGTCGTATGCAATCGGAATAAGCTCCAACTCCACGCCCTTTTCCTCGGCAAGCGCGAGAATGTCCGACGCGGGATATACCGAAGCGAACAGCATATCCACCTCGCCGTTTATGAGACGCTCGTATGAAGCGTGGCTCTTACTGTGAGAAGCGGGCTTGTCTTTATGATCATAGCCGTTGAGGAACAGCGTATTATAGACAGCCTCGGTGAACGGATATGTTGAAGTAGAGCCGTCGATGACAGGCATTTCCTTATCAAAGCCGTATTTGATCGCGGCTTCGGACGGGTAGCACTGAAAGCTCCCCAAAACGTCTCTCAAAAGTCCCGCCGCCTCAAATCTTAAAGCCTCGTTTTGCGGAGCGTAGACAAACCGGCCCTCGTCGTCCGGGTCTTCGGCGTCATATTCGTAATCGAGAATATTCAAATTTCCGAATTTTGCATACGCGTTCAACGCCCAATCCGAAATTTTGTCGGTGTCCGCCGCGAGAAAATTCTTATCCACGTCGGCAACCGTCGCGCCCTCCGTCTCATAGCAAAGTCCCGCCGTAACCGCCGCGCGGTACGCCATAACTGTAAATTCCTCACGGGTCACGGTTCTGTCGGGGTGAAATCCGCCGTCAGGCTCGCCCTCCGCTATTTTGTATTCCTTTGCCGCCGCCAAATTATCCGCGAACCAGTCGCCCTCGGCAACGTCGTTAAACCCGCCGTGATAGTCCGCCGTAACGCCGAGCATACGGGTGATTATCGTTGCCGCCTCCGCGCGCGTTATCGTATCGTACGGGCGCGCGCTGCCGTCGTCGTCGCCGTTAATAAGACCGAATTCCGCCGCCGCTTTCATCACATAAAACTCATATGAGTAATCCTCGGGCATATCGGTAAATTTAACCTCGTCCATGATAAACGTCTCGATAGAACGGTCGGCGTTTTCGGCGGGAACGGTTGCGAAAATTCTTCCGTCGTAATATGCCGACATTGAGATAGGCGTTTTGTCGTCGGCATAGCGTGCGAGTATGTTGCCGCTCATACGGTCCTCAGCCAAAAGCCGCTCCGCGAGCGTACTCGGCGCGCTCAAAACCACAAATTTTTCGCCGTCGTCCGCCGCAAATGCGGTCGGCAAAAACGCCGAAACAACAGCCGCGGTCAGAGCCGCCGCCACAAACTTTTTAAAAATTGTTTTGTATGACTTTTTCATATGCTCTCCCTCGCCTATAATATATTTTTATTTTTCGCAAACAGGTAATTATGACAATTCAAGCCGCGGGATATTCCCACGGCTTGAATAAAACGTCACATCAGTCCGTGATATGCGCGATAGCCTTTTGCGGGCATTTTGCGGCGCACGCGCCGCAATTTACGCAAAGGGCGGGATTTATAACCGCGATATTGTTATTAAACTCAATCGCGCCGTTGGGGCAGGTCTTGGCGCAAATTCCGCAGCCGATACAGCCTGCCGAGCAATTCTCCTTAACGAATTTGCCCTTATTTCTCGACTTACACGAAACCAGATATTCGCTGTTTGCGGGCAGAACCTTGATGATTCCGCGCGGACATTCTCTCGCACAGGCGCCGCACGCAACGCATTTTTCGGGGTCAATCACCGCAAGTCCGTTTTCAATCCTGATAGCCCCGAACTTGCAGACCTTGGCGCACGAGCCGAGCCCCAGACAGCCGTAGTTGCACATCTTGGGTCCGCCGCTTAAATTCGCCGCCGTTCGGCAGTCGGGCGCTCCGTCATATATGTACTTTACCTTTGCGTTGTCGAAACAGCCTCTGCACTGAACGCGGGCAATCATTTTAACGTCCTCTTCCGCCTCAACGCCCATAATATCGGCAATCTGCTTTGCGACCGCATCGCCGCCGACGGGACACATATTTGTTCTCGCGCCCATATTGCATATCGCTCCGGCATACGCGCTGCAGCCCGCAAAGCCGCAGCCGCCGCAGTTCGCGCCGGGCAGGACTTCGAGTATCTTAGGTATTCTCTCATCTGTCTTTACCGCGAATATCTTAGAAGCGATTCCCAAAAGCGCGCCGAACACAAGTCCCATTCCACCGACTATCGCGACGGGAAGCAGTATATCCTTATAAGTATTTATAAAATTCATAACAAAGTCCATAATTAAAACCTCCCACAGCTTTTAAAACGACAGTCCCGAAAAGCCCATAAACGCCATAGCCATAAGTCCGGCGGTTATAAGCGTTATCGGCATACCCTTTAAAAATTCGGGTATATCCGAGGTTTCAAGTCTTTCGCGTATTCCCGCCATAAGCACTATCGCAACCAAAAATCCTACGCCCGCCATAAAGCCGTAGAGCGTTGAATAAAGGAAGGTCGGACCCTCGGTAAACTTTGTGGTATTGAGTATCGCAACGCCCAAAACCGCACAGTTTGTGGTGATAAGCGGCAGATAAATTCCGAGCGACTCATAGAGCGCGGGGATTGCCTTTTGCAAAAACATCTCAACAAACTGCACCAGCACCGCAATAACCAAAATGAACGCTATCGTCTGTAAATAATCGAGCCCGAACTTCACGAGGAAGTACTGCACAACCCAAGTGATAGCGGACGCAACGGTCATAACGAAAACTACGGCAAAGCCCATACCCGACGCGGTTTCAACCTTTTTTGAAACGCCGAGGAACGGACAAATTCCGAGGAACTGACACAGCACAAAGTTTTCAATAAATATCGCGCCTATTGAAAGTGTGAAAATATTTCCGAGTATCTCAAGCATTCTTCTTACCTCCTCGTCCTCTTACGGCGTTAATTATTCCGAGCAGTACGCCGAGCGTCAGGAACGCGCCCGGTGCAAGCAGCATAATCGAAGCGGGCTGGAAGTTCCACGCCTCAGGGAATATCGACATTCCGAGTATCTCTCCCGCTCCCAAAACCTCACGCACAAGAGCTATGAGAACAAGGGCGCAGGTAAATCCCAGACCCATTCCCAAGCCGTCGAGCGCGCTGAGCCAAACCGAATTTTTGGAAGCGAACGCTTCCGCACGTCCGAGAATTATACAGTTTACAACTATCAGCGGTATATAAAGTCCGAGCGACTCGTAAAGGCTGGGCAGATATGCTTCGAGAGCCATCTGCACGACCGTTACAAAGCCCGCTATAATAACTATGTATGCCGCAATTCTTATCTTCGACGGTATCAGCTTGCGAAGCAGCGAAATAACTATGTTCGAGCAAATCAGAACCGCCGCCGCCGAAAGACCCATACCTACCGCGTTTGAAACTCCGGTAGTCGTCGCAAGCGTCGGACACATTCCGAGAAGCAGGATAAACGTCGGGTTTTCATAAAGCAAACCGTTTAAAATGGTCTTGATTGATTTCATATTACTCCACCTCCGCTTTCTCGCCGACTTCAACGGGAACCGCGTCCCCTGCGTCCGCGTTTTCGGGCTCCGCACCCTCCGGCTCAACGCTTTCGGGCTCAACGCTTTCGGGTTCAACGCTTTCAGGCTCTTCGCTTTCGTCAAAATCCGAGCTTACAACAACGCCCGAAGCGGCTTCAAGCGCCGCGTTTACAGCCTTGGTGACCGCCTTTGATGTAATGGTCGCGCCCGAAATTGCGTCAATTTCGTTTCCGGTCGCGCCGCCGCCCTTCTTAACGGTTATGCCGGCTTCCTTGCCGCCGTATTGGTCTTTAAAGGTATCCTTCTGAGCATTCGCGCCAAGGCCAGGAGTTTCGGAAAGGCTGAGTATTTCTATTTTATTGACGGTATTTTCGCCGCCTTCGTTATTTATTCCGACCATAACCTGAATGTCGCCGCCGTAGCCCTCGCTGCAGGTAGTCGTTACGACATAGCCCACGCACTCGCCGTCGGTAAAGCCGAGCTTGAGCGCGTCCACGGATACTCCCGTCTCTGAGAGCTGAATGTTCGCGGTGTCCAAATCGTCGGAAAACTCGTCTGCGTCAAGCACCGCCTGCTGAGCCTCGGTAATTTTCTGTTCGGTATTCATAGCTATTACAGGCTCGGTCAAACTATTTACAAACGCAAGCGCAAAGGTAACTATCGCGGTAATCAGAAACAGTACCAGCGCAAGCACAACGGGATTTGATGTTTTCATTTACGCCACCTCGCCTTTCTTCATTGTTCCGAACGGCTTAGGCGCGGTTATTTTGTCAATCAGCGGAGCCGCGAGGTTCATAAGCAGAATCGAGTACGAAACGCCCTCGGGATAACCGCCGAATTTTCTTATAACCGCGGTAAGAACGCCGCAGCCGATACCGAAAATAATCTGTCCTTTTTTGGTGTACGGAGTGGTCGTGTAGTCGGTCGCCATAAAGAACGCGCCGAGCATAAGACCGCCCGCGAGTATCTGATAAATTCCGTCCTCGCCGAATATGTACGAAAGCACGAACACCGTAGCTATATAAGCAATCGGGGTGTGGAGCGTGATAACCTTGCGTATAACAAGGTACGCCGCGCCTATCAAAATCGCGAGAGCCGAAATTTCTCCGATACATCCGCCCACATTTCCGAGGAACAAGTCAAGATAGGACGGAAGCTCGCCGGTCGCCTCGCCGCCGAGCAGCGCAAGCGGAGTAGCCTGAGTTATCGCGTCCGCGTTGCCGATTATGTGGAGCTTGGTAAACGGAGCTACCCACGTCGTCATCGGGAGCGCCCACGACGCAAGCAGGAAAGCGCGTCCGCCCAGCGCGGGGTTCATAAAGTTATGTCCTATACCGCCGAACAGCTGCTTAACTATGATAATCGCAACAAAGCAGCCTATAATCGCCATCCAAAAAGGCAGTGTAACCGGCAGGTTCATAGCGAGAAGCATACCCGTTACCACCGCGCTCAAATCGCCGACGGTGGATTCGCGCCCAAGCAGCTTTTCCCATAAAAACTCGAATATCACACAGGACACCACGCACACAAGCGTAAGCAGCGACGCGCGGTAGCCCATAACGATTATGCCCGCGATAAGAGCCGGCAAAAGCGCGATTATAACATCGAGCATTGTAAGCTGAGTTGTGTTGCCCCCGCGAACGTGCGGAGCGTTTGAAACTATCAGCTTGTTGTTGATTTCAGCCGCCTTTACCGTATCGACTTCGGCGGTCTTGTCAACGTCTTGGTTCATATTTTCGTTCAAGTTATCCATACTTTCTCCCTCCTCATTCCTTTTTGCTCTCGGCAACCTTTTCCGCTTTTTCGGTCTCGCCCGAAGCCGCGTCGGTTTTAGCCTTTACTTCTTCGGCTTTCGCCTTTTTCTCCGCTTCGGCTTTGGACTTTGCCGCCGCCGCGCGGATTTTTGCCTTTGAAGCTTTTATATTCTGAACTATCGGCTTTTTGGCGGGGCAGGTAAACGTACACGCGCCGCACTCGATGCAGTCCATAATATGATTTTTCTCCAGCTTTTCCATATCGCCGAGAACCGAGAAAGCGTTAAACACGTTCGGGAGCAGGCTCATGGGGCAGGCGCTTATACATTTGCCGCACCTCAGGCACGCGCTCTGCTGCGGGAGCCGAGCCTCTTCCTCGTCAAACGCCAAAAGTCCCGACGTTCCCTTTATCACGGGGATATTAAGAGACGGCATTGCCATACCCATCATGGGACCGCCCATAATTATTTTGGACGGCGTTTTTACAAAGCCTCCCGCTCCGCGGAACACGTCCTCAAACGTTGTGCCTATTCTTACTCTGAAATTGGACGGTTCCTTTACGCAGCTGCCCGAAACCGTCACGATTCTGGATATGAGCGGCATACCCTTTGTTACGGCGCGGTAAATCGCCGCGCAGGTGTCTACGTTGTCAACGACCGCGCCCACGTCCATAGGCAGTTTGCCGGGCGGAACCCGTCTTTTTGATACGGCTTCGATGAGCTGCTTCTCGGAGCCTTGCGGATACTTGGTTTTAAGAGGCACTACCCTGACCAAATACTTCTTTTCGTAAAGCGCAAGACCTTGCAGACGCTTTATCGCGTTTGCCTTGTTCTCCTCAATTCCTATGTAGCCCTCGTTGAGTCCGAAAATCCTCATTAAAATTTTAAGACCGCCGATGACTTCTTCGGGGTGTTCGAGCAGTACGCGGTGGTCGCTCGTCAGATACGGCTCGCACTCCGCGCCGTTTATAATGACGTACTCTATCTTCTTGTCGGGCGGAGGCGACAGCTTAACGTGGGTCGGGAACGTCGCGCCGCCCATTCCGACAATGCCCGCCGCGCGGACAATGTCAACAATTTCTTTCGGTGAAAGCGCCTCAAAGTCCTCATTTCCCGCAATTGACGGGTCAATAGTGTCCTCGTGGTCGTTTTCAATCACAATCGAATTCACCAAAACGCCGGACGGGTGCATTCTCGGCTCAACCGCGGTAACCGTACCCGATACCGAAGAGTGAATGTTAGCCGAAACAAATCCGCCAGCGTCGGCAATTTTCTGACCCATAAGCACCTTGTCGCCCCTCTTCACGCAAGGCACGGCAGGCGCGCCTATATGCTGCGACACGGGGAACACAAGCACATCCGGCACAGGCAAATCCACAATCGCCTTTTTGCAGGTCAGCTCTTTCATATCGTTGGGATGAACTCCGCCGTGTGAAAACGTGCGCAGCTTTTCGCCGTTGATACTGCCGCCTAAGAATTCCTTAAACATAGCTTCATCTATCCTTTCCCGAAGAAGCGAAGGCGCAAAATGCTTTCGCTCTTCTGTTTTTAAATATTTTACCTTTTAATAATTTCCTTAAATCCCTTTATATAAATTTAATTTTGTCCGCTCAATAATATGCCGATATTCTCTTGTCCGTTCCCGAAAAACGGACGCGCATACACCTTATTTCTATTATACTACAAACAAAACAGCTTTTTCAACATTTTTTTAATAAATTTTATTTGCAAATTATTTGCAAAAATTCAAAAGGCAAGAAAGCAAAAAGGTTCCCGAACGGGAACCTTTAAAATCAAGATTTTTTTCCGAACTGAGGAATCGCCGGAACCGCTTTTGCCCTGATGAGCCCCTTGTATACCGCGCACGCGATTATGTAATCCACTATGTGATGCAAAAACGTACCCGCAACGGTAATGAGCGCAAGGATTTCGGTCGAATAGCCCGCCTGCGGAGCGGAAAGCCCCGTAGCGAAGAATATCATAACCACAACACCCTCAAGCACCGCGTGGATTAGAGCCGTTACAACGCAAATCGTTACAAGATTGGCTTTTGTGTGCGTGATTATGTAAGAGCCGACCAGCGCGAACGCAATATGCGAAGCCGCGCGAACCGCAACGACGAGCGGAGCCGTGAAGAAAAAGCCTATCGTCGTACCCACCGCCGTCAAAATCGCAGTGAGAGGAGATATAAACATCGCTATAATTACCGGAACGTGCGCCATAAGAGTCGCGGAATAAGGACCTACCACAATTCTGAAAGGCAGACCCGTAAAAATCATAGGAATTAAAATTCCTACCGCTATAAGCAGCGCCGCTACAACCATATCTCTCGTTGAAAATTTTTTCATAAAAAAGTCTCCTGTTTCGGAAAATTTATTGTCAGACTACATAATAACACATTATTTAATAAAAAGCAATTGATTTTTTATTTCATTTATGTTACAATAACTAAAATATATAAGAATTTTCAGAAAAGGATGTGTGACCGAGATGTATGTTGATAAGTTCGCAAAAGAGGGATTGACATTTGACGACGTCCTTCTTGTACCTCAGTATTCGGAAGTTGTGCCCTCGCAGATTAACCTCGAAACAAGGCTGACCAAGAAAATCAAGCTCAATATACCCCTTATGTCCGCCGCGATGGACACCGTTACCGAGTCGGGAATGGCTATTGCGGTTGCCCGCGAGGGAGGCATAGGAATCATACATAAGAATATGAGCATCGAGCAGCAGGCCCTCGAAGTAGACCGTGTAAAGCGAAGCGAACACGGCGTAATTGTCGACCCGTTCTCGCTCTCCCCCGAAAACACGCTTCAGGACGCTGAGAATCTTATGGCGAGATATAAAATTTCGGGCGTTCCGATAACCGAGGGCAAGAAGCTGGTCGGAATACTTACAAACCGCGACTTGAAGTTTGAGACAGACTACTCGAAGTCCATTTCGAGCGCGATGACAAAGGATAATCTCATAACCGCGCCTGAGGGTACGACTTTGGAGGAAGCGCAGGCGATTCTGCACAAAGCCAAGATAGAAAAGCTCCCCATTGTGGACGGAGAGGGCAATTTAAAAGGACTTATCACAATAAAGGATATAGAAAAAGCGGTCAAGTTTCCGAATTCCGCGCGCGACGCGGGCGGCAGACTTTTGGTCGGCGCGGCGCTCGGCGTGACGCAGGACGTTCTGGAGCGCGCGGCGGCGCTCGTTGACGCAAACGTTGACGTTGTGGTGCTTGACTCGGCGCACGGTCACTCAAAGAACATCGGAGAATGTATCAAAAAGGTGAAAGCCGCGTTCCCCGACTTGCAGGTCATAGCCGGAAACATAGCGACGGCTGAGGCGGCAGAGTTCCTCATAGACTGCGGAGTTGACGCGATAAAGGTCGGCATAGGTCCCGGCTCTATCTGCACCACGCGTGTTGTTGCGGGTATAGGCGTTCCTCAGATAACGGCAATATGCGACGCGGCGGAGGCTGCCAAAAAGTACGACATACCCGTGATTGCGGACGGCGGCATCAAATATTCGGGAGATATGGTAAAGGCTATTGCGGCGGGCGCTGACGTTATTATGGTCGGCAGTCTGCTCGCGGGCTGTGACGAAAGCCCCGGAGCAAGCGAAATATATCAGGGCAGACGCTTTAAGGTTTACCGTGGTATGGGTTCGCTCGCGGCGATGAACGCGGGCAGCCGCGACAGATATTTCCAGGAGGGCAGCCGAAAGCTCGTTCCCGAGGGCGTTGAAGGACGCATCCCGTACAAGGGCTCGGTCAGCGACACAATATTCCAGCTTCTCGGCGGTATGCGCGCAGGTATGGGTTATTGCGGTACTCCGACAATACCCGACCTCAAGGCAAACGGCAAATTCGTGAGAATTACCGGAGCCGGTCTTAAAGAGAGCCATCCTCATGATGTGTTTATCACCAAGGAAGCTCCCAACTACTCCGCAAATTCGTGATATGCAAACGCAACCCCCGCCCGAAAATTTTCGGGCGGGGGTTTATTAAAAAATTTTGAAAATCACGGAACAAATTTGAATCCTAAACAGTCTAAATAATATAAAATATTTTAGGGAGGTAATTCAAATGAAAAAAGTGTTTAAAAGTGTCCTTTGCACACTGGTCGCGGCGGCGATGCTCGCGGCAGTCTCGCCCTGCGCCTTTGCCGAGGACACGGGTCTTGACGGCGCGATAGCCATTGCCAAAACAAAGCTCGATATTCCCGAAAAATACAGTGATTTTTCGAGCAGAAGCTCGGAGCAGTTCGGAATTACCGACTATAATTTGACCTGGTCGGTACCCGAAAGCGGCGAAAGCATTGACGTTACGGTCAACTCCAGGGGAGACGTCACCTATATGAGAAAAGACACAAACTCTCTGTACAGAGATGATATGTCCCTTCCGAAAATCACGGCAAAAGAGGCGACTGACGCGGCAATTAGCTGGCTCGAAAGCGTAAATCCCTCGTGGGCGTCTCAGCTTGCTTCTCCCACCGACAACGGGGAGTCCGTTCTTTATTCTTCCAAATACAGAATAGAATTTCGGCGTGAGGTCGGCGGCGTACCGGTAGACGGCGACAGCGTAAGCGTCTATGTTGACAAGGTTGACGGCTCGGTTGTTTCGATGGGTGCCTCCTGGTCCTACCCAAGCGAGTTCGCGGACATAAGCGGCGCAATCTCAGCCGAGACCGCACAGCTCAAGCTGATTGAAAATTCTCCGTTGGAGCTTTCCTACAAAACAGCCGGTGAAAATTCCAACGCAGTCCTCGTTTATGCGCCGAAAAATTCTTACACATACATAAACGCGCTCAGCGGCGAGGTTGTCAATCCCGCCGAGGAGTACCGCAACTCGATGGCAAGCGTCGGAGACGCCGCGGCTGAAACGGCGGCGGCTCCCGAAGCCGGCAGTTCGGGCGGCGGCTCGGCTCAGAAGTATTCCTATACCGAGGAGGAGCTTGCCGAAATCGCGCAGAACGCGAAGCTGCTCACCTCGGAGCAGGCTATGGAAATTTTCCGCGGTATCAAGCACATCGAAGCCGAAACCTACAACCTTTCAAGCTGCAGATATTATACCTATAAAAACGGCAGCGGCGCGACCGAATATACCGTCAGTCTTTCTCTCTCCCGCAAGGACAGCGAAGACAAAATTTCGTATATGAATGTTTCTCTCGACGCGGAGAGCGGCGAGCTTAAGAGTCTTTACTCTTACGGAGGCGGCTACCCGGACGAAGATAACGGCAAGTCCTACGACGTAAACGCGGCGAAGTCGGTCGCGGTCGATTTCGCCAAGGAATACGCTCCGAAAGAGTATCCCAAGACAAAGCTCGATGAAAGCGTATTTGAGGAAATCGAAAAATACGAAGGATATATTCCGAGCTTTTCGTCCGAGCGATATGAAAACGACGTTGTATTCCCCGAAAATGAAATATCCGTTGATGTAAACAGCAAAGGAATTGTCACTCGCTTCTCGAAACAGTGGAACGACGACGTTACGTTTGAAAGCACCGAGGGTATGCTGAGCGCGGACGCGGCGGCGGAAAAGCTGTTTGAGCAGATACCCGCAAGGTTGTCATACGTAGACTTTTCCTCTTACAACTCGGTAAGCCTCAACATCATCCCCGTCTACTCGTTCGGCGACTCCTTATGCCGCATCTCGGCGACGACGGGCAAGCGTCTTAGCTACGACAACACCGAGTACACCGAAAAGAGTGCGGGAGAAATTTCGTTTGAAAACCTCACCGACATTTCGGGACACTACGCCGAAAACGCGGTCAAGGCTCTGCTGTACTTCGGCGTAATTTCGCTCGACGAGGGCGAAACCGAGTTCCGCCCCGACGAGGCTATGTCGCAGGTTGAGCTTCTGAAACTTGTCGAGTCCGCATTTATGGGCTGGCGATACTCCCCGCTGAGCGAAGCCGACAGTATTTACTCGCTTGCCAAAAGCTACTCCGTCATAAAAGATGACGAGGTAAACAGCGACGCTCCCGCGACCAGAATCGACGCCGCCAAATTTATGGTGCGCGCGCTCGATTTCGGAGAGGTTGCCGAGCTGGACGGAATTTTCGACAGCGGCTTTGCGGACAGAGCCGACATACCGAGCGGCTGCGAGGGCTATGTTGCGATTGCAAAGGGTCTGAAAATCGTAAACGGAGACGAGAACAACAACTTCAACTCCAACGCACCCGTTACGCGCGGCGACGCGGCTGTTATGATTTACAACTATCTGTCGAGATAAAATTAAAACACAACAAAATTGCTCAGGGCTACTGCTCTGAGCAATTTTTTATTTTAAAAATTCGCGGGCGGGCGTTACATAAAAACTTCGGGAACGGCAAAAGATAGCAAAAACGGGGGCGAGGCTTTTGAGCTTGAAGTTAAAGCTGAATTGGATAAAAAAGTACGGCAGGCACATAATAATCGGCGCGGTCGGCGGCGTTTTAAACGGACTGTTCGGCGCGGGCGGCGGATCGGTCATAGTGCCCGCCATGGAAAAATTTTTGGATATAGACGAGAAAAAGTCGCACGCCACCGCGATAGGGGTTATACTTGTGTACTCGATAGTCTCCTCGATTTTCTATATAAGGCGCGGCTTTTTCGACTTAAACATATGGATTTGGGTCACGCTCGGCGGAGTTATAGGCGGGCTTATCGGGGCGAAGGCTCTCGGAAAAATTTCAAAGAAGCTGCTTAAAATAATTTTTGGAGCCGTGATAATAATAACCTCGGTAAAAATGATTTTCAGATAATGCCAAACACAAGTCAAAACACAATCGGAGGATTTTAAATGGGTGTGTTTTTAAATGTTATAGTCGGACTTTTCAGCGGCGTAATAAGCGGAATGGGTATCGGCGGCGGCGCGATACTCATTCCCGCTCTTATTATTATCGAAAACATAAATCAGCAGACCGCGCAGGGTATAAATCTGCTCTACTTTCTCCCAACCGCCGTCGCCGCGCTTATCATACACATAAAAAACAAAAACGTGGAAATAAAAAGTGCGCTCATACTATCCGCGTCGGGCGTTGTCGGCGCGGCGGCGGGCGCGATTGCCGCGGGTGCGCTCGACAGTGTGCTGCTGCGGCGTATGTTCGGAATATTCCTCGCGCTTATAGGGCTTTATGAAATTTACAAGGGCATAAAGCTACCGCGCAAATAAATAAAAGCTATTCGAGAGTTAACTTTCCCGTGTTCTTATTATTTACCGCGAGAGTTAAAAACGCTCCCTTATATATCGCGGCAAAATAGTTTCCATAGTAAGACGCATAATTTTCATTTATCAGTTCAAGAGTTTCCTTAAGCTGAAGCATTGCCGCAAACTCGTGCTTGCACGCTCCGGAGCAATAGCACGAGCATACAATATTACTTATTTCTCCGTCTGCGTATTCAAACTCAACGTCATAAACCTCGGTACCGCTGACAAGCGCTCTGCCGCGATTCCCGTCAAGCGAAAGATATTCTACCTTGTTCTCCATATAATAGTTATGTCCGCGCTCCGCGATTTCGGGCTTAATCTTCATAGTGGATAAGTCGCTGAGCAAAAAGCTCTCGCCATCATTGCCGCTGGCATACTCTTCTTCCTGAGCGGGCGGCGCTTTAAACCAGGTCAAAACCTTTTCGTAAGGAAGCGCAAATCGGTCAAAGGTCACAATGTGCGAACCCGCCAGGTAAAAATCACCCGCGACAGCGGTATCCGCCAAAGCGATAACCTTCTTATAGTCGGACAGTTTAATCTTAAACGAATAGCTGACATTTACAACTCGTCCCTGCTTGCCCTCCAGCTTACCGTCAACATAGACAATATCGCCGTTGTGCAGGTTGAACTTATCGTTGTAGTAAGTCCACGACCTGCCTCTGTCGGGGAAGTATACATCAACCAACGACTTCCTCGGCGCGGCGCTCGTACGCGCGGGCGCGGGTACAGCGGGCTCTTCCGAATTATTTAATGGCTGCGCGTTAAAACCGATAGTAAACTTTTTCATAATTACACCTCCAAAGTGTTCTTTTTACTATACTCATTATAGCGCATTTGGTGGGTGTAAAAACGGACAGTGATTGCCGATTTTGGTCCGCGACCTTTAATCTTTGAATATTACGCAAAATCTCGGCGTGAGTTTTGAGCCGTAAATTGCTCCAACAAAATATTGACACTTTTTTGATAATATGGTACAATGTCACAGAAGTATATTTGAGATTGGAGGCTTTTTTATGCAAATTGCCGAACTCGAGCCGAAAAATGTGTTTCGGTTTTTTTCGGAGCTGGCGAAAATTCCGCGCGGTTCGGGCAATACCGGACGTGCAGAGAGGTATTGTCTTGACTTTGCGGAAAAACGCGGCTTAAAAACATATCGTGACGACTATGGCAACATTATGATTTTCAAGGACGGAACCGCGGGATACGAAAACAGCGAGCCCGTTATTTTACAAGGACATCTCGATATGGTTTGCGAAAAGCTTCCGAGCTGCAAAAAAGATATGGAAAACGAGGGAGTTGACGTTATAGTTGACGGTGACATTATACGCGCGGACAAAACTACCCTCGGCGGCGACGACGGTATTGCAATCGCGTACATTCTCGCTCTGCTCGATTCCGACGAAGTTCCGCATCCGCCTATCGAAGCGTTGTTCACGCTCGACGAGGAAACGGGGCTGAGAGGCGCGAACGCTCTCGACGCGTCGCATCTCAGAGGCAGACGGCTTATCAACATCGACTCCGAGGAGGAAGGGGTCATTACGGTAAGCTGCGCGGGCGCGGCGCGGGTAAGCTGTAAGATACCCGTTTCTATGTGCGGCGCGGTCGGACTGAGCGCGAAGAAAATCACGATAGGCGGCTTTGCGGGAGGACATTCGGGAGTTGACATCAACAAAAACCGCAAAAACGCGGCAAAGGTACTCGGCGAGCTTTTGTATGAGCTTCGCGAAAATACCGAGGTAAAAATAGCATCTGTCTCCGCCGGCGGGCGGCTGAATGTTATAACGCCTATAGCCGATGCCGTGATTTGCTTTGATGCGGAAAGCGAAGCCGCGGTTGACAAAATCATATCCGAGTTTGACAAGGCTCTCAAAGCGCAGTGTGCCGCTTCCGAGCCGGATGCGTATGTGTCGGCCGAATCTGTTCCCACTCCAAACGAGTGCGCCGACGCGGGCGGCACAAACAAGGTCATATTCGCAATTATGCAGTCGCCGTACGGCGTATGTGCGATGAATACCGATATTCCCGACCTTGTGCAGACATCCTCAAATCTCGGAGAAACGATTTTGAAGGACGGCGTGCTGTATCTGAACTTTATGCTTCGCTCAAACTCAAACTCGGATAAGGTGTCGCTTATCAAGTCTATCAAGCTGCTTACGGAGTATATCGGAGGCAGCTTCGAGCTTGGCGACGATTATCCGGCGTGGGAGTATCGTCCGGAGTCGGCTATGCGCTACGCAATGACGGCGGTTTACGAAGAAATGTTCGGAAAAAAGCCGATAGTGACGTCTATTCACGCGGGACTGGAATGTGGTATTTTAACCGACAAGCTGCCCGGTGCGGATATGGTTTCAATCGGACCGACAATGAAAAACGTACATACGCCGGAGGAACAGCTTGACATTAAGTCCGCCGCTCGTGTTTGGGAATATCTTTTGCAGGTTCTTAAAATGCTGAAATAAAAATTAAAAAGGAAGGGAGAAAAAATATGATAAAGGACGGTTTTCTTTACATTGCGGCTTTGATATTTATTGCCGCGATACTGATTTGCCTGCCCAGAATATTCAAGGGCAAAACGGCGCAAAACATATTCAAATTTGCACCGCCGATAGTTCTTATCTATCTCGGACTTATGGTTCTCTGCACAGTTAAGTTATGGGACTTGGAGGCTACAAACGAAGCTTATACGGCGCTTAAAAATCCAATCTTGTATGCGATGCTGTTTATAATGCTTCTGCGCTGCGACCTCAAAAAGATTATAAAGCTCGGACCGAAAATGCTTATCGGATTTTTCGCGGCAACGGTTTCGATTGCGCTGGGCTTTGTGGTTTCCTACGCTATTATGCACGGCGTTCTCGGAGAGGGAGCATGGCAAGCGCTGGGCGCTCTCTGCGGAAGCTGGATGGGCGGCGGCGGAAATATGCTCGCTATTCAGGCGGCTCTCGACGTTCCCGAATCGACAATGGCTTACGCGCTTGTTATGGACTCTATCTGCGCTACGCTCTACGTTATGTTCCTCCTGTGGGCAATTCAGATGGCGGATAAGTTCAACAAGTGGACAAAAGCCGATACGCATATTATCGACGAAGTGGGAGAGTCGCTCGCTCAGGAAGCGGCGGCAAACACCAAGCCGCTCGTATGGCAAAACATTATTCTGCTCGTAGGCGCGGGACTTCTCGTTTCCGCGGTCTGCCAAAAGCTCGGAGCGCTCATAAGCGACGCGCTTCCGTTCTTTGACAAGGCGACGTGGACAGTCCTTCTCGTGACCGTACTCGGCGTTTGCCTCGCAATGACTCCGTTTGGTAAGATTAAAGGCACAGAGGAAATTTCAAACGTAATGCTCTACATAGTAATCGCGCTTATTGCGTCGAGAGCCGACCTTTCGGCTATGGGTAACGCTCCTGCGTGGCTGTTATCGGGATTTATAATCCTTGCTATCCATGTGCTTATTATGGTAATACTTGCAAAGGTTCTGAAGCTCGATATATTCACGAGCGCGGTTGCGTCGCTCGCCAATATCGGCGGTACGGCGACCGCTCCGGTACTCGCGGGTACATACAGCAGCGCACTGGTTCCGGTGGGTATCATAATGGCTCTTCTGGGATATGTGATAGGTACCGGCGGCGGACTGGTCGTTGCTCATATTATGAGCTTGTTCGGTTAAAAAGCTTACAACAACCGACTAAATAAAAACAGACGCACCAAAAAGTCCTGCGGGCTTTTTGGTGCGTCTCCTTATTTTGCCGTTTCTGCTTTGCATTACATTTTTATACCTCCGCGAAAATTCGACAACCTTATAATAAATTCAAAGTTTCAAACCACGGCCGAGATAATTTTACGGCTGTAAAAATTATTCACAAAAACAATGTAATATTTTAGTTAAGATTAGTTAAAGTTTAATATTGTATCTTAATATTATATATGGTAAAATGAAACAAAAGATTGTTAAAATTTTATCAATCTCAATAAACTAAGAAAGGAAACGGTGATATGGAGAAGCATTTGGTTGACAACGTGAAGGCGCTTGAAAAGCGGCTTGCCGAGGTGAGAGCGGCGCAGAAGGAATTTGCCTCCTACTCTCAGGAGCAGGTGGACAAAATTTTCAAGGTCGCGGCGACGGCTGCAAATCAGGCAAGGATACCGCTCGCTAAAATGGCGGTCGAGGAAACCGGCATGGGAGTGGTCGAGGACAAGGTTATAAAGAACAACTACGCCTCGGAGTATATTTACAATAAGTACAAAGACGCCAAAACCTGCGGCGTTATCGAGGAGGACGCGTCGTTCGGCATAAAGAAGATTGCCGAGCCGATAGGCGTTCTGGCGGCGGTAATTCCGACGACCAATCCGACTTCAACGGCGATTTTCAAGACGCTTATCGCGCTCAAAACCCGCAACGGTATCGTTATAAGTCCGCATCCGAGAGCGAAAAAATGCACGGTCGAAGCGGCAAAAATAGTGCTTGAAGCGGCGGTCAAGGCGGGCGCACCCGAAAACATAATCGGCTGGATAGACGTTCCGTCTCTCGATATGACCAATTTCATTATGCATGAGTCGGACTGCATTTTAGCCACCGGCGGTCCCGGTATGGTAAACGCGGCGTACTCGTCCGGCAAGCCCGCACTCGGCGTGGGCGCGGGAAACACTCCCGCGATTATCGACTCAAGCGCCGACATTCTGCTTGCGGTAAACTCAATCATACACTCCAAGTCGTTCGACAACGGTATGATTTGCGCGTCGGAGCAGAGCGTTATCGTAGATAAGTCGATTTACGAAAAGGTTAAGAAGGAATTTGCGTACCGCGGCTGTTACTTCCTCAAAGAGGACGAAATTGAAAAAGTACGCAAGACCATAATAATAAACGGCGCGCTGAACGCGAAAATTGTCGGTCAAAAGCCGGTCACAATAGCGAAGCTCGCAGGCGTTGAAATTCCCGAAGCGACACGCGTGATGATAGGCGAGGTTGAGAGCGTTGATTTGAGCGAGGAGTTTGCGCACGAAAAGCTCTCTCCGGTGCTTGCTATGTATAAGTCAAAGAATTTCGACGATGCGCTCGACAAAGCCGAGCAGCTTATCGCCGACGGCGGCTACGGTCACACATCATCCGTTTACCTCAACACCGTGACCGAGCAGGAAAAGCTCGCAAAATTCGGCGAGAGGATGAAAACCTGCCGCATACTCGTAAACACTCCTTCTTCGCACGGCGGCATAGGCGACCTCTACAACTTCAAATTAGCTCCGTCTCTGACGCTGGGCTGCGGCTCGTGGGGCGGCAACTCCGTTTCGGAGAACGTGGGAGTCAAGCACTTACTGAATATTAAGACGGTTGCGGAGAGGAGAGAAAATATGCTGTGGTTCAGAGCGCCGGAAAAGGTGTATATAAAGAAAGGCTGTCTGCCCGTCGCGCTTGACGAGTTAAAGACGGTTATGAACAAGAAAAAGGCGTTTATCGTAACTGACGAATTTTTATACAAGAACGGTTATTCAAAGGCTATTACCGACAAGCTCGACGAAATGGGAATAACGCACACGACATTCTTTAACGTAGCGCCCGACCCGTCGCTTGCGTCGGCAAAGGAAGGCGCGGAGGCTATGCGCGCGTTCGAGCCTGACGTTATCATCGCGCTCGGCGGCGGCTCGGCTATGGACGCGGGCAAGATTATGTGGGTACTTTACGAGCATCCCGACGCTGACTTTATGGATATGGCAATGCGCTTTATCGACATACGAAAGCGTGTGTATACATTCCCTCATATGGGAGATAAGGCGACGTTTATCGCCGTTCCTACCTCGGCGGGTACCGGCTCGGAGGTTACGCCGTTCGCGGTTATTACCGACGAAAAGACGGGAATCAAATATCCGCTCGCCGATTACGAGCTTATGCCCGATATGGCGATAGTTGACGCGGATTTGATGATGAATATGCCGAAAGGCTTAACGTCCGCGTCGGGTATAGACGCGCTCACTCACGCGCTTGAGGCGTATGTGTCGGTTATGGCGACAGAGTTCACCGACGGTATTGCGCTCAAGGCAATTCAGACGATATTCGATTACCTCCCCGCGGCGTACAGCGAGGGCGCGGCAAACCCGAAAGCGCGCGAGAAGATGGCTCACGCGTCGTGTATGGCGGGTATGGCGTTCGCAAACGCTTTCCTGGGCGTATGTCATTCACTGGCGCATAAGCTCGGAGCGTTCCACCACATACCGCACGGAATTGCAAACGCGCTGCTTATCACCGACGTTATGCGCTACAACTCCGCGGAAGCTCCGCAAAAAATGGGTACGTTCCCGCAGTACGACCACCCGCACGCGCTCGGTCGCTACGCTGAAATAGCCGACTTCCTGCATCTGGGCGGCAGGACGGACGAGGAAAAGCTCGAAAGACTTATCGCGAAGATAGAGGAATTAAAGGAAGCCGTCGGTATAAAGAAAACAATCCGCGACTACGGCGTTGAGGAGGACAAATTCCTTGAAACACTCGACGAAATGACCGAAATGGCGTTCGACGACCAGTGTACCGGCGCGAACCCGCGCTATCCCTTAATCAGCGAAATGAAAGAACTGTATATGAACGCGTATTACGGAAAGGAGAATTGAGATGAATCTGAATAATATTATCGCTACGCGTCCCGACAAGACCGTTTACCGTGACGGCGACGCGGCAATCAAGGTTTTCGACGAGCATTACAACACCGCAGACGTTTTAAACGAGGCGCTCAACACCGCGCGTATTGAGGAAACCGGACTTAACATTCCGAAGATACGAGAGGTGACAAAGATAGACGGCAAGTGGGCTATCATAACGGACTTTATCGATGGCGAAACGCTCGCGTCGCTTATGGAAAAGCACCCCGAAAAGGAGGACGAATATCTTGAACTGTTCGTTGATACACAGCTTGAAATTCAAAACAAGCAATGCCCTATGCTCACGAAAATACACGATAAAATGAACCGCAAAATTTCGGAGAGCGACCTCGACGCGACAACGCGCTACGAGCTGCACACGCGTCTTAACGGTATGAAAAAGCACACCAAGGTCTGCCACGGCGACTACAACCCGTCAAACGTTATCATAACGCCCGACGGCACGCCTTATGTACTCGACTGGTCGCACGCGACGCAGGGCAACGCATCCGAGGACGTGGCAAGAACGTATCTGCTGTTCAAGCTCGCAAAAAAGGATGAGCTTGCGGAAAAGTACATCAGACTGTTCTGCAAAAAGTCGGACACCGCGCTCCAGTATGTTCAGTCGTGGCTGCCTATCGTAGCCGCGTCACAGCTTGTAAAGAAAAATCCCGACGAAAAGGAATTTCTCGAAAGCTGGATAAACGTGGTGGATTACGAGTAACGCCGATAAAACTGCGACGAACACATATTTTCCCTTTGAGGGAAAGTGTGATGTCGAAATTTAAGCAAAATATAACTAATAAGCGGAACCCGTTTAAAGACGGATTCCGCTTAGATTTTCGTTGGCGCATTGTGCCGCCGAAACGCCCGTTTTGCCCGCGCTCCGCACTTCGATTTTCCTCCAACCCTGTAAAATTATAACAAAGCACAGATAACTTTATATAAAAAGTAAAACGCGCACATTTGTCGTAGGGTGCGGCGCCCTTGACGCACCGCAGAAATAAAAAATGCGGCGAAGCCGCGTAAATCGCAAAAAGCGACTTGCGCTTTTTGGGAAAGAGGAGCAAGTCTCCCGTAAAAGCGCAAACGCTCGCTTGCGGGCGGCGAAGCGTAAAGGGAAACTTACGACGTTGTAGGGGCGAACCTTGTTCGCCCGTATTGCCCGCGTTACACGCGGGCAAATTTTATTTTTAAATGTTTTCCGCACTGATGTGCGGGATATATTCTTTTCTTGATAGCAAGAAAAGAATCAAAAGAACTATTCAAGGGGATACCCCCTAAAAACCCCACCGCGCATAAGACTGATGTCTAAAATGCGCGGCTAAAACCCAAGGACGGTAAAGTTGTTTCCCAACTTTACCGTTTCTATTTAAGTTTCCGCGTGAGTACATCCGCGGACGGGACGTCGAGGGCGCCGTCCGCGTCAGAACAAGCTACGCATACACGCTTTTAAAAATAAATTTTAAAAGCTAAGTAGCTTCGCTGTTCTTCCTTATCGACAAAAATCATTGGATTTTTGTCGATAAGGAGCAAGGAAGCGGGCGCAGACTTTCTTTTTGGAAAAAAGGAAATCGGAGCATAAAGGGAAACTTGCGACGAAGCGCCGAAAACGGCGGTAAAATAAGAAGACCTTGTATTGCAAGGTCTTCGAAAAAATCCGCCGTTTTCGGCGCTGGTCGGGGTGACAGGATTTGAACCTACGACCTCTGCGTCCCGAACGCAGCGCTCTACCAAACTGAGCCACACCCCGAAAACGAAGTATATTTTATCACAATTTATATAATATGTCAATCATTTTTTTCTTTGATTTTAAATTTTATCTGTAGGTTTACAATAGATGTGTTACAAATAGTGAAAAAAAGAATATACGGAAACTCCGTTTTTGTGTTACGATATAT
>CANRNL010000027.1 GCA_947631965.1 uncultured Clostridia bacterium
CTTTTTCATACATCCTTCTTTCAGAACTCCAAGCGGCGGAGCGATAAGCTCCGCCGCTTGGGGTTAGGATTCAAGATTTTTATATGTAAACTTCAGCGCAGGTATTTAAGCATTTGTATAAGGAATTGTCCTCCATAATGATTTTTTTCATCCGCATCAAGCATACGTTCTCCAAATTCGATAAATCCGTTTGAAACATAAAAAGAGATTAATCGTTCTTTGTCTTCACATTCCAGATATACAAATTTGCCGCCAATAATACGCTGAGCCTGTCGGACAGTATCACAAGCCATTTTGAGCAGTTCATCTCCGGAAATCTGACAATCGTAACCGTTTGCGTAGTTTTTACCTAATTGGGCAATCAACGGCATCGGTATTGGGTATCCACTACAAATGTCACTATATTGTGAAAATTTAGATATTCTTTTCTTTGATGTTTTTGAAAGATGCTTTTTTGCCACGTTTACAATCTTATTAGCAAGAGTAAAATACCCTACAAGAATAGGTGTGTTTTTATATAGAGCAAATACCAAATGTGTTTGAGATATTTGCTGTTTTGCAAATTCAATAGCTTTATGTTTTAAAAAATCCTCTACATCCGTATTTAGGGGACAAGAAAACTCGGAGATGATACGAATGGTTTTATCTTCTCCGAGTTCTGCAATCATATCAGATAAATTTAATCTTGTGTATCCTGCCATTTTTTATCTCCAAAATATTTTTTAATATCATCACCTTTTAATTCGGTAACCGTTCTACTATATACCACAGTTTTAGAGGTTTTTCCAGAAGCATTTTCCAAAGCATCAACAAACTTTTTTGCCGAACGTTTATTTTTAATATTCACGTCTTTTAATATGGATTTTGTCGCCATAATATAACCTCCTACCATCATATTTTACCCACCGCACAATAATATTATATCTTACTAGCGACAAATTGTCAAAAGATTTTTTTGGAAATGCTGCACAAAGACGGATAATAAAATTTGTGCAGAAATAACAAAAATCCCTAAATATAAGGATTTTGGGTTGACAATCCCTATATTTAGGGATTATACTAAAACCAAGTCACAAATAAAGGAACGGAGGTGAGGGAAGATGTGGAGGATTGAGGAACGGGAGCGGGAAAAGCTGTTCCGAAAAAGCACCGAAAGACTGGCAGAGTATCAACCGGAGAGTATACAACGGGCATATGCCGCCGACCGGGAACAGGTGCTCAGTCTTATTGCGGCGGAGGAAACTTTTTTATTCGCGCTTATTGATGATTATTTCAGCGAAAAAAAGGACAAAGAAATCTGCTTCAATCTTGCGTGTTCGGTATATCTTCTTGAATGTCTGAGAGAAACACCGGCTTTGGCAGACAAAAATTCGGGTGATAATGCGCATATTTTTAGAATTACACTATAACCAAGTCACAAATAAAAGAACGGAGGTGAGGGAAGATGAAAATACGACATTTAAAAGACCCGACAACAAAAAATCCGTGGACGATTGTGTTTTACATACTCGGAATACTTACGGGAGCGGTAATCATAGCATATTTGCGAACAAAAGGGATACCAATTTGATAAGGACCTCGGCGACAACTGCGCTGACTACGCCGGCGGCATAACCGCACAGCCATTCTTTGTTTTTAGCAATTTTTCGCGGTTTATAAGCAAAGCCCGACGGCAATACCCTGATAGAATTATGCGTTTCCCCCGAAAAATCGCTGTAAACTATGTCGATATAACCTTCACTTTGGAGTATCAGCAAAATTTGAATAAGCGATTTACGGTCAACGAAAGTGAATTTATCGACAAAATCCCTTGTGACTTCAATCTCATTGGAATTTTGACGGGTGGCGCGAATCAAAATATCGAGAACTCTTTCTTGATTTTTTACACTAAGTTTATCCATATTTATCACCAAAAAAATTATACATAATATGCGAGAATTTGTCAACGTAGGGACTATCAAATAGGAACGCGTCGAGGGAGGTGAAAGAGTTGACTATAGGCGAAAGAATAGAAGAACTCAGAGAAAAGACGGGTTTTTCGCAGACGGAGCTTGCGGAGAAAATCTTTGTTACGCCAACGGCTATAAATAAATTCGAGCATAACGTCAAGCTGCCGGGTATAGATACGGTTTCGCGGCTGTCAAAGGTGTTTGGCTGCACTACGGACTTTCTTATACTCGGCGAAGAAAACAAAAACTCAAATACAGTTTTAAATGAAAGGGAACAAGGGGAACAGAAATGAGAAAGAGAGCGAATTGCGAAAGGACGGCGAGAAAAATGGGAGGCATCAACAGCGGCGCACATAACGTCGCACAAAAAAAGTTAAACCCGAACGCGCCGACCAACCTGACACGCAGATGTATATGTTGGTGGACAGCGGACGGCGACAGTATCGCTCACATTTGCGAAATGCTGTGCCGAACGGAAGAAGAAGTCGAGCGGATTCTGAACGAGTGCATTGAAAACGGCGAATATAAAGCATACAACGCGATGAGGCGGCTGTCGTTCGACGGTAAAAGAGTGCGTCCGCTTAGTGGGTGAAAAAATGGGAAAGTGAATATGACGAGCTGAGCGCGGAATAGAATTTGAGCAAGGAGGCGATTTTAAAATGCAACAGGTATCGGCCATTAAAACAATACCGTTATCCGAACTGCAAGAGCCACTTTTGGCAAAATGTCAACTGCCCAATAACATAGCACAGGACTACAAAATAGGAAATACACGCATAGTGATAGCAACAGACGATATAGTTTCTCCGAAAGAACAAAAGGCAATAAGGGAAAGACTTGGTGAGATATGGTATGAAGCGGAACATCGGTCGGAAATAGAAGCGGAGCGTACACGATTTGAAAAATTATTTGAAGTTTAAATTAAAAAAGTGGACTGGCGGGAAATCGACAGTCCAAAGATTAAATAACAAAAAATAAAAATGTCACAATGACATTATATCAAAATCAAAGGAGAGTGTCAATATGATTAAATACGAAACCAAAAAATTGAACGACAAAACAACGACCGACATACTCGCGCGTGGGGTACCGCAAACCATCATCGACGACATTACGACGTCGATTGCGGCGTTGACAGCATTACTCTATTCAACCATACAATGCGATGCCCTCCTCGCGGAAACGACACAAGAGATAAACGATTTGACGAGTAATCCTCTGGCGGGGTTTGACGCCTGCCTTGAAAAAATTATTGAGATTGCAACCGCAAACGCAAAAGAGAACATAAAAAACGGAAATACAGCGGCGGTGATGCGCGTCGGAACGGAATGGGAGTTGTCGAAAATTGAAAAGTTATGACAAAGCAATTAAATTTTTTGCGCGCAAGCGGGCGGGGTTTGGTAATGCCCGCGTCGGCGACAAGCACACGTTGGACTACATAGACGCACTGGACGACGCGATTGAGTGCCTGGAGCGGTGCAACCCGAAGCAGACCGAAAACCACGGCGGCTACGTTAAATGCCCCGGTTGCGGCGCGGAGTACACCGCGAAGAATGCGCAAGAGTTTACGCACGGCGCGCGAATCTGCGGAAAATGCGGACAGGCTTTTAAGTGGTAGGAGGATAAACATATGAAAAGTTTTAAAAAAGTAATTACAATTATCATTATTTTAGATATACTCCTCGCGGCGATTGCCGGTGTGGTTTATGCTATGACGCTTGCGGGCGTGACCGTTGAGGCAGAAGCCGACAATGCCTTTGTCGGTCCCGTGCCGACAGCGACGCCGGAGCCGACACCCACACCGACCGAAACCCCCACGCCGACCGAAACACCCACGCCGACGGCGAAAACCGCTAAGGCAACCGTCGCCGCCGCAAGCGGCGGAGCGGGGCAGTATCTGGGTACGTTTGATGTGTCGTATTACACCTGCGACCCAGCCGAAAACGGCGGTAGTAATTTAACCGCGACGGGCGCGGTGCTGTCCGACGTTGTGGGCGTTTGCATAGCCGCCGACCCGTCTGTATTGCCCTACGGGACGCGGGTCTATATAGACGGAATAGGCGACAGGGTAGTTATGGACTGTGGCGGCGCGATACACGGCAACAAAATTGACGTGCTGGTAGCGTCCGATGCGGATATTCCCGCCTATGGGCGATGCGCGGCGGAGGTGTATGCGCGATGATGACGAAAGCTGAAGCAATATCAAACCATCGCAAATTATGGCACTGGATAGCAGAAGAGACGCGCAAGCTCAAGCGCAAAGTAAAAAAATCAGAATATTTTAAACAAAATAATATTTCTGACGGTGACGTACCGTTTGGTAACTCTTACGTTTGCCATTATGACGAGCAACTTGACGGTTTTTGCGCATTTTGTCCTATTGACTGGGGCAGCACCGAGAACGAATGCAGCTGTAGCTACGGGCTTTATCTCCGATGGAATGCTTGCAACGATGAGGACTGGGAACGTGCCGCCGAGCTGGCGGATATGATTGCGGAGCTGCCGGAAAAAATATTTGCAGACAAAGAAGGGAGTAATTAAATATGAAAAATATTAAAAAAAGATTAAATATAGGTGATTTTATTGTGCACGCGTTGTCGGCAATAGTATGTATATCGTTTGCGGTGATTGGCGCGGTTATGGATATGCCTATCTGGATTAACGTGTTCGGTGCTCTTTGTGGCGGTATATGCGGCATTCTGGCAATACAAGCCGTAATGAACGCCTACACGCATCGCAACCCGTCCAACGTGGGCGCGAAAATGGCGGATAAGATAATCACATTTGCAGAAAAAACGCCTGAGCTTAGTACCAACGCAGAACGCGCCGCGTTTTTGCTGGCTATGGTTGACATTTTTAACAACGCCGCGAAGAAATACACCGCACCGCCGACCGACATAATGGATTTTCTCCATAAAAACAGCGACGACAGCACAAAGAAAACGCACATATGGAAGGTGGTGTTATAATGCCGATTAAAAATTATACGACCAAAATTTCCGTTGAACGCACGTTAGGAGAAATACACGGTAATCTGGCGGTACACGGCGCACGCAAGGTAATGTTTGATTATGACGACACCGGCAAAATAGAGGCTGTTTGTTTTTCGGTTATGACACCGAACGGAGAGTGCGGATATAGGCTTCCGGCGAACGTGGACGCAACGCATCGGGTACTGCACGAGCAAGGCGTTAAGTGCGACCGCGAACAGGCGGCACGGGTGGCGTGGCGCATTGTCAAGGACTGGGTTGACGCTCAGCTCGCGATTTTAGAGACGGAAATGGTATCGTTCGACGAGATATTTTTACCGTATATGATTGCAGACCGCAACGGCGCGACGCTGTATCAGTTATATTGTGACAATCGGTTAGAGTTAGGAGCGGGCGGTGAGACATTTTGAGCAACAAAGCAGATTTAATAGATATTGTCGGTAAATGTTGCCTGGGGCTTTTGGACGCCGAGGGCATACAGACTCCGCCCGTTGTACTATGTGACGGACGCTGACAAACAATGGTACAAAGACTACTACGGGATAAAATATTCAGACGCCTATGAGGTTTACGGATTAACCCGCACAGGCTGTTGCGGTTGCCCTATTTCGTACAAGGCGGTTGATGATTTGGAAAAAATCAGACCGTTTGAGCCGAATGTCGTAAAAGCAGCGTGGAACATTTTTGGAAAAAGTTATGAGTACAGGCAGAAGTACAACGAATACAAGGCGAACCGTATGGCGGCGGAAAAAAAGGAGTGTGAAAAATGACTAACATATCGGAACGAGCGTTATATCGTGGCAAGCGCGAAGACAACGGTGAGTGGGTAGACGGTTACCTAATGGTGAACGACATAACAAAAGAAACGTATATTATACCGCAATACCTAAGCATATATAACGAGGAAGCCACGTATCGCGTATATGCGTTCGAGGTTATTCCCGATACGGTTGGACAATGTACCGGTGTCAAGGATAAGCGTAAGGTGATAATTATGGAACACGATATTATCGAAACCCCGAAATATGGACGTGAAAACGGCAAAGGTCAGAATTATAGCGGTAAAGACCGGTTTGTGGTGGAATATGAGAATGGTACATATGTCCTTAAAAATAATCAGCGCACTTTCCCTCTGAGACCGGATTATACAGCGGAGATTATCGGCAATATACACGATAATCCTGATTTAATGGAGGAGAAATAAATGAAACTTACGAAGGCTGAAGCAATATCAAACCACCGCAAATTATGGCATTGGATAGCAAAACGGACGCGCGAAGTCAGGCGCAAAGTAGAAAAAGATGAATATTTTGAATTTTACAATCTTGAAAAAATTTCCTACTACTGTTACTGCTGCGAATATGATTTGCATTGCAGTAGTGGTTACATTCGTTGCTCCCATTGCCCTATCGACTGGGGCTTCCTCAGAAACTGCCAGAATATAGGATTAACCGCATTGCCCATAAAAAAATCTGGGGTATTTTATCGAGGAACCGAAGGACGAGGTGATATAAATGCAGACAAGTATATACAATCCGCTGGTAGTTGCCGCGCGGTGGATTAAAAATATCTGCGCCCGCCGAAAGGCGCGGAAGTTTATCAGTCAAGCGCAGTTATTTATTGACAACGTCGAACAATTTCGCATAGAAGTGGAACGGTTTTCTGTGGCTATGGATAGCCTCCGCATCGAGGCAGAGAGAATGTTCGGGGCTTGAAATAAAAGAAAAATAAAAATATTTTATAAAATTTAAGGAGGTTCATTAACATTATGGAAAACATTATGAAAAATTTGACTAAATTGATTATAGCAGGTGTAGTTGCAATATTTTTGCTTATTCTATTACTTGCATCAACGACAATAATTCCCGCAGGTCACACAGGCGTACTTGTGCAAATGGGTGCGGTTCAGGACGGCGTATTGCAAGAAGGATTACATATAAAAACGCCATTTGTTACGTCGGTCAAAAAAGTTGACAACCGCGTAATTAGGGTTGACGTTGAAGGGTCGTCTTCATCAAACGACTTACAAACTGTAAATGCAACTGTATCGGTCAATTATCGTGTAAATCCTTTGCAATCGGCAAACCTCTATAAAAATGTCGGTAACGATTACGAAGCAACCATTGTACGTCCTGCAATTCAGGAGAGCTTAAAAGCTGTAACAGCCCTTTACTCGGCAGAGGAACTTATTACAAAACGCCAAGAAATAGGCTCTCAAATGAGGGATAATTTGAACGAAAAAATATCGGGCTATGGGTTGACGGTAGAGCAATTTAATATCATCAATTTTAGCTTCTCGGAAGAATTTGACCGCGCGATTGAGGCAAAGCAGACGGCACAACAGGAAGCCCTTAAGGCGGAACAGGATTTGTTGAGAATAAAGGTTGAAGCAGAACAGACAATTGCAAAGGCCGAAGCCGAAGCCGAAGCTAACAGGTTAATCAGCCAATCAATTACTCCCGAACTTATTCAGATGAAAGAAGCTGAGGCACGTTTACAGCACGGTTGGGTAACCGTTCAGGGAGCGAATAATGTCGTTACCAATCCGTAAACTTATTTAAAATTTTAAAGTGAGCAGAGCGAATGTTCGGACAAGCAACAAAAAATTTTTAAAGTGAAAGGATGATTTAAATGTCAGCAAACGAAATAGTTTTAGTTGATTTGGATTTAATCGACCCGCACCCGAATAATCCGCGTAAGGATTTGGGCGACCTCTCGGAGCTGGCGGCGTCGATAAAGGCACAGGGAGTTTTGCAAAATCTGACGTTGGTCCCTGCGGACGGCGGGCGTTACCGATGTATCATAGGACACAGGCGTTGCGCTGCGGCAAAACAGGCGGGTTTAAAATGCGTCCCGGCGGTTGTCCGCGAAATGGACGAAAAGACTCAGGCGTCAACAATGTTGCTCGAAAATATGCAACGCTCGGACTTGACCACGTTTGAACAAGCTAAAGGTATTCAGCTCGCTATGGATTTGGGATTAACCAAAACCGAAATATCCAAAAAAACAGGATTTTCCCGCGCGACTATCGACCGCCGCTTGAATATCCTTAGATATAATGAAAATGATACGGTCGCCGCACTTAATCGCGGCGCAACGCTTCTTGACTTTATGGAGCTGAATAAAATCAAAAATGCGAAAACGCGCGAAGGATTGGTTAAACAGCTCGGCACAAGCAATTTTAAATACAGTATCAAACAGGCGCGGGACGCCGAAAAACGCAAAGAAAGGTTGAGCGAAATTGAAAAATGTCTCCAAGGCGCGGCGAAAAAAATCAATAGCGCAGTAGGATTGCAGTATGTAAAAAATTTTGTTTCTACAAATAACCCGGATGAAATCGTTGCAGACTTGCCGACCGACACGGAGCTTTTTTATACAAGAGACAGTTTTAGCATTTATATTTATCGCCGCCCGACAACAGAAGAAATAAAAGCCTCACAGGAAGCAAATCGCGCGACCGCTGAAATACAGCGCAGGCGGGCGCAGCTCGACGAGGCTAACAAAACGGCGTATGAGCTTCGAGCAGATTTTATAAATTCTATTTCTCCCAAGACGGTGGCGAAACACGCAAATGAAATTATGCGCTTTGCTGCTTACGCACTTAAAATCGCTGCCGAGGACTATCATTACAGAAAAGTGGAAATCCCGCCACAGATAACCGACCCCGCACATACGCTTTTGAATGTAGCATACGAATCAATGCAGGACGGCAGAGGTAACAATTATTTAAAATACGACGGTACATACAAAACAAACCCTGACCTCGACCAAACTTATGAACTTATAATTGCGCTTGGCTATGAGCCGAGCGACGAGGAGCGGGCTTTGCGTGACGGAACACACGAGCTTTATGTGAAAGAGGAGGCTGAGAACATATGACGAGGAGCGAATGTTTAGACGCGGCTAAGGTGGCGGTAACCGGGGAGCGGGAACGGCAGTACGGCAAGCCCGAAGCTAATTTCCAGATGATAGCCGATTTATGGACTGTATTATTGCGGGACAAGCTGACGGATTTCCTGACCGCGAAGGACGTCGCCGAAATGATGATACAGTTTAAACTCGCCCGCGCTCGCGGCGGCGAGTTTAAATTGGACAACTACGTTGACATAGCGGGTTACGCCGCCTGCGCGGCTGAGATAGTCAGCAAAGCGGAATAAAAATCGAAAAGGGAGCGATAAAGATGAAAGAAGAAATTTTCGGAATAGAGAATGAGGCGTTTAACGATTTACGCGCTGATTTTAATGGTGTGCTTCAGCTCGCACTCCAGCAAATAGATGAAAAAGGATTTTCGGGCGCGACTCTTAATCTGAAATTAAAAATAGATATGGAGCAAATTACACATACCGATGCAGATGGAGCTGTATCGCGTGTGCTGGTCCCGCACTTTGAGTTTGAAACAACATCAACGCTCAAGCAAAAAGTCGGTTCCAAAGGACGAGTAAAAGGAGAATACGCCATTATTCAAATGCCGACCGGCGAATATATGCTCCGCGCGGCAACTGACGGTCAGATGTCGATGTTTTAAAAATCTTCCTATATATAATAGGAAAAAATAAAGCCAAAAGGGCGGCTGCCCTTTAGGCTTGTATATTCAATGATAAGTTATCGTCGAATTTAAAATATTTTCAAAACAGAAAAACAAAGAGTGAAAAAGCAAGGGGGGAATAAACGGTGATACCGTACAGAGAACAAAAATACATATGCGGTTCGGATTATATGGATATAGCCGTTTTTCCCGTTTTTGAATACAAAAGCAAAAGTTCGAGAAGAAAAAAGAGAAAACCGTCGTCGGAAGTTCGTCAAATGCTCAACGAGAAAAACGCTCAGCGGAAATTGTCACGACTTGCAAAAACGAATTTCGGCACAAATGACTATTCGGGAACACCTACATACCTCGATTCAACGCGTCCGGAAAGCGTAGAGCAAGCTCGAAAGGATTGGCAGAATTTTATTCGCCGCGTCCGTAAAGTATATAAAAAGCATAATGCGGAGCTTAGATATATTTGGACAATCGAGCAAAGCGAAAAGGGAAACATACATTTTCACGTTTTGCTGTCAGGCGGCGTACCGCGTGAAGAAATAGAGGACGCCTGGGGGCTGGGATTGTTTAGCCTCAGTCGTTTGAAGCTTGACAAGGACGGAGCGGACAGGCTGGTTAACTACATATGCAAAAGTAAACGCGTTTTATATCGTCGCTGGAGCGGGTCAAAAAATTTAAAAAAGCCGACGGAGCGCAAGAACGACAGTTTTATCACGTTCGGACGGGCGAAAAAATTATATAAGGCTGCCTGCGCGGGCGACATTGACGGCTTCAAGCAGCTTTACCAATGGGACAAGCGTTTGCCGGAGTACGACATCGCGGCAATCGAGCCGCTGCACAACGAATTTAACGGGGATTATTATTTATTTCTCCGCCTTTATAAGCCGTCCGCTCTTGTGTGGCGACCGAAGCGCAACGTAAGAAACAGAGAAAAGGGAAAGTCCATAAGAAGGGAGTGACACAAATGGATTTTGATATGGCAAAAGTCAAAACGGCAAAGGAGATGTACTTAGAGGGCGAGCAAGTCACAGAAATAGCGCGTAAACTGAACACATACACCTCGACAATTTATTATTGGCGCAAAAAATTCGACTGGGACAATGAGCGCAGCAGCGGCGATTACAACGATACGATTGAGAAATACGCGATTGAATGTTGCCACCTGCAGAACGGCCGATGCAAAATTTTAAAAAAGACATTTTGCAAAAAGGGAACGCAAAATGCGCGTTGCTCGTGGTTTGAAACGGTAGACGGTTTCTATGCCCGCCGAGCCGCCGCGATACGCAAAGGCGCACTTGAAAATATCTCGGACTATGCCGAGGCAAAAAGGAGCGATGAACAATGACATTGATTGAAACACAAAGAGCGTTTTTAGAACATTGTCCGATTGTGTACGACAGTAGCGCGTATGATTACATAGTCGCAATTTCTTTTCGCAAAGAGGGAGACCCAAGCGGATTTTGGCGTTTCGGCTGGAACAAAATACCCGACGCCGCAAAAAACAATATGGAGCTGCTGAAATACAGTGTCTCAATAAAGGACGAAAATACTGACAGTATATTACATACACCCATAGATTTTGTCTCGCTTATGGACCCGGCACAATCCCGCCTGAGCGACGCCGAAGTGTTATCAAAGTGGCATAAATTATTTACACCGAAAATGACGGACATAAAACAGGCGTTTTTTGAACAACTGCCGATTAAAATAAACGATGTTGCATATGACTACCTTGACAAAATCACAATTGAAAAGGTGCTCTCTTCCGACCGACCGTGGGAGTGGGACGGTCAGGTGCGTATGCTCGCCCGTCCGGCACAGTACGGTAAATACTTTGCGGAGCGCATAGACGCACAACCGATTGAAAATATATGCGTGGCTCAGCGCGGTGCAAAAGTGTAGTATGACAATCGTTAGTATATGTGGTATAATTAAATCAGGTAGAGGCAAGGCTACCTGATTTAATTTGCTTTAAAATTTGCTTTAAGGAGCGGGAATTATGAAAAAAAGCCACATTAGGGATTATGCCGTCAACGCGTTTAGGATATATGCCGCGAACGGTGAGAAAACTTACGCTCTGATGCGGCGTGACATATACGACAGGTCTTTGACCGAACAACTGGAAAAAGGCGTTGACGTATATTCCGCAATGGTCTTTGCAAGGCAGACAATACAACGCAAAATGCCTATGCTTTTGGATATTCGCGCGGTCGAACAGATGATTTCGCTGTTGGAATATTCTCAGAAATGTGACGTAGTAGACGCTCTGCGAGCTATATATTTTGTCGAGCCGCGCCGCCCGCTGAAAAATGGCGAAATATCCAATCGTGTTATCAGGTACGCAACAGATTATCCTTGCTCGCCCGAACGTATATGGCGACAGCTCAGGTATGCACAGGAAACGTTTGGACGATTTCGCGGACTGACCGTTGAATAAAAAATAACGGCGGGGTTATTGCCCCACCGTTTAAACTTTTTGATGAAAAGTTGCACAAAATGAAAGAGTTGTTTTTGTGCAAGAATGACAAAATAGCCGCTTTTGCCCCGCTGAATTATCAGCGGGGCAGTTGTTATTTGACATCGTGGGCTATGACAATAGCACAGCCGAGGGCGGAAACTATTTTTAACAGCGTGTCGAGCTGAGGAATAGCTTTTTTGCTCTCAAAACGAGAAATAACCGACTGAGTTAATCCTGTTGCCCCGGCTAATTCTTTTTGCGTCATTCCTTTACCGCGTCTTTGCTCAATGAGCGCGTCAATGATAACAGAGCAATTTTCAGACATCGAGACCGCCCTCCACAGGCACAGAACATTCATATAAATGCTCCGGGGCTATATCAATATCATCATTCCAAACAACAGTACCGCACTCAGTTTTGGCGCGAAGAAAAAAAGCCGGATTTTTAAGCTGAGAATAAATCGCTTTTTCCAGGAGCGGGCGAGCGTTATAAATTTTTTCAGTACCGTCCGCAAAAGTCAAAAGCAGGGTATAATCGTTTTTGGGGCAGACTTTCTCAACAGTCCATATAGGTTTTTTCATAGTATTTATTCTCCTTTCCGAGTAATGAGAAAACATCGTGTCTAACGCAGGGGTTCAATCTTGTAAAGCGGCTGTTCGCTCATTGCAAGCTCCCAGTTTGCCAGAAGCTCGTCCTTGTGGAGCTCTGCCCAAGCGGAAATCAGTTTGCACTGTTTCTTTGGCATTGCTCCGTCTGTCAACTCTCCCTGCATATTAAATACTGCGTTATATTCTTGATATGCTGCGTGGAAGTGGGGCGGATTATGTTCTCCGTTGTTGTACATTCTAACTATGATACCATAGAACATTGATATTGCAGGCATATTTAATCATCTCCTCAATTTTATTATAGCATATTTGCTATTGAGTGTCAATAGCAAATATGCTATTTTTCTAAAATGCCACGGCATAATTTGGTGAAAATGTACAAATCAAAAAAGTGTTTTTTCGGGAATTTTCGAGAGGCAATTGTGAAAAAAGCATAAAACATATGAGCATTGATAAATATTTTTTTGGCAGGAGGCGGGAGAGGGGAGCTTTTCAGTTTTGAAAATGTAAAAGTTTGAAACTAAAAAGAAAAATACGCTGACAGTTTAAATTGCAATAAGAGGAAATGACAGTAAACACAGCAAAAACGCAAAAAAATAGACAGTAGCACCGCGTTAAAATGACGTAATATTTAAAAAACGGTAAATTTTAGGGGGTGCGCATATGGCGCAGAAAAAATATTATTACGGTACACAAAAAGAACTTGCCAAGCTGTACGCGCGGAAGGTCTTGGGATTGGACGGCGAGAACGGGCGGCAAATACAACGGTACATAGACAATCCTGGTATTGCACCAATCGAGGCGCATCTGCTCGGCACGCCGGGAGCCGCGCTACGATACGTTCAGCGGCAGCGTAAGGCGGAACAACGAGCCACTATAACCTCGCCGAGCGGAAAGACATTTGAGGTTAGTGCGCTGGCGCGTGACGCAATAGACAAAGGCGGAATATCCGGATTAAACGATTATAATCCGGTAAGCGAAAATGAACGGTCTGCATTGACGGCATATTTAACAGATATAGCTGACTGGCAGGAGGCGCAAGAAGAGATTGACCGCAAATATAACGGACTGAGCAACGACGAACGCAATTTGTTCAGTCGGTATGGGCTCGACCCCGCAAGTTTTAATGAAGTCGAACTGGTAAAGCTTGCGGATAGACTGGGCGTTGATAGCAAATATCTCCGCGACAAAGCAAACGGCAAGTTTGTCTACGACCCTGATACAGTAGGCATAGATATGACGGCGATAGAAGATATGGTATCGCCGCATAAACCATTACCACCCACAATTGAAGAATATGCTCGTGGTGTGCTCAATACCACAAAATGGACTAAACGCGACGGGTCAAAAGCGACAGACAGCGATATACGCGCCCTTGAGGCACTTCAGGGCGTCCTCTTACGACAAGAACAAGCAAAATACGCCAAAGAAGCACCTATCGCCTCCACGTTTGAAACAATCATCAAAGCTCCGGCTCGCGGTATCAGGTCTATGGTTGCGCTCGGCGAAGATACGGTTAATACAGCCAAATCAGCAATATCAGGTGATGCTTTAAAAACTGCTCAGGGCATTTTTGAACTATCTCCTTTAGCCTTAAAAATGCTAAAATCTATGAACGTACTCCCAGCACCCTTGGCAAACGAAACTATAACGCGTGCAAATAGCTTGTCGGCACAGGTAGGGGAATCACAGGCGGCACGAAATGAAAATTATAATGCGCTGACTGACAACCCTATAAACGTAAATGCTCCTTCGCGCCGATTGTCAAACGAAACAGCAACTATACGCGATGTTGTAACCAACGAATACGCCAAAAAATGGTTCGGCGGCGCAGAAGCCCCCGTAGTTGGCAATATAGGTCAGTTTTTATACCAGACAACAACGTCAACCGGCGACAGCCTTATGGATATGGCAATTGCATCGGCGGTGGCAGGCGGCTTTGGTGCTGGAGCTGGAGCGGGAGCAGAAGCAGGAGCAGGAGCAGGAGCGGCAACATCAAAAATTATGTCAGGAATCACGGCAGGAATGATGAGCGCAGAAGCAGGCAGTAATGATGTAGCAGACAAAATCAAGGCAGGCGAAACCGCTTTGAAAGCACTCGGTCGCGGTACAATCACGGCAATAATCGAATATTTATCCGAAAAATGGGGTTTGGAAAAAATTTTAAACGAACCAAAAACTATTGTAGGCGGGTTACTCAAAAGCGCGTTATACGAGGGCTCGGAAGAAGTCGCGTCCAACTGGGCAAATAAAGGCGTTGACGCGATGTTTTTTAGGTCCGACAGCGACATCATCAAGCGCGTTGAAGAACTTAGAAAAAACGGAAATAGCACTAAAGATGCAGTTAAACAGGCGACCGTTGAGAGCCTGACAGACGATGCAGCTGCATTTTTGGGCGGTGCGCTGAGCGGTTTTGCGTTCGGAGGCTTTAGCGGGGCGCAGGCATACGGACGATATGCGCAGAACGCATACCGAAACGGCGCAAGCCGCGATGCGGTAAGGCAGACCAAAGCCGACTACGCAAAAGGCGTTGTAGAAAGCGGTATGCAATCACCCGAAGGCACGGCTTCGCGGAATTTAGCCGAGAAGCTGAATAAAAAAATCGAAAAGGGCAAAACCCCGTCCGCATATCAGGTTATGCGGCTTCAAAACGAAAATATTGAGCAGATAGAAAACGAAGAACAGGCAATCGCCAAAAATATTGACGTCGGAGCGGGATATGTGTTTGTAAACCCTGACAGCAACAAACGGTTGACCGTGATTTCATCGGACGGCAAAACGTCGGTAGTCAGGATAAATAACAACAGCTACACCGCCACCGTGCCGATCGAGCAAGTGCAACGGCAGATATACAGCGAGGGTATGCAGAGGCTTAGGGCAGACGGCACTACTGCCGACGTTATAACACCCGCAGAGACTGCGGCACAAACGGACGAGGCATTTTCGCCTACCGAAAAAACAAGCGCGGCGGAGCGCATAAAGAACGCGGCAGAAGCTGTACGCGGTGTTTTGGTGCGCAAAAACAGCAACAATTCGGCAGGTGAGGCACAGCAAGTGGCGGATAACGCTGACGTTGACGCTGACAATACCGATATATCGGTAAACGGGCAAGAGGAAGCGAGTAGTGAAATCGCAAAAGAGCTTGAAAACCTTGAGCATAATGACATAGACGCACAAAATGAAAATACAGATGATACATCGCGCGTCAATGGAGACAATCTTGAAAACAATCCGATTGTTTCTTCGTCCGATACACAAGCGGACAGTTCCGACACAACTCACGGCGGCGATATTGATTTTGATACACTCAGTCGTGTACTTAATTCCAAAAGCAACGAACAAAACTCAGAAGACGATAATATAAGCGAAACTTCGGAAAATGATACCCAAGCTGAGCAGGGGAATACGACTTTGTCCGTTATGAGCGAAAATGAGGTCAGCGCAGGTGCGGAAAGTGAAAACGCAGTTGAGGACGTTATGCGCGGAGTAAGTCGAAATGCGAACACGGAGACAAGCATAAAAGCCGGAGAAACATATACTGCAATGCGGAACGGAAATAAAATCACTATTTTAGGCATAACAGGCGGCAGAACTACAATAGGAGTAAACAACAGCACAGTCAGGGTTATACCGACAGAGGCAGTGGAAAAAGCAATCGCAAGCGGGGCTCTGGCGAACGTGAAAAACGATGTCAAACAAGGAGATAGTGTCACAGAGCTTTCGGACGCGGAGCGGGCGGCACTTAATAATTTGTCACGCGTGTTTGGAGTTAAAATCGTGACAACCCCGACAATAGACGAGGGCACCAAAAACGGATTTTATAAAGACGGCGTTATTTACTTGGCACTTGACGCTGACGACAAAATAAGCGCAATCGCGTCACACGAGCTTCTTCATCATATCGCAAAAGTATCGCCTAAGGAATACCGCAAGTACAAAAGTCTTGTGCTGGGGATAATAGACAGCGAGAGCGAGCAAGGCCTTAAATACGAAAGAGATAAATATACGGCACTGGCAAGAAGGCACGGCGTAGAGCTTAGCCGGGCAGAAGTCGATGAAGAACTGGTGGCGGAATACACGCAGGGAATAATAAACGACACTGCGAAGCTCAACGATTTCATTGAAAAAGTGCGCGAAAGGAGCAACGAACCCAAGAGCATATTCAGAAGTTTGGCAGCGGCTTTAAGGAGCCTTTTGGATAAAATCAAAAGGCTTGCAGGCGGTTCTTCCGAAATGCGGGGACTTGCCGAGCGTATGCAAAGAGCGTATGACACACTCGTAAGCGCGGCGGCGGTAAGCAGTACGAGTGAACAGCAAAGTAATATTACACAGAGCGGTCCTGAAACCAGCGAGGGTAAAGAAAAGTTCTCGTTTGTTGGCAAGAACGCAGATGGGGCTGATATAGCGGCTGAGGAGAGGCGTGACACATTTCCTGAAAGTATGAAGCCGAACGAGGACGTTGTGCTTGCGGAAAAAGCGCGTATGGGCTATGCACAAAACCCGACAGACCCTGATATAATCGAAGCCAGAAGTAAAGCATTGTTTACAGAGAAAAATCGCGAAAGTATTACCACAAAATTGAAAAAAGCAACGAAAGAAATATCGAAAATAGGAATTGTAGCGGAATTGACAGGAAACGAGTTTAAAAAAGGTGATAAAAGCCTTTTGCAACAGGTTGGGAAATTTTTTAAGCAAATCGGCAATAAAGCTGTCAATCCACAAATAGGCGAAGTTGCGTTGACTGAACAGGGGGTAAGAAGCAGCATAGCACACGGCATAGGACGAAACAAGGCAATAGCTTTTGCAGCTGTTCCTAATGTTATCGAAAAAGGAAAAATAATTGATTATGTAAAAGATTGGAAGGGGCGCGGATATGCGACGTATGTCATAGCTGCACCAATTATGATAGGCAATAATATGGTACACGTCGGAGTTGTTGTGAGCGAAAACAAGGAAACACGCAGATATTATCTTCACGAGGTAATAACAAAAGATGTTGTGCCGTTCAAGACTGGGAGGGGAGATAACTCCTTAAACCCCAGCGGCGCAACATCTGTTGACAATAATATATCACAAAGTGATAATATTGTCAAGGATAATATACGCGAAAATTCGGGAAATGATACAAAATTTTCGCTGAGAAAGGCTGACGAAATAAATCAAGAGGACATACGGGCGGTTCAGTCGATAGGCAGAAAAAGCGTCAATGAATTTACTCAAGAGGACATAGCAAAGACAGAGAGCTTCGCGAGGAAGTATTTCAAGGAAATGGGAGTAAAATCACCGTTTTTCCGCGCGTGGTTCGGAGATTGGCGAGCAAATGACAAGACAATAGTTCACGTTGCCACAAAAAAGGGCGCGGAGCGGGGTGTTACAAGGAACACAGATACCGGCTGGGATATTCAAGTATCGGGAAAGGTTTTTACTGAGACACGCGTACATACACACAATCAGAATTTAGCTGCCCGTCCTTATCTTGAATATATCAACGGTATCGTTGAAAACGCCGTTTTGCTGGACAGCTATGCCGTACCTGAAAGCAAAGCAAAATCTCCAAATTCCGTTATGATGCACAGCTTTTACGCGCTCGCGGATATAGGAAACGGCGCGGAACTGCTGAAACTGTATGTTGAGGAAATGCATAATCCGAATAAGGACGATACCGATAAAAGAAGCTATCAATTGCAGAACATAAGTAAAACCCCGAACACAAATGTGTCGGGGAATTATCAGCGGCAATCAGATGTAATCGGTTCGGAAAGCACTTCCCTACCCGCACCATCGGAGTTTGTCGATAACCAACGACTGAGCGCAAAGGGTTCAGGAAGTGCTTCCCTAGCCCAGTCACCTCAGCCGTTGCTGATGAACTATACTGTATCAGATTTATTCTCGCTTGTCAAGAGCCACGATAAAAATTTTTCTCCCAAATTATCCAGCAAGGTTGTGAACGAGGACGGCACGCCGAGGGTGGTGTATCACGGGACGGACGCTGATTTTACTGTGTTTGACCGCACAAAAGGCAGGAGCAGTATGAACATACAGGGAATGTTCTTCAGCCCGTGGGAAATTGACGCCGGAGGCTATGGAGAAAAAACGGGCGCATACTACCTTGATATTAAGAACCCTGCAAAAGAATCGGTCGCATATAAGGCACTTAATATGTTTATCGGTCAGAATGACGCAGGAACAAAAGCCAGGGAGTATCTCGAACGACAAGGTTACGACGGCGTAAATAATAACGACGAAGAATACATAGCTTTCTATCCCGAACAAATCAAATCGGCGACTGATAATATCGGCACGTTTGACGCGGAGAATGACGATATAAGGTACAGCTTGAAGCGGGGAGCGGGGAACATTGAAAATAATACAGCGGACAAAATTTTTGAAGCCGATTCAGACGCTTTGGAAAAATTCGCGGGACAGATAGACACGTTTATGCGCGGAAGGCTGAAAAAATCCGACACATTAAGTCTTGGACAAACGCCTGAAATACTGAAACAGTTGAAAGCAAAAAGTCTGCCCGTAGTTATGAGTCAGGACGTGCTTATAAAGATAACGGGCGGCAAACACAGTATATCCACCGACGAGATAAAGAAACTGCCAAGCGAGATTGCAAATCCGCTTATGGTATTTGATTCAGCTACCGTAAAGGGTGCTTTTGTGATACTTACAGAGCTCACCGATAAAGAGGGAAACGAAGTCATAGTTGCTTTACATTTAGGCAGAAGAGCAGACCATATAAACGTCAACAGAATAGCCACGGTATTCGGAAAGAAAAATATTGAAAACTTTATAAAAGCGCAAACGAGGGACGGCAATTTACGATATATTGACAAAAAAAGAAGTCAAGAGTGGTCGCAACGCAGAGGGCTCCAATTGCCCAAGCGGGCAGACACCACACTTGACTCTAATAACAGTATACTCACAAAAGAGGATATTGTCAAGATGTATTATACGAAAAATTCCGAAAATGATACACATTTCAGCTTGAAGCGTGACACGGAATTTGAGACGCAGCGAAAGATTATAGATTTTGCAAATGACATAAACAATGACGACCTTTTGGAGCTGGCAAAGAGAAACAAGCGTGATTTTGCGACGATATACAAAAAGAATACGGAGCTTATGGCACGTTTGAACCGTGCAAAGGCGCAAATAAGAAAAACAGGCGGAGCAAGACCGGACCCAAAGGCGACCGCACGGATAACGAGGGAAATCATTAAAAAATTTGACAGCAAAATAAATGTTCGGGAAACTGCGGAGCGGGTTTACGGAGTATACAGCAGATACTATAAAAAAATCAAGAACAGCGGTAATGTTTCGGTGTTTGAAAAGTCTGCTATTGATGATATGTGGGAGGCGTTTAGCGACATAGCCAAAGACATTATAGAAAACGCGGAAATTATGCCTATATCCGAAGATTATATAAGCCTTTACCGCTATTTAAAGGCACAGCCTATTACGGTATCTGACACTATAAAGAGCGATATTACCGATTACGAAAGCTTCAGAAAAGCAAATTTCGGCAGATTAAATCTCAAAAAAGAGGGCGGTGCGCCCGTTGATACTGTATATGCGGAACTTGCGGGAATGTTCCCCGGCTTTTTCCCCGACACAATCGTAAACCCGACCGACCAGCTTATGATGATAGCGGACACTATCAAAGAACTTAAACCCGAAGCATATAACCCGTACATTGAAAACATACAAGAGACAATGGACGAGGTTATCGCCTGCTTCGTTTCTGCAGCGGACGGCTTACCTGCCGAAACAACACAAATGGACAAAGCCATAAACCGACTTAGAGAACAGGTTAAAAGAGAATATGGATTTGACAAGGTGGACGAAGATATAAAAAGGCTCGAAGGTCGTATCGACGGAATGAGAATACGCCGCCGCCGTGCGGAGTATCGAGCGAGCATAAGGAAAACCGCTACGGAGCTCGGCTCAATGGCGTTGGGAACGCGAGGAAAGCTTCCGAAAGAGCTTATAAAAGCCGCCGCCGAAACAGCGTCACTTGTTGATTTGCATACCGACAGAGTTTTGAAAAACGGTGAAGAAACCAAAACCAGTATGTACCTTGATACATTAAAGGCGCGTTATGATGCGATAAAGGACGACCCCGATTATGACATAGCAAGTGAATACGACGAGGCTTTAAGCGCAAGAATCGGTGCACTCGGAAATATGCTGAGCGGCAGAAAAGTAATAGATTTGTCGGTTTATGAGCTTTCCGAGCTTGATTCAATGCTCAAACAAATAAAACATATTTTGCAAAATGCAAAAAAACAAATAGGAATTGACGAGGCACGAAGTAATTATGATTTGGGTATGAAATGGATTGAGGAATTGAAAGAACAGCCTCGCATTGATAAAAATATAGCGCGTCGTTTCCTGTCGCAGATAACCTCGCAGGTGCTTAATCCTATGCGTGTCGGTGAAATGATTGGCGGATTCAATGAAAACTCGGTTGCAAAATTTATGTTTAATCAGCTTAGCAACGGCGTACATAAACAAGACAGGTTTATAATGGACGCCTCGCGGCCGTTTGACAGGCTCAGAGACGGCGCGGCAAATGCCGGACTATACAACGAATGGTTAACCACGCCTATAAATACGGGAATGAAATACTCTGACGGAAGCGACGTTGTACTTACAAAAAATATGCTTTGCAATCTCTTACTTTTATGGGAAAGACCGCAAGGGCGCAGACATCTTGAAACGGGCGGCTTTACCGTGCCTAATATAAAATATTTTAACAAAGGCGATTATGCGCGGGCGTTTGCCGAAGGTCAGAAAACCAGAGGATGGGTCAACGCGGCGGATATAGAGAAGCTGCGCGGGCTTTTGGACGAATATGATGAAAAATGGTTATCAAGCGCGAGACACTTTTTCAGAGAAGTATCTACCGACGCAATAAATGAGACATCTATGCTTTTGGTAGGACGTAAGATTGCAAACGACGAAAAGTACATCAGAATATACACCGACAAAAACTTCTTGCGTACCGAAAACGAGGGGCTTAAAATGGACGCTACAATAGAGGGCAACGGTTCCTTGAAATCTATACTTCCGCAGGCAAAACAGCCGCTTTACCTTTATGGATTGGCGTTTTCCGTAAGCGACCATATGAATTTTGTGGCAAAATACAACGGTCTTGCAATTCCGATACGAAATTTCAACAAGGTTTTCGGCGTGAACAGCGTGTTACAGGACAACGCAGACCGAGAAAGCGTAAAAAAAGCACTTGCAGAAAAATGGGGAGTCGGAATAAGAGACGGGGTTATAGGGCAAATGCTCACCGATTTACAAACGCCGCGTCGCCGCGCGACTGACCCTATGTCACGAGCTTTGGGCGCATTACAGTCAAATTGGGTTGCGGCTACGCTTAACTTTAATATTTCGGTTTCGATGAAACAATTTGCCTCTTTCCCGACAGCCGGAGCGGTTATAGGTTTTAAACCTCTCGTAAAGGCTATGGCTTCGCACCGCAATCTTGGAGAGCTTTTTGACGAGATAGATGAGCATACCGGCATACATTACAAAAGGCGGCTCGGACTTTCGACTCAGGAACTCGGTGACCGCACTATAACAAACAGTGCGGTTAAGAGAGCTACCGAAACGATTGAAAACGTTGCAAACAAAAAATTGCGAATACCGAAAGGAGCTATACCGTCAAATTGGATACAGACGGTCGACGTCTGGACAACAGCCAAGCTTTGGGAAGCGTCGAAATATTATGTGGAGGAACAACTTAAATTAAGTCCACGCAACAAAGAATATTGGAACGAAGTGACAAGGGTGTATGAGAATGTTATCGAAAGCACACAGCCGAATTATGACATCTTGCACAGACCCGAAATCCAAAAAAGCACAAACACGCTTTTGCGCTCTTTGATTATGTTTCAGACGCAACCACTTCAGAATACGGGAATACTGTATGCTTCAATGCTGAAAATGCGAGCGGCACGCGAACAGCTTAATGTGAATTTAAATAACAAAGAGGCGAGACAAGCATATAATACCGCAAAAGCACAGGCGGCTCAGTCTTTGGCTTCGCTTGCGGTTTCAGCCCTTATGTTCGTGCTGATGACCGCAGCGGCGAGCTTCGTTAAGCATTCGGTAGATAAATGGAGAGATGATGAGGACAAAGTTTCAGTACAAAAGTATGCGGTATGGTATATTCAGGAATTTGCAAAACAGGGGTTTAATATGCTCGTTCCCGCTATCGGCACACCGATACTTGATGCGTTCGGAAGGATTTTCGGCGGCGAAGGCTACGAAATGGACACGCCTATTACATCTCTTATAAACGACACGGTTGACTCAATCGAAAGTATAGTATTCGCAGTAAAAAAGATAACCGGTGAGGATAGCTACAAATCAGGCAGAGAAAAAATTGCGACACTTTTGAAAGGCACAAACAAATTACTCAAAAATTTGTCTGTATTTTGCGGAGTTCCGCTTCAAAATGCAGAAAATCTGTTTAAAGGAATTTCGGGGTATGTTACCGATATAAAGCACGGACAACTGTTCTCGGAGCCCGCCGACTATTACAAAACAAGCTATGTTTACAGCTATTCCGACTTGAGCGCGGCTATTTTGTCGGGCAACGCAAAAAAAGAGGCTAAAATCAAAAAATATTTTGATGATTGCGGACGCGAGACGAAAAGTGCAACGCTTACAAAATATATAAAGCCGGCATATCAAAAGTATTTTGCAGATGACGCGCAACGTGCGGCGAGTATCAGCAAAAAACTTATCGAACAATACGGATACACCGATGAGGATATATGCAAGTGGGTTCACCAGAGCCTGGCAGACGCTATAATTTCAGGAGATGAAGCACAGGAAAAAAAGATTTGGAACGCTATAAAAAACAGTCCCGATATTTCTCGATTTATTAAAAATAAGTCGGTCAAAAATCCGAAATATCAGGCAAACCTTATAGCATCGTATGTTAAATCTCAATACCTGAAAGAAATTGAAAATAATACGCAGGAGGCGATACGGCTCAAAAATAAACTTATCGAAGCATATGGAGTTGAAGAAAAAAGAATAAAAGAATGGAGCGAATAATTAACCTTCAAAATTCGTATGTGAAAAAACAAAAAAAGGCTCGAAAGAGCAATGTCATTAAGTTAAGAAAGAGAGCAAAGAACCAAGTTCAGAAAAAAGGACTTGGTTCTTTTTTTGAAATATTT
>CANRNL010000028.1 GCA_947631965.1 uncultured Clostridia bacterium
CCAGTTTGTTGCATAATATTAATTCTTTACCATAGATGTCCTTTTTTGTGCTGTCCGCACAATTTGGTGCAGTTCACTTTGATATATGCCGTTTTTTAATCTTTTTAAATTTTAAATATTTAATTTCATAAGATATTCTTCTTTGAAGTTCTCGTAATCCTCTTTGTAATGTTCGGGCATATCCTTATGTACGGTGTTTAAGTATATGTGAGTATTGAAGTCGTTTACAGTGTAATTCTGCTTAACCATCGCCACGCCCATATTGGAGCAGTGGTCTGCAATTCTTTCGAGGTTGCTGAGAATTTCCATATATATGGTGCCGATTTCGACGTTGCACTCCCTCTTTTTCAAACGCTCCATATGGTTGTTGCCGAGCTTTTCTTTAAGCTCGTCGATAACCTCTTCAAGAGGCTCGATTTTCTTTGCGAGGCGCACGTCGTCTCTTTCAAACGCTTCTATTGTAAGCCGCGTTATATCCTCAACCGATTTAAACAAAACGCCAAGCTCGTGGTTTCCGTCGTCTGTAAACGAAAATCCTCCCGAACGCATTTCAAGCGCACTCTGCATAATATTCTCGCAGTAGTCGCCTATTCTCTCGATGTCGTTGACCATATGGAAGTATCCCGCCACTTCCTGACTTTCCTGCATACTGAGAGTTCGGTCCGAAAGGTTTGTCAGATAGTTTGAAAGCTCAATTTCCAAATCGTCAAGCATCGCTTCGTTTTCTTTTAATTTATCTTTCAGCTTAAAGTTCTTGTTCTTAATCATATCGCGGCAGAGCGTCACGTTCTCCAGAGCAATCTTTGCCATTTCGACCATTGCCTTTTTGGTTTGAAGAATCGCAACCGACGGCGTTGAAAGGAAACGGTCGTCAATAAGCGAAGCGGGACTTTTGCGGTCCGACTCCTTGTCGCTGATTGAGAAGTTCGCAAGCCTTACCAGCGCGCCCGTGAACGGAAGCATAATCAGTGTATTTGTAACATTGAATATGGAGTGGAAAGTCGAAATGTTCGCCGCCGAGACTGTTTCATCCCAGAAGCTCAGCCCTATCGTATATTTCAGCAGGTATATGGCGAGCATAAAAACAACGGTGCCTATAACGTTAAAATACAAATGAATCATAGCGGCTCGCTTCGCGTTTTTGCTCGCACCGATACTCGACAGCATAGCGGTGACGCAAGTACCGATATTTTGACCCATAATTATCGGGAAAGCGGTTGAAAAGGTCAGAATACCCATATTCGCGACAGCCTGAAGCATACCGACCGACGCCGCGCTCGACTGGATTATTGCGGTCACGCCCGCACCTATGCAAACGCCGACAAGCGGATTTACGTCTGCGGAGAACATTTTCATAAATATCGGGTTTTCTCCGATGGACTCCTGCATATACTTCATACCGATAAATATAATACCAAAGCCCACCACTATGCTTCCGATGTTGGCTTTTCGGCTTTCCTTGCCGCCCATAAGCATAAGGAATGAGCCGATGAAAAGCGCAATCGGAGCAAGGTTGTCCGGCTTTATAATGTCAAGATACCATACGCCGCCCTCTATCGAGCTGAGGCTCAAAATCCACGCGGTAATTGTCGTTCCTATATTTGCACCCATTATAACGCCCGCCGCCTGAGGAAGAGACATAACGCCCGCGTTTACAAAGCCGACGACCATAACCGTAGTCGCGGAGCTGGACTGTGTGAGAGCCGCCACTATTATACCGAGAACGACCGATTTGAATATGTTTCCGGTCACTTTTTCGATAATCATTTTCATTTTATTGCCGGCGGCGCGCTCAAGTCCGCTGCTCATCGCGTTCATTCCGTAAAGGAACATACCGAGTCCGCCGAGCATTTTAATTATTGAAAAGAAAATATCCATCGCTGTCCTCCGAATAATGTTTTGCCTAAAAACCACCAATTACATTATACAATATAAAAAATCAAATTTCAACATAAATTTTTCCGAATTTCAGCTGAATTTTCAGCGAAATTTTATGCCTTCGAAGGACAGTGTGTTCGGTTTATCAGAACGTTAAGAAAAAACGCCAAAAGAAGACTCTTTTGGCGTTTTTGGCTTAAAAATCAGAGCGTAACGCCCTGAAACATCGGCTTATGCTCACAGGCTTTATTCTGAACGTGGTCGAGCATCTCGCCGAAGCGCTGATAGTGGACTATCTCGCGCTGGCGCAGATATTTCATAACGTCGTTGACGTCGGGGTCGTCCGAAACGCGAAGAATGTTGTCATAGGTCGCTCTCGCTTTCTGCTCCGCCGCAAGGTCCTCGTTGAGGTCGGCGATGGGGTCGCCCGTCGATGCGAAAGAGAACGCATTGAACGGACTGCCGTTTGAGTTTGCCGCGTAAACTCCTTTGCCGTGATTTATGAAGTACGCTCCCGCGGGGCTGTTTTCAATCTCGGCAGTCGACGCATTCTTCATAAGCTGACGTACCACCGAGCCGACAATCTCAAGATGCGCCAGCTCCTCGGTGCCTATGTCGGTCAAAAGCGCGGAGGAGGGACCGTCGGGCATAGCGAAACGCTGTGCGAGATAGCGCATCGACGCGCTCATTTCGCCGTCGGGACCTCCGTACTGTGCGACAACAAAGCTTGCGAGCTTCGGATTTGCGTTTTTAATATTAACGGGGTATTGCAGTCTTTTCTGATAACTCCACATAAAACTTTATAACCTTTCTGTCCGCGAATTTTCATTACTCCCGCCCGCCGTCCGCGGACGCACAATCGGGCGGCTTCCGCCGTGTTTTCAGTTCTGCCAGGGCCACGGCTCATTGACCCAGCTCCAACATTCGCTGTCGTCCGAGCCTTCTGCGGTAATCGGACCGTATTTCTTTTCATATTCCTTTGTAAAGTGCTTGCAAGCCTCCGCCATCTTTTTAAACTGCTCGATAGCCGAAGCGTCGCTCGGATGTGTGTCAAGATAGAGATTCCATTCGTATGCCGCAAATGCAAATTCCTGAATTTTTCTCATAAGGGCGTCGCGTTCTGTCATACCTTTTTCACACCTCCGCACGTCATCTGTTCTTTTCCGTATACGCCGAGCGGCTTGTCAAGGCAGGGGAAGATTGTGCCTCTCGCAAGACCCTTGTCGGGCGCGTACAGATTGTTCATATTCACCGTCTGCGGCGGCACAAAGGCATATGCCACCATCGGCGGGGCGATATAAAAATCACAACTCATAACTTTCCGAGTCCTTTCTTAATCAGTCTGCGGCACACATCCCTCGGATATATGCCACACTAACATAATATGTCGAAATATGGATACCGTGATTTTAAAATCCCGCCAAAGAGAACACAACCCCGACGCTGAGCGTCGGGGTTGTGATACTATTACTTCTTATACGTTTCTATTATATAGCGCGGGCGCTGTTTTGTCTCTTTGTAAACCTTGCCCACATACTCGCCTATCAAACCGACCGACAAGAGCTGCACGCCGCCGAGGAACCATATCGAAATCATAAGCGACGACCATCCGCTCGTGACGTGTCCCGTCAGCTTGGAGATAAGCACATAAACGGCGGCTATGATTGCCAAAGCCGCAATCACCAAGCCCAGGCTCCAAATCAGGCGTATCGGCTTGACGCTGAACGAGGTTATGCCGTCAAACGCAAAAGACAGCATTTTTTTGAGCGGGTATTTTGACTCGCCCGCGAATCTCTCGGCGCGGTCATAATACACACTGTCAGTTTTATAGCCTATGGTCGGCACGATTCCGCGCAGGAACAGATTTTGTTCGGGGAACTCGGCGAGCGCGCCGAGCGCCCTGCGGCTCATAAGACGGAAATCCGCGTGATTATATACCGTCTCCACGCCCATCGCGCCAATCAGCTTGTAAAACGCGAGCGCGGTACTGCGCTTGAAAAATGTGTCGCTCTCGCGGCTGTTACGCACGCCGTACACTATGTCGCATCCGTCCGAAAACTTTTTCACCATTTCGGGTATTACGTTTATATCGTCCTGCAAATCCGCGTCAACGGATACCGCGCAGTCACATTCGTCCTTTATTGTCATAAGTCCGCCGAGCAGAGCGTTCTGATGTCCCGCGTTGTGCGCGAGCTTAATACCGCTTATGCGCTCCTCGCTCTCGGCAAGCTCGGATATTATGCTCCACGTCTTGTCGCGGCTTCCGTCGTCAACAAAGACAATGCGGCTGTCGGGCGTAATGAGCCCGCCCATCTCCATTTTTGAGAACAGACCAAGCATACGCTTTGAGGTTTCGCCCAAAACCGCCTCTTCGTTGTAACACGGTACAACAACAAATAATTTCGCACCCATAGTTTCACTCTCCCAAATTTTATACCACGGCGCAGTCTCTGCAATATGAAACGTCGTCTTTCTTTGCCACGTCAAGGATAACGTCGCGTCCGAGGTGTATGTCCTCGCTTTCGAGAATATTTTTAACGGTATTGTAGGCAAGCGGAGGATAATTATTCTCTCGGCTCAAATGACCGAGCAGGATATGCTTCGTTCCGCGTTTTACAAGTTCCGCCGCCGCTTTGCCCGCGTCGTCGTTGGCAAGATGACCTCGGCGGCTTTTTATTCGATTTTTAAGGTGCTGAGGATAATTTCCCATAGCGAGCATATTCGCGTCGTGGTTCGCTTCCAGCAGAACCGTCTCGCAGCCGTGCAGCGCGTCTAAAACGCCGTCGTCGATACAGCCCATATCGGTCGCGACCGCGGCGCTTCCGCCGGATGAAAAAAACGCATATCCGCAAGGCTCCGCCGCGTCGTGCGGTATATCGAACGGATGTACCTCTATATCCCCTATATTAAAATACACGTCCGAAAAGACGCGTATGCACTCCCGCGGGATAACGCCTATTTCGCTCTCCATAGCGTACCACGTTCCCTCGCTTGCGTAAACGGGTATATTAAATTTTCGGCACAAAACGCCGACTCCGCGAATATGGTCTATATGCTCGTGGGTGACCACTATCGCGTCAAGCTCCTCAGGCGCAATATTTATATCGGCAAGACAGCAAAGAGCCGTCTTGCCGCTTATTCCGCAATCGACAAGTATTTTTGTTTTGTCTGTGAAAGCGACCGCCGAATTTCCGCGGCTGGAGCTTCTGAGTGAACACAAATTCATAAAATCGTCCCTCGTTACGCGCGTTTTTTACTTCTCTTTGCGTTGCTTTGCGAATTATTCTCAACTATCTCGCGGCGTGTGATTTGCGCGCCGAGCTTTTTAAGCTTGCCGACCAAATCTTCATAACCGCGGTCAAGATACTTTAAATTATAAATTTCGGTCACGCCGTGCGCCATAAGTCCGGCGATAACGAGAGCCGCGCCCGCGCGCAAATCGGTCGAGGATACGGGCGAACCCGTAATGCGCTCAACGCCCTCGACAACCGCAACTCTGCCGTCAATCGTGACGTTAACGCCCATACCGCGCAGTTCGGCGACATACTTAAATCTGTTGTCCCAGACGTTCTCCGAAACCACACTCGTACCCTTGGCAAGCGTCAGCAGTGTGAGCATCTGCGGCTGAAGGTCGGTCGGAAATCCCGGATAGGGCTGGGTTTTTACCGTGACCGCGCGCAGCCTTTTATCCGAGTCGCAGCTTACCCTTACGGCGTCGTCAAACTCCTCCACCGTCACACCCATTTCGGAGAGCTTTGCGCTAAGCGAATCAAGGTGGGTGGGGATTATGTTTTTAACAAGCACGTCGCCGTGAGTCGCGGCGGCGGCAATCATATATGTTCCCGCTTCTATCTGGTCGGGAATTACAGAGTAGCTTCCTCCGTGAAGAGAGGGAACGCCTTTTATCTTTATCACGCTTGTTCCCGCGCCCTTGATGTTGGCTCCCATAAGGTTCAGAAAGTTTGCCACATCAACTATATGCGGCTCGCGAGCCGCGTTTTCAATTACGGTAACGCCTTCCGCAAGCGTTGCCGCGAGCATAATGTTTATTGTAGCGCCGACCGAAACAACGTCGAGATAAACGCCTCCGCCGACAAGACGCTCCGCCTCAAGCTCGATACAGCCGTACTTTACGTCGGTTTTTGCGCCGAGCCTCTCAAAACCCTTTATATGCTGGTCGATAGGTCTTACGCCGAAGTCGCAGCCGCCGGGGAACGCTACGCGCGCGCGGTGGAACTTACCCAAAAGCGCGCCCATAAGATAGGACGACGCTCGTATTTTCTTGACCGAATCATATGTAGCCTCATAGCTGTCAAGCTCTCGGCAGTCAACGCGAAGCACTCCTTTGTCAATAAATTCGGCATCGCCGCCGAGCTGATTTATTATATTCATCAATGCGCGGGTGTCGCTCACGTCCGGCACATTTTCAATAGTGCAGACGTCGCCCGTCAAAATCGAAGCGACAATAATTGCGACCGCTGAATTTTTCGCGCCGCTTATCTCCACTTCGCCGACGAGCCGAGAGCCGCCCAGAATAACCAACTTTTCCATAAAACAGTCTCCTTTTGCACGCCCCGTGGCGTACACTTCCGTCCTTTTTGTTTATTAGTCACCTATGTGATTATACCACTTTTTCAATATATTGCAAGTAAAAGTTTAAAAAATTTCCTATAATTATTAAGTTTTCATATAAAAAAGCGGACTTCTTTCACAATTACTGTAAAAAATTTCCGTTGCGCGCATCATACATCATAACGCCCGCGCTGTCGGTCGTAACGCGCCAGACGGGTATCGAAAACACGCTTTTCAGATTTTTGCTGTCCGAGGCGATTGCCGCGCCGCGCTTTATTTCGGTTACCGTTGCCTGCTCTACGTTTTCAAACATAGGATTTTGAGGCAGTTCCGCGAGTATGCTCGCGCCGCTGAAAAATGCGCTCGTGCCCTCTGTCGAGCGGCAGAGGCTTATGGGGTTTTTAAACGTCACGGTTGTGCTTTCCGCGTTTATTGCCACATCTATATAGGAGTCAAAAATTTCACAGTCCTCAAAATATGCGGAATAACGAGCCGCATATGTGCCTTCCTCGGTTTGACCGCCCTGTATACCGCTGAGTTTATATAGGTGTATATCAACGCCGAGCGAGCTTAAAAGAGCGTTGCAGCGTTCTCGTTCTCTGCCGGATTGCAAAGCTTCTCCGCCGGAGGTGAACACCGCGCCGTCGTCGGTCAGAGTGAGCCTTTTGCCGTTATTGGCAAAAACGGTTCGGTCCGTTTTTGTATAGCCGCTTCCCAAAACAGCGGTAACAAACTCGTCGCCGCCGCAGTCCGCAAGCTCGATATACAAATTTCTCGCAAATCCGCCCTTGTGAGGTATCAAAGAACGGTCCAGCGAAATGTGAGCGTCGTACAGCATATTTATTATGCGATTTTCATAATCGCGGTTTATGCTCCTGTCGTTTTGCTCCATTTGTGCGTAGGACACTATTCCCGCCGTCATAACGAGCAGCAGGATAAGTATTACAATCGTTTTTAAATGCCGCAATTCCAAGCCCGAAGCCCTCCCGTGTTTACTTATATTTATTTGCTTTGTCGGTTGGTCCACGAGCATATGCAGGGGGAGCCGTCCGAAACGTTTTTATATTGCAGGTCAATATCCGTTATTTTAACGTCGGGCGTTTCCGCCGCCAGGCGTTCTATCGCCGCGAGTCCGCTCTCTGTCGGTACGGCGGACGAAACCGAAAAGTTTTTTAAATATATTTTAAATTCGGTAAGCTTTCCGTTTTTCACTTTTGCTTCGGCCGCGTGTTCGCCCTCCGAAACGAAAAGCGGTATCCCCGAAATATGGTAGTCAAACGTGAGGCTGTCCTCGCCGTCCGTCTGCTCAAATTCGCTTATCCGAAGATTTGCGCCGCCGCCCGAAAGGCTTATGTCCATAACCTTGCAGAGCTTTGAAATCATACCCGCAACGCCCGCAAACGAGTCGTTCTCGGACGAGAAAAGGTCGACAGGCGCGCCCTGCTCCGAGCTAAACTCTATCTTTCCGTTCGGGAACACGCGAAGCAGCGCGTGCGGGCTTTCAAAAATTTTAACGTCGTCGCGGTCACAGCTTATCTTGAGCGTGTGTGGGTCAAATCCAAACATATCGACAAGTCTTCCTATTTCGGGCGACGCCGAAATGTCCGCCGGACTTATCGAGAATACCGAAGAAGTACCGAGCGTCACGGTCGGCACGCTTACTTCTGAAAGCGGAACGACGGCTGATATGTCGGCGTTTTCGACCGCGTTATATGCCAAATCGCTTATGTTGTATCTTTCGGGCGAGCCGATAATTTCAAATCCGTACGCAAAGCTCGCTCCGTCCGCTCCCGCATACTCTTTAAGAAGTGTTCGCAGTTCGTCGGCGTTTATGTCGGACGAATACGACTGCACTTTGCCTGAAGCACTAAGGCGCAGATATAAAATTACGCCGTCTTCCTCGTTCGGCATAAGCGCAAGCTCGTCAAACTCCGCGCCTGCGAAACGTTTGTTCACAAAAGACTCAAACAGCGCGGAAGTCTCGTTCCCGCCTATAACGCACGGCAGATTTATATAAACCGAACCCGCCGACAGCGCCGCAGTCCACTCCTCGTCGCCGCACGAGGCGGGAGGAGATATATTCTCGTATGTAAAAACGTCTGTTAAGATTTTGCCGAGAGAATCGCTCAAGGCTATGTAGCGCTCCGAATTTTCGGGATATAAGTGCCTGCTTCCGTAGTTGTTTACAATTATAAAATTCGAGCGCATATATTCGGTGAAAAGTTCTTTAGCATTTTGAATATTTTCCGCGCCGTCTGCCGAAGCGCTTCTTGAGGGGGATTCCGATATGTCGGGTGTGCCGGAGGAAAATATATATTTTTTCAGCATAACGCCCGTCAATACACAGGCTAGCACAAGAAAAACAAGAAATATATTCTTGAAAAGCTCCACTTTGGATTTTTTTCTCATCTTCATAGTAAATTTGACCCTTAAATTTAAGTTTAATAAGTTTGAATCGAAGTTTGGCAGATATTATTCTATCATATCTATATTACATATCTGTGACAATTATCTTACAACACCGTTTAAAAATATTTAAATCTTTGTTTTTGTCAAACATAAAAACATTTTGCCGACTGCTGACATATATTGTAGTGTATGTGAAATTTTGCCTCTCGGCAAAAACATACTGTTTAACTTAAATTTGAAAATCTGATTTGAGGAGGTTTTTATTATGTTTAACTGCGGCTGCGCTTCGGACGGCGCTTTCTGTATGCAGGGCTGCGGTTGCTGCCCGTGTTTGCAGGGCCCGACAGGACCTACCGGTCCGCGCGGCTTTAACGGCATTTCGGGCGCAACAGGACCCACAGGTGCGACAGGCCCAACAGGCGCTACGGGTGCAACAGGCGCAACAGGTGCTACAGGCGCTACTGGTCCCACAGGTGCGACAGGCCCAACAGGTGCTACGGGCGCTACAGGTGCAACGGGCGCAACGGGTCCGACAGGCGCAACAGGACCCACAGGTGCTACAGGCGCAACAGGTCCGACAGGCGCAACAGGCGCGACAGGTCCCACGGGTGCTACAGGCGCTACGGGTCCCACGGGCGCAACAGGTGCAACAGGTGCTACAGGCCCCACAGGTCCGACAGGACCTGCGGGAATTATCGCTGACTTTGCCGACTTTTACGCTCTTATGCCGCCCGACAACACCGCGGCAATCGCAATCGGAGAGAACGTTTTGTTCCCGCGTGACGGCATAATCGGCGGAGGTTCGATTACGCGCGCGAGCGACAGTACGTTTAATCTTGCGGAGATCGGAACGTATTATGTGTCTTTTCAGATAAGCGTAAACGAGCCCGGTCAGCTTTTGCTGGTGTTAAACGGACAGGAGCTTGACTACACGGTTGCGGGCAGGTCAACCGGAACATCTCAGATTGTGGGTATGTCGATTATAACCACAACCGAGGAAAACTCCGTCCTCGGCGTAAGAAATCCGAGCGGCAATTCCACGACGCTCACAATCACGCCGCTGGCGGGAGGCTCGATGCCCGTCTCGGCTCATCTGACCGTAATAAAACTGGCATAGTGCCGATAAGTAAAATTCAATGTGTTTAAAGGGCGGCGGGTTTCCGCCGCCCGCAAAAGAAGGAGCGTAAGCTTATGCACAAATACAAAATCGCGGTTTACGCGATATGCAAAAACGAAGAACAATTCGTTGACAGATGGCTTAAGTCTATGAGCGAGGCCGACGCTGTATATGCCGCGGACACAGGCTCGACGGACAGCACCGCAGAAAAGCTGCGCGAGGGAGGCGCAGTCGTAAATCAAATATTCGTAGACCCTTGGAGGTTTGACGATGCGCGCAATATTTCCCTGAGCTTTGTTCCGAGCGACGTTGACATCTGCGTATGCACCGATTTGGACGAGGTCTTTGAAGAGGGATGGCGCGAGCTTTTGGAAAAGGCGTGGAACGAAAACGCCACTCGTCTTAAATATATGTATACATGGAGCTTCAACCCCGACGGCACTCCCGGAGTTACTTTCTGGTACGAAAAGATACATTCGCGCAAAGGCTTCCGCTGGGTACATCCCGTCCACGAGGTGCTGGAATATTCGGGAGAGAAACCTGATTTTTATGTATGGGAGGGCGGTATAAAGCTGTACCATTATCCCGACGCCGCAAAAAGCCGAAGTCAGTATCTCCCGCTTTTGGAGAAATCTGTCGCGGAGGCTCCGAGCGACGACCGAAATATGCACTACCTCGGTCGGGAATATATGTATTACCAAAGATGGAACGACTGTATAAAAACGCTCAAAAAGCATCTTGAAATGCCGCAGTCGGTCTGGAAGGATGAACGCGCCGCCTCTATGAGGTATATAGCCCGTTCTTATAAAGCGCTCGGAAATTTAAAAGAAGCCGAGAGCTGGTTGTACCGCGCGATAGCCGAAGCGCCGTATCTGCGCGAGGGCTATGTTGAAGCGGCACAGCTATTTTATGAAGAAGGGGATTATGCGGGCGTATACCATATGGTCGAGGAGGCTCTCAAAATAACCGAAAGACCAAAAACATATATAAACGAGGCGTTTAGCTGGGATTATACCGTATACGATTTGGGGGCGCTCGGCTGCTTCGGGCTGGGGCTTTACGAAAGGGCACTCGAATTTGCCGAAGAAGCCCTGAAAATCTCTCCCGACGACGAGCGCCTGCAAAAAAATGCGGAGATAATAAGAGCCGCGAATGACGCCCGAAAGCAAGACGGTTAATAAACATATCCGAAAATAAATTTTTAAAATGTATAAATGTATATAGTTATGGAGGAAAATTATGGCTGCAAAAATATTTATAGACGCGGGTCACGGCGGCCCCGACCCCGGCGCGGTGGGCAACGGAGTTGTCGAAGAGGACGTTAACCTTGACGTTGCCCGAAAGCTTGGAGGAATTTTGGAGGAGGCGGGATATGAGGTTATGCTCTACCGCACCACTCAGGACGAAAACGTACTGCCCAACAAAGCGGCAGACCTCAGAAACCGCGCGAATATGGCGAACGACTGGGGCGCGGATTACTTTATAAGCATACACACCAACGCTTCAACCTCGCCCTCGGCGACGGGGTTTGAGCAGTATGTGTATCAGCTCGGAGGCGAGGCGGAGGCTCTTGCCGAGGATATAGCCCGTCAGTTCACGGGAAGGCTCGGCTCGTCGGACAGAGGCGTATTTCAGCAGAATTTTTCGGTTCTGCGAAACTCAAATATGCCCGCCGTTTTAGTGGAACTGGGCTATCTCACCAATCCCACCGAAGCGTTAAATCTCAACAGCTCCGCTTGGAGAAGCGCCGCCGCGAGAGCAATCGCCGATGGCATAGCGGCTCACGTTCGGCCGTAAAAAAAACGCGCGAAGCCGTCTGGCTTTGCGCGTTTTTTTGCTGTCTGAAAAGGGAAAATTCGCTATACTGCCGCGACCACTATTCCCGCCACTATCACGAGAGCGCAGACGAGCCGATAAAGCGTGTTTTTCTCCTTGTAAAAAATTCTGCCGCCCAGAATCGTCACGATTACTGAAGCCTGTTTTATAAGCGTCATAACTATAACCTTGCTGTCCGCGATACCGTTGGCTATAAACAGCGCGCGGTCGCCGAGAATAAACAATACGCTCAGAATTATTATCCAATAATTTGTTTTGAGAGTTTTAATGCTCACTTTGGTACGGGTCGCCGCGAGATACGCCGCATACATAAGCGTCATAAACAGCATATACCAAAACTGGAGTGTGCCGCTTGCCATATCTCTCATCAAGATTTTATCGAGTATTTCGGATACCGAGTTTAAGAAGCAGGAAACTACCGTCATTACAATGTACTTCGCGGGCGCGCTTTCTCCCGCTCCGCCCTTTTTCAGATTGACAAGCACGAGCCCGAGCAGGACGAGCGCAAAGCCTGCGGCGCGCATCGCGGTAAAATATTCTCCGAGAAAAGTCACGCTCAAAAGCGTGGCGAAAAGCACCCTCGACAAATCCATCACGCCGTAAAGACCGAGCGGCAGCTTCTCGACCGCTTTGAAGCTCAAAATCCACGCCGCAAAAATAACCGACGATTTTACAAACGTCAGCGCAAGTTGTTTTGCGGTAATGTCGAACGCACCGCGCATTTCGGGCAGAACGAATATGAAGCCGATTAGGGTGTAGAAAAACAGCACCTCCATAACCGAGCTTCGGGCGAGAGCCTGTTTTTTGATAAGCTCGCGCATACCTTTTATAATTCCGTAGGATAACGCTAAAAATATCCAAGCATTACTCATAAAATCACCGAAAAAAGTATATCAGAAAGTGATAGTGTTGTCCACACGCTCATTTTAACGAATTTTTGATAAATTTTATTGTATTATTTTTACAAAATTTTCGCAAAAATCATTTTTTTTGCTGATGTTCCTTGACATCGGGGAAAAAGAAGTATATACTATTTTAAAATAATTATTATATTTTAAAAGGTTGGTGTAACTGAAATGACATTTTTTGAAGCATTTGACAATATCAAAGAAAAGCTCAGCAAAGCGGATACAAGTAAATTAAACGGCGACTTTGCAATGCAGGTAAATATGAAGAACAAGGATTGCGGCGGTACATATTACATAGCGTATATGAACGGTCAGCTCGATGTTCAGCCTTATGACTACAAAGACCATGCCGTTATGATTACAGCTATGGCAGGCGATATTACAAAGCTCGTTGAAGGCAGACTTGACCCCGTAAAGGCTCTTGAGAGCGGAAAAATCGATGTAGAGGGCGACCTCACCGTTGCGGCTCAGTTCGCAGGTATAGTTAAGCCCGCTCCCGCAAAGAAGCCCGCGGCTAAAAAGGCTCCCGCAAAGAAGCCCGCAGCTAAGAAGGCTCCCGCTAAGACCGCGAAGTCGGCTAAAGCTGCCGAGCCCGTAAAGGCTGCCGCTAAGCCCGCTAAGACTGCCGAGCCCGCTGCGGCTAAGAAGGCTCCCGCTAAGAAGGCAACCAAATAATTGATTTCATCAATGTGTTAAAAACGCCTGCTGTGCAGCAGGCGTTTTTTGAGGTTAATATGAAAAAATTTTGCTCTGAATTTATGATTTTAATATTTTTGATTGGCGTGCTGACTTTGTCGGGCTGTTCGGCAGACCGCCGCGCGGCGGAGCTTGATGCTTCCGAGCCGACCGTAGCCGCGATGAATTTTCCCGCGTATGATTTCGCCCGCCGAATAACGGGCGGACGCGCGAACGTAGTTTTGCTGCTATCGCCCGGCGCGGACAGTCACTCATATGAGCCGACTCCCGCCGATATTCTCACGATTGAAAACAGCGACCTGTTTATATACACGGGCGGCAAGTCAGACGAGTGGCTCGGCAGAACGCTGTCATCTCTCGAAAACGACAGTCTTTCGGTCGTTAAAATGATGGAGGTGTGCGACATACTGGAGGAGGAAACCGTAGAAGGTATGGAAGCCGAGCGGCGTGACAGCGACGAAATTGAGTACGACGAACACGTTTGGACGTCGCCGAAAAACGCTATAAAAATTTCGGCCGCGATTGCGGAAAAGATGTCCGAAGCCGACCCTTCAAACGCCGACTTTTATTTTGAAAATCTGCGCGGGTACACCGACGAGCTTAATCGGCTCGACGAGGATTTTCACCGCGTCTGCGAAAACGGAGCGCGAAAATGTATAGTGTTCGGCGACAGGTTTCCGTTCCGCTACCTCGCGGACGAAATGGGGCTTGACTACCGCGCGGCTTTTACGGGATGCAGCGACGAAACCGAGCCGAGTGTTCAAACGCTCGTATATCTTATCGACAAGGTGCGCGCGGAGGACATACCTGTTGTATTTACCATTGAGTTTTCAAACCGCAAGACCGCCGAAACAATATCCGAGGAAACAGGCGCAAGGGTGCTTGAAATGCACTCCTGTCACAATGTATCACGCGAGGATTTCGACGGCGGAGCCACCTATATTTCGCTTATGAGAAACAATCTCGAAAATCTGAAACAGGCTTTAAATTGAACAAAACGGAAAGAGCAAAATAACGGAAAGGATGCTGTTTAAAATGATACCGCTCATAACCTGCGAGAATGTTGCGCTCAGCTATGACAACAAAATAATTGCCGAAAATCTGAATTTCATAATCAACGAAGGCGACTATTTGTGCATAGTCGGGGAAAACGGTTCGGGCAAGTCTACGCTTATGCGCGCTTTGCTCGGACTTAAAGCGCCGTCGGAAGGCACAATAACCTACGGAGAGGGATTGAAGCAGACCGAGATAGGCTACCTGCCGCAGCAGACGGCGGTACAGAGAGACTTTCCCGCAAGCGTTTTTGAAGTCGTGCTGTCGGGCTGTTTGTCGCAGCGCGGAGCGAAGCCGTTTTACTCGTCAGATGAAAAAAAGCTCGCGCTCGAAAATATGGAGCGTCTTAAAATTTCGGATTTGAAAAAACAATGCTACCGCAATCTTTCGGGAGGTCAGCAGCAGAGAGTTCTGCTCTCACGCGCACTGTGCGCGACGCGGAAAATGCTTTTGCTGGACGAGCCGGTGACCGGACTTGACCCCGTGGTATCGAGCGAGCTTTACTGCATTGTAAAGGACATCAACAAGCAGTTCGGGATTACGATAGTTATGATTTCGCACGATATTCACAGCGCGGCAGACCACGCCGACCATATTCTGCATCTGGGCGGAGACGATGTATTCTTCGGCACCACCGAGGAGTACAAAAATTCGGAGATTGGCAAGGCGTACCTGGGAGGGCATCATCATGATTGATTTGATTTCGGAGCTTTTATCCTATCATTTTATTGTGCGTGCCGTAATTGTGGGCGTGCTTGTTTCTCTTTGCAGCGCGTTGCTGGGCGTCAGCCTTGTTTTAAAACGCTATTCTATGATAGGCGACGGCTTATCTCATATCGGCTTCGGCGCGCTTGCAATCGCCGCCGCGCTTAACCTTGCTCCGCTTGCGGTTGCGGTACCCGTTGTTGTCGGCGCGGCGTTTTTGCTCCTCAGAATGTCGGAAAGCCGAAGAGTGAGCGGAGACGCGGCAATCGCTCTCGCCTCGACAAGCGCGGTTGCAATAGGCGTAATTGTCATATCGCTGTCGTCGGGAATGGGCAATGACGTTTATAATTACATGTTCGGCAGCATCCTTGCCATGTCGCGCGGCGATGTAATACTCTCCGTCACTTTGTCCATAGCGGTGCTTGCGCTGTTTGTACTTTCATATAACAAAATATTCGCGGTCACATTTGATGAAACCTTTGCCCGCGCAACAGGCGTGCATACAAAGCGTTACAATATGCTGATTTCGGTGCTTGCGGCGATAACCGTCGTTTTGGGTATGCGGATGATGGGCGCACTGCTCATATCAAGTCTTATCATCTTTCCCGCGCTGACCTCTATGCGCGTGTGCCGTACCTTTAGGGGCGTGGTGATATGCAGCGCAATCGTTTCGGTCATATGCTTTTTGATAGGCATAGTTATTTCTTATGCCGCCGCCCTGCCGACGGGCGCGAGCGTAGTGGCGGTAAATCTCGTCGTGTTTGCGCTGTTCTCGGCTGTCGGCGCACTGCTGCACCGAGCGTAATACATTTTTAATTTTAAAATTCTGTTTACAAATTTTAAAAGAAATGATAAAATTATATATATATTATATTGAGGAAAGAGGCTGAGTTTATGGGTATATTAAATTGCGGTATGCGCGGACACGACGTATCGTGCGGCGACATTGTTTCGCTTTCGAATCAAATGGGGGAGCTTGGCGTGCGCCATATTCAATTTGCCCCCAAAAAATCGTTTAAAGATATTAACTGGAACTGCGGCGTTATGACTCCGGGATTCGGCGATTATATAAAAGGCGAGCTTGCGAAGAACAATGTGCGCGTTTCGGTGCTTGGCTGTTACATAAACCCCGTTCATCCCGACCCCGACGAGCGCCGTGCGCAGCTTGACTGGTTCAAGGCAAACCTCAAATTTGCGCGTTATATAGGCGCGGATATGGTGGGTACCGAAACAGGACACGTTCAGCATCTCGACGTAGAGGACAAACTTCGCGCCTATGACATTTTTGAAGAGGGTATGCGGGAGCTTGTCGAATGTGCCGAAAAGTATGGAGTAACGCTCGGCGTAGAGCCTGTTACAAAGGACAATCTTAATGATGTGGAAAGCACGGTGCGTTTCGTTGAGGAAATGAACTCTCCCAACCTCTCGGTAATTTTTGACCCCGTAAATATGATAGACGGCTCAAACTATACACATCAGGACGATATAATACGGGGAATGTTCCGCGAGCTGGGCGACAAAATAGACATACTTCACCTCAAAGACTTTAATATAGAGAACGGAGAAAAGGTTCCCACTTTGGCGTGCGGCGGTATACTGAACACCGATTTGCTGTTTGATATAATGAGAGAGAAAAAGCCGTTCATCGACTGTATTCTCGAAACCACAAACGAGCAGACCTACGCCGACACTCTGGCGAAGGTGCAGGAAAAATGGAAGAGCTGATTTGCCGTAACGCGCGCACTCACAAAAAGGGCGGTTCTCTTATCATATGTAAGAGCTGCGAAAAAATTGTCGGCTACTTAAACCAAGACGGCTATCGTTCGCTTATGCTGATGTTTGCCTGCGATTGCGGCTCGAAGGGCTCTTTGGAATATAACTACCGACCCCGCCCCGCGAATCGCCCCGCAAACAAACCTCTGGTTTCAAACGACGGTCTGTTCAAATGCAGTGCGTGCGGCGCGCCGCTTTTCTCTTTGAAAACGTCGGAACTGAAATATTTTGCGGGTTCGATAATCTGCAAATGCGGCGCGGAGTACACTCATCTGAAGCTTGTCGGCAAGAATTAAAGCTCATATATGTAAAGTTATACAGCTTTACATATATGAGCTGTTTTCTTAAGATTTACAGCGCTTTCGTATTCTTAAAAACCCCTTTATTTATGCACTTTCAGACGCTTTTGTCGCCGTGCGTAAAGCTGAATAACTTTACACATTAAGAGTTTATCATTTTGCTTATATCGCGTCTTAAACGGCTGATTATTCTCTTTTCGAGACGCGATATATACGATTGAGAAATGCCGAGCATATCCGCAACTTCTTTTTGGGTTCGTTCGCGCTCCTCTCCGCACAGACCGAAGCGAAGCTCCATTATGCGGCGCTCGCGTCCCGACAATTTATCCATTGCGATACCGAGAAGCTGTTTATCAACTTCCTCTTCGAGATTTTTTTGAATTATATCGCTCTCGGTACCCAAAATGTCCGAAAGCAAAAGCTCGTTGCCGTCCCAATCTACGTTGAGCGGCTCGTCTATAGATACCTCCGCCCTGGACGAGTTGTTTTTTCTCAGGTACATAAGTATCTCGTTTTCGATACAGCGAGAGGCATATGTCGCGAGCTTTATGTTTTTGGCGGGGCTGAACGTATTTATGGCTTTGATAAGACCTATGGTGCCTATCGATACCAAATCTTCAACGCCTATTCCGGTGTTTTCAAACTTTCTCGCTATGTAAACCACAAGCCGCAGATTGCGCTCTATGAGTATGCGCCGTATTTCTTTTGACTCCATATCCTCGGCGAGCTTCGCGATAAGCTCCCGCTCCTCCTCCTGAGACAGCGGAGGCGGCAGCACGTCGTTTCCTCCTATATAATATACGCGCGCAAACCTTTTTATGCGCCACCAGATTTTAAAGAGATACCATCTTTGCACACTCTTTTCAAAAAAATTGTTTTTCGACATTATTTGCTCCTCCTGATTTTTACCTTGAATTTATTTTTATCTTTAAAGTCCGCCGTATTTGTAAAATCGGAAAATACATCCGGATTTATTATCGCCCTCCAGTCGCCCTCCGACAGCTTCTGCGCCGTAAAGCCGACCAAAACCCGCTTTTCGACCCGTGTCCCGTCAAACGCGCGAATCCGCTCCGCCGCAACAGCGGGCATTATGCCGTTTTTGCCGCCGAAGCCTCGGTAACTCAAAACGGTGATTTTGTTTTCGGCTGAAAACTTCGGATATTCGGCAAACGCGCGGAGCGGGTCGATGACAAATTCTTCAAAGCAGGGGGGCAGCGCGCCGCGCGCCGCCTCGTACTCCACCGCTATTGCGGGCGTTTCTCCCGCACCGCACAGATAGCAGCCCGTATCGACAAATCCGTTTACCGTAAACTCCCCTCCGAGCGCGCGTATTTCAAGTACGGTCGTAAGGCGCTCTCTGGAGTAGTTTTTCCTGCACATCTTAGCAAAAATTATCGTACCGCCGTATGCCGCCGCCGAAGCTGCCGCAAGCGCCCGCACGCTGACGTTCATATAAAACTGACCGTTTGAAAACGCCGCGTTTAAACGTTCTCCCGCGTCGGTCAGGAACATAACGGCGACCGCCGCGCCGCCGAAGGCAAACGAGACGAGGAAAAACACCGCCGTCACAAGCAAAATTTCACGCGGCTTTTTGAGCCTAAATGCCAAAGCCGTAAACGCAGCCGTAAACGCCGCCTTCAGCAAAAACGTATATAAAAGCTTCAGCTTCGGAAAAAACATCACCGCCGCGTACAGCGCCGCCAGCGCAGACACTGCGCACAGTCTGCCCGCGCGTATCTCTCTCTTGCAGATTTTTCCTGTGGTGTAAAAAAGGCACGAGTTTATCAAAAAGTTCAGCATAAAAAGCACATCTATGTAAATTGTCACTTCTTTATTCACATATTCATACCTCCGCGCGGTTTTATATATGAACAAAGCTTCTCCGTTTTTGGTTTTGCCGTGTTCATTTTAAATTATACTATTGGTATTTTGCAAAAACTGTCGCAATCGGAAAGCCCGTCAAAATTTTTTAATTGTGACAATACAAATTTTTTTGTAATTTTTTTGTTTTTTTGGAGAATTGATTATTGACATTATTTGAAAACGTGCTTATAATTTAGTATGGATTTTGGTTATGTAGTTTTATTTAGGGGGGAACATATTATGATAGAAAGTATTTATCATGTGCTTTTTAACTCCGAGTATAAATTTCTTTTTGATTTGGGAGTTATACTTATAAGCACAAAACTGCTGGGTATGCTCTCACGGCGTATCCATCTGCCGCAGGTCGTGGGCGCGCTTTTGGCGGGTCTGATTTTGGGACCCGCGTGTTTTAACATAATAGGCGAGCTTGGACCGAACGGTGAAATTGTCGCATCCAATACCTTTATTTCAAGAATTGCTGAAATCGGAGTTATCGTGCTGATGTTCAGCGCGGGTCTTGAAACCGATATTAAGGAGCTTCGCAAAAGCGGTTTTAAATCGTTTATAATCGCGCTTTTCGGCGTTATAGTGCCGCTTATTATGGGCTGGGCGCTTACCTCCGCGTTTAACAAGGATATGCTTCAGAATATATTTATAGGTGTTATTTTGACCGCCACATCTGTTAGCATCACGGTTGAAACGCTTAAAGAACTCGGAAAACTCTCCACTCATTCGGGCAACGCAATTCTCGGCGCGGCTCTTATTGATGATGTGCTGGGTATAATAGCGCTGACCGTAATTTCGAGCTTTGCGGACAGCTCGGTAAGCTTGGGAGCGATAAGTATTAAAATTATCGGTTTCTTCGTTTTCTGCGCGGTAGTTGCGCTGGTGTTTGTCAAATTCGTCGTACCGTGGCTCAACTCGTACAAAAAGGATTTGCGCCGCTTTGTAATAATCGCGTTTTCCTTCTGCCTTGTTATGGCTTATATTTCGGAGTCGGTTTTCGGAGTTTCGGACATTACGGGCGCGTTTGTCGCGGGTCTTATCCTTTCGTCAAACAGGCACACGACATTCTTAATAGGAAGATTTGAGATTGTTTCGTTTATGTTCCTCTCCCCGATTTTCTTCGCGGACGTGGGACTCAAAGTTACGCTCGGCTCGATGAATTCTTCTATGGTTGTTTTTGCACTGTTGCTGCTTCTCGTTGCGGTAATATCCAAAATTTTGGGTTGCGGCTTTGGAGCAAAAGTGTGCGGCTATACAAATCTTCAGTCGACTAAAATCGGTATCGGTATGGTTTCCAGAGGAGAGGTCGCGTTGATTGTCGCGTCAAAAGGCGCGGCGCTCGGACTTATGCGCGAGGACTTTTTCGCGCCGATTATAATAGTTGTCGTCGCGACCACGATTCTGACGCCGATTATGCTCAAGCTGGTTTATAAGTATCAGTCCAATCATCAGGAGGACGTCCTCATCGACAGCGCGCTTATCGAACGTCATCAGGAGAAGGTGGCTATCGAACGGCTCACTCAAAACGCTATCAATATGCACGAGGATATGAAAGAGCAGCTTAAACGCGAACGCGCTCAAAAAGAGGAACGGGAAAAAGCACAAAAAAAAGAAAAATAAATTAAAACTAACGGCAAGCCTTCGCTTGCCGTTAGTTTTTTTGTTTAAAGCAACAAAACGCGTGCGTTTCATTGACATCGCACATAAATTGTGCTATAATGAATATACTAATTTAGAAAGGGGATAAAGATATGGCAACAACAAATGTTACAATTCGTATGGACAAAGAATTAAAAGCGCAGGCTGACGAGCTGTTTTCGGCTTTAGGTCTTAATATGTCAACAGCTATGGGTGTGTTTTGCAGACAGGCGGTAAGACTTGGAAAAATACCGTTTGAATTGGCAATAGATATGCCCAATCCCGAAACCCTCGCCGCTATTGACGATGTAAATCAAAACCGCAATATGAGCAAAGAATACGATGATATTGATGAACTTATGGAGGACTTAAATGCTTAAAGTCAGATACAGCGCAAAATTTAAAAAGGATTTTAAGGCTGTTGTAAAGCGCGGATATGATATGAACCTTTTGAAAAATGTTATAGACCTTTTAATGCGGCAAGTTTCGCTGCCCGAAGTGTATAACGACCATCCTTTAAAGGGAGATTACTCCGGACATCGGGAATGTCACATTACTCCCGATTGGCTTTTGATATACAAAACGGAAAACGACGTACTCACATTGTCCTTAACAAGGACGGGTACGCATAGCGACCTTTTTTGATTTATACTGCATAGCTTAAATTATGCCGCAACGTCCGCACTCCGCGCGGGCGTTTTTTTTGTATAAGCATAAAAAAGCCGCCGCAAGCGAAAGCTTGCGGCGGCGTGGTGACTCCTAGGGGATTCGAACCCCTGTAGCCGGCGTGAGAGGCCGGAGTCTTAACCGCTTGACCAAGGAGCCGTTTATGGTAGCGGTAACTGGATTTGAACCAGTGACACTACGGGTATGAACCGTATGCTCTAGCCAACTGAGCTATACCGCCAT
>CANRNL010000029.1 GCA_947631965.1 uncultured Clostridia bacterium
ATATCGTAACACAAAAACGGAGTTTCCGTATATTCTTTTTTTCACTATTTGTAACACATCTATTGTAAACCTACAAAGTTTTGACGTTTAGAGGAAAAACACTATTGACTTTATTCGGCTAAAGTGATAGAATGTTTACGTTTCAAAACAAGTAAATTTTTATTATGGAGGAAGAAAAATGAAGAAATTTTTATGCTTAATTCTGGCGCTGGCGACCGCGTTGTCGCTTGCGGCTTGCGGAACACAGAGCGCACAGCAGACGTCGGACAGCGACAGCGATTGGGAATACATAAAGAACAAGGGTGTTATGACCATCGGCGTTACCAACTATCCCCCGATGAATTATCAGGATGACAACGGCGAGTGGACAGGCTTTGATACCGAGTTTGCTCGTACCGTTTGCGAGTCTATGGGTATTGAAGCCGAGTTTATAGAGATAAGCTGGGAAGCAAAGGAAACCGAGCTTGCGTCTAAGAACATCGACTGCCTTTGGAACGGTATGTGCATAACCGAGGACAGAAAAGCGGCGTGGGAGGTTTCGAACCCTTATATGTATAACACGCAGGCTATGGTTATGAAGGCGGACAGAGAGGCAGAAATAATGGCTGACGTTTCGGGCAAAAAGATAGTTTCCGAAGCCGGCTCTACGGGCGAAGAAAAGGTCACCGGCGTTATGGATGACGAGAACGACCCCACGGTAGAGGTAATGGCAAAGGATTACTTCGCAAATTCAAGCTACACCGGAGTAAGCTCTATGGCTACCGCTCTTATGGACGTTGAAAACGGAGTTGCGGACGTTGCCGTGGTTGACTATGTAATCGCTCAGGGTATGATTGAGGGCGAGGATTCGAGCTTTAGCGACCTCGTTATAAATACCGACAACAAATTCGGCGACCAGTACTTCGGTATTGCGTTCCGCAAGGGTTCGGATATGTGCGAGAAGGTCAACGAAGCCATAAAGGAACTTAAAGAAAACGGAGAGATTGACAAAATCGCCGCGAAATACGGTCTTACCGAAAGTGTTAAAAAGGCGGCAGACGCTCAGTAAGCTTTAAATGAATTAAACAATAAAGGTTTCCGATTATCACGCGGAAACCTTTATTAAGCTGAAAGACCGAAATTTCGGACGGTGTCCGTTTCAAAGGAGAGAGGTTATGCGGGAATGTTACTTTGCCGATTATTCAATCGGCGCGGATGCGTACAAAAACATCGAGTCGGTATGCTCGGCGTTTGGCAGACGCGCGCTTATCGTGGGCGGTGAAACGGCTCTTTCCAAGTCAATCGACAAGCTTCGCGCGGCTATGAAGAGTTTTACGATAGTTGACGTCGTGGTTTACGGAAAGGAATGTTACCGAGCGCGCATAGAGGAATTGCGCGAGATGTTCGCAAACAGCGATGTTGATTTTGTGGTCGGCGTCGGCGGCGGCAAAGCGATAGATACGTCGAAATGCCTTGCCGACAGGCTGGGCGTTCCGGTTGTCACTGTTCCGACCATAGCTTCTACCTGTGCCGCGACTTCCGCGCTGGCGGTCATATACAGCGAAAACCACGTTTATGAGGGCTTTTGGTACTTCAAACGTCCCGCGCGGCACTGCTTTATAGACACCTCGATAATTGCGGAGGCTCCCGATATGTATTTCAGAGCCGGAATAGGAGATACCCTTGCGAAATACTACGAGGTGGAATTTTCGGCTCGCGGACAAAAAACGACGTATAACGACGAAATGGCAATATCGATAAGCCGAATGTGCGGCGAGCCGCTTATCGAAAACGCCCGCAAGGCGCTCCGCGACTGCCGCGCAAACCGAGTGTCGGACGAGTTGGAGGCGGTCGCGAGAATTATTCTTGTGAGCTGCGGTATGGTCAGTATGCTTGTGAATGAGAAGTTTAACGGCGCGCTTGCCCACGCACTTTTTTACGGGCTTACGGTCTTGGACGGATTTGAGGAGAGGTTCCTGCACGGCGACGTGATAGGCTATACGACAATGGTTCAACTTGCGCTTGACGGTCAGATTGACGAGGCTAAGAAAATCGGCGCACTGCTGCGCGATATGGGAGTTGAAACCACTCTGCGGGAGCGGGAGATTGACACGAACTTTGAAAATCTTGAGAAGGTGCTTGATAGCACGCTGAAAGACCCGGATATGGAAGTCGTTCCCTATGAGATAACGGCTGATATGATATATAACGCAATTATTGCTTTGGAAGAAACGGAGGTATAGCTATGGACGCGCTGCAACAGCTTTTTATAGGCTTTGGAATGAACTGCCTTTTGTTTGTGTTGACGCTTGTAATGGCGCTGCCGCTCGGACTTATAATCACATTCGGCACAATGACCAAGCTTAAACCGCTCAAATGGGTAATGAAAACTTTTGTCTGGATAATTCGCGGAACGCCGCTTATGCTTCAGCTGTTTATAGTGCTGTACGCTCCCGGAATACTCTGGCACCATCCCGTGTCTAACCGTATGGGAGCGGCTCTGGTGGCGTTTGTTATAAACTATGCGGCTTACTTTTCCGAGATTTTTCGCGGAGGCATAGAGAGCATACCCAAGGGGCAGTACGAAGCGGGGCAGGTGCTGGGTCTTACCAAGACACAGGTATTCTTTAAAATCGTGCTTTTTCAGGTGATAAAACGCATAACTCCGCCTATGGGCAACGAGGTAATAACGCTTGTAAAAGACACCGCGCTTGCGAGAGTAATCTCGGTTGCCGAGATACTTCAAAACGCTTACAGATACGCGTCAAAGGGCATAATATGGCCGCTTTTTGCGTCAGGACTTTACTTCCTCGCGTTTACGGGAGTTTTGTCTATTCTCCTGTCGTTCGTTGAGAAAAAGCTGGATTACTACAAGGGCTGATTGAAAGGAGTGCCGCGATATGGCAATACTCGAAGTTAGAGATATGTGTAAGAGCTTCGGCAAGACCGAGGTTTTAAAGGGCGTGGGCTTCACTATGGAGCGGGGCGAGGTAATTTCGATATTAGGCTCGTCGGGCAGCGGAAAGACCACGCTTTTGAGATGTATAAATTTTCTTGAGCGTGCGGACAAGGGGCAGGTAATAGTTGACGGCAAGGTTATTTTTGACGGCAGCGACACCGCGAAAAAAAGCCCCTCTGAGATAAGGAAGGCACAGCTCAATTTCGGAATGGTGTTTCAGCAGTTCAATCTGTTCCCGCAGTACAACGTGCTTGAAAACGTGGTACTCGCGCCGAAGCTGCTCGCTAAAGAACGCCCCGATTTTAAAAAGCACAAGAAAGAAATTTTGGCGGAAATCGAGACAAACGCGCGCGACGTAATAGACAAGGTCGGACTTACCGAAAAGCTGATGAATTACCCCTGCGAGCTGTCGGGCGGACAGCAGCAGAGAGTATCGATAGCGAGAGCGCTCGCGTTAAATCCGAAAATATTGTTTTTCGACGAGCCGACTTCCGCGCTCGACCCCGAACTGACCGGTGAGATACTGAGGGTAATACGCGCTCTTGCCGACAAAAAAATAACGATGGTGATAGTCACTCACGAAATAGGCTTTGCCAGAAATGTTTCGGACAGGATTATTTTTATGGACAAGGGAGTTGTGGCTGAGGAGGGTTCCCCCGAAGAGGTCATAGATAACCCCAAAAACGAGAGAACGAGAGAGTTTTTAAAGCTCATAGAGCAGAAATAAATTTAAAATATCGTTTAAAAAATCGGATGCGGCAGATCGCGTCCGATTTTTTGTTCTTCAAAAGAATCGGGCTGACAAATTTTTCATCTTATATTCTAAAGTTGTCAGTCTGCGAATAATATTGTAATATTTAATACTGCAATAAATTTTGAACGGGAGGAACCTAAATGAAAATATTTGTGATAACCAAAAAGACGGGAATAATATATTCTCTTATTCTGATTTTTCTGATTGCGGTCATATATGTCGGAAAGACCCGTACCGCTCTCGTGGCGAATCCGCAGAGAGAGCTGCCCATATACTGCGTCGAAAAAGACGAAAACGACAAGCGTGTAGCGTTTAGCTTCGATGCGGCGTGGGGCAATGAAGATACAGAAACGCTGATTGAAATTCTCGGAAAGTATAATATAAAGGCAACGTTTTTTGTGGTCGGAGGATGGGTTGATAAGTACCCCGAATCGGTGAAGGCGCTTTCGGACGCGGGTCACGAAATAATGAATCACTCCGACACCCACCCCCATATGACAGGACTGTCCGCCGAAGAAATAAAGAAAGAGGTTGAAAGCTGCGACGAAAAAATCGAAAGCATAACCGGCAAAACGCCGACGCTCTTCCGCGCTCCTTACGGCGACTACGACGATAAAGTCGTTTCCACTCTGCGCGAACTTAATCACTATACCATACAGTGGGATGTCGACAGTCTCGACTGGAAAGAGCTGCCCGCCGAGGAGATTACTCAGAGAGTGGTTGAAAAGGTTTGCCCCGGCTCGATAGTCCTGTTCCATAACGCGGCTGTAAACACGCCCGAAGCACTCCCGCAAATTATCGAAAAGCTCCAGGGCGACGGATATTCGATAGTGCCAATATCCGAGCTTATTCTCACCGAAAATTACCATATTGACGTGACCGGCAAACAGATACCCAATTCCGCCGAGGAAACCGCCGCGCCCACCGAAAGTGCGGATGTCGGCGCTGCTTCGCCGTCTCCGACAGACAGCGCGCCCGCCGAGACGAGTACCGCGCCCTCAGAGACGAGCAGCGCGCCAAAGGAGGAGTAATAAATCAAGCCTTTAAATGATTCTCCCGAAGAGATGTATTGCGCGTTCCGCGGGAGCGGTTATTGCTAAAAAAGTGTCCGCAGAAGGTCGGCGTTTCGGGAAATATTCCGAAACAGCGTTTGAATCTCTGCGGACACGGTTTTCGCATTTTATTAAATATTTAATTTGCCCGAATATGTATCCGGAGCGGGAATTTCGTTAATACAATTTTCTCATCGAGCATCCCGCGAATACAATAGCTAAGGTAGTGCCTCCGCTTACATTGTCAAAAGAAGTGTCTCCTAACGGTAAACCGTAGAATGATACAACATCATCCTCGTAAATGTCATCATAAGATGCTTCGCTGAGTACATAATAGACAAATTCATTCTCATCCATAAGCTGCGTTTCCGTAAAGGGTTTGTCGCCGATTGTGGTTTCGCTGATGGACATAACATATGCTTCGGGAACAAATATAAGCTTATCGCCATATTTATCAATGTTTTTGGATAACATCCTATAGTCAAGCGAAAAGTCGGTAAATGGGTGAAGGTCGTACTGCCCGTTTCCGACAAACAGTTCTTCGTTTTCCTTAAGCATTTTTTTAGCATTGTCGTTTATGGTAAAAGGTATATCGGTATCATTTTGCAGTGCCTCCAGAAGCTCTAAAAATGATATGTTTTCCGAAGATGTGTCCGACGAATTGTCCGACAGGCTCGACGAGGAGTCATCGCAGCCCGAAAAGGCAAAAATCGAAAATAAAGCTATTGTAAGTATGCACACTGCTTTTATAAAATTATTTTTTCCAAACATATTTTATCAACCTTCCTTTTTTTATAAATAGTTTTTCCCGTGTTCGGTTTTGGCGCTGTTAAATGTAATGCGGCTTTGCAAATTACGAATTTAAAAGCTGCTGCTTTTTGAGGTCGAAATCCTGTTGTGTGATAATTCCGCCGTCCAGCAATTCTTTGTATTTTTTCAGTTCTTCCGCCGCGTCAACGTTCGTCTGCACCGTATTATTTTGCTGTGTCGCATCCGAAGCCGCTTGTTGTGCCGGAGCGGTCGGCGCAAGCTCCTCTATATTTGCGGAGTTTAAAGCAAGAATACTCTTCATTATCAGTTGCTGCGCCTGCTTGTTGTATTTGCTTCCTTTGGGTAAAACAAATTCCTTCTTTGCCGATTGGTCTGTAAAATCCAACAAACTGAGCTTGGAAAGTTGATGTGTAACCAAATTGAAATCGAGACAAATTTTAACATCTTTTTTGTGGTTCGGATAATAGCGTATTGCGGAACCTGTCGCTATAATCCAAGTCTTTTCCATTCCTTTTTTTAATATTTTCAGTTCTTTTTCATCGCAAATCGGTATCAGCCTTGTCTCTACCAGGCGCGCCATTTGTTCGGGCGAAACAGTGATTGCCTCCACCTTAAATACCTTATTTATTGCGTTGTCAATAATTTTCATTTTCATCAACCTTTCTTGATTAGTTCTTTTATCCAGCGTTCCGAATAACCGTAAGTTTTTGCCAATTCTTTGGCGTTTGTACCGTCGTATTGCTGCTTCAGCAGCTTTTTTATATACTCTGATTTGAACAGTTTTATGGGAAATGTTATCTGCTGACCTTTAAATTGGGTGTAGAGTACCAAAGTATCGTCATAGCCGAGCAGCTCCGCAATTTCCTTGTATATATCATTCAGAGCGTCTATATCACCCACACAACATACATCTCCTCCGTTCGACATTATTTATGATTTATTATATTCTTTACAAAAGAAACAATAAAATATATAATTCCTTGCATTATTCCTTGCATTATTCCAACAAAAAACTCACATCACGGTAAAATTATATACTGTGATGTGAGCTTTGTGTTATGCTGCCTGCATAATTTGAAAAATTTTTTTAATTTCCCATACCTGTCGAAATAAAATATGAGCCTATAAATATGAATATAACCGACAAAACAATCGCGGCGAAAAGCGCAGACGCAGTCTTACGGGATATGCGGCTGCGCTGTCCGAGAGGGTCGGCAAGCAGCATATACGGAATAATAAAGACGAATATTTCGCCGAGTATTGTATGCGGTATATCGGAGGACCATACGATAAACAATACCATAAGCGGAATATACGTTGCATAGATGACAAGCGCAACAAGCATCTTCCATAAAGATAACGTTCTGAATCCGGGAATACATCTCAAAATTTTTATCGCGGGATTTGTGTTTTCGTCAACCTCATTTGTAAAAGCGTGCTTAAATTTTGCGATATTCCTATATCTTGTTTTCGCATCTATATTGGTCGCCTTTTTTATGACCCGCCCCAACTTGCCGCCGTACATTTTTTCGTTCGGCATTTTGCCCGTGAGCATTACGTTGGCAAGGACCCCCACGGCGTACAAATCCGTCCGCGTCCCCGACTGCGAAAATCCGAATTGTTCGGGAGCGGCATAGCCGACGGTTCCCAGAATAACCGTGTCGCTGCCCGCGCCTTTTTTGAAGCTTCTCGATATATCAAAGTCTATGATTTTAACGCGGGCATCCTTTGTTATCATTATATTGTTCGGATTTATATCGCGGTGAATTATGTTGTGCTTATGTAAGAATATCAGTCCGTCGCAGACCTGTCCGATGATGTTTTTGGTTTCCTTTTCGGTCATTTTCCCCCGCTTCGCCATCACATCCGACAGAGTTTTGCCGTTTATGTATTCCTCGATAATTACTGTACAGTCCTCATATTCAAAAATCTCGATAATATCCGAAATATTCTTGTGAGGGTTACCGATAAGTATTTTATAGATATAGGTCAGCTCTTTCGGCACCCGCTTTTTTACATAAATCGACGTGCCGTTTTGAACAAGAACCGTATCGTCGTTAAAAGAGGATATTTCGATATATTCCGATAATTTATTCATTTTTTACTCCGATTGACATTTTTTTGAATTTATTTTATCATAGACGCGGAGGGTGGTCAAGATGGACAAAACAACGAATGAATTGCTGAAAATTCTCGAAAAGCGCGGTCACGAGGCGTATTTAAAGGAGCATAGCGGCGATTTGATAGAAAGTCCGCTGTGCGATTATTTAGCCTCTTTGATTGACAGGAAAAGTTTGAATAAAGCGGAGGTAATCCAAAAGTCGAATATTCAGACCAATTACGCCTATCAGATTTTTTCGGGTGTGAGAATACCGTCGAGAGACAAGCTGATAGCGCTTTGTTTCGGAATGGATTTAACATTGGACGAGGCGCAGACGTTGCTTAAATATGCGGGATTTGCGCAGCTTTATCCGAAAAATAAGCGGGACAGCATTATTATCTCATCTCTTAAAAATCATACCTCGGTTATAAATTGCAATATCCTGCTCGGAGAATATGGTTTAAGCACTATATAATATAATATTATATATTTTCGGACAAAACGGGTAAAATATAAGAAAAAACGCCGCTTTAAAGCGCCTTTGCAGTCCGTAAAATATATGAAAATTTACTTTCTTTTGTTTGACAAACGGCTCAATTTATGTTAGCATAAAGTGATGGATTTTAATGTTTTATACAACGGAGGAATTTTTTATGGGGTTTGTAATGGAAACTTTGTCGGTAAACAAAGAGGGAAATCTTGCGCTCGGCGGCGTTGATTTGACGGAGGTTGCGGCTTGCTTCGGCACGCCCGCCTACGTTATGGACGAGAACTATATTCGCGAAAATTGCAGGGTTTACATAAATGCGCTGAACAAGTTTTATGACGGAAACGGTCTGGCTCTTTACGCGAGCAAGGCTCTGTCGTGCAAATATATTTACAGGATTATGAAAGAGGAAGGAATGGGCGTTGACGTGGTGTCGGGCGGTGAGCTTTATACCGCGCTGGCGGCTGATTTCCCTGCCGAAAAAATATATTTTCACGGCAACAACAAGACGGATGACGAGCTTGAGTTTGCTATCGAGAAGAATGTCGGCAGAATTGTGGTGGACAACCTTCCGGAGCTTGACAGAATAAGCGCGATTGCCGAGAAGCAGGGCAAGAACGTAAAGGTCTTATTCAGAATAAAGCCCGGAATCGACGCGCACACTCACAGCTTTGTGCAGACCGGTCAGATAGACTCCAAGTTCGGCGTTGCGCTTGAGACGGGAGAGGCGGAGCAAATCGTAAAATATGCGAGCGAACTGAAAAACGTTACTCCGGTCGGCGTACACTGCCATATCGGTTCTCAGATTTTCGAGCTTGCGCCGTTTACGCTCGCAGCCGAAAAGATGATGAATTTTATCGGCGATTTAAAGGACAAGTATCGAATTGAAATATCCGAGCTTAACCTCGGAGGCGGCTACGGAATTAAATATACCGACGAGGACGACCCGATAGCTTACGACAAGTATATTGAGGCTGTTTCAAAGGTGGTGCGCTCGGTTGCGGAGAAGCGCGGAGTTAAGCTGCCGTTTGTAATTATGGAGCCGGGACGCTCGATAGTTGCGTCTGCGGGGCTTACGCTCTATACGGTGGGCGCGGTAAAGGAGATACCCGACATACGCACCTACATTTCGGTAGACGGCGGTATGGGCGACAATCCGAGATATATTCTTTATCAGTCAAAATATCAGGCGGCTTCGGTTACAAATCCGCTCGGCAAGGATACAAAAAAGGTCACGATTGCGGGAAAATGCTGTGAATCGGGCGACCTTCTTGCGGAGGGAGCCGAGCTTCCGCCCATGCACGCGGGAGATTTGCTCGCTGTTTTGGCAACGGGGGCATATAATTACTCGATGGCGAGTAATTATAACAGAATACCCCGTCCGCCCGTTGTTATGATAAAGGACGGAGAAACTCGTCTTGCTGTAAAACGCGAGAGCTACGAGGATTTAATAATAAACGACCTGTAAGGGGGAACCTGAAATGCTTTTTAATGTTTTGCGTTCTTCGGGCAGTGCGAGCGAAAAACTGCTTTATATTTTAATACTTGTGTTCTGCACGCTTTTGTCGCTGTCGGTGCATGAGATGTGCCACGGACTGGCGGCGTATGCGCTCGGCGACAGGACTGCAAAATATGCGGGCAGGCTTACCATAAGTCCGTTCAGCCACCTCGACCCGATAGGCGCGCTGTGCCTTTTCTGCTTCGGCTTTGGCTGGGCGAAGCCCGTGCCGGTGAACGCGAGGAACTTTAAAAATATGAAAGGCGGAATGGTTATAACCGCGCTTGCGGGACCCTTTTCAAACTTTCTGCTCGCATTTATAGCCGTGTTTATCGCAATCGCGATGAGCGCGGTAGGCTCGGCAATCATCGGGGTGGGCGTTTCCGGGATTATAATGACCGCGCTCGTAAACCTTGCGGCTATGAATCTTGGTCTTGCGGTGTTTAACTTAATTCCCATACCTCCGCTGGACGGCTCAAAGGTGTTGAACGCCGTTCTTCCATCGCAGACATATTTTAAAATTATGCAGTACGAGCGATTTGGCTTTATCGCGCTTATAATACTTATAAATTTGCCGTTTTTTAACAGATTTTTGAATTGGCTCGTCAGCGGTGTATTTGAGTTTTACCAACATATTGCGCTGGCGGTTTTCGGAGGATAAAATCATAAAACCGTAACCCAAAGACCGATAAGGGGTATGAAATTTGCAGCAGCTTTCTTTTAAGCTTACGGCGTTTGAGGGTCCGCTGGATTTGCTACTTACGCTGATAAGAAAAAACAAGGTTAATATTTACGATATACCAATCTCGGAAATCCTCGACCAGTATCTTGAGGCGGTTTCCGATATGCAAAGTGCGGATATTGAGGTGGCGAGCGAGTTTTTGGTCACGGCGGCAACGCTGTTGAGGATAAAGTCGCAAATGCTGCTCCCGAAGGCCGACCTCGAAGGCGAGGGTGAGGACGACCCGCGTGAGGAGCTTGTCAGAAGGCTCATTGAGTACCGCCGTTGCAAGGCTCAGGCGGAGTATCTGCGCGGACGGGAGAATATGGGCGCTGCTCTGTTCTTTAAGCTACCCGATATAATAGAGCGGGAGAACGAGCGGTTTGACTATTCGAGACTGACCCTTGAAAATCTGTACAGCGCGTATCTGCGCGCGCTGACAAAGCTGGAGCGGAGAATGCCGCCGCCCGTGCGCTCGTTTCGCGGAATTGTCGGACACGAGCCGGTTTCGGTCAGGGGCAGGGTAAAAAATATTTGGAACAAACTTATAAAAAAGAGCAGGATGCTCTTTAACGATATTTTTAAGGGTACGAAAAGCAGACCCGAACTCGTGGCGTCGTTTCTGGCGGTGCTGGAGCTTATAAAGCTGAAAAAAATCAGGGTAGAGGACAGCCCGACCGCGGGTGGCGATATGGTGGTACACCGTATCGCGGATAGCGGCAACCTTGATTTTGAAAGTGTTGAGGAGTAGTGGCTATGAACACAAAAGAGCTTGAATGTGCGCTTGAAGCGGTGCTGTTCGCGGCGGGCGAGCCTGTTTCGCTCAAAAGGCTTGCGGAGGTCACCGCGTCGGCGGAGGACGATGTTTTAAACGCGCTCCGCGATATGATGGCTTCAAAAAGCGGAGGAACTCAGATAATACAGCTTGAGGACTGCTATCAAATCTGCACCCGCGCGGAGTACTACGAATACGTTTCGCGGCTTGCCGAGCCGCACCGCCCGCAGAGCCTTTCGAATGCGGCGATGGAGGTTTTGGCGGTCGTGGCGTATCGCCAGCCCGTCACAAAATCGACCGTGGAAAATATAAGAGGCGTAAACTGCGACTATATTTTCAACCGCCTGATAGAGCGCGGACTTGTCGAGGAGGTCGGCAGGCTTGACGCGCCGGGCAGACCGATTTTGTTCGCGGTTACGCAGGAGTTTATGCGAGCGTTCGGAATATCTTCGCTCAGCGAGCTTCCCGAATTTGAGGTTCGGGGCGACGAGGAGGAATTAGACGGCGAGTTTGATGAACTGAGTACGGCAAAGGAGACCTCCGAGGTCGGTGAATAAACAGGGGCGGCGCTTGCCTCCCGAATACAAAAGGAATTTTGTTTATGCTATATTTGCTTGCGGCGCTGCTTGCGCTCATACTGCTTGTGACCGCCGCGTTGTGGTCAAAGCTGATTGTAATAGTCAGATACGGCGGCGAGGGCTTTTCGCTGACCTTTAAGCTTTGGTGTTTCAAATACTCCCTGAGCGGGTTTAAAGGGTCCGGCAAGCCGAAGGATAAAAAGAAAAAGAAAAAAGAAAAGGAAGAAGATGAGAGTGAGGAGGAAAGCGCCTCCGAAGAAGTCGGAGAGGCTGACGAGAAGGCAAAGGACGAAGAAAAAAGCGGCGCTTTGCAGAAGATAAAGAACGGAATTTCTCTGTTTAAGAGCGTAAAACGCGCTTCTGTGCGCGCGCTCGGATATTTAAGGCATAAAATCGATATTTCCGAAACTCGCGTTATGCTGAGATTCGGAACGGGTGACGCGGCGGCGACCGGAATGATTTGCGGCGCGTTTTGGGCGGCTCTCGGAAACCTGTATATAATAGGCGGCAAGTTTTTTAACCTCGGCTTTCCGAGTGTGAAGTTAACTCCGGTGTTTGAGAGCAAGGCGTTCGAGCTGGAAGCCGAGAGTATAATCGGGGTGCGCCCCGCACATATTATAAACGCGGCTGTTATCGCGCTTTTCACATATTTCTTTCAAGAGAGAAAAACAATAAAAAACAAAAATAAATAAAATTAAGAATAAAAAAGGAAGTGTCTTAAAATGGCAGAACAAAATCCAATTCAGGGTATGATGTATACGGCTATGCAGAGCTTAAAAGAGATGATTGACGTAAACACCATAGTCGGCGACGCGGTAACCGCTCCGGACGGAACCGTTATAATTCCGATTTCCAAGGTTGCGGTGGGCTTCGGCGTTGGCGGAAGCGAATTTTCTCCCGAAAAGAACACGCCCGTTAATCCCGAAAACGGAAAAATGTTCGGCGGCGGCAGCGGCGGCGGAATTTCGATAAACCCCGTTGCTTTTATGGTCGTTTCAAACGGTCAGTTCAAGCTGGTTCCGGTAAGCGAGGAAAGCACCGTTTACGAAAGACTTTTGTATAATCTGCCCGACGCGGTGGACAAGGTTGCGGATGCGTTCGGCAATATTAAGTCAAGACGAAGCGGAAAGAATAACGACGAAGCATCTGAAGTTGAGATACACATTGACGAGCAGGAATAATTTGTTTATATGACGTTTGCCCCCGTTCGCGCGGGGGCTTATTTTTTTGAATTGCCGCCCGTGCATATTACGGTCTTGTTTTAACCGACAAAAATCCGGAGATTTTTGTCGGAGAGTACCCAACAGGGCACAATTCACACTAAATTCGCAAGCATATAGCTTGCTCATTAAGTGTTCATTCGAAGCAAGTTTCCCGTGAAAGCGCAGACGCACGCTTGCGGGCGGCGGAGCATAAAGGGAAACTTGCGACGATGTAGGGTGCGGCGCCCTCGACGCACCGAATATATTTTTTGTATTCTATAAGTATTTTACAGGGTTCCCAAAAAGCGAGTTGCGGCGATGTAGGGGACGGCGCCCTCGACGTCCCGCCCGCGATACACGCCCGCAAAAACGTGCGTATTGAGGCACAGAACGGAATATAAATTTATAAAAGCTCATATATTTAAAGGAATAATATTGTTATGAAGGTGAGTATTTCCTTTGAAAAAGATATGCGTTTTAATTCTTACCGTGGCTTTTTTGCTCGGCACGGCAGAGGTGAGCGCCGCACCGTCGATATCGGCGGAGAGCGCTGTTGTGATTGACGCCGAAAACGGCAGGGTTATGTTTGAAAAAAACGCCTATACGACGCACGGAATGGCAAGCACAACCAAAATCATAACGGCGATTACCGCACTTGAAACGGGCGACTTGAATTCGGTTGCAAAAGTTTCGGCAAAGACGGCGGCGGTCGAAGGCTCGTCGATGTACCTTGAGGAAAACGAGGAGATAACTCTCGAAAATTTGCTGTACGGTCTTATGCTTGTGTCGGGCAATGATGCGGCGACGGCAATCGCCGAGCATATATCGGGCAGCGAAGAGAAGTTTGTCGAGCTTATGAATCAAAAGGCGGCGGAGATAGGAGCGCTCAGCACACATCTTGAAAATCCGCACGGACTTTCGGCGGAAACGCACTTCACCACGGCCTACGATTTGGCAAAAATCACCGCGTATGCCCTGAAAAATCCGAAATTCGCCGAGATAGTTTCCACCAAGACAAAAAATATAACTTCGGCGGACGGCAGCGTGCGTACGCTCAACAACCACAATCGTTTTTTGAGGATTTACGACGGCTGTATAGGCGTTAAAACCGGTTTTACAAAGGCGACCGGACGATGCCTTGTCACGGCAGTCCGAAAATCCGATATGACTTTGATATGCGTTACGCTGTGCGACCCGAACGACTGGGACGACCACAAGGCGATGTATGATTATGTGTTTGACAGGTATTCTCCGAAGCTAATCGCGTCGGCAGGGCAGTCTTTCGGCACTGCGCCGGTGGCACACGGTATTTTGCCCGAAACGCAGGCGGTACTGGCGGATGATTTTCTTATTCCGATTGCGGAAGGAGAGGCGGAGCAGGTCACTCTGACGACGGAAATTTCGGACGGACTTGAAGCGCCTGTCGCGGCGGGCGACAGGGTGGGAACTCTTACCGCGTCGCTGGGCGAAACCGTACTCGGCGAAGCGCCGCTCACGGCTTCGGCGGAGGTTTTGCGGGAGGAAGCGGCAGCGCCGGATAATGTCGAAAATAAAGTCGGATACAGGACGGCGTTTAAGGATATAGTGCTGCTTTGGCTTACGAGATTTTCAGCCTGAATAAAACTATTGTCAAAAATATAACAAGTGTTTGCCGCCGCAACTTTGAAAATATAACAAGTTGCATAAAAATTGTCAAAACAGGCAAATTTATATTGAAATATAAATTTTGATAATATATAATATTTACCGTATAGCGTTTTGCTGTACGGTTATTTATTATATTTTTGTGTTTCGGAAAATCCGAGGGGGATTGTACGTTTGATGAGATTGCAAAAATATCTTGCCGACTGCGGCGTTGCATCGCGCAGGGGGGCGGAAGCGATAATTGCACAGGGGCGCGTTTTCGTAAACGGAAGCCGTGTTACCGAGATGGGCGTTCAAATTGACGAAGAGAGCGACGAAGTGATGCTCGACGGCGAGATTTTAAAGCCCGAAAAGAAAAAGGTTTATATTATGCTCAACAAGCCGGCGGGATTTGTCACGACCGTGTCCGACGACAAGGGCAGACGTACCGTAATGGAGCTTGTTTCGGAGATAAACGAGCGCATCTATCCTGTCGGCAGACTCGATTACAATTCCGAAGGGCTGCTGATTATGACAAACGACGGCGAGCTTGCCAACAAGCTTATGCATCCGCGCGGCTCGGTCGAGAAGAACTACCTCGTCGAGGTGTCGGGAAACGTAAATATGGATTTGATTGCGGCGTTTCGGCACGGCATAAAAATAGACGGCTATATGACCAAGCCCGCCGACATCGAAGTGGTAGGAGCGACGAAATACGGCGCAAAAATGAAAGTGACCATCCGCGAGGGCAAGAATCGTCAGATAAGAAAAATGTTTGAAGCACAGGGCTGCAGCGTAAAGCGGCTCAAGCGAACCGGCGAGGCGGGGCTTTCGCTCGGACATCTTCCCGAGGGGAAGTGGCGCAGGCTTTCGGAACAGGAGATAAACACTCTCAGAAATCACGCGGACGGAATTACCCGTGCGCAGAAGAACAAAAAATATTGGGAGAGCGTCAAGAGCCGAAGGCGCGGCGGAAACAAGTAAATTTATTAAACTTTATATATAATCTGTTTAAGGGGGTAAACGTATGAGCAAGCTAAATGAACTTCAGCAAAAACGCGCCGCTGTTGAACAGGGCGGCGGACCCGACAAAATCAAAAAGCAGCACGACGCGGGCAAAAAGACCGCACGCGAACGAATTGAAATGCTTTTTGACGAGGGCAGCTTTGTTGAAGTGGATGCTTTTGTTACACACAGATGTAATGAATTTGGTATGGAAAAGGTACAGGCTCCCGGAGAGGGAGTTGTGGTCGGATACGGCACGGTTGACGGCAGATTGGTGTTTGCATATGCTCAGGACTTTACGGTAATCGGCGGTTCTCTCGGCGAAATGCACGCCGCGAAAATCTGCAAGGTTATGGATATGGCGGTCAAAATGGGCGCGCCAATCATAGGTATCAACGATTCGGGCGGCGCGCGTATTCAGGAAGGTCTTGACGCGCTCAAGGGCTTCGGCGACATATTTATCAGAAATACACACGCATCGGGTGTCGTACCCCAGATTTCGATTATTATGGGTTCGTGCGCGGGCGGCGCTGTTTATTCGCCCGCCATATGCGATTTTATATTTATGGTCGAAAAGACGAGCCAAATGTTTATAACCGGTCCTCAGGTTGTAAAGTCGGTAACCGGCGAGGACGTGGGCTTTGAAGAATTGGGCGGCGCGGCGACGCACGCGACGAAGAGCGGTGTTGCGAGCTTCAAATGTTCAAGCGAGGAGGAGTGTATAGCTCAGGTAAAAGAGCTTTTGTCATATCTCCCGTCCAACAATTTGGAGATGCCTCCGGTTTACGAATGCGGCGACAATCTCAACCGACTTTCGCAGTCGCTTACGTCGATTGTGCCCGAAGATGCAAACAAGGCGTACGATATGAAGAAGGTCATTTCGGAAATAGTTGACGACGGAGAATTTTTTGAAATATTCAAGACGTTTGCGCAGAATATAATTATCGGCTTTGCGAGAATGAACGGCGCGACGGTGGGTATTGTGGCAAACCAGCCCAAGGTTGCGGCGGGTTCGCTCGACGTTAATTCGTCGGATAAGGCGGCAAGATTTGTGCGCTTTTGCGACGCGTTCAACATCCCGCTCATAACGCTGACCGACGTTCCCGGATATTTGCCGGGCGTGGTTCAGGAGCACGACGGAATTATAAGACACGGCGCGAAGCTGCTCTACGCGTTCTCGGAGGCGACTGTGCCTAAGATAAACGTGATTTTGAGAAAGGCTTACGGCGGTGCGTACATTGCGATGAACAGCAAGCACCTCGGCGCGGATATGGTATTCGCGTGGCCGAGCGCCGAAATCGCGGTTATGGGACCGAGCGGCGCGGCAAACATAATTTTCCGCAAGGATATTGCGGCGGCGGACGACCCAATTGCCGCAAGACAGGAAAAAATCGCCGAGTATGCGGATAAGTTCGCAAACCCGTATATGGCGGCGCGGCGCGGATATGTGGACGACGTAATCGAGCCGGACTCGACGCGTCCGAGAATTATCAGCGCGCTTGAAATGCTGCTCAGCAAGCGAGAAACAAGACCGAGCAAGAAGCACGGCAATATACCGCTTTAAAATTATAAGGAGGATTTTAAAATGGGAGTATCTGAAGCTGTCAGTCAGGGACTTGAAGTTACGGTCACGGGACTTGTGGTGGTTTTTTCGGTGCTTGTAATTTTGATGCTGGTTCTTGTGCTTATGAGGGTTGTATTCTACAAGGAGCCTAAAGAAGAAGCGGGCTCCGAGAAGAGCAAGTCTGTGCCGAGCGCGGCGGTCAGAGAGCCTCAAGCACCGCCGAAAAGCGCGAAGCAGACCGATGACGGCGAGCTTATAGCGGTTATTGCCGCGGCGGTCGCGGCAAGTCTCAACACCTCGACATATAACCTGAAAGTCAAGTCTTTCAGACGTATCAGCGACAACTCTCCGCTTTGGAACAAGGCGGGGCGCACCGATGTCATAAATTCAAGGTTTTAATCAAATTTAAAGGAGGTAATTGTAATGAGAAAATTTATTATAAACGTAAACGGAAATTCGTATGAGGTTGAAGTTGAAGAAGTCGGCGGTGCGGCTCCGAGCGCACCCGTAAAGAGCGCGCCGACCGCTGCGGCTGCGGCTCCCGCGCCCAAGGCGGCGCCCGCTCCGAAGCCCGCTCCCTCGGCGGCTCCTCCGGCAGGAGCGACCAATGTGACCGCGCCGATGCCCGGAAACATTATTTCGGTCAAGGTAAACGTGGGCGACAGTGTGAACGAGGGCGACGTTCTTTGCATACTTGAAGCTATGAAGATGGAAAATGAGATTATGGCTCCCAAGGGCGGTAAAGTGGTTGCGGTAAGTGTTGCCGCGGGTACATCTGTAAACACGGGCGACACATTAATCTCGATTGCTTAAATCTGATTTATTCATTGTACGAAAGGGTGATATTTTGTGTTAGAAAATTTACTGAGCTTTTTGCAGAACACAGGTGTCGCCGCTCTTATAAACTCAATTCAAACTGCGGTGGCAAGCTCGGAGAACATGCTGCAGATTATAGGCACCCCGCTTATGATTGCGATTGCGTGCGTTCTCTTGTATCTTGCCATAGTTAAGAAGTTTGAGCCGCTTTTGCTGCTGCCGATAGCATTCGGTATGCTGCTTACGAATCTCCCGATGTTCAAAAATTCAAATGCGATTTTAATGCATCCCGAATTTTTTACCGACGCGGCTTATATGATAGACGGACACCTTGATATTACAAGAATTTTTGCGGAGGGAGGACTTCTTGACCTTCTGTACCTCGGAGTTAAGCTCGGAATTTATCCGCCGCTTATATTCCTCGGAATAGGCTGTATGACAGACTTCGGACCTCTTATCGCAAACCCCAAGAGCATACTTTTGGGCGCTGCGGCGCAGCTCGGAGTTTTTACGACGTTTCTCGGCGCACTGCTTCTCGGCGCGATTGTGCCGTCAATCCATTTTGACCAGAACGCGGCCGCGGCGATAGGCATTATAGGCGGTGCGGACGGACCTACGGCGATTTACGTCACCAAGACGCTTGCGCCCAGGCTCCTCCCCGCAATTGCGATAGCGGCGTATTCATATATGGCGCTGATACCCGTAATTCAGCCGCCTCTTATGAAGCTCGTCACGACCAAGAAAGAGCGAAGCATAGTTATGAAGCAGCTTCGTCCCGTAAGCAAGACCGAGAAGATTTTGTTCCCAATCATAGTTACGATAGTTGTAGGACTTATCGTTCCAGACGCTGTTGCACTTGTGGGTATGCTTATGCTCGGTAACCTTGCGAGAGAATGCGGAGTTGTGGACAGACTTTCCAAGACCGCGCAGAACGGACTTATGAACGTGATTACGATTTTCCTCGGACTTACGGTCGGAGCGACCGCTACCGCGTCAAACTTTTTGAGTATGGAAACGCTCGGAATAGTATTGCTGGGTCTTGTGGCGTTCTGCTTCTCGACTATCGGAGGACTGCTCCTTGGCAAGCTTATGTGCAAGCTCACGGGCGGCAAGGTAAACCCGCTTATAGGCAGCGCGGGCGTTTCGGCTGTTCCTATGGCGGCGAGAGTTTCTCAAACGGTCGGACAAAAGGAGAACCCATCCAACTTCCTGCTTATGCACGCTATGGGACCGAACGTTGCCGGAGTTATAGGCTCTGCCGTTGCGGCGGGCGTATTCCTCTCGATGTTTGCCTGATTTTAAGATTTATGCCGCGTCTTATCCTGCCCACAGGATAAAACGCATAATTCGGATATTTGTGGGCGGAAAGGTGATGAAATTATTATGGCTAAAGTCGGAATTACCGAAACCATACTCAGAGATGCACACCAGTCTCTGATTGCGACAAGAATGACGACGGAGGAAATGCTTCCCGCCATTTCGCTTCTCGACAAGGTGGGCTACCACTCGCTTGAGGCGTGGGGCGGCGCTACTTTTGACGCGTGCCTGCGTTTCCTTAACGAGGACCCTTGGGAAAGGCTCCGCAAGATAAGAAAAGAAGCCAAAAACACAAAGCTGCAAATGCTTTTCAGAGGTCAGAATATTCTCGGCTATCGTCACTATGCTGATGATGTTGTGGAGTATTTTGTCCAGAAGTCGATTGCCAACGGTATCGACATCATAAGAATTTTTGACGCGCTCAACGACGTCCGAAATCTTCAGACCGCTATCAGCGCGACCAAAAAAGAGGGAGGACACGTTCAGGCGGCAATTTCTTATACGATAAGTCCGGTGCATAACAACGAGTTTTTTGTGAAGCTTGCCAAGGAGTATGAAAACTGCGGTGCGGACTCTATTTGTATAAAGGATATGGCGGGACTTCTCACGCCGTATAACGCATATGAGCTTGTCAAGGCGATAAAAAGCGAGGTCAAAGTACCGTTGCAGCTTCACACACACTATACGAGCGGCGTGGCTTCGATGACCTATCTCAAGGCTATCGAGGCGGGCGTTGACGTTGTTGACTGTGCGCTTTCCCCGCTTGCTATGGGCACCTCACAGCCGCCGACAGAGCCGCTTGTTGCGACGCTCAAGGATACCAAGTACGACACCGGCATAGATTTGGACTTGCTCACCGAAATTTCCGAAATATTCAAGCCTCTGCGCGAAAAGTATCTTGCATCTGGACTGCTCAACCCCAAGGTTCTGGGAGTTGACATAAACACCCTTAAATATCAGGTGCCGGGCGGAATGCTCTCAAACCTTGTTTCCCAGCTTAAACAGCAGGGTAAGGAGGATAAGCTTGACGAGGTTTTGGAAGAAGTGCCGCGCGTGCGCGAGGACCTCGGATACCCGCCGTTGGTTACGCCCACCAGCCAGATTGTCGGAACACAGGCTGTTTTGAATGTAATTACCGGCGAGCGCTACAAGATGGTAACTAAGGAAACAAAGGGTATTGTAAAGGGCGAGTACGGCAGAACTCCGGTTCCTATCAAGGACGATTTCAGAAAGAAGATTATCGGCGACGAAGAACCGATAACCTGCCGTCCCGCAGACCTTATAGAGCCTGAGCTTTCAAAGCTCAGAAACGAGATAAAGGAATATATCGAGCAGGACGAGGACGTTTTGTCATACGCGCTGTTCGAGCAGGTTGCGACTAAATTCTTTGAGAATCGACGCGCGGCGAAATATAAAATTGAGCCCGAAATGGTCGATATGGAGAATATGACGCATCCTGTGTAGAGCCTCGCCCTATTTGCTTGCTTTGCCCTGTTCGGGCAAAGGCGCGCTTTCGGGCGGTCTCTACACTTTCCCAAAAAGTCTTACGGACTTTTCGGGAGCCCTAAAGCAAAAGGGCAAAGACCTTTTGCGGAGCCTCGCCCTATTTGCTTGCTTTGCCCTGTTCGGGCAAAGGCGCGCTTTCGGGCGGTCTCTACACTTTCCCAAAAAGTCTTATGGACTTTTCGGGAGCCCTAAAGCAAAAGGGCAGAGCCCTTTTGCGGAGCCTCGCCCTATTTGCTTGCTTTGCCCTGTTTGGGCAAAGGCGCGCTTTCGGGCGGTCTCTACACTTTCCCAAAAAGTCTTATGGACTTTTCGGGAGCCCTAAAGCAAA
>CANRNL010000030.1 GCA_947631965.1 uncultured Clostridia bacterium
CGACCGCTTAATTGGAAAGCTCCTATTGATTATGTCAATGCCTTCATCATTGATGGCGAACTTTTTTAGGAGATTTTGTAACACATCATTGACAAACCTACATTTATTTGATGTTTGGTCTCAAAAAATATATATGTCGTGGTACTATAACGTTGCCTTAGAATATGCTATAATCAAATAAAAGCTTTATGTATGCGAAAGGGATGACGGTGTGTGAAAAAAAGTATTAAGAGGATTGTAAGCATATGCGCGGCTGTCAGCGTGGCGGCGGTGAGTTCCGCTATGCCCGTAGGTGTTTGCGCGGAGGGAACGGCGTCGTTTGACCCCGACCAAACCATATGGTTTAATGTCGTTCCCGAAAAGGCGGACAGAGTTTCCACCTACCTTGCCAACAAGGGCAAGGCGTATTACGGCGAGAGTAAGTCCGCGCCGATTTTTGTGATTGACCCGAACAATAAAAACGATAACTGCGATTATAACACCTCGACAAAAGACCCCATTGAAAACGACACCGTATGTTCGAGAATTGTATCGCGCATTATGTCAAACAACGCGCTCCCAATCGGCAACGGCAGGCTGGGCGGTATGGTTTACGGCGCGATAGAAAAAGAGATTGTGCAGATAAATGAGGACACGTTCTATACCTTGCAGCCCTCTGAGGATGATTACATATTAAATCTTGACTACGATAATATGTCGGGAGATTCCTATATAGCTAAAAACGGCGACACATATGAGGCAAAGTATAACGCGGCAACCGAGGCGCAGAAAGCAAAGCTGCCCGCTCCCAAGCCCGCAACCCTCACGGAGGCGTGGGAACACATTAAGGAAATGAGCGTTAATATGGATGAGAGCAATACTGACGACGCTAAAGCGGTCAGACAGGCGATGGAGGAGTACATAAACTGTTATTTTCTGGGCGAACCGTATAAGCAGGCGGCTTTTCAGTCGTTTACAGAGCTTTATCTGAACTTCGGTCAGACTCCGGACGGCGTTTCGGACTATACGCGCAGTCTTGATTTGAGCCGCGCGGTGGCGACGGTCGAATACGATTACAACAACACACACTATACCCGCGAAAACTTTGTTTCGGCAGACAAGCAGGCGGTTGTAACTCATCTTACCGCGTCGGGTGCGGATAAGCTGAACGTTGTGGCGGAGCTTCACGCGTGGCAGCACAGCAGTGAGTTTGAAAAAATAGCCGACAATCAAATTGCGATACGCGGAAAGGGGCAAAAGAGCGATTTGCGCTACGAGGCGCGTCTTATAATCGACACGGACGGTCGGATAGAGGTGAAAACCGTGACCGACTCGCCCGTTAAATCTACAACCGAGAACAATCAAACCACATACGAATATATAACGGACGAAACCGCGCCTAATGCTCTTTCGATAACCGACGCGACATACGCGACCTGCTATGTTGTGGGTGCGACGAGCTATATAAGTGATGAGACGGGAGTACACGTTGCAAAAAACGACACCGAAACTCCGAAAAAGCGCTGTGATGAATATGTCCAAAAGCTCGGAGAACCCGATTATGACCAAATTCTCGCCAACCATATTGCGGACTACCAAAAATATTACAACCGTTCGAGTGTAAAACTTGAGGGAGGTGCGACCCAGGAGCTGAAAACAACCGAAAACAGATTTAAAAACTTCGGTACGACGAACGAGGCAAGTCTTGTAAATCTGTACTATAACTTTGCGAAGTACCTTATGATTTCGGGTTCGCGCGAGGGAAGTCAGCCCATGAACCTTCAGGGCATATGGAACGCTTCAAATATGCCCGCGTGGGACAGCAAATATACCATAAATATTAACACCGAGATGAATTACTGGATGGCGCAGACCGCAAATCTCGGAGAGTTTGAGAAGCCCTTGCTGGAGGCTCTTTTAGAGCTTGAAAAGCCCGGTGAGGCGGTTGCAAAAGCATATTACGGTATTGATGATGCGTTTGTGGTACATCATAACTTCGATATATGGCGGGGCGCGTCGCTCGTGGACAAGTCTACGACCGGTCTTTGGCCTGTCGGAGGCGCGTGGCTTCTCAACCACGCGTGGGAGTATTATCGGTTTAACAATGACGCGGAATACCTTGCAAAGTTTTACCCGCTTATGAAAAAGGGTGTTAAATTCTTTGACGAGCTTATGGTTGAAGACCCGGTGTCGGGTTATCTGATAAGTCCGGCGTCGGTTTCGCCCGAGCAGGGCGGAGTTCAGCCCGGTCCGACAATGGATCATCAGCTTATACGAAACTTATATAAGATAACCATTGAGACAAATTCTGCGCTCAAGAGCGCGGGCATTATAGGTAATGAGGACGACGCGGCAGCCGCGGAATGGGAAAATACGCTGAGCCGTATCTGCCCCAATCAGGTCGGCGCATCGGGTTATCATAAAGGCTATATAAAAGAGTGGGTGCGTGACGGGGATATTTATGACTCCGCTGGTAACAAAGGTTCTCTCACACATAAGCACACATCCCACCTTTGGGACGTATATCCCGGAAATGCGGTAAATCCGTTCGCCGAGCATGATGCGGAATACAACGCTTTTAACAAATCGGTCGATAAGCGATGCGAGTCGGACGGCACAGGCTGGAGTATTGCGTGGCGCATAAATCTCTGCGCGAGAATGAACAAGGCGAGCAAGGCATATGACAAAATAAAATCTTTGTTTACGGTCGGCACATATCCTAACGGCTTTGACCGTCATCCGCCTTTCCAGATAGACGGAAACTTCGGCGGCGCGGCGGGCATACAGGAGTGCCTTATCCAGAGCTACGCCGATACGGTAAATGTTATTCCCGCACTTCCGTCGCAGTGGAGCAGGGGCGAGTTCAACAATTTGAAAGCGCGCGGAAACTTTGAAATAAGCGCAAAGTGGAACGGCGGCAAGGCGTATCAGATAACCGTAAAATCGTTCGGAGGCGAAGAAATCAAGCTCCGCACCGCAGCAAACACGGGCGTTACGTCGGTTGTCGACGATTTGGGAAACAATATACCTTTTACCAAGGAGAGCGGCGATACCGTTGTCGTGTTCAACACCGAAGCGGGCAGAACTTATACTCTGGAGGGTCTCAGCGGAGTTGCGCCCGTTCCCGAAAATAAGAACAACTGGACGCGTACCGCGGACGATATAGAGGAGTTTGTGACCGCCAAAAGAAAGGACGGCAGCAACGTTCCCAAAATAGAGAACAAGACCGACAGCGACCCCGGCAACGTCGGATATATGCTCGACACGCGCCACGAAGAGGGCGGTAGCAAGGCGACAAGCCAGCCCGTCGGCTTTGCGGTGAGCAAGTGCAATATTGAAAATTTAAAGTCAATGACGATTAAAATCGCTTCGGCAAGTCAAACCGACGCAACGGTTTTTGTCCGTGCCGACAGCAAAACTGGACCTCTCGTTGCATCGGGCAAGGTGCCGTATACGGGTGCGAATCAAACCTACACCGATTTGGAGCTTAACATAGAGCCGACCCGCTTTGAGGGAGAGCATTATCTGTATGTTCTGGTGTCGTGCGACGAAGGCTCGGCGATTGTCAAGTGGATTTGCAATATTAAGTCGCTCAGCGGGGTGTGCGCCGACAGCATGATCACCCTTTCCCGCAGCAAAGGCACGGTTACCGCGGCGGTTGACGAGGCGGCGCTTGGGGAAGGCGAGAGCGCGTCTTTGGTTATAGCTGTTTTCGGCGAGAACGAAATTCTTGAAAACGCTGAGCTTTTCAGCATCGGAGACGGACGGATCTCGGCTGAGTACACTTCGCCTGAGGACCTTGCCGGAAAAACAATTAAGGCAATGCTTTGGAACAATACCGAGGATATGGCGCCGCTGTGCGACGCCGCCGTGATGAAAGTCCAATAAAGTTTAGAATTGCGGGCACGCGGTTATGAGATAATTGTTGTGCGCGGTCTTTATGTGAATACGATACGGAAATCACCATATCTGTATACAGAGAGTACATCGGGAATTTATTGAAATTCCCGATGTACTTTTTCGTTTTATTTAATTTGGCTCAATACTTGTTCTAAATTTGGACAAAGTGTCATAGGTATAGTGTATGAAAATTGGAAAGGCGGGATTTGGTATGTCAAACAGGACGGAGGAAATTTTGCTGTATATGCCCGACAGAGCGCGCGGCGCAATAGGCAATGTCGTTGACATAGTGAGCGACAGTCTTGTGGAACTGCGTTTCCGTATGGGCAGACCGCTTATGGCTATTACCCTCGGCGGTCAGTACGTCGTAACTCCGAGCGGTTCTCTCAGCCCTGACGCAAGCGGCGCGTACATAGTTTCCGAAAATGACATAAAGCATATTTTTCAGGCAATCTGTGACAATTCGGTTTACGCGTATACCGAGGAGATAAAGCAGGGATTCATAACCATAGCCGGAGGACATCGTTTCGGATTCGTGGGTCGGGCAATATCCGCAAACGGGGTGATAGAAGGCTTCCGCGAGATAAGCTCCATAAATATAAGGATTGCGCACGAGGTGATTGGAGCGGCAAACAACATAATGGGCAGTATAGTTTCGGGTGGCAGGGTTCGCAATACGATAGTAATATCGCCGCCGAATATGGGTAAAACAACGCTTTTGCGCGATATTGCGAGGCAAATTTCAAACAACGGTAAAAAGGTTGCGATAGCGGACGACAGAGGCGAGATAGCGGCGGTATACAGAGGAGTTCCTCAAAATGACGTAGGTATAAATACAGATGTTATAGATACCGCGCCTAAAGGAGAGGCTATCGTGCTGCTTCTTCGGTCTATGTCGCCGCAGGTTATAGTGAGCGACGAGCTTTCAACGGCTTCGGACGCGCGGGCGGTGCTTCAGGCGTTCGGAACGGGCGTGTCGGTAATTGCAAGCGCGCACGGAGACAATCTGGCGGGTGTCAGAAACCGCGATACGCTTAAGCCGCTCTTCGGATGCGGCGGGTTTGAACTTGCGATAGTGTTAAGCCGTGAAAACGGCGAGGTGGTTGCCGACGTGTCGGAAATATGAAAAATATGATATGTATGCAAAAATTATTCTTTCGGTTTTGGTAGTGTTTGGGTGCGGCTATGCGGGGATTATTTTAGGTAAGGCGGGAAATATGCGCGTGAGCCAGCTTGACAGTCTGATAAACGCGCTTAAAGCGCTTGACCTCAGCGTATCCTATTCGGGCGCAAAGCTTTCGGACGCACTCAACGAAATATACTGCTCCGACAGTGTTATAGAAAATATGTTTGTAAAGACCGCAGATTATCTGAGGCGCGACAAGGGGCTGTCGGTAAAGTCGGCGTGGAGCAGAGCGGAGCGGGAGAGCGAAACCGGACTGTACCTTAGCGACGAAGATATTGCCGTTATGAACGGCTTTATATATTCGCTCGGCGGCAGCGACAGGGAAAACGAACTGAAAAATATAAGAGCGGCGCTTGCACGGCTCGGCGTTTTGTACGGCGAGGCGCGGGACAGCGCGGTAAGGTGTGAAAGGTTATATAAAAGCTGCGGATTTTTGATAGGAGCTATGGCGGCGCTTATATTTTTTTAAAAATACGGTAAAAGTGCCGATGACGGGCAGACAGCCCTTGATTAAAGAATTTTACAAATGAGGTGGTTTTATGGGCGGAGTCGATTTGATTTTCAAGGTGGCGGCGATAGGTATTCTCGTGGCGGTGCTGAACCAGCTTCTGGTGCGTTCGGGGCGTGAGGACCAAGCTATGCTGACCACCCTTGCCGGACTTATAGTTGTGCTTCTTATGGTTATCGACCAGATAAGTTATTTGTTTGAAACCATTAAGTCGGTATTCAGTCTTTGAGTATGAGTATATTTAAAATTGTGGGAATAGGATTGACGGCCGCCGTACTCGCGGTGCTGGTCAAGGGGTACCGTGCCGAGCTTGGTATGCTGCTTTCAACGGTTTCTTCGGTGCTGATTTTCGCCTTGCTGATGCCTTACATAAAATCCATAATTGTAATGCTGACGGATTTAAGCGCACAGACCGGCATCGACGCGCGGCACATAATGATAGTTATAAAAATTATCGGCGCGGCGTACATAACTCAGCTCGGCGCGGAGCTGTGCCGCGACGCCGGTGAAAACGCAATAGCGACAAAGGTGGAACTTGGCGGAAAAATCATTATGGTGGGTCTTTCGATGCCCATTGTATACAGCCTGCTTGACCTTGTAAAAAATATTATTACACTTTAAAAAAGCGGTGTTGAGATGCGAAAGATAATAACGGCTTTGTTTATTTTGCTCCTGCTGTGTCCGCTCGGAGTTTACGCCGAGGAGGACGGCGAAAATCTGCTTGACGAATATGTATCGTTTTACAGCGAGCAAATCGAGCGCGGTATAGACGGCGCACAGTCCGAAATAGAGGATATTATTCCAAACTTCAGCGTGAGTGAGATATTGGGAAGCTCCGCCAAGGGCAAGCTTGATTTCAGCCCTGCCGGAATTTTGAATTATCTGCTCAAAAGGATTTTGAGCGAGGTCTATTCGGTACTTAAAATTATGGGCGTTGCGCTTGCCGTTTCGGTGCTTTGCTCCTACCTAAGCAATCTCAGCGGGGCTTTCGGCAAGGAGGGCGTATCCGACGCCGCATATTTTATATGTTATATCATTGTGGCGGGTATTTGCTCGACCGCGTTTTTGGAAATAGTCACGGTCGCAAAAACCGCGGTTGAAAATATGGCGGTTTTTATGCAGACCATCGTTCCGCTTTCGCTCGCTATGCTCATATCGAGCGGACTGATAGTTTCGGCGGAGGCGCTCGAACCCGTGCTTCTTATGGTGGTCGAAGCGGCGGTGACGGTTATGAAAACCGTATTTATACCGCTTCTGGTTTCCGCCGCTGCTGTAAATATAGCGAATAATATTTCGAAAAAGTTTAATGCGGATAAGCTGGTTTTGCTTATAAATAATCTTGTAAAATGGGGCTTGGGTATATTGCTGACCGTTTTTACCGGTGTGGCGGGGCTTCAGAGTATGACCGCCTCGGCGGTTGACGGAATGTCGGTTAAGCTCACCAAATACGCCGCATCAAATTTGATACCGCTTGTGGGCGGCATACTTTCGGAGTCGGTGGAAACGGTTATGAACTGCAGCGTAATAATAAAAAATTCGGTCGGGGCGGTCGGAATAGTAATACTTGCCCTGATTGCGGCGGGACCTCTCATTAAAATTGCGGCGAGCCTGCTTGTATTCAGACTTACCGCAGCGGTAACGCAGCCTATCTCGGACGAACGCCTTGTAAAGTGTATGACGGGGCTTGCAAACATAATAAGTATGATGTTTGCGATAGTGGCGTCGGTGTCGGTGATGTTTATAATCGTTCTGACAATTGTGATAAACGCGGGCAATACCGCGGTTATGCTCGGAAGATAAAAAGACGGAGGATGATATAGGCAATATGGAAGCGTTAAAGTCATGGGCTATGGTCGTAACCGGAACGGTGCTTTTGGGTTCGGTGTGCGAGGTGCTGATGCCCGACGGCAGTTTGAAAAAATTTATTAGAGTAACCCTTGGCATATTGCTTGTGTTTTCGATAGCAAAGCCTCTTGTCACAATTTCAGACAGAGACTTTATGATAGGCGAGATAAAGCAGTCGCGCATAATGGCGAACGATTACACGAGAATGTTGGACGACGAGAACAAGTTTCAGATAATAAAAGCGTATAAAAACAATTTAAACGGCAAAATCGAAAGCGCGATAAAAGAAAAAAGGTCGGATATTGCCGCAGATGTAAAGGTTGACGTGGAAACCGAAAACGAAAAAAATTTCGGTGATATAAAGTCGGCAACGGTAATTATAACCGACGGTGCCGAAAACGATTGCTCCGATGTTGTCCGGTCCGTGCTTGAGGAGTTCGGAGTGCGGAGCAAAGATGTTGACATAAAATACATAAAACAGAGAGGAGGGTGACAATGTCGGTCTTTCAAAAGATATTCAACTCGCGCGGAGGTGATTTGAAGAAAAAGCTGTTTACGGTCACGGTCTGGGTGATTATAGCCGTCGCTGCTATGGCTGCCGTCGGCAATATCTTCGGTTCTGACAGCGATAAAAAGGCGGAGGATGGTGACAACAAAAGCGCGGACAGCGCTATTTCTTCCGCGTATGACTATATAAACCGAGAAGAAAAGAATCTCTCGGAAAAGCTGTCGCGGGTGAGCGGAGCCGGAACAGTCACGGTCGCGGTGTCGGTGGACGACATAGGCGAGAGCGTACTGGCGCGTAACGTCAGCACATCCAACGAGCAGTCGGGCGAGGAGGGAGAAAATTCTTCGAGCAGAGATGAAACGGTTGTGTTAAAAGGCGGCAGCGGAGGCGGAGAGCCAATCGTGGTCGCCGAAAATATGCCGAAAATATCCGGCGTTGTGGTAATTTCGAGCGGAGCGGGCGACGAGCATATCAAAAACGAGCTTTACGAGTCGGTCAAAGCCTTGTACGGTATTCCGTCGCACAGAATTAAAATTTTAGCGGGAAATCAATAAAATATAACTAAATAAGGAGAATGTGACAATGAAAAACTTAAAGGGAAAGCAAATTTTACTTATCGGACTTATGCTTTTGGTAATTGTGGCGGGATATTACCGCTGGACGCAGAACAATTCGGACGAAGCGGTAACCGTAACGAGCGATACCTTGCCCGCCGACGCGGAGGCGTCGCCCGTCTCGGAATCGGATGACAGCTATTTCATTACGGCGCGCAGAGACAGGGATTCGGCACGCGACAAGTCGATGGAAGTGTGGAACGATATAATACTTAAGGACGAGTCGTCGCCCGAGGCGAAAAGCGAAGCGCAGAGCAAAATATCTCAGAACGCGGAATACATAGAGTACGAAAATCGGATAGAGAGCCTGGTGCGCTCCAAAGGATATGAGGACTGCATAGCGTTTGTGGACGAGAGCGGAGTCAGCGCGGTGGTAAAGTCGGACGGACTTACGGCGGCGGATGCGGCTCAGATAAAGGACATTATCGTAGACCAGACGGGAACGGCGGTTTCCAACATAAAAATTAGTTCAAAAAAATAATTGCATATATTTTTAACTTGTGATATACTAAGTTATACTTAAAAATATTTAAAATCCTGATAGGAGGTTTTATCAATGAACGAAGATAATATCAATGTTAATTTGAGCGTGGAGAACAACGCCGACGACGGAAACGTAAGCATTTCGAGCGACGTTGTGGCTGTAATCGCGTCGCTTGCGGCAAGCTCGGTAGAAGGCGTTGCGGAAATGGTCAACTCGCTCAAGGGCGGTTTTTCAGAGCTTTTGGGCAAGAAAAATCTTTCAAAGGGCGTTAAAGTTTCGATAGAGGACAAAAATGTCACCGTCGACCTTTTCATAACCGTTGAATACGGCGCGAAAATCCCCGAAGTTGCTTGGGAAATTCAGGAAAAGGTTAAGAGCGAGCTTGAAACTATGACCGGACTCAACGTTGTTGCGGTTAACATAAGTGTCGAGGGCATCAAGGTCCCGAAGGCAACCGATGCCGATGAAGTATCCGAAGAAGCTGAGCCCGTTGAAGAAGCGGATGAAGCCGCAGCGGATGAAATCGTTGAAATTACAGAGGAAAGCGACGAATAGTTTTGTATTTGAAAGGCGGGGGCTGTCTTTCCCTCGCCTTTTATTATTACGACTATGCGGCGGCAAAATTTAGGACGCATATCGGAGAGGTATTTTTATGAACAGGTCAAAAGCGAGAGAGTGCGCTTTTATTCTGATTTTTCAGTATGAGTTTCAGCCGGACGAAATGCCGGAAATAATGAACGACTTTTTTGAGGAATATGATGCGGGCGCTCAAACGGAATATATTAAAAATGTGGTCGGCGGCGTAATTAAAAATGCGGACAAGCTAGACGAGAAAATTGAGGAGTTTTCAAAAGGCTGGGCGAAGAACAGAATTGCGCTTGTCAGCCTTGCCGCTATGCGTCTTTGCGTCTATGAAATGATGTTTTGCGACGATATTCCGAACGCGGTTTCGGTAAACGAGGCGGTTGGTCTTATCAAGCATTACGAGGGAGACGAAGCTACGTCGTTTGCCAACGGAGTTCTCGGAAATATTCAGAATTCGCTGTCATAGATTTGGGTGTATTATATGAAAGAGAAAATTGTGCTTACTGTCTCTCAGGCAAACAGCTACATAAAGCGTATTTTTGATGAGAATATTTATCTTTGCAATCTGCTGCTTAAAGGGGAAATTTCAAATTTCAAAGCCCACTCGTCGGGACATATGTATATGTCGCTCAAGGACGATAAGGGGGTAATCCGCGCCGTTATGTTCAGAAGCGCCGCGGCTAAGCTGAGCTTCAGACCCGAAAACGGAATGAAGGTAATAGCGGGCGGCAGAATTTCGGTTTACGAGCGCGACGGTCAGTATCAGATGTATATCGAGACTATGCAGCCCGACGGAGTCGGAGCGCTTCATATTGCGTTTGAACAGCTTAAAGAAAAGCTGAATTCCGAGGGATTATTTGACGTCGGGCATAAAAAGCCATTGCCCCGCTATCCGAAGCGGGTGGGCGTAATAACCGCCCCGACCGGCGCGGCAATACGGGATATTTTGAACATATTGTCACGCCGTTTCCCGTATGCCGAGGTCATTTTATATCCGGTGCTTGTTCAGGGCGAGAACGCCGCGCCGAGTATTGTCAGGGCGATAGAGTATATGGATTCGAAAAAGTTGGCGGATGTGCTTATAGTCGGACGCGGCGGCGGCTCGATAGAGGATTTGTGGGCGTTTAACGAAGAAATGGTCGCGAGAGCGATTTACGAATGTGAAACTCCCATTGTTTCGGCGGTCGGTCACGAAGTCGATTTTACTATTTCGGACTTTGTGGCGGATTTGCGCGCTCCCACTCCGTCTGCGGCGGCTGAGCTGGTAGTGCCGGTTCAGAGCGACATTAAGGATGCGATTGAATATAAAAAGACTCAGCTTTGCGGCGCGGTCTTAAAGAATATAAAAAATATGCGTGTCGAACTGGCGCATATAACGGATAAACAGCCTATGAAAAATCCGTTGTTGCGAATAAACGATGAGCGGCTGAATCTCGACCGTTTGGTTCACAGCCTTGAGCGCGCGTATAAAACGGCGCTTGATGCAAAGGGAAAAGAGCTTGCGGTGCGCGCGTCGAGGCTGGACGGATTAAGCCCGCTCGGTGTGCTTGGCAGAGGCTTTGCGGTCGTGAAAAACGGCGATACCATTTTGAAATCCGTCAAGCAGGCAAAAACGGGCGACAGGCTCGGCGTTACGCTTGCGGACGGCGAAATTTGCGCGGTGGTCGAATAAAATTTGCGGAGGTGCTTTAGATGTCGGATAAAGAACAAACATTTGAAGAAAAGCTCGGCGAGCTTGACGGTATAGTTAAAAAGCTCGAAACGGGAGATACCACTCTCGACGAGATGCTCGCGCTTTTTGAGAGCGGAGTTAAAATTGCGAGAGAGTGCGGCGCGGAGCTTGACAGCGCCGAAAAAAAGATAAATATTCTTGTTGAAAACAGCGACGGAGATATGGAGCTTAAACCTTTCGCGGGCGAAGCGGAGGTCTGACCTTATGGATTTTGAAAAGAAACTGAACGGATACATAAGCTCGGTTAACGAATTTCTGAAAGGCTGTGCCGCCGTTTCGGAAACGGCTCAAAAAGTCCTGTTTGAAGCTATGAATTACAGCCTCACTGCGGGCGGAAAGAGGATACGCCCCGTGCTTACCTTATCGGTCTGCGATATGCTCGGCGGCGATATGAAGGACGCGCTTTTGTTCGGATGCGCTATCGAGTGTATTCATACATACTCTTTAATTCACGACGATTTGCCGTGTATGGACAACGACAGCCTGCGCCGCGGCAGACCCACCTGCCATATAGCCTATGGCGAGGCGAACGCGCTCCTCGCGGGTGACGGTTTGCTCAACACCGCCTTTGAACTTATGAGCGACAGCTCGCGGTACAGCAGTGTTGATTTTGAAAAAGCGGTTAACATAATACAAATTGTTTCGTCGGCTTCGGGCAAGTACGGAATGATTGGCGGACAGGTAATCGACCTGGAGAGCGAAAACAAAGATGATATAAGCGCGGATGAGCTTATAAATATGCATCGGCTCAAAACCGGCGCAATCATACGCGCGGCGGCGCTTGTCGGCGCGGTGATAGGCGGCGCGGACAGCGTGCAGACCGAGAAAATAATTGAGTTTTCGGAAAATCTCGGATTGGCGTTTCAGGTCAAGGACGACATACTCGACGTTCTGGGCAGCGAAGAACTGCTCGGAAAGCCCATAGGCAGCGATATGGAGAGCGGAAAGCGTACATTTGTTTCGGTGCTTGGGCTTGAAAAGTCGAAGGAAACGCTCAAAAGGCTCACCGAAGAGGCGAAAAAACCGCTTGAAACATTCGGAGAGCGAGCGGAATTTCTGCTTGAATTTACGGATTATCTTACCGAAAGACAGAATTGATTTATATTTATGAATTTATAGAATTTACAAATGAAAGGAGGGAGCAGTCTTGTATTTAAAAAGTATTGAGGTTCAGGGTTTTAAGTCGTTTGCGGACAAGACGGTTCTTGACTTTCATCAGGGAATAACCGCGATAGTGGGTCCCAATGGTTCTGGAAAAAGCAATATTTCGGACGCCATAAGATGGGTTATGGGCGAGCAGAGCGCGAAGTCGCTGCGCGGCGGAAAAATGGAGGACGTTATTTTTTCGGGAACGCAGTCGCGCAAGCCGCTCGGCTTTGCTGAGGTTTCGCTGTGCCTTGATAACAGCGAAAAGTTCTTTAACCTTGATTTTTCCGAAATAACGGTTACTCGCCGCGTTTATCGAAACGGCGACAGCGAGTATTTTATAAATAAAGCTCCGTGCCGTCTTAAAGACATACACGAGCTTTTTATGGATACAGGTCTTGGACGAGAGGGCTATTCGATTATAGGGCAGGGCAAAATAGACAGTATATTGAGCAGTAAGTCCGAGGACAGGCGGCAGATTTTTGAAGAAGCGTCTGGGATAACAAAGTATAAGTACCGAAAAAACGAGGCGGAAAGAAAGCTCGCTCAGACACAGGAAAACCTTGTGCGTATAAAGGACATCCTTTCCGAATTGGAGGGAAGGCTCGAACCCTTGAAAACTCAGTCGGAGAGGGCAAGACGCTATCTCGTTCTGAGAGATGAGCTTAAAACGCTCGACATTACGGTTTCGCTCAACTCCATCGATAATTACAGGCTTGATTTGAAAGAAACCGAGAAAAACTATTCGATAGTTTCAAATCAGCTTGACGAGGTCAAAACCCGTATCGAAAAAACAGACAGAGAAATATCCGAGCTTATGCAAAAGCTCGTTGATTACGACAATGAAATGGACGCGTGCAGAGATGCCGAGAAAGAGTTGTCCGACAGCATAAATGAAAGCACGAATCAAATAAATATATTTCTTTCGAGCATAGACAACAACAAGCTGTATATAAATCGCTTACAAGACGAAGTCGAGCAGACCCGCCTTACGCTTGAAAATACGGAGCGTGTTCTGGCGGAGAATGAGGCGACGCTTAGCTCCTACAAGGCGGCTCTTGACGAAGCGTCGAAGGAGATAGCCGAGGCGGAGGAAAAGGCGGACAGCACAGCGAAAGAGATGGAAAAATACAATGATGAGCTTGAATCGTCAAAGTCGGAGATAGTCGATATGGCGGTTGCGGTCAACAGCAACAAGGCGCAGGCGGCAAATCTTGAAATATTGATGCAGAATTTTTTGTCACGCAAGACGGCAATAGACGAGGAGCTTGCGGACAAATCCGAAAGCTGCGGAGACCTTTCAAAAACGCTCGGAGAATTGAAAAATTCAATTTCTGAGAAGGACGGGGAAATAAATTCGCTCAAAGAGTTTATCTCTGTCAAGGACGGCGAATACGGCGCAAAGGAGCGCGAACTTGCCGCCGTTCGTGACCAAAATAACAAAGCCTTGATTTCGATAAATCAAAAAATATCCAAAAAGAACCTTCTTGAGGATATGGAAAAGGGCTTTGAAGGCTACGCAAAATCGGTAAAGCTGATTATGAACGCTCACAAAAACGGACAGCTAAACGGCGTCAAAATACACGCTCCGCTGTCACAGCTTATTTCGACCGAGAAAAAATATATTGTCGCGATAGAGGTATCCCTTGGAAATGCGGGGCAGAATATTGTTGTCGGAAGCGAGGACGACGCAAAACGAACAATTGAGTTTTTAAAGAGTCGGAGCGCGGGACGAGCGACGTTTATGCCGATTTCCTCAATCAAGGGAAGAAGCACTGACGTGTCGCGCATATCGCGGCTGAACGGATATGTGGGAGTGGCTTCGGAACTCGTGGAATACGACGAAAAGTATTCCGAAATTGTAAAAAATGTGCTTGGCACCACCGTTATAATGGACACCTTCGACAACGCGGTTTCCGCGGCGGCAAAGACCGGACATAAGATAAGAATTGTCACTCTTTCGGGCGAAATTATGCAGACGAGCGGCGCGATTACGGGCGGTTCGCTCGGAAAAAATATGTCGTTTCTGTCAAGAGCGGCAGAAATCGAAGAATTGTCGGGCGAAATAGCGCGTCTTAAATCCGACGCGGAAAAAGGCGGAAAAAGGGCGGAAACCATTTCGGACGAGCTGTCCGCTCTGACGCGGGAGATAGCCGAGGCGAACGACAGACTGATTTCTCTAAGCGAGGAACACATAAAGCTTTCGTCGGACTACACTCATACATCCGCGCTTGCGGAAACGATGCTCAAAGACAGGGAACAGCTTGAGAGCGAGAGAGCCGGCATAGATGCGAGAATATCCGAAATAACCGCTCAAATCGAGGAAAAGAAGAGCAAAATTGAGGAGTACAACCGCAAAATCAAGGAGCTTGAAGCCATTGTTTCGAGCGGAACGGACGGCTTTGACGATTTGATGCGCAAAAGCAACGAGATTTCCGAGGTGATAACCAAGCTGTCCATAAAGAAGAACGGTATTATAAAAGATGTCGAGCTTCAATACGAGCGAATAGAGAAAATAAAATCCGAGAGGTCGGACACGCTTGAAACCATCGACCGCCGTTTAAAGGAAGTCGCGGAGTTTGAGAGTAAGAACGTTGAGATGACCGAAAGCATAGAGAAGATGCGCAAGGCAATAGACGAGTACGGCGTTGACACCTCGGCTTCCAAGCAAAGGCTGGAGGAACTGGCGGGGGAGAAGAAGCTGGCGAACGAGCGTATTTCGGGACTGCAGAGCGGAAGCAAAGAAGTGCGCGACACTATGTTCAATCTGCAAAATCAGGCTGCGAGAATCGAGGGCAAGAAGTCCAAAATTGAAACAGAGCTTGAAGGTATAGTAAACAGGCTTTGGGAAGATTACGAGCTGACATATACCGACGCTTTAAGCCATAAAAGCACCGACGGACTGAGTATGGCGGAGGCGAGAAAGAGGATAGGCGAGATAAGGGCTTCAATCAAATCGCTTGGAAATATTAACGTTGATTCGATAGATGAATACAAGGAGATAAAAGAGCGGTTCGACTTTTTGACTAACCAGACCCAGGACCTTGAAAGCGCAAAATCCGACCTCGAAAAGGTTATAACCGACATTACCGCGGTTATGAAAGAGCAGTTTTCGGAGCAGTTCAAGGTTATAAATCAAAGGTTCCGCGCGGTGTTTGCAGAACTGTTCGGAGGCGGACGCGCAGAGCTTTCTCTGACCGACCCCGCCGACGTGCTGGAGAGCGGTATAGAAATAGAGGCTCAGCCTCCGGGCAAAAAACTGCAAAGTCTTATGCTTCTGTCGGGCGGCGAACGAGCGTTTACCGCGATAGCGCTGTTGTTTGCGATTCTGAGCGTAAGACCGACTCCGTTTTGTATTCTGGACGAAATAGAGGCGGCGCTGGACGAGGTAAATGTATACAGATTTGCGGAATTTTTGAAGCAGTACAGCGAAAAGACGCAGTTTATAGTGGTGACGCACAGGCGCGGCACAATGGAAGCGGCGAATATTCTGTACGGCGTGACTATGCAGGAGCGCGGAATTTCAAAGCTGTTATCTTTAAATATTGACGAGGTGGCGAAATAATGGGAGTTTTCGGCAAAATTAAGGAAAGCCTCGCTAAGACGAGGGAGTCCATAAACGGAAAATTTGAAAATGTTGTGAAATCATTCGTCAAAATAGACGAGGATTTATTTGACGAGCTTGAAGAAATGCTGATTATGTCCGACGTGGGCGTAAATACGTCGGTTTATATCGTGGACAGGCTGAGAGACGCGGCAAAGGAAAAGCGTCTTACGAACAGCGAAGAACTGCGCGAGGAGCTTCATACGATACTTACCGAAATACTCTGCGGAGAACGGGAAGAAAAGGTGGCGCTCAGCGGTAAGCCTGCCGTCATTATGGTGATTGGGGTAAACGGCGTTGGAAAAACCACGTCGATAGGAAAAATCGCAAATATGTATAAAAAAGAGGGCAAGAACGTTATTATCGCGGCGGCGGACACTTTCCGTGCGGCGGCGATAGAGCAGCTTGAAGTGTGGGCTGACCGAGCGGGAGTTAGCATAATCAAGCAAAGCGAGGGTTCGGACCCCGCGGCAGTTATATTCGACGCGATAAACGCGGCTAAGGCGAGAGGCGCGGACGTGCTTCTTTGCGACACGGCGGGCAGACTTCACAATAAGAAAAATCTTATGGAAGAGCTGAAAAAAATATACCGAATATTAAACCGCGAGCTTCCCGATTCGTCAAAAGAGGTTTTGCTTGTCCTGGACGCAACGACCGGACAGAACGCGGTAGAGCAGGCGCGGCTGTTTAAAGAAGCCGCGGACATAACCGGAATAGTGCTTACAAAGCTCGACGGTACCGCTAAGGGCGGAATTGTTTTTGCGATAAAAAACGACTACGGAATACCGGTCAAGCTGATAGGTCTGGGCGAGGGCATAGACGATATTGCGGAGTTCTCAGCGGAGGATTTTGTGGACGCGATAATCGGAAATGAAGAATAAATTTCAAAAAATAAGTAAAAGTACTTGACATATTCCGAAATATGGTTTAAAATGATTCTTGTTGTAAAGTTTAAATGCTTTACAACAAGAATTGTTTTTTACGGGAGAGCAAGTTATGGAAAACAATGTTAAAGTCGGATTGCTTTACGGATTTTATCGTAATATGCTCACGCCGCGCCAGCAGGACTGCATTGATTTGTATTATAACGACGACCTTTCGCTGTCCGAGATAAGCGAGGAACTCAGGATAACCAGACAGGGCGTAAGAGATAACATAAAGCGCGCGGAGAAACAGCTTCTCGATATTGAGGAAAAGCTCGGTTTTGCCGAAAAATTTTTGAATATCAAGGGAAGTCTGGAGCATATTGACGAAATCATAAACGAAATCGAAGCGTCTCCGAACGTCGCCTCGCTCTCCAACGATATAAAGCGCAAAATAAATGAGATATTGACCATTGTTATGGAAATCAACGAATTTTAAGGTTTAAAAGGAGAAGGGTTTTATGGCTTTTGAGAGCTTATCCGAAAAGTTGCAAAAGACATTTAAAAAACTGCGCGGTAAAGGCAAGCTGAGCGAAAAGGACATAAAAGACGCGATGCGCGAGGTAAAGCTTGCGCTTCTTGAAGCGGATGTTAACTTTAAAGTCGTAAAGGAATTTATCAAGAACGTGTCCGAGCGCTCGGTCGGAGCGGAGGTTATGGAGTCGCTCACGCCCGCCCAGCAGATTATAAAAATCGTGAACGAAGAGCTTATCGCCACTATGGGCGGAAGCGAACAGAAGATAAATATTTCTCCGAAACCGCCCACCGTTATTATGATGGCGGGACTTCAAGGCGCGGGTAAGACCACCACTTCGGCAAAGCTCGGCGGGCTTTTGAAGAAACAGGGTAAAAGACCGCTTCTTTGCGCGTGCGACGTATATCGTCCCGCCGCGGTAAAGCAGCTTCAGGTAGTGGGCGAAAAGCTTGATTTGCCCGTATTCTCGATAGAGGGCAGCCGCGACGCGGTGGATATTGCGAAAAAGGGCTTGGCGCACGCCGCTAAGCACTCAAACGATGTGCTTATAATCGACGTTGCGGGACGTCTGCATATAGACGAGGAGCTTATGGATGAGCTTCGCCGTATAAAGGCGGCGGTAGAGCCTGACGAGATTTTGCTTGTGGTTGACGCTATGACGGGTCAGGACGCGGTAAATGTCGCCGAAGCTTTTAACAACGAGCTTGACATAAGCGGAGTTGTTCTGACCAAGCTTGACAGCGACACCAGAGGCGGCGCGGCGCTGTCGGTACGCGCGGTGACGCAGAAGCCAATCAAATTCTGCGGTATGGGCGAGAAGCTTACCGATTTGGAGGTTTTTCATCCCGACAGAATGGCTTCACGAATACTCGGAATGGGAGATATGCTCAGCCTTATCGAAAAGGCGGAGAGCGCGCTTGACGCCAAACGCGCGGAAGAGCTGGAGAAAAAGCTGCGGGCGCAGAAGTTCACGTTCAGTGACTTTTTGGAGCAGATGGATCAGATGAAAAATATGGGCTCGATGTCTCAGATTCTGTCTATGCTTCCGGGGGTTAACGCAAAAGCCCTCGAAAACGCGGATATAGACGAGAGCAGAATGGTTAAAATAGAGGCTATTATAAAATCAATGACCGCGCGGGAACGCGACTGTGAGGATAAACTCACTCCGTCAAGGCGCGCGAGAATTGCGGCGGGAAGCGGCACCGAAATATCCGACGTCAATTCGCTCGTCAAGCAGTTTGAGCAGATGCAGAAGATGATGAAGCAGCTTTCGGGCGGTATGGGAAAATTCGGAAGGTTTGGCAGAAAAGGCAGAATGGGTTTCCCGTTTTAAAAATATTATGAAAAATTATTAAATTTTAAATATTAACAAAATTTTTGGAGGTAGTAAAAAATGGCAGTAAAAATTCGTTTGAGAAGAATGGGCGCAAAGAAAGCTCCTTTCTATCGTGTGGTTGTTGCGGATTCGAGATATCCGAGAGACGGCAGATTTATTGAGGAAATAGGTACTTACAACCCGCTTAAAGAACCCGCTGAGGTTAATATCGACGCGGAAAAGGCAAAGTCATGGATAGGAAACGGCGCTCAGCCTACCGATACCGTTAAAAGACTTTTGAAAAATGCGGGAATTATCTGAAATCGGAGCCTATACTGATTTAATCAAAAAGAGAACGGAGAATTGTTATGAAAGATTTGCTTGAATTCATCGCAAAATCTATGGTTTCCAATCCTGACGCCGTGGTAGTCAATGAGATAGAAGGCGATTATTCGACGACGCTCGAACTTCACGTTGACGAGTCGGATATGGGTAAGGTTATAGGCAGGCAGGGACGCATTGCGAAGGCAATACGCATTGTAATAAAGGCTGCCGCAAGCCGCGAAAACAAAAAAGTAGTGGTTGAAATTTCTTAATTTAATCGCACAAAGGGCTGCTTTGCAGTCCTTTTGTGCTATGAGGTACAGTTTGATATGAATAAGGATTTTATTGAAATAGGCAGAGTGGTCAATACACACGGAATACGCGGCAACCTTAAAATTCAGCCGTGGTGCGACGACCCCGAAGTTTTTTATGACTTGGAAGAGATATATATTGACGACAAAAGATATGAAATTGAAAATGCCGGACTTCACAAAACCTCTGTTTTGCTTAAAGTAAAAGGGATTGACAGCATAAACGACGCGGAGCCTTTGAAAAATAAGACCGCTTATGTGGAGCGCAGCGCACTCGGCGAGCTTCCGGAGGGAACGTATTATATATGCGACCTTATGGGTCTTGAAGTTAAAACCGAGGACGGCGAGGTTTTGGGAGTTATTGACGATATTATAAAGACGGGAAGCAACGATGTGTATGTGTTGAAAGACGAAACGCAAAAAAGAAAACAGCCGATACTTATACCCGTCATAGACGAAGTTGTAAAGGAAGTAAACATTGAGGCGGGCTATGTTACCGTCAAACTGTTAAAGGGATTGATAGACTGATGAGATTTGACGTATTGACGCTGTTCCCGAATATGATAAGCGCGGCTTTGGACGACAGTATAATAGGTCGGGCGCAAAGCAAGGGCGTCATCGAGATAAACTGCACGGATATACGGGATTTTGCGGGGAATAAACACAACCGTGTCGACGACGCTCCTTACGGCGGCGGCAGAGGTATGGTTATGCAGCCGGAACCCGTTTTCCGCGCGTACGAGAGTATAGCGAGGGAGTACGACAAAAAGCCGTTTACCGTTTATCTTTCCCCGCAGGGCAGAGTTTTTCGTGAGTCTACCGCGAAAAGGCTGTCGAAAAAAGAGCATATAATTTTAATATGCGGTCATTATGAGGGAATAGACCAGAGGGTGCTGGACGAAATTGTAGATGAGGAAATTTCGATAGGCGACTTTGTGATGACGGGCGGCGAAATTGCAGCTATGGCGGTTATAGACGCGACCTCGCGGCTTATTGACGGAGTTTTGCCCGACGAGGAGGCGTATCTTAACGAATCGCTAAGCGGCGGACTGCTCGAACATCCGCAGTACACCAGACCGCCGGTCTGGCACGGTGTGGAAGTGCCGGAAGTGCTCAGGGGAGGAAACCACAAAATGGTAGCCGAGTGGAAACGTGAGCAGTCTATAATAAACACATTTAACAAGCGGCGCGGTATGCTGTCGAGAGCGAGCCTTACCGAGGAAGAAAAAGTATTTGTTGCGAAGTTGAAAAAATTGTAGGTTTGTCAATGATGTGTTACAAAATCTCCTAAAAAAGTTCGCCATCAATGATGAAGGCATTAACATAATC
>CANRNL010000031.1 GCA_947631965.1 uncultured Clostridia bacterium
ATACCATAACACAAAAACGGAGTTTCCGTATATTCTTTTTTTCACTATTTGTAACACATCTATTGTAAACCTACACAAAAAACGCCTTAAACGCCCGAAACAAGCAAAAACAGACGCGGATGCGTCTGTTTTGCTATATTCATATTATATAAGTATCAATGGTGGAACAGGCGAAGTCCCGTGAAGAACATAGCCATATTGAACCTGTTGCAAGTCTCGATAACCTGGTCGTCGCGTATGGAGCCGCCGGGCTGAGCTATAACCGTAACGCCCGACTTATGCGCGCGCTCTATGTTGTCGCCGAACGGGAAAAACGCGTCCGAGCCGAGCGCAACGTCCGTGTTTTTATCAAGCCACGCGCGCTTTTCCTCCGCCGTAAACACATTCGGGCGGGTCTTGAACTTGGTCTGCCAAACGCCGTCCGCCAAAACGTCCATATACTCATCCGAAATATAAACGTCTATTGCGTTATCGCGGTCGGGCTTGCCTATCTCGTCGAGAAAATCGAGACCGAGTACCTGCGGCGACTGTCTGAGCCACCAGTTATCCGCCTTATTTCCCGCAAGACGGGTACAGTGTATTCTCGACTGCTGACCCGCTCCTATTCCTATCGCCTGACCGTCCTTCACATAGCATACGCTGTTGGACTGAGTATATTTAAGCGTGATGAGCGAAATTATGAGGTCGCGCTTTTGCGCCTCGGTCACGCTCTTATTGTTTGTGACCGCCTCTCCGAGCAGAGCCTCGTTTATTTCAAGCTCGTTTCTGCCCTGCTCAAACGTAACTCCGAAAACCTGCTTGCGCTCAATCGGCGCGGGAGTATAATTCTCATTGATTTTAATTATATTGTAATTGCCCTTACGCTTGCTCTTTAAAATTTCAAGAGCTTCGTCGGTATAGTCGGGCGCGATAATTCCGTCCGATACCTCATGCTTTATAAGCTGTGCCGTCGCCTTGTCGCAGCAGTCCGAAAGCGAGATAAAGTCGCCGAACGATGACATTCTGTCCGCGCCGCGTGCGCGCGCGTATGCGTTGGCAAGAGGCGTAAGCTCTATATCCTCGTCAACAAAGTAAATCTTTTTGAGTGTATCGGAAAGCGGAAGTCCGACCGCCGCGCCCGCGGGCGAAACGTGCTTAAACGACGTTGCGGCGGGAAGTCCGGTCGCCGCGCGCAGCTCGCGCACAAGCTGCCAGCCGTTGAGTGCGTCAAGCAGGTTTATATAGCCCGGCTTTCCGCACAGCACCTCAAACGGAAGCTCCCCATTCTCCATAAAGACCTTTGACGGCTTCTGATTTGGATTACAGCCGTATTTTAATTCCATTTCATTCATTTGTACTGCTCCTTTCACGAACCGCAAGGGTCGCTGTCATTTATTTTTATTGATAATCTTTGTTTCGGTTTTGCCGCTTGCGAGGTCTATAAATCTCACGAAAAGCGAGACTTTATTTTCGGCGTTGAGGCTGTTCCACAGCATATCGGTAAATTCGTCTATATTGCTCGGAATATCAATCGTCTTGGGTTCTCCCTCGTATGACGGGAGCGGATTTCCGTCGCCCATATAGGTATGTATGAAATGTCCCTCTCCGGCAAGCGGATTTTTATAGCTGAATACAAATCTCTCGCACGAGTTGGGATTGCCGTGCGCGCTCTTCAAAATCGACATCGCGTAATTAAAGCCGCCATCGTCGGTCTTGATTATGCCCGAAATTCTCGGCGTATAGTTCGGCGCGTCGTCCTCAAACTCACGCGTGCGAAGCGACTGCTCAAACGTCATCTGCTGATTCATAAGATTATAAATCGTGTCGGTCTGGTCGCCGTTTGTGACAATGGTTTTGTTACCGAGGACGCGCACCGGCGCGTAAATTATAAGGTGCGGGTCTTTCATTTTGGACGGGTCGAATGCCTGAGTGCGTATTCCGTCGCCGTCCTCGACAAACACGCGGTTTCGGCTGTTCTCGCTTCTGCCCATAATAAAATATGCGCAGACCGCCGATTTCCCGTCCGCCGACTTGCCTATCACTATTCCGCGTCCGGGGTACGGATTTGTTTTAAGCTCATTTTCAAGATTGACTTTCATTTTTAAACCGCCTTTCCTGCAAAAATTTATTTAAAATCATTTTGAATTTGCTATTTTGTTCACGGCGGCGGGAAGAATTATCCACTCCGCCTGCTCCATAACTCGCTTTTGCAACGTTTCCGGCGTGTCGCCGTCCAAGACCTCGACCGCCTTCTGAGCGATTATTTCGCCGCCGTCGGTAATACTGTTGACGTAATGCACAGTCGCGCCCGTCACCTTAACGCCGCGAGCGAGAGCCGCCTCGTGAACCTTTAAGCCGTAGAAGCCGTCGCCGCAAAACGACGGGATAAGCGAGGGATGGACGTTTATTATCTTATGGTCGTACTCCTCTAAGATTTTGCCGCAAAGTATGCTCAAAAAGCCCGCAAGCACAATCAAGTCAACGCCTTTTTCCCGCATATACTCGCAAATCGCGTCCGAATGTTTTTCGGGCGACTCAAAATCCCGCCTCGATATTACAGCGGTCGGTATACCGTGCTTTTCGGCTCTCTCAAGCGCGTAAACTCCCGCCTTGCTTGCCGCGACCGTGACGATTTCGGCGTTTGTTATTTTCCCGCTTTCAATCGCGTCGATAATAGCCTGCAAATTAGTGCCGCCGCCCGAAACAAGCACTCCTACTCTCAGCATATGTCTATTCCTTTCTCGCCCGATACGACCTCGCCGATTATGTAAGCCTTCTCGCCCATACCTTCAAAAAATCGCACCGCCGCGTCCGCTTCCTCCGCGTCTACCGCGAGGACAAGTCCGATACCCATATTAAACGTATTGAACATATCGCGATCGTCCACTCTGCCCATCTCCGCTATCATACTGAATATAGGCAGTACGTCAAAGCTGCCCTTTTCTATTTTGGCGCGCGTACCCTCAGGCAGCATCCTCGGAATATTCTCGATAAAGCCGCCGCCCGTTATATGCGAAACCGCGTTTATTCCTTCCGTTTCATCAATCGCCTTTAAAAGAGGTTTAACGTATATCTTCGTGGGCTTCAAAAGCTCTTCGCCTATGCTTGTTCCCAAAAACTCGCTGTACTGCATAATCCTGCCGCCGCCCGTGGACGAAAGGTTGAAAACCTTTCGTACGAGAGAGTAGCCGTTGCTGTGAACGCCCGACGACGCAATCCCTATGAGCGCGTCGCCCGCCTTTACGCGGCTTCCGTCGAGAATATTGTCCTTTTCGACCAAGCCTACCGAAAAGCCCGCGAGGTCGTACTCGTCGACCGGATAGAAGCCCGGCATTTCGGCTGTCTCTCCGCCAATCAACGCACAGCCCGCCGCAACGCAGCCGTCCGCGACCCCCTTTACTATATCCGCCACCTTTTCGGGGATATTCCTTCCGAGGGCGATATAGTCAAGGAAGAACAGCGGTTTCGCGCCGCTGCAAACAATGTCGTTGACGCACATCGCAACGCAGTCCTGACCGACAGTGTCGTGCTTATCCATCAAAAACGCAATTTTCAGCTTTGTTCCGACGCCGTCGGTTCCGGACACAAGAACGGGATTTTTATATCCGCCGCCCAGCTCAAAAAGACCGCCGAAGCCGCCTATTCCCGACACAACTCCCGGAATGTTGGTTCGCGCGACGTGCTTTTTCATAAGGTTTACCGCCTCATAGCCCGCTTCAACGTCAACTCCCGCCAGCTTATACGCATTCTCACTCATAATTTATATCTCCTTTTCTTGATTTTTATTACAAACGCCTAAGGCTCGATTATTTCAAATTCCGTCATACCATCCGTGTTTCCCACGGAGAAATATATGCTTTTGATTTCATCCTTCTTATATATAGGAACGTCGGTTATCTCAAATCCAAAATCTATATGACCGTTGCCGCGCCATTTTATGCCCTTGACCTTTTCCGCTTTATGTCCGTTGATAACAATGCTCACGTTCTCGTCAATGCGGGCGTGATTTTCTTCGGTTTCCGCCTGTGCCGCGTCCTCTTCGTAAAAGCACATCGAATGCAGAAGCTCCTGCAGCTTTGATGAGTAAAACAGTCCCTCATTCTGATAAAAGCTCATACTCATTATATATTTTGTGCCGTCACAGCTAAGCGTAGAGCTAAACAGAGAAGCGTCGCCGCAGCCCGTTCTCTTTCCGCCGTCAAGCCTTATTGCGAACGCACCCGCGCCTTCGCTTTGAGGCTCCTCGGTTTCGGGGCGGCGTCCTTCCGAAAGCTCTATGGTATACTCATATCCCGCTTTGTCGGGACTTGTTATCGACAAGGTTCTGTCCGTTTCATTCCAATCCACAACATATCCAAAATCGCGCATTTGCTCCGCGAGGATATACGTCCTACCACCCGTGTTATAAGCGGTAATCGGCTTGCCGTCAAGACGCGTTACTATGTCGGTTTCATAATAATTGCCAAGAACCTCGCCCGACGGATAGTTTGATTTTTTTATTACGGGCGTTTCGTCTGTTTCCTCGTATATTCTCGATATGTACAGCTCGCGCGCCTCCTCGTCCCACAAAACGCTGAACGAATAATAATCCATATCCTCGGCGCTTATGAGTGTTTGCCCGCCTATGTTGACGGAGTCTATTTCCGCGCCGTTTAAATATGTGTGAATATCGGTGCTGTAATACTGACCCGCAACGTCGCCGCTCGCCGCGAATACGGGGCACGAAAGCACAGCCATAACCGCCGCCGTGAAAATTGCCGTAATCTTGATTTTTTTCATCGCTCCGTCCTCCCATTCGGTACGGGCGGGCGAGCCGAGGCTACAGCTCAGCCGCCAGCTGCTTTACCTTTAAGTCCTTTTCGGCAACGCCCGCCGCCATTCTTTCCTTATCGGCTCTGAGCGCATCCTTTAAATCGTCGTATTTCAGCGACAAAATCTGCGCCGCAAGTATTGCGGCGTTTGTGCCGTTGTCCACCCCGACCGTCGCAACGGGTATTCCGGGCGGCATCTGCACCGTCGCGAGCAACGCGTCCATACCGTCAAACGTGGACTTTATTGGTATGCCTATAACCGGCACCACCGTGTGCGCCGCCATAACGCCGCCGAGGTGCGCCGCCATTCCCGCCGCGCATATGATGACTTCAATTCCGTTCTTCTCCGCGTTCCTTGCAAACTCCGCCGCGCGTTCGGGAGTTCTGTGTGCCGAGATAACGTTTACGTCTACGTCGATTTTGAATCCTTTGAGCTTTGTTATACAGCCTTTGAGCTTTTCAAAATCAGAATCCGAACCCATAACGACCGCAACCTTTGCCATAAATCATACCTCCGATTAAACTAAAATTAAATTTTAAAATTATTTACAAGCCGCCAGATACTTTTTCAGTATTTTGATATTACGTTCCGCCGCCATCGGCATAAACTCGGAGTAGCTCTCGTCCGCGTTTTCGTCGCCGTTGTCGGATATGGCGCGAAGCGCGGCAAACTCAACTCCGTTTATGTAGCAGACCTGTCCTATGCTCGCGCTCTCCATCTCATACGCGAGAGCGTCAAATTTTTCCGAGATTGTGTCGGCGTCACGGCGGCTGCAAATAAATCTGTCGCCCGTCGCAATCACGCCGTATTTATATTCGATACCACCCACGGCTTCGGCGGCGCGCATCAAATCCTCGGACAGCTTTTTGCCGCACGGAATATTTATCAGGTTTATTCCGCTTATAAAGCCCTCCTCGTCGCCGAGCGGCGAGGTGTCTATATCGTGCTGGACTACCGAAGCGCCTATCACGACGTCGCCCACTTTGAGGCTCTTATGTCCTCCGGCTACGCCCGTGCTGATTATAACGCTTGGATTATACTCCAAAATCATTGTCTGTGCGCACATCGCGGCGTTAACCTTGCCGACGCCCGACACCGCGGCGACCACCTTTCTGCCCGACACCGTGCCGGTGAAAAACTCGATTCCCGCAACGGTTTCGGATTCCATACCCGACATAGCCGCCTTTAAACCCTCTATTTCGGCTTTCATAGCGCCTATAATGCCTACAATGCCGTGTTCTCCCTCAGGATACTGCAAATCCTCGACCGTCCAGTCCTTGATTTTGTCATAGTAGTTTCTCGCCTCGTTCTGCGCGAGCGAGACGTTAAGGTTGCGGTAGTTTCCGCACTCAATCTCGGACGCGCCCGGCATCTTTCCGTCATAAATAATTATATCGCGCAGACATTCCTTTATTGTAGCTATGACCTCTCCGTGGTCCGCATTTCTGACGAGCAGGTAAAAGCCCGTCTGACAGCCCATAGGTCCGAAATAAATCACATCATCGCCAATGTCGGAGTTGCGTACAAATGTTGCGAACAGATGCTCTACCGAGTGTATGGTGGGATTGTCCATAAGCTCTCCGGTGTTCGGCTTTCGGGTACGCAAATCATAGGTAGTCACGTCGCCGTCAACTCTTGAAATATAAATCCCCACATCTATATACCTGTGGTCTACCGTAAAACTCGCTATCTTTTTCATTTTGGAATTTAACACCTCTCTGCGCCGCGCGCAAAATACTTATCAAAGCCTGTCTATTATACCCGCAATCAGTGTTTCAAAGGTATCGGCAACGCTTTCGGTCACCCTCACTACCTCGTCGTGTTCGAGCGCCTCGGTCTGGATACCCGCCGCCATATTGGTGACACAGGACATAGCCAAAACGTCCATACCGCACGAAACAGCGGCTATAACCTCAAACACGGTCGACATACCCACGAGGTCTGCGCCATAGCGTCTGAGCATACGCACCTCCGCCGGCGTTTCGTACTGCGGTCCGCTCATACAGGCGTAAACGCCCTCCTGAAAATTAAGCCCAAGACCGTAGCCCACCTCCTCGGCAAGCTCCAAAAGCCTCGGAGTGTAGGCATAGCTCATATCCACAAAGTCGGGAAGGTCGAGTTCGGGAAGCTTAACTCCGCGAAGCGGAGACGCGCCTGTCATATTTATGTGGTCGCGTATCAGCACCAAATCTCCGGTTTCGTACGAGGTATTAACGCCTCCCGCCGCATTCGTTAGTATAATTCGGCGAACGCCCGCCTCGTACAGCGCCCATACCGGCATAGCCACCTGCTGCGCGGAATATCCCTCGTAATAATGGACTCTGCCCTGCATAACTATAATGTACTTTCCGCGGTATTTTCCGAATACAAACTGACCCGCGTGACCCGCCGCCGTGGAAATCGGAAATTCGGGTATCTCACGGTACGGGATTTCTATTCTTTCCTCAAGATTTTCCGCAAATCCGCCAAAGCCCGACCCCAGCACTATCGCCGTTTCGGGGACTATATGCGTCTTTGAGAGTATATATCCCGCCGCCTCGCGTATATGACTGTACTCCATATTTTAACACAAACTCCTTTTTGCCGCTCACGGCATATTCTATCTGAAATATTTTACTCCGCTTTCAAAGATTTTACGGTCAGTGTTTCCGAGAACGTTCTTATATATGTTATCTCCGCTTCTCTCGGAATGACCCATTTTGCCGAACACTCTGCCGTCGGGGCTTGTTATGCCCTCGATTGCGTAATATGAGCCGTTCGGATTGTACGGCATCTCATAGGTCGGGTTGCCGTCGCAGTCCACATACTGCGTCGCAACCTGCCCGTTTTTGTCAAGCTCGGCAATAACTTCCGCGCTCGCCACGAATCTGCCCTCGCCGTGGGAAACCGCAACATTGGTAAGCTCCCCAAGCTCCGCGTGAGCAAGCCACGGTGATTTTACCGACGCAACTCTCGTTGTAACAAGCTGAGAAACGTGCCTGCCTATCGTGTTAAAGGTAAGCGTCGGACAGCTCTCGTCGGTATCTATGATTTTTCCGTAAGGCACAAGTCCGAGCTTTATGAGCGCCTGGAAGCCGTTGCATATACCGAGAATAAGTCCGCCGCGTTCGTTTAGCAGCTTCATAACCGCCTCTGCAATTTTCGGATTTCTGAACGCCGTCGCAATAAACTTGCCCGAACCGTCCGGCTCGTCGCCGCCGCTGAAGCCGCCGGGGAACATTATTATCTGCGCCCTGTCTATCGCCTCGGCAAAGCTGTCAACCGACGCGTCTATGTCTTCGGGCTTTAAGTTTCTGAATATGCGAACGTCAGCCACACCGCCGACGCGCTCAAACGCGCGCGCCGAATCGTATTCGCAGTTCGTTCCGGGAAACGCGGGTATGAACACGCACGGCTTCGCAAACGTGCCGCTCGGCTTTATCACCGTTCTCTTACCGTACTCAAACTTCTTCATACCTACGTCCTCAAATACGGCGCGGGTCGGATAGACCTTTTCGAGAGGCTTTTGCCAAATCGGAATAAGCTCGTCAATGTCCACGGCTTCGCCGTCGAACACCAAAGCCCTGCCCGCCGTCGTGCGTCCGAGAGAGTAAACCTTAAAGCTGTCTCCGATAACGCCGACAGAAGCCGCATCACCGCTCATTTCAAGGATAACGCCGCCGCAGTAGGCTCTGAAAAGATTAAGCCCGCCGCTCGTTATCTCGGCTCCGATTTTATTGCCAAGCGACATTTTGCATATCGCCTCGGCAATTCCGCCCGAACCTATCGCATACGCCGAGCGCACCTTTTTACCGTTTATCATATAGTGCGTAAAGTCGTATATATTTTTAAGACCGGCAAACGTCGGCAGGAAGTTTTCGTCGTACTCGGGCAAAAGCAGGAGCAGATTGCTGTCGTTTGCCTTAAACTCACTCGACACCGCAAGCGAAGCCGAAATCGGAGCTACCGCGAACGAAACCAGCGTCGGCGGCACGTCTATATCGTTAAAGCTGCCCGACATACTGTCCTTGCCTCCGATTGCCGCCACGCCCAGACCAAGCTGCGCGCGGTACGCGCCCAAAAGCGACGCAAGCGGCTTTCCCCATCTTTCGGGGTTTGAACCGAGCCTTTCAAAATACTCCTGAAACGTCAGATAAATGTCCTTATAATCCGCTCCCGCGCACACCGCACGAGTGACAGACTCCGCAACGGCGCAGTACGCGCCCGCGAACGGATTCGCTTTCGACACGCGGGGATTGTAGCCGAACGACATAACCGTTGCCGCGTCGGTTTCCCCGTCCAAGACAGGTATTTTCGCAACCATATTCTGCTGAGGAGTGAACTGGTATCGTCCGCCGTAGGGCATAAACACGGTGTTACCGCCGATAGTGCTGTCAAACCGCTCTACCAGACCCTTTTGCGACGCAATATTCAAGTCGCTCATCATATTTTTTATCTTCTCAGCCGTTGTGCTTCCGCTGACCTCAAAATCATATACGCCGCCGTCAAAGCTCATACCTTCGATTTTAACGTCATTGTTCTTCTCCGCGCCGTTCGTGTTGAGGAAGTCGCGGCTTATGTCAACTATCGTCTTGCCGCGCCATGTCATAACCAGACGGTTCGTGTCTGTGACCTCAGCGACGACCGTAGCTTCTATGTTCTCGATATTCGCTTCTTTTATAAACTTATCCGCGTCGGACTTTCGGACAACGACCGCCATTCTTTCCTGCGATTCCGAGATTGCAAGCTCGGTGCCGTCAAGTCCCTCATATTTTTTCGTAACCTTATCCAGATTTATGTTAAGTCCGTCCGCAAGCTCGCCTATCGCAACCGAAACGCCGCCCGCTCCGAAGTCGTTGCAGCGTCTTATAAGACGGGTCACGTCGCCCTTTCTGAAAAGTCTCTGGAGCTTTCTCTCCTCCGGCGGATTACCCTTTTGCACCTCCGCACCGCACTTTTCAAGCGACTCGTCGTTGTGCGCCTTTGAAGAACCGGTCGCGCCGCCGCAGCCGTCGCGTCCGGTTCTGCCGCCGAGCAGTATGACAACGTCTCCCGCTTCGGGGACCTCGCGGATAACATTCTTTTTGGGAGCCGCCGCGATTACCGCGCCTATCTCCATTCTCTTTGCAACGTAGCCCTCGTCGTAAATCTCGCATACCTGACCCGTCGCAAGTCCTATCTGGTTACCGTACGAGCTGTAGCCCTGCGCCGCGCCGCGAACCAGCTTGCGCTGAGGCAGCTTGCCGTGCATAGTTTCGGAAACGCTCTTTCTCGGGTCGCCCGCGCCGGTCACGCGCATAGCCTGATAGACGTATGAGCGTCCCGAAAGCGGGTCGCGAATCGCGCCGCCGAGACAGGTCGCCGCGCCGCCGAACGGCTCGATTTCGGTGGGGTGGTTGTGCGTCTCGTTTTTAAACATAACGAGCCACTCCTCGGTTTTGCCGTCGTCGGTCTTAACGTCGACCTTAATCGAGCAGGCGTTGATTTCCTCCGACTCGTCAAGAGCCTTTAAAAGACCTCGCTTCTTCAGTTCCTTTGCCGCGATTGTGCCGACGTCCATAAGGCAGATATTCTTCTTCCTGTCTCCGTAGACAAACTTGCGCGACTTCAGATAGCCGTCATAGGTCTCGGATATAATTCCGTCCTCTATGTCCACGTTCTCAAGCTTTGTGTTAAACGTGGTATGGCGGCAGTGGTCAGACCAATATGTGTCAATCATTCTTATTTCGGTTATAGTGGGGTCTCTCTTTTCGGTATCCTTAAAATAGGCGCGGCAGAACGCTATGTCGCCCTCGTCCATAGCCAGACCGTATCTGGCGATAAAATCCGCCAGACCCTTCTCGTCAAGGTCGGTAAAGCCCTTAAGAACCTCTACGTCGGCGGTGACTTCGGTTTTTTCGGCAAGGGTTTCGGGCTTTTCGTCACTTGCGAGTCTTGCCTCGACCGGATTTATGCAGTAATGCCGAACCGCCTCAAGCTCAGCGTCCGAAACGTCGCCTATGAGAACGGTTATTTTGGCGGTGCGTACCGCGGGGCGCTCTTTGGCGGTTAAAATCTGCACGCACTGAGCCGCGCTGTCCGCCCGCTGGTCGTACTGACCCGGCAGATACTCGGTCACAAAATAGCGGCCGTCCGACAGGTCGATGCTCTCCTCATATACGTTGTCAACCTGCGGCTCCGAAAAAATGGTATTCTTTGCCTTTTCAAACTCCGCGTCCTCCATACCCTCGACGTCGTATCGGTTGATTATACGCACGCCGCGAAGTCCGCTGAGCATAAGATTTTCGCGGAGATCTGAAAGAAGCGCGTCGGCTTCAATCGCAAACCCCGCCTTTTTTTCGACAAATAGTCTTCTCGTTGGCATAATAATAACCTCTTTCAAAAAAATACAATATTATTGTACTGTTATTTACTCTCTTTGTCAATAATTTGATTGGTAAATAATTTGATTGCGGAGCTTTGCCGAAACGCGTCTTTAAAAAATTTAAAAAATTACTAAATTTGCTATTGAACTTTTTGAAAATTTTGGTATAATTATATTAAGCTAATGAAAGGAGCTGTTCAATTATGGATTTAAAAAGTTTCAGCCTTGAGGGTAAGGTTGCTCTGGTAACAGGCGCGTCTTACGGAATAGGCTACGCAATCGCTTCGTCATACGCGAAGGCGGGCGCGAAAATTGTGTTCTGCGACATTAAGCAGGAATTTGTTGACAAGGGTCTTGCATCCTACGCGGCAGACGGTATCGAAGCTAAGGGTTATGTTTGCGACGTTACCAACGAACCCATGGTTCAGGACATGGTTAAGAAGATTGAAGCCGAGGTAGGCGTTATCGACATTCTTGTTAACAATGCCGGTATCATCAAGAGAATACCGATGTGCGATATGACCGCCGAGGAATTCCGTCAGGTTATTGACGTTGACCTCAACGCGCCGTTTATCGTATCGAAGGCTGTTATCCCGTCGATGATTAAAAAGGGTCACGGCAAGATTATAAACATCTGCTCTATGATGAGCGAGCTGGGACGCGAAACCGTTTCCGCGTATGCCGCGGCAAAGGGCGGACTTAAGATGCTCACCAGAAACATCTGTGCCGAGTACGGTGCGAGCAACATCCAGTGCAACGGCATAGGACCCGGATACATCGCTACTCCTCAGACCGCGCCGCTCCGCGAGAAGCAGGCTGACGGTTCGAGACATCCGTTCGACCAGTTCATCTGCGGAAGAACTCCGGCGGGCAGATGGCTCCAGGCTGATGAGTTGACAGGTCCCGCGATATTCCTCGCGTCCGACGCATCAAACGCCGTAAACGGTCACATTCTCTATGTTGACGGCGGTATCCTTGCCTACATCGGCAAACAGCCGTAATGGCTATTTACTTAAACAAAAACGGTGCGGAATTTATCCGCACCGTTTTAATTTTAAATTCACTTTTTAAAGCTCTGCCGCAAGCGATTTTGTAAATCTGCCGACCGCCGCGACCTTTTCATCGTCATCAGGCGTGCCTTCGACCTGCTTTACGACCGCGCTTCCCACTATAAGCCCGTCGCAATAGCCGCGAAGCTCTCTCACCTGTTCGGGCGAGGAAATACCGAAGCCTATACATCTCGGAATTTTCGCATACTTGTTTATACTTCCGAAAAGGCTGCCGAAGTCAGTTTTAAACTCCTGCCTTGTGCCGGTAACACCGAGCGACGAAACGCAGTACAAAAATCCGCGTGCGCTCTCGCAAATTTTGCTTATGCGCTCCTCCGTCGAGGTGGGTGCAATCATACTTATCTGATAAACTCCGTACTTTTCGGTATATTCCGCAATCTCGCCGCTCTCCTCAAACGGCAAATCGGGGATTATAACGCCGTCTATTCCGACTTCGGCGCACTTTGCGAAAAACGCATCCGCGCCGTAGCTCAAAATGCTGTTGAAATACATAAGCAGCACGAGCGGTATCTGAGTTTCAAAGCGCAGTTTTTCGACAAGTCCGAATATCTTTTCCAAATTCACACCGCCCGCAAGTGCGCGTATGTTAGCCCTCTGAATTACAGGTCCCTCCGCTATCGGGTCGGAGAACGGAACGCCCAGTTCCACTATGTCTGCGCCGTTTTTCTCCATTTCAAGAACCAGTCTTTCGGTAACGTCAAGGCTCGGATCGCCCGCGGTCACAAACGTAATGAGCGCCTTTTTACCCGCCGATTTAAGCTCGGCAAATTTTTTATCAACCCTGTTCACGAATTTCCACCCCCATATACTTTGCTACGCTGTAAACGTCCTTATCGCCTCTGCCCGATATATTGATAACCACTATATCGTCCTTTTTGAACTCGCCCGCGCGAACCATTTTCACAGCCTGCGCCACCGCGTGCGAGCTTTCTATTGCGGGAATTATTCCCTCTACCCTTGTGAGATAGCGGAACGCGTCAACCGCCTCCGCGTCGGTTATCGGGTAATATTCGCCTCTGCCCGTCGCTTTCAAATTGGCGTGTTCGGGTCCTATGCCGGGGTAATCGAGTCCCGCAGAGATAGAGTAGACGGGCATAATTCCTCCGTTCTTATCCTGCAAAAATATCGACTTCATTCCGTGCAGAACGCCCACCGTGCCGCAGGTCAGCGTCGCCGCGTGGCGGTCTGTGTCAACGCCGTCGCCTGCCGCCTCCGCGCCTACCAGACGCACCGACTTATCGGGTATAAATTCATAAAACGCGCCCATCGCATTACTGCCGCCGCCCACGCACGCTATAACACAGCTCGGAAGCCGCCCTTCCTTCGCCATACACTGCTCCTTTATCTCGCGCCCTATCACACTCTGGAAGTCGCGCACGATAGTCGGATACGGGTGAGGTCCCATAGTCGAACCGAGGACGTAGAACGTATCGTCGGCGCGTGCAGTCCACGCGCGCATCGCCTCGTTGCACGCATCCTTGAGCGTACCCGTGCCGCTTGACACCGCCGTGACCTTTGCGCCGAGCAGGTTCATTCTGAACACGTTTAGCTCCTGGCGGCGCGTGTCCTCCTCCCCCATAAACACTTCACACTCCATACCGAACAGAGCCGCCGCGGTCGCCGCCGCAACTCCGTGCTGTCCCGCTCCCGTTTCGGCAATAACCTTTGTTTTGCCCATTCTTTTGGCAAGCAGGGTCTGACCCAAAACATTGTTTATCTTGTGAGCGCCGGTGTGGTTCAAATCCTCGCGCTTTAAGTATATCTTTGGTCCGCCCAAATCCGCCGTCATCTTCTCGGCAAAGTATAAAAGAGAGGGTCGGTTCGCATACTCTTTATAGTAAAAGTCAAGCTCCTTCAAAAATTCGGGGTCGTTCTTCGCCTCGTTGTACGCCTTTTCCAGCTCGTCGAGAGCGCTCATAAGCGTTTCGGGCGCGTACTGACCGCCGTATTCTCCAAATCTTCCCTTAGACATCCGTTATCTTCCTTTCACGTTTTATTCGTCTTTCCGCCCTATTTCACGGCGCGCACCGCCGCGACAAGAGCCGCTATTTTGTCCGCATCCTTAACTCCGTCGCTCTCCGCTCCACTGCTTATGTCAACCGCAAACGGATTAAGGCTTTTGATTGTTTCGGTTATGTTATCCTCGTTAATGCCGCCGGCGATAATAAGCTCCTCGGTCTTTACTCCGTCCAAAACGCCGTGGTCAAACATAACTCCGCTTCCGCCCGGAATCTTTTCAACAAATGAGTCGAGCAGAAGTCTGTCCGCGCCGAGAGAGGACGCCTTTTCAATGTCCTCCGCGCTCCTCACGCGCACCGCTTTCCATATCTCCTTATGGGTCATACCGCGCAGGCGGCGTATATACGTTTCGTCCTCGCCGCCGTGAAGCTGGATAACATCAAGCGGACATCTTTTTGCAATATCCGCGACCACGCGCATCTCCTCGTCAACAAACACCCCTACGACCTTGACCGCGCGGTCGAGCATAGCCACAAGTTCGCTCGCCTGTTCGGGCGAAATGCGCCGCCTTGTCTTTGCGAAAATAAAGCCTATATAATCGGGTTTTGCCTCGTTTATCGCGATTATATCTTCAAACCGCTTTATCCCGCAAATTTTTATTTTGCTCATTACATTTCTCCTCTCATTTTTCTCACAGCGGCGGAAATATCGTCCGAGCGCATAAACGTCTCGCCTATCAGCACCGCGTCAATCCCTATCCTGCGCAGATACTTCAAATCCTCCGAATTTTTGATACTGCTCTCGCTCACAATGACCGCACCCGATGGAGCGTATTTCATAAGCCGCTCGGTGGTCGTTATATCCTCGTTAAAGGTTTTAAGGTCGCGGTTATTTATGCCGACAACTCCGAAGCCGAGCGCCGCCGCCCTCTTTAGCTCTTCGCTGTCGTGCGCTTCGCAAAGGCACTGCATTGAAAGGCTGTGCGCCAGTTCTTTAAAGCGTGCAAGCTCTTTGTCGCCGAGTATCGCCGCAATCAGCAGTATCGCCGACGCGCCGAGAGCGCGCGCCTCGTAAATCTGATATTCGTCTATTATGAAATCCTTTCGCAAAAGAGGTATGTCCGCCTCGCCGCGTATGTCGCTCAAAAATTCGGGCGAGCCTCTGAAAAAATCGGTTTCGGTCAGCACGGACATCGCCTGTACGTCCGATTTAAGATACTCTCTTGCAATTTCCATATGGTCAAAATTCGGACGGATAAGCCCCTTGGATGGCGAAGCGCACTTAACCTCCGCTATTATCGAAATCTTTTCGGGATTCCTGAGCGCGTCCGAAAAGTCAAGCGTATCGAGAACCGTTTTTTCCGCCCGCTCCGCGACTGATGAAAACGGCGTTTTATCTTTAGCCTTTTCAAGATATACCTTCTTTTTTGCGACAATATCGTCAAGTATCATTTTCAAAACCTCTTACACTTACTTGTTTGAAAGCTCTGCGAGCTTTTTGAGTTGCTCCGCCGCGCGTCCGCTGTCGATAGCCTCGGCCGCCTTCTTTATGCCGTCCTCCAGCGACTCCGCCGCTCCGCCGCAGTATATCGCGGCAGCCGAGTTAAGCAAAACGATGTCGCGCCTTGCGCCCTTTTCACCGTTTAAAATGCCTCTCGTTATTTCGGCGTTTTCCTTTGCGGTGCCGCCCTTTATGTCTTCGGGCTTAGCGCGCTTTATACCGAACTGTTCCGGCGATATGGTGTAGGTCGTCACCTTGCCGTCCTTTATTTCCGATACCTGCGTTTCCTCGTAGGTCGAAAACTCGTCCAAGCCGTCCTCAGCGCCGCTCATAACCATACCGCGCGTCACGCCCGTTTTGAGCATAGCGTTTGCTATAGGCTCGGTCAGCTTTTTGTCAAAAACTCCTATTACCTGAGTTTTTGCACCCGACGGATTGGAAAGCGGTCCCAGAATATTGCATATCGTCCTTATGCCGAGGTCGCCGCGCACCTCGTTCACATATTTCATACACGGGTTAAAAGTGCGCGCGAACATAAAGCCCACGCCTATTTCCTCCACGCACTTTTGCACCGTCTCCTGACTTGCCGTAATGTTAACTCCAAGCTCTTCAAGCACGTCGGCGCTTCCGCTGCGGCTCGATATTGCGCGGTTGCCGTGCTTCGCAACAGGCACGCCCGCCGCCGAAATAACAAACGCGCAGGTGGTTGAAATGTTAAACGTGTTCGCTCCGTCGCCGCCCGTGCCTACGCAGTCGATATAATTTCCGCTCGGACGTATACCGTCCGCCTTGTTTCTCATAGTCAGCGCACAGCCGCCTATTTCGTCGATAGTCTCGCCTTTCATTTTCAGTCCGACAAGGAACGCGCTTACCTGCGCGGGGGTCGCCTTACCGCTGAAAATATCGTCCATCGCGTCACGCGCTTCTTCAAACGTAAGATTTTCAAAAGCCGTTATTTTTTTGATTGCCTCTTTAATCATATCACTTTTAACCTCCAAAATCAAATTTTCAAAAAGTTTTCTATTATTTTCATTCCGCACGGCGTAAGCACGGATTCGGGATGAAACTGTATCCCGTAGGTCGGGTGCGACCTATGCTCCACCGCCATAATACAGCCGTCATCGGTCGTGGCTGTGATTTTCAGCACGTCGGGCAGGCTGTCGTTCTCGATTATAAGAGAGTGGTACCTGCCGACCTGTTCTTCCTCGTCAAGTCCCGCAAAGAGCTTTGACGAGGTATCGAGCTTTGCCGTGTCCGCCTTTCCGTGCATAAGGTGCGGGGCGCGGACTATTTTTCCGCCGAACGCCTCGCCTATCGACTGGTGCCCGAGACACACTCCCAAGATTGGGAGCTTGCCGCTCAGCTTTTGTATCAGCTCGATACATATTCCCGCGTCGGACGGATAGCACGGTCCGGGAGAAATTATTATACGCTCCGGCTTTTCCGCCGCGACCTCCTCCACCGTTATTTTGTCGTTGCGGTAGACCTTAATATCGGGGCAAAGCGTACCGACATACTGATACAGATTATATGTAAACGAGTCGTAATTGTCAATTATTGTAATCATATCAGTTCACCCGCCTTTTTAATAGCAGTAATCATCGCCATCGACTTGTTGACCGACTCCTCGTACTCCTTTTCGGGGATAGAGTCGTACACAATTCCGCCGCCTGCCTGAACGTACGCTCTGCCGTTTTTGAACAGCGACGTGCGTATCGTTATACAACTGTCGAGGTTGCCGTTAAATCCGACATAGCATATCGCTCCGCCGTAGATTCCGCGGCGCACGTTTTCAAGCTCGTCGATAATCTCCATCGCGCGAACCTTGGGCGCGCCCGACAGCGTTCCCGCCGGAAGCGCGGCGCACAGCGCGTCGAACACGCTCTTGTCCTTTCGCATTACTCCCTTTACGTCGCTCGTCATATGCATAACGTGGGAAAAATACTGTATGTATTTAAACTTTGTCACGTTTACCGAGCCGAACTCGCAGACCTTTCCGATGTCGTTTCTGCCGAGGTCAACCAGCATAACGTGTTCGGCGTTTTCCTTTTCGTCGGCGGCAAGTTCTCTCGCAAGAGCCTCATCCTCGTCGCTGTTTGAGCCTCTCGGACGCGTGCCCGCTATCGGACTTGTCTGCACCGTTTTGTTTTCGACGCGCACCAGAAGTTCGGGAGACGCGCCCGCTATTTGGTAGTCGTCCAGCTTCAGATAGTACATATAGGGCGACGGGTTTATAAGGCGTATCGCACGGTAGGCGTTGAACGGGTCAACATTGGTTTTCATCGAAAAGCGCTGCGACGGCACGACCTGAAAAATGTCTCCGTTTTTGATGTACTCCTTTGCCTTTTCGACATTGGCGCAAAACTGCTCCTTTGTAAGATTGCTCTCCACCTCGCCGCACTCGCACTTATTCTGTTTTATAAGCCCGCGCTTCGCCGAGAAAATCTCGTCTCTTATTTTAAGCAGACGCTCGGTAACGCCGTCGTACTTTTCCCTGAGACTGTCCTCCCCGCTCTCGCCGTCGGTATGAAGATTGACGATTATGATAAGCTTCTTTTTTTCGTGGTCGAATGCGACAAGCTCATCCGTAAACATAAAGTGCATATCGGGCTGGTTTAAATCGTCCTTCGGCGGGTTGGGCAAATACTCCGAAAGGCGCACCACGTCGTAGGCAAAATAGCCCACCGCGCCGCCCGAAAACTGAGGAATATCGGGCAGGACGGGCGATTTAAACCTCTCGCACATCTCGCGCAGAGCCTTTATCGGGTCACCCGTTTCGGTGTGCTCCTCGCCGTTTCGGTCGGTTACCGTGATTTTGTCGCCGTAGCTCTTAAAAATCATAAACGGGTTCCTGCCCACAAACGAATAGCGCGCAAACTCGCGGTCGCCGTCCGCCGATTCGAGCAAAAAGCAAAACTTGTCTTTCTCCAGAATTTTGAACACCGAGATAGGGGTGTCCATATCCGCGTAAAACGAAAGCGTTATCGGAATGATATTATTGTTTTGCGCCAAATCTTTAACTGTGGTAAAATCGGGGTTAAACATAAAAAATTGCCTCCTTAATTTTATAAGCAGACATGAGATTATTAAATTCAAACAGGTTTTTCGCGCAAAGACACAAAAAGCCTCTACCAACAAAACTCATCTGTTCCAATCTCCGCTTCGCACTCGGTGCAAAGCACTCATCTCATCTCATCTTGGTTTATTATACAGGACTGTGCGCCGTTTGTCAACAAAATTTTTGAAAATATTTTTTAAAAGCCGCCGAAATATTGCACAGAACCAGTAAAAACGGACAATAGAAAAAAGAACCCTCCTGTGGTAGAATGAAAGAAACTACTACAGGAG
>CANRNL010000032.1 GCA_947631965.1 uncultured Clostridia bacterium
TATGTTAATGCCTTCATCATTGATGGCGAACTTTTTTAGGAGATTTTGTAACACATCATTGACAAACCTACATTTTTAAAACCGACAAAAACCCGCAGATTTTTGTCGGTTATTTCCTTATTCTGATTTGGTTCGGTGCGTCGAGGGCGCTCGTCACAAGTTTCCCTTTACGCTTCAATTTTCCTGTTCGGAAAATCTTCGCTTTTACGGGAAACTTGCTCCTCTCCGACAAAAATACGCAGATTTTTGTCGGTTGTTTTTCGTAGGTGCGAACCGTGTTCGCCCGCACGGATGCACTCACGCGAAAACTTAAACAGAAGCAGTAAAATTGGGTATCAACTTTACCGCTCTTGGGTTTTGACGGACGCTTTAGGCAACAGCCTTGCGTCCGTCGGGGTTTTTAGGGGCTTGCCCCTAAACGCATCTTTTGGTACTTTTCTCTGCGAGGAGAAAAGTACATACCCCCGCCCGCGTGAAACGCGGGCATCACGGGCGAACACGGTTCGCCCCTACATTGGAAAATACAACCGCTGAGTATAGCGCAAAAAATATTTAAAATTATATTCGGTGCGTCGAGGGCGCCGCACCCTACAATAAGAAATGCGTATCCACCGCCCCGCGCGGAGTGCGGAAAATCTAATCCGTATATTTAGGAAATACTACTACCGCCTTAAAAAGGTCTCCGTCCGTCTTTATCTCAAAGCGTCCGCCGCAAGCCTCGGTGTAGCTTTTTGCAATCGCCAAGCCCAAACCGTTGCCCTCGGTGCTTCGCGATTTGTCGCCGCGCACAAATCTTCCCGTAATTTCCTCGTCGTCAAAATCGAGCGGATACTCCGAAATGTTCTTCAGTTCGGCTGTCACATATTTTCCGTCGCTGCCGCACGAAATGTAAACGCGGGTGCCTTTCATCGAATACTTCAGTATGTTGTTCAAAAGATTTTCAAATACGCGGGACATCTTTTTGCCGTCGGCAAGCACAAACGCATCGTCAGACAGCTCGGAGATAAATTCAAGCCCCGACCCCTCTGTCTGACCCGCCGTCTCGCCGAGCGCCTGCTTTATCAGCAAAGACAAATCCAGCCTTTCGCGTTCTATGGTTTCGTTTCCGCTCTGCACCTTTGAAATGTCGAACAAGTCTCCGGTCAGGTTTTTAAGCCGCTCTCCCTTTTGACGGATTATCTCAACATAATCGTTCGCTTCGCTCGGCGAAAGTTCCATCTCCGAGAGTAAATCGGCGTAGCTGATTATCGACGTAAGCGGCGTTTTAAGGTCGTGCGACACATTGGTGATAAGCTCCACCTTCATACGCTCCGCTCTTAATTGTTCGTCAACCGAGCGCGACAGCCCCTCTCCGATATTGTTGACCGCCTCGGCGACCACGCCAGCCGCGCCGCTTACGCCCTCTATCTTGTGCTTCAAATTGCCGTCGCGTATCTCGAATATTCCGTTTTTTATCTTGACAACGTCCGACATAAAGCGCGCCAGAATAACCCCTCCCGCGATAATAACAAGAATGCCGATAATAAAATTTACCGCGGTCGCCGCGACTATCAAAATCGAATACAGTACAAACGCCGCCATCAACACCGCCCCCGCCTTGCTCGCGCAGAGCCGCGACAGCTTTCTCAGGCACCTTGCCAAAAACTTTGCAAATCTTATTATTATAGAACGTTGGGCGAACGTACCGCATTTTATGTTTCTGACTATCGCCTCCGAAAACGCAATAAATATCGAAGCTATAACCGCAAACGGCAGTCCGAGCGCCGCAAAAAGAACATATCTTATACTTCCGTACCACAACACGCCGTCGCCCGTGAAGTCGTAATACATATTAAGCAAAAACGCATACGCGAGGACCATATCAATCAGCAGTATCGCAATATCAAACTCAATATAAACACGGTCGATAAGCCTTGCGCGCAAATCGCCGTCCGCGGTGCGTCCGCATACCGCCAGCAAATATATAAAGAGCAGCAGCGCCGCCGCAAGCAAAATCAGCACGGCAACCATATATTGCGCGAAGCTTTTTCTTATGCGGATTATATTGTTTATATACTCCGGCTTCGCGGCAATATATATCTTGTAGCCCGCCGCGCACAGATTATCCGTAAAAACGTCGGCACGCACATAATCGCTCATCGCAACGGTGCTGTCATCCGCCACAAAGTAATATTGATACTTGCCGATAAACTCCTCCGAATTACTCATCTCGGTGTTGCTCGCAACTCTGCGTTCGGACTGCTCTTTTTCGACCTGCGCGCCGAGCGCATCCGCCGCGTCGGTCAGCGTTTCGTCGGGTACGGACTGTTCCTCCGAGACCTCCGGCAAAGACTCGCCCTCAGGCGATACGCTGCCGCTCATATTTGCGCCCGCGCCCGCGTTATTGTTTGCGCTTGCGCTTGTGCCTCCGCCGCCGATAGGCTTAATTCCCTCGGTTCGATTGCTTTGGTTATACACGGGATATTCTATATAGTAATAAAAATGGTCGTCAAGCCGCCTGTTTAACGCCGAGCTTTGCAATGTCGTGGAGCCACGGTCAGCCATATGGATTGCCATAACCGCATTGTAAATTTCGTCCTCTACCGCATATTTATCCCATACCGCGCGGCGCAGTCCGGGATCCGCGTTGCCCGTTATAAAGTCCGCCGCCGTAAGCGACGCCGCGAACACGCACAGCACGCACATAACCGCCGCCGATACCTTTGTCCACTTGTTGTATAAAAACTTTTTCATAATAACACTCCTCTCGTCGCAAGTTTCCCTTTATGCTTCGCCGCCCGCAAGCGTGCGTCTGCGCTTTTACGGGAAACTTGCTCCTCTTTCGCAAAAAGCGCAAGTCGCTTTTTGCGAGATTACGCGCCTTCGCCGCGCTTGTTTATTTTGTAGGGGCGAACCGTGTTCGCCCGCGCGGATGCACTCACACGAAAACTTAATTTAGAAACGGTAAAATTAGGTTTCAACCTTACCGCCCTTGGGTTTTTGACGGACGCTTTAGGCTCATCGCAAGTTTCCCTTTATGCTCCGCCGCCCGCAAGCGTGCGTCTGCGCTTTTACGGGAAACTTGCTCCTCTTTCGCAAAAAGCGCAAGTCGCTTTTTGCGAGATTACGCGCCTACGCCGCGTTTGTTCCGATTTAGTTCGGTGCGTCGAGGGCGCCGCACCCTACATCGTCATAAGTTTCCCTTTACGCTTCGCCGCCCGCAAGCGTGCGTCTGCGCTTTTACGGGAAACTTATTCCTCTCCGACAAAAATCTGCGGATTTTTGCCGGTTAAAATGAGGAAAAGCGCACCCGTTTGGTTGTACGGGACGGCGCCTCGACGTCCCGCTCACACGTTAGTGCGGAAAATATTTAATAAAAAGGGTATCGGGGTTAGGGCCTGCCCTATCTAACCCTCAATCTTGTATCCTATTCCCCACACAACCTTCAAATATTGCGGTTCCTTTGGATTTATCTCAATCTTCTCGCGTATGTGCCTGACGTGAACCGCTATGGTGTTGTCGCCGATTATCGAATCGGCGTTCCAAACGTTTCTGTATATGTCGTCTGCCGAAAATATCCTGCCCTTGTTTCGGCACAGCAATTCGAGTATTTTATATTCCGACTTCGTCAGCTTTACCTCCGCGCCGTCCACCTTTACGGACTTGGCTTCGGTATCGACGCAAAGTCCGCCTATTGTAATAACGCCTTTCTTTTTCTCCATACCGCCCAAATCGGTGTACCGCCTGAGTGCGGATTTTACGCGTGCGGCAAGCTCCGACAGATTAAACGGCTTGGTTATATAGTCGTCCGCGCCCGCCGTCAAACCGAGTATCTTGTCGTTGTCCTCCGACTTCGCGGAAACCATAATTATCGGTATGTTTTTGCTCTCCCGTACCTTCATAAGCGTTTCCATTCCGTTCATACGAGGCATCATAACGTCCAGAAGCATAAGATGCACCTCCTGCTCCGTTACCGCGTCCAGAGCCTCCTCGCCGTTGTACGCCTTCAGAACGTTATACCCCGCGCTTTTAAGAAAAATTGCTATACTGTCCACGATTTCGCGGTCGTCGTCCACAATCAAAACGGTAAATTCACTCACACGCTCTCCTCCTTTCGGAAATATTTTACCAACCCTTTATTAAGACTTAGTTGAAAAATTTTTTAAGAAATTCTTAATTTAATAATAAAACATAAACAAACATTTTTCAATCGAAATTTGATACAGATTTTAATTTGCCGACGAATACATATAATAATTCAACAAAAATGCGGAGCGCGCCGCTCTCGGCACACTCCGCAACCGTAATTTACCTTGTTAAACAATTAAAAAATCAAGCTTCTCCCTCGTTCGTAACCAATATGTCGCGTATCTTCTGAACCTCTTTGCCGTTAAGACTTCCGAGCCGTCGGGCAAAGAAAAACGCCAGCTCGACGTTGTCCTCCGAAAGGTCGGTAATGTCAATCGTCACCTGTCCGTTGGTCTTACAAACCGAATTTTGCAGCTCGGTTCGCTGCTCTCGGCTCAGATTGTACTCGGACGAGATTTTCTCAACCCAGTTGCTCGGCATAGGCTTTTTACCGTTTTCGACCGCCGACAAAAATGACGGCGCTACCTGCAGCTTTTCCGCCATTGTCTTTAATCTCTCTCCGTTGTCCATACGAAAATTCCGTAAAAATTTACCAAAATCGGTAATTGTTGTCATCTCGCACCTATCCTTCCCATATCTTTAAAGCACTCTCAAACGCCTTTCATATATCGCTTGCCCACGCCCGCAAAAAAACAATCCTCGGAAAATATTTTCAAAATCCGATGGCTTTTTTATTTGATACTTTTCATACTTTGGCGGGAAACATTAATTTATCAATAATTCAATTATTTTTTAAACAGGTCTGAAATATCACAATTAAAAATTTTTGCCAGTTCAGGCAATTTATCGGTTCGAGGCGTGTTCTCTCCCGACTCCCACATTGCAACGGCGCTTTGCCCTATCTTCATTCGCTGCGCCAGTTGTGCCTGAGTTATGCCCAGAGCGAGCCTGTATCTCTTTATTGCATTCACAAAAATTCCCCTTTTATTTTTCAAATATTTTAATGTTATCATTATATATGATTATAATAACACACAAAACGGCAAATGTCAACATTTAAAATGATTGTTTTTAAAAGCGTGGGCTTTTTTCTTTTATTTTATCATTGTAAATGATAAAATAAAAGAAAAACCATGGAGGTGCGTTTTTGATGTTTCAAATTCAGTTAAAAAGGCATAGGGAAGCCTTAAATCTTTCCCAGCAGGAATTTGCGGAACTTATAGGCGTTAAACAATCCACCGTGGCTATGTGGGAAAACGGAAGTAATAAACCACGTCATTCTTCGCTCGTGAAAATTGCCGGCTTTTTTCATATAAGCATCGACGAATTAACGGGAAATGCAGAGGACGACTCCGATTCCTACAAGCTCACCGATAATATGGATTTCGTCATATGCAGCGAAATCAAAAGTTTAAGCGACGAACAAAAACACGACATCTTGGATTATATACAGTTCAAAAAACAAAATCGACAGAAAAACGACATAGCCGAGTAGCGATTTCAAACGGCTTAATTTGCAAAAAAGCAACCGCGAGGGGTCTTAAAGCCCATCGCGGTTGTCTCCTATGCCTATACAATACGGATAATCATATCACGTTAAAATACCGCGACTATTTCACAGCTTCCTCGACGGCAACAGCGCACGCAACCGTTGCGCCTACCATCGGGTTATTTCCCATACCTATAAGTCCCATCATCTCAACGTGAGCCGGAACCGAGGAAGAACCCGCGAACTGAGCGTCGGAGTGCATACGTCCGAGCGTATCGGTCATACCGTAGGAAGCGGGACCCGCCGCCATATTGTCGGGGTGGAGGGTACGTCCGGTACCGCCGCCCGACGCAACCGAAAAGTATTTCTTTCCCGCGTCTGTGCGCTCTTTCTTATACGTTCCCGCAACGGGGTGCTGGAAACGGGTGGGATTGGTGGAGTTACCCGTGATTGAAACGTCGACGTTCTCTTTCCACATAATCGCAACGCCTTCGCTTACGTCGTTCGCACCGTAGCAGTTTACCTTTGCGCGAAGACCGTCGGAGTACGCCTTGCGGAATACCTCCTTGACCTCGCCGGTATGGTAATCCATCTCGGTTTCAACATATGTAAAGCCGTTCACGCGTGCGATAATCTGCGCCGCGTCCTTTCCAAGACCGTTGAGTATAACTCGAAGGGGCTTTTTGCGTACCTTGTTGGCTTTTTCGGCAATACCGATAGCGCCTTCGGCAGCGGCAAACGACTCGTGTCCCGCGAGGAACGCAAAGCACTCCGTCTCCTCTTCAAGAAGCATTTTGCCGAGATTGCCGTGTCCGAGACCGACCTTTCTCTGGTCTGCCACCGAGCCGGGAATACAAAATGCCTGCAAGCCCTCTCCGATTGCGGCGGCAACGTCTGCGGCTCTCTTGCAGCCCTTTTTGATAGCGATGGCGCAGCCTACCGTATACGCCCACTTCGCATTTTCAAAGCATATGGGCTGTATGCTCTCAACGAGCTTGTATATGTCAAGTCCTTTTTCCTTGCAAATATCGGCACAAGCCTCTATCGAAGGAATATCGTACTGTTTAAGAACAGCGTTTATCTGTTTTTCTCTTCTTTCATATGATTCAAACAAAGCCATATTTAAAAGCCCTCCTTTCTCATTCTTTTCTGGGGTCGATGAGCTTTACTGCGTCATCAACTCTTCCGTATTTTCCCTGAGCTTTTTCAAAAGCGGTATTTGCGTCGTCTCCGTTTTTGATGAAGTCCATCATCTTGCCGAAGTTAACGAATTTATAGCCTATTATCTCGTTGTCCTCGTCAAGAGCCAGCTTCGTAACATAGCCGTCCGTCATCTCAAGGTAGCGGGGTCCTTTTGCAAGCGTGCCGTACATTGTACCGACCTGCGAGCGCAGACCCTTTCCGAGGTCCTCAAGACCGGCTCCGATTACAAGTCCGCCCTCCGAAAACGCGCTCTGAGAACGACCGTAAACAATCTGGAGGAAAAGCTCTCTCATAGCCGTGTTGATAGCGTCGCAGACGAGGTCGGTATTGAGCGCTTCCAAAATGGTTCTTCCGGGAAGTATTTCGGAAGCCATAGCCGCCGAGTGTGTCATTCCCGAACATCCGATTGTTTCAACCAGACACTCCTGAATAATACCGTCCTTTACATTGAGGGTGAGCTTACAAGTGCCCTGCTGAGGAGCGCACCAACCCACACCGTGAGTGAAACCGGAAATATCCGTGATTTCTTTTGCCTTGACCCACTTGGACTCTTCCGGTATCGGAGCCGCACCGTGAGCGACTCCCTGTGCCACGGGGCACATCGTTTCTACTTCGTGAGAATAGATCATAAGATTTCTCCTTTCTTATAGAGATACGAGAGTATCTCGGTTTATTTATCCGTATTTTTAATTATCTTACGGCTTTATACCGCGCGGCGCGGATGTTCTATGCCGCCGCACAAAACAAAATTTCCCCTAAGCGCTTGTTTTCACGGGATTTGTTCGAAGCAGTCCGACGGATTCAAACCTTTGGTTTTTAAAAAATATTTCCATAAAAACCAAAACCGGTCTGCAACGCAGACCGAATAAATTACGCCGCCGAGCGGCGTTCGGTCGGCAGGTTGAATTATTTCAAGAAACACCAAAGACCCGTATACGCCTATAAATATGGCTTCCAAAAAATCCAAAGGTTTTTGGGGAAAGGAGCGGCTGACCGCAAGGCGAAGCCGCAGCTTATTTTTATAAGCCGCGGCGAGCCGAAAAGACTCGCCGCGATGTGGAGCTGCCCAGCGGATTCGAACCGCCGACCTCTTCCTTACCAAGGAAGTGCTCTGCCTACTGAGCTAGGGCAGCAAAATGGCGATCCGGATGGGGTTCGAACCCACGACCTCCAGCGTGACAGGCTGGCATTCTAACCAACTGAACTACCGGACCGTTTCTGTCAGCGAATAATATATTACCATAAAAGCTCTCCGCCTGTCAATAGTTTTTAAAATTATTTTTAATTTCTTGTCATAAAAATTCAAGCCGCGTCAAATCGGCGCGGCTTGAAAAAAGAACAGTCAAAAATTATTTAACTTCCTGTATCCAGCCTGCGGGTCCCTCTATAACTCCCGTCTGAATACCGGTTATAGTATCGAAAATTCTCTGTGTTATCTCGCCGATTTTGCCGTCGTTGACCTTCATAACGTGGTCCTCCCACTTAAGCTCTCCGACGGGGGAGATAATAGCTGCCGTACCCGTGCCGAACACCTCTTCGAGCTTTCCGTTCTGCGAAGCCTCGTAAACCTCCTGAATGGAAATTCTCTTTTCCGAAACGGGAACTCCCCACTGCTTGCAAAGCTCGATAGCCGACTTACGGGTAATTCCGCTCAAAATACTGCCGTTGAGCGCGGGAGTCACAACCTCGCCGTCAATCTTGAAAAATATGTTCATCGAGCCGACTTCTTCTATATACTTCTGCTCTACGCCGTCCAGCCAGAGAACCTGCGAATAACCGTTCTCGTGCGCTATGTCCTGAGCCTTTATCGAAGCCGCATAGTTGCCGCCCGTCTTGGTGAAGCCCATACCTCCGCGAACCGCGCGGACATATTTGTCTTCAACATAAATCTTAACGGGTTCAAGACCCTCCTCGTAATAAAGTCCGCTCGGCGAGCAGATAATCATAAACTTGTAGGTATGCGACGGACGAACGCCGAGGAACGGGTCGGTCGCTATTATAAACGGTCTGATATAGAGCGACGCGCCGTCCTGCTGGGGAATCCAGTCGCGGTCAAGCGAGACAAGCTGCTTGGTCGCCTCGATACAAAGCTCATTGTCGATGGGCGGAATTGCAAGACGCTCGTTAGACACGTTGATTCTCTTGTAGTTTTCGTCAACTCTGAACAAAAGAACTCTGCCGTCCTTAGCCTTGTACGCCTTAAGTCCTTCAAAAACCTCCTGACCGTAATGGAAAACCATTGTGGACGGGTCAAGGCTCAGCGGTCCGTACGGGACGATGCGGGGATCGTACCAGCCCTTTTCGATGCTGTAATCCATAATAAACATATGGTCCGAAAAGATATGCCCGAATCCGAGCGCACCTTCGGGTTTAGCCTTTGGGTTCTTGGTTTTTTCAATTCTGATGTTCACTCATAACTCCTTCTTTCATCTTATTACATATAAAATCTTTATAAATATTATAGCACATTTTTTTCGGATTGCAATATTATGTGACAAATTTTATGAAAATTTGTCCATATCATTTACACTGCATTTTTTTCAAACGGTTTATCGTGCTTATGAGCGCCTGAACAGAAGCGTTGATTATATCGTTTTGAATACCCGCTCCCCATATTACTTCCTTGCCGTTTGAAATGCTGACATACGCGACAGCCTGCGACTTGGAGCCGTTCTGGAGAGAATGTTCGCTGTAGGTGTCTATGCAGTAGTCGGGCAGGAACTCGTCCTTGAGCGCGTGGTTCACCGCGTCAAGTCTGCCGTTTCCGTCACCGTGCAGCACCTTTGAGGTACCGTTCATCTCAATAGTCACGGCGGCGGAAATTCCGTCCTCCGACTGGACATAGTGGCACTCCTTAACACGCACGCTGTCCTCGATATTTACATACTCTCTCATAAAAATATCATAAATCTCTTCGGGCAAAAGCTCGCGATGCTCGTTGTCCGAAATATTCTCGACGATTTTTCTGAAATCCGCGCGCATATTCGCGGGCAAATCAAAGCCGTAATGCTGTTTGAGGATAAACGCGATTCCGCCCTTGCCCGACTGACTGTTTATTCTTATTACGTCGCTCTCATACTCTCGACCCAAATCCTTGGGATCTATCGGCAGATACGGCACGTTCCAAAGCGACAGATGCTTGTCGTCGCGCCACTTCATACCCTTTGCGATAGCGTCCTGATGAGAGCCCGAAAACGCCGCGAACACCAGCTTGCCGCTGTACGGATGGCGCGGGTCTACCTTCATTCCCGTCAGTCTTTCGTAGGTCTCTATTATTTCGGGCAAATTTTCAAAGTTGAGCTTCGGGTCAACGCCCTGAGAGAACATATTGAGAGCAAGCGTAACTATGTCCACGTTGCCCGTCCTCTCGCCGTTTCCGAACAGCGTTCCCTCTATTCTGTCCGCTCCCGCCAGACACGCCATCTCCGCATCCGCAACGCCGCAGCCGCGGTCATTGTGCGGGTGAACCGAAACCACCACGTTGTCGCGGTACTTAAGGTTGTCTGACATATACTCTATCTGGCTCGCGTAGACGTGGGGCATAGAAAGCTGAACCGTAACGGGCAGGTTTATTATCACCTTTTTTTCGGGCGTGGGCTTCCATACGTCCAAAACAGCGTTGCAAACATCGAGCGCATAGTCTATTTCGGTACCCGTAAAGCTTTCGGGGCTGTACTCGAATCTGAAGTTGCCGTCGGTTTGGTCTGCCAACTCCTTGAGCATTTTCGCGCCCTCGACCGCAATCTCCAAAATGCCCTCCTTGGACTTTTTGAAAACCTGCTCGCGCTGAGCGACCGAGGTGGAGTTGTAGAGATGCACCACCGCGTTTTTCGCGCCGCGAAGAGCCTCAAACGTGCGCTTTATTATATGCTCGCGCGCTTGGGTCAAAACCTGTATCGTAACGTCGTCGGGTATCAGGTCAAGCTCTATGAGATTGCGGAGAAACTCATACTCGGTCTGCGACGCGGCGGGAAAGCCCACCTCTATCTCCTTAAAGCCGATTTTAACAAGGAGCTTAAAAAACTCCAGCTTCTCCGAAAGGCTCATAGGCACAACAAGAGCCTGGTTGCCGTCGCGCAAATCCACGCTGCACCAAATCGGAGCCTTGTCCACATATTCCTTTTTCACCCATTTATACTCGCACTTGGGCGGCATAAAATATCCTCTTTTATACTTCTCTGTGTTTTTCATAATTTATCCCCTCCAAATTAAATCTAAAAAATCCCAAAAATAAACAAAAAACTTTCATCTCACTTTAGAGACGAAAGATATATAACCTCACGCGGTACCACTCTAATTCGCACTTCAGTGCGCACTCCGAATACGGCGGCTTTTGCCGATATATTCTTGCCCGTTTGACGGTGGGTTTCCGTCTCAACCTAATAACCGAACACAAATGTTTAAAATCTGTAAAACGGCGTTCAGCAAGCCGCTCCAAGGCGAGTTCGGGAATGTTTCGCAACTGTCTCACAGCAACCGACAGCTCTCTCTATGCTTCGCATACCTTACTGTTCCTCTTCAACGCGTTTGTCTGCGGTATTTAATTGTGTTTATACATAATAGCATATTTTTTTATATTTTGCAACACTTTTTTGAAAAAATTTTTCGCCGATGCTCGTCGCAAGTTTCCCTTTATGCTCCGCCGCCCGCAAGCGCGCGTCTGCGCTTTCACGGGAAACTTGCTCCTCTCCGACAAAAATCTACTGATTTTTGTCGGTCATTTTTTTATTCCGATTTAGTTCGGTACGTTAGTACGAAAAAAGCAGTGAAATTTTTTGCAATTTATGTTGCGCGGCGGCGAATTTTAGGTTATTATAAAGATAATTCGGAGGTGCGGGCATTATGAAATCAAATAAATCAAATACTATTATATCCCCTGTTTTAAACGGAATCATGGGCGGACTTTTTATTTGTATAGGCTGTGCGGTCAACCTTTCGGTAACTCCCAAGCCGCTCGGCGCGTTCCTTTTCAGCATAGGTCTTTTTATGATAATTTCGTTCGGGTTCGGGCTTTATACCGGCAAGGCGGGATATATCGTGCAAAACCCGCCGCGCTACATAGCCGAGGTCGCGCTTACGCTGCTCGGCAATGCCGTGGGCTGCGCGCTCGGCGGCGCGCTGATTTATTTTTCGCGCCCCGCTCTCCCCGAAGCCGCGGCTTCGATAATGTCCGCAAAATTTTCGACCGCGCCCCTTTCCTCGTTTGTGCTGGCGGCGTTCTGCGGCGTTTTGATGTTTGCCGCGGTTGACGGAAACAGACGGCTCTCGGAAAAAGGCAACTTCGCGGGCGCGCTGTTCGCGGTTGTTATGCCCGTCGTGACATTCATATTGTGCGGATTTAACCACAGTATAGCCGATATGGGATATTTCTTTATAAGCGGACTCTCAAACGCAGGCGGCGCGGCGGTATATTTCGCGCTCGTCATACTCGGCAACGCGGTCGGCTGTATGCTGATACCTCTTGTGAAAAAACTGACCGACAAATAAAATCGGTCAAATCGGGCAAAATCAGATAAAATATTAAAAATAAAAAAGCACTTGATTTTTTCAAAAGTATATTGTATAATAGTCCTCGTGTTTTGAAAAGCTTAATATTTTTTGTTATGGAGATGTATCGAAGTGGTCATAACGAGCACGATTGGAAATCGTGTTGCCGTGATGAGCGGCACGTGGGTTCAAATCCCACCATCTCCGCCAGAAAAGCCGAAAACCTTGATTTTACAAGGTTTTCGGCTTTTGATTTTTGGGGGTTACACGATTTTTACACGATTATTTTATGATTTTTTGTTTTAATGCGATTTTGGCGGTTTAGATTGTAACCGTATTCAGCACCGTGACCGCGCGTTCTTCCTCGCGTGGGTACAGATGTGCATATGTATTCCAGGTTATTTCCACTTTGCTGTGCCCCAGCCTGCGGGCAATTTCTTGAATGTTTATGCCGTTGTTTGCCAAAAGAGAGGCGTGACTATGACGAAAATCGTGTATGCGTATGCGCTTCACTCCTGCGGCGGCGGCATATTTCTTGTTTCTATTGCTTATCGAGCTATCCCGGAGCGGGCGATAACACCCGCACACGCGGAAATCGTCGCTAAAGTCGGGCAACATCGAACACCGCGCCTTATGCTCTTTTAAAATTTTTATCAACGGAGCGGGAAGCTGGAGCGTCCGCACCGAGCTTTTGTTTTTTGGCGCGGTTTCTCGGTCGCCGCCGTGCATTTTTTGCGCTATGCTACGCGTGACGCTGACAACGTCCCCGTCTATATCCGTCCATTTCAGCGCATAAATTTCGCCTTTGCGTAACCCCGTAAAAAAAGCGATACAGAAAAAGACATAGTAACTCCAGTCGGTGAGGGTGTCAGACTTTTCCGCATACTCGCGGGCGGCGGCAATGTATTTTTTAAATTCTTCGGGCGTATAAAAATCCATTTCTTTTTTGATTTGGATTGTCTCCTTAAAATTTCCGACCTTCTGGAGCGGGTTTTTCGGCAAATATTCTAACTTGACGGCAAAATTCAGCAGCGCGCGAAATTCGCCGTAGGCGTTCTGCTTTGTTGTCAGGCTCAGCTTCCTGCCGCCGCGAGCAGGTTTCTCGGACATTTCGGTCTTCCACTTCTGCAAAACGGCAACGTTCAACTTGTCGAGCGGCGTGTCGCCGAGAGGCGGCAAGACGTGATTTTCTAAAACCGATTTCGTCTTGCCGAGAGAGCTTTCGCGTACCTCGTGAGCTTTCGCGGCGGTGTATTCGTCGTAAAGCTCGCGCAACATCATACGCCGCCCGTGCGCGGACTCCCCGACGTCTTGCCCCAACTTTTTCTCAACCGCTTTCGCCTCTGTCAGCCCATAGACTACGTGGTCGGTCTGCCGCGCCTTGCCGAATACGTCGGTGTAATTTATACGCACGCGGTATTTTTGCTTGCCGTCTTTCGACCCGTCCATTTTATAAATAGGCATATGTAACGCTCCTTTGAATGAAACTTATTGTGCTTTGTTTAATTGCTCTTGTCTTTTCTGCTAAAAAGACCGGCAGAAATCAATCCGAATATCAGCATAATCAACGACTCAAAGCACAAAGCAACCATTATTGTTTGTATTATTGAAATGTCGTTAAATACAGCAATCCAAAAGCCGAGTATACAGGCGAATATTGTTGTGGTGAGTGAACGTAGTTCGCCTGACAAGATTCCGGAAATAGTCTCAATTATAATAAGCACGGCAGCTATTGACAAAATAACAATATTTCCGGCGAAATAACTGATAATGCCTATTATCGGTATAACAAAAGACAAAACACCAAACAATAATTTTAATGATGATTTCTTCATAAAATCAACTCCCTTTGATTATATTTTATTGTGCCCCTTTTAAAAGTAAATCAATGATAATATCTATTTTAAGATAGCCAGAATCAAGGCAATTATTGATATTATCGCGGAAAGCAAAAAACATATATTTTCAATATGTATTATTTTATTATGAACTTTGTATAAGCCTGAACGCACATCTTCTTTTTCCTCAAATGCTCGGCATAGTTTCAGTTCATATTCGGTAAATTTTTTATGGCTATTTATTTCATCAACCACCATACGAGCGCGTTTATCGTCAAGCAGAGTTTCCGAGGACACCGAATAAATATCAGCGCAGCGTTTCCTGTCAAGTATACATATAGGAGCAACAAATTCCATTGCAAAGACGTTTGCTTCATCCTCTCTTTTGTCGTCTATAAGACCGATAGGATTGTATGCTAAAATTTTATTTTCCGAAATATGTTCCATTTCAATATGACCGAGTTCGTGAGCCAACAAAATTCGTCTTTCACTTGCTGAAACATTCGCACGAACAAATACCAACCTATTGTCTAATGATTTATATGTAAAAGCCTTAGTACGTTTTGCCAAATTATATATACCGTAATTTTTAAGTATTTGTATGTGCTTGTCATAGCCTATATCGTAATAAATAATACTGTAGCCGTAACTCGATAATATAGCTTCAATTTTTGACGATGTTATCGGAAGCGAAGTTATGTTATTTTTCAATAATGATTGAATGGCGTAATATCTGGAAATCATAATGATTACCTCCTAAAAAAGTAGTAGATAATCATTATTTTACATCTTTTACAGAAAAACAACATAGTATGCAATATTATTTGATTTCTTCGCCCTCGCCATTTTCATCGCTTTCCGACACATAACCTTCTCCATAAGCTGCAATTTGATGGGTGCTTGCGTCAGATTCTTTAAACTGCGCGGCGATTTCACGTTTAAGACTGAATTTGGCTTGACCATCAGCTTCGGGGTGAGTGGCAATATCGAATAGTGGCACATTATACTCTGCAAAGAAAATATTATGATACCATTTTGCCCATCGTGTTTTTTTAATTCTTTTATTTCGTTCCGTTTCGTCCTCTATCGCTTTATTCTCTTCTTCATTTTTTAATAATATCTCATAGTGCTTTTTTCCTGCGTTGCTGATTTCGGTATTGTTGTCAACCAAATATCCGAAATTCAAATAGTCGATAAAATAAATATTTGCTCCGGGAAAAACGCTTTCTTTTTTTGCAAATGTTGTAGAATCGTCTTCTAAAAAGTCTGAGATTTTTTCAACAAGACTTTTATCGAATAAAACCCGTGGGTAGATGCTTTCGCGACATTCTATTTCGTGTGCCCGTATAAGACCGGGTCCGATAACAAAATTACGGTCAATATACAAATCTCCATAGCATATCCCGCCCCTTATAAATAGCCCGTTTTGGAACAGAACTTGACATTGAAACATAGCAACAAACGTAGATAATACAGTTAGATTGCTCAAAAATTTCTCTCTGCTGCAATCGTTACATTCTATTGCAAAAACCATATTGTCGGAAAAGGTTTTGCATTTGATATTTCCGACGTTAGAAAGTTTGGGGTCAGGGTTAGTGTTAAAATGGGCAAGGACTCTTAATATAGCACCATATATTAAATCAAAAACGGATGCACTTTCTTTGGGAGACTTTTGTACAAATTCCGTTGTTCCTAAAATGTCAAGATATGCTATGATGTACGGTGTTGGTTCGGCTTTTGTGTTGTTTGATACCAAGTTTTCCATATCATCAACGCCTAATAAATAATCAATAGGACAATTTAAATATTGTGCGATTTTAACAATTTTATCTACTCCTGGTATTACATTATTTGATATTTGTGCCATATAGTTTTTGCCAAGCTCTAAGTCTGATAACAAGCGTTTTACCGATATACCCTTGCGCTTGGCTAAATTTTTTATAGTTTCTGCAAGATGCTTACCATTGTAGTCATTGTGAATTTTCATAAAAAATCACTCCTTATAAAAAAAATATTGACATTCCCTATATATAGGGATATAATATAATTAACCTGATACAAAAAAAGCGGCGGAGAACGAAAAGCAGTCTTTATTTGTATGCAGGTAAAACAATAATCCTGCAAGTAGACCTCCGTAATACTTTCGCAGGAACAGCGCAAAAGGGAAAACACACCCTTTTGCAAAATGCGAATGCGGCTTTGTACTTGGCAGTTCGGAAGCCGCATATCACAAAAAAGCGCGTTGGCAAGGGCGCGGAAAAACGCCGCAAATGCTCGTGCGGTTTTTGTGTATGTTTATCCCAAAAATATTATACAAAATCTACGGGCATTTGTCAACGCAGGCTTAAAGGGAAAAATGGGAAATTAAGGCGGTGGAAATATGAAGCACAAAGCTGAAAAACTTACAAAAACAGACGAGCCGAGTTTCGATGAAAAATACTGGTGGCTGCCATCGGCAATTTCACTGGCGTCGGCTCTGCTTGCGCTGGCGGCTCTGATTTGTGCACCAATACTATAATAGTCGCTATCGAAATTTGGCAAAGTGGGGTGGAAGCGGTGAAAATAAAAGAGGTAACAAAGGAACATATATTGTTTGACAACGACTCGGAGATAACCTTCGAAGACAGTCCCGACCGTAGCCACAATTTCGCCGACTTTGGGCAAATAGAAGCCATAGCGATGAATGTGGATTTTCCCGAAGAATTGCGATTTGAAAAAGTACGAGATACGGGATTTAGATTCGGATTTGACGGATATATGTGTTTCGTTCCCTGCTATTCGGAGCAGAACGGCTATTATACAACCGACATCAATATTTTTTTCAACGGGCGGCAAGTTTTGACGGCTAAAGGCGCATATACGGGCGACACAAGTATACTTATCCCCCAAGAAATAATCTTCACCGACTCCGCAAGGTCTACACTGCTTGAATACATTGAAATACTCAAGCGGCTATATGATACAGCACCGGAAGGCGAGAAAAAACACGAATATGACAGACTGCTTGAAGCGTACAATACAGCGGTAAAGTGTATTAACCGCTGCGACAAAGCGCAAGCAATAATTGACAAAAATCATATTATATGTCCGACGTGCGGCTACGAAATAGTAATGCGTATTACGGAACTGTCGCGGTATATGAGGATGGTTTGCCCGACTTGCGGACAGCTTGTCGAGTGGTCGTTGTCTTATGAAACTTTTTTTGAAATATATGACGCCAAACGTAGGATACTGATGTATCAGCAGAATAATCGAAAGGATTGATATTAATGGACTGCGGAGAAAAAGCGCCGAGCATATGGAAAATATTTAAAAAGGCGTATAAGGAGCGAAAATATTTACTCGAAGAAATGAAGATTGTTCCGGCAGCCGCCGAGCGCAGAGAACTGAAAGAAAATATTTCGGAAGAAACAAAGGCAATACTTAGTTTTATGACTCCGTGCCACAATTTTTACCGCAATAAATATACAGTTTCCAATGTAGCGCTTTTTGATATTTTACTGACCAATTATCTTAAAAATAAACGAGGCAATGAGGTTCAGGGCGATACTCAGCCCGGCCTTGGCGAGACAATCGACAGCGCACTTGCGGCGGGCAGAGCGTTTTTCATATTCAAAGACGGAGAAGAGTATGTAGCAATACCTTCGGTTAAGCATATGACAGCCGACAGCCTTGTTAAGTGAGCTGCGAACGCTTTTTTGAACTACGGTATTCAATAAATTTACTGTATTGTCTGATGAACAAAGGTTCTGCAGACGCATTATTCCAACTTGTGAACAATACATTTTTATTTGCGGGTAGAGACGGTCGAGCGCGTCGCGGTGATTACTTAAAAGCTCTAACTGACTTATCAGAGTATTACCACGATTGATTTTTACTGTACAGTATAAGAATTTTACAAATACATTTATCAAATAAAATGCCAATATTGCAAAAATAAGAGTAAACAGTTTCATAAAATACACACTCCCATAACAAATATATCACAATCAAATAAAAATAACAAGACGGAAAAGGAATGAATGAAAAATGAACGAACAGGACGTAAAGGAAATACTTAATAAAATTGTAAGAGATATTACGGAGCGGTTGCTTCCGCACAGCGATGAGATTTCATCACGCGAGCAACTGAAGGCTTGCTTAAACACGCTGGTACGTTGCGCCGTTACTCCGTGGGATGAAAGTCTTGCGGCTTATCGTGCGGCGCTGGCGTATATGGAAAGCATAGCAGAAAGCAGGGGAAATTTGAAAAGCAGACCTCAGGAAGGAGATTTCAAATAGGTAGATAAGAACGGAACGCATTAAACAAATAAAGCAGAAAAGGATACTGTCTTT
>CANRNL010000033.1 GCA_947631965.1 uncultured Clostridia bacterium
CGGCTCAGGTTCAACGGTCGGCTCAGGTTCAACAGTCGGCTCAGGCTCAACAGTCGGGTCAGGTCCAACAGTCGGTTCGGGCTCGGCGGTCGGTTCAGGCTCAACAGTCGGTTCGGGATCAACAGACGGCTCAGGCTCAACAGTGGGTTCGGGTTCAACGGTTGGTTCAGGCTCAAGACGAGGCAGTATTTCGGTATTTATATCGCCGCACAGAGCGCATATTCTGTGACGCATACCGTCTTGGTATATTGTCGGCTCGCTGTCGATTATCCAATCTTCATACTTATGGCCGAGCGCCTCGGTTTCATCTCCGATAAAGCTGTATTCGCAAAGTCGGCAGGTGTAAACCGTGAAGCCCGTATTTGTGCAGGTTGGAAGCGTTACTTCTTGAGAATAGGTGTGTTCTTCGGTAACCGATAACGGGCTTTGCAGCGTCTTTTGGCACAAGGGACAATAAGCGACGTCCGAGGCGGTCATAAGGTGATGCTCCGCGTCCGAAAATTCGTATTTTATATCCTTTGTGTTATGCTCAAACCGACACTTTTCTTTTCGGAATATATTTAAACCGAATCCCGCGCTGTCGGGCGGTAGGTCGCCGTTTATCGTTCCGCAGTTTAAGCACATCGTCATTTTGTAGTGGCAGTCGGTGCGGTCGGGGTCTGCTTCGGCTTGCTCGTCCGATTGCGGGGTATCGGAAAAACCGTCCTCGTATATAAATTGGTCGCCGTCGGTAAGCTCCAATGTGTAATATGCCCAAAAGAGTTCAGGTTCGCCGCATTCGTTGCACATAAGGCTGTTATTATCCTCTGCAAGGCTGTATGCGGCGACGGCGGCGCCGTCTGATGCCGTGTCACGGTAAAACTCCGCCGCAATCGGGAGAGCGGGTACTATAAACGACATTATAAACGCTGCCGGTCTGATAAATCTTCTCTTTTTCATAGGCTCTCTCTCCAATCCTTGTTATTTGGGATTGCAGTCGCCCCGTGGGGGCAATACAACCCCCTTAATAATTTATGCGGACATGGTCTGCGGTGTTACATTAACGGCGAATAAGCATATTGAAAAAATCTGCGAAAGGTGGTAAAATAAAAAATAGCTTTAAAAATACGGAAAATCGTTTGGTTTTTGTCGGAAAGGAGGAGCTTGGCGTGGTCGCGGGTGTTATTTTAAACAATTCAAGCCACAATGTGGACCGTGAATTTGATTATAAAATTCCCGAAAAATTCATAGGAGAAATATCCGTGGGCACACGCGTTCTTGTGCCGTTCGGGCGCGGAAACGCAGCCGCGGAGGGAATCGTTGTCGCGCTGAGAGAGGAGAGCGAATATCCGAAGCTCAAATCGGTTTCCTCGGTGGTGGACAAAGAACCTGTATGCACACAGAGGCAGCTTGATATGTGCGAATGGATAAAGACGCGGTATTTTTGCTCCTTTTATCAGGCGTTCAAGCTGTTTCTGCCGCCGCAGCCGGGGCATAGGGTCCAGGAGTGGGTCACGCTCGTACAGCCCGACGGCGGTATGCTCTACGAAAAGGGTTCGAGCGAACGCTCGGTGCTTGAATTTTTGGCGGACAGCGGCGGCTGTGCCGAAATGAACGAGATTTACGAGGCTTTGGGTTACAGTAGCCTGCGCTCGCTGATAGGCAGACTTTCGGACGCGGGAGCGGTTACGGTTTCGGGCGAAGCGGTGGACGGCGTCCGCGAAAAGTGCGTCAGAATGGCGTCGCTCGCGGTTTCGGTCACCGAGGCGGCAGACATAATAGAAGCGCTGTCGGAAAGCAGGGTAAGGGCAAGACTACAGGCTAAAATGCTGTCGCTTTTGTGCGATAACGGCAGTCTTTCGACCGCCGATTTGGTCTCTCTTTCAAACGGCAATTACGCGGCGGTCAATTCGCTTGTGAAAAAAGGGTTTATTAAAATCGAGACGGTGAGCGTCGCGCGAGAGGTTTACGACGAAAGCCGAATACTGAAAACCGACGCGTACGAACCCACAGAGGAGCAAAGACCCATAATAGAGTATCTGCAAAACGGGATAGGTTCGGGAAAATGCGAAAAAATCCTGCTTCGCGGAGTTACCGGAAGCGGCAAAACCGAAATTTTTATGCAGGCAATCTCAAAGTGTATAGAGCGCGGGAAAAAGGCGATTATGCTCGTACCCGAAATTTCTCTCACGCCTCAGACCGTCAACCGTTTTGTGGGACGCTTCGGAAGCTCGGTCGCGGTGATACACAGCGGTCTGTCCGCCGGAGAGCGGTACGACCAGTGGCGCAAAATACGCGCGGGCGAGGTTGACGTTGTTGTGGGCGCGCGCTCGGCGATTTTTGCACCGTTTGAGAATATCGGAATAATTATTCTCGACGAGGAACACGAGAACAGCTACAAGTCCGAGATTACGCCGCGCTATCACGCGCGCGATATTGCGGAAAAGCTGGCGCAGGAGAGCGGCGCGATTTTGCTGCTCGCGTCCGCGACGCCGTCTGTTTCGAGCTATTATAAGGCGAAGAGCGGGGAGTATAAGCTGTTTGAAATGCACAAAAGATATAACGAAAACGAGTTGCCCGACGTTAAGATACTCGATATGCGCGGTGAGCTTTTTGAAAACAAAAATTCCTCGCCCATAAGCCTGTATCTGCAAAATGAGATAGGCAAAAATCTGGAGCGCGGCGAAAAAACCATACTTTTTCTGAACAGGCGCGGACATTCGACCTTTGTGTCCTGCCGAAAGTGCGGCTATGTTATGCAGTGCGAAAATTGCGACATAGCGATGACGTATCATATAAAGGTCAACAGACTTGTCTGCCACTACTGCGGAGCGTCGCATCCGAACGTTGACGTATGCCCCGAATGCGGTTCCAAATACATACGCTTTTTCGGCACGGGAACCGAGAAAATCGAAGCCGAACTGAAGCGCCTTTTTCCGTCGGCAAGGGTCTTGAGAATGGATACCGACACCACGGCGGGCAAGGGCGGCCACGAGAGAATTTTATCGAGGTTCGCAAAGGGTGAGGCGGATATTCTGCTCGGAACGCAAATGGTCACAAAAGGGCTTGACTTTCCCGACGTTACGCTTGTCGGAGTGCTTGCGGCGGACACCGCTTTGAATATTGATGATTTCCGCGCGGCAGAGCGCAGCTTTTGCCTGTTCACTCAGGTTTGCGGACGCGCGGGACGCGGCGGAGTAAAGGGCAGAGCCGTAATTCAGACTTATCAACCCCAAAACTCCACCTTGGAGTTTGCAAAAGAGCATAATTACGAGGGATTTTACAAAAATGAAATAGAATTCAGAAAGATGTTGAAATATCCTCCGTTTTGTGACATAATAAGTATAATGATTACGGGCGAGGATGAAGCCGAGGTGCGCGATTGCATAAGAAGCGCAAAGCAGACCGTTGATTCGTTCGGTACCGGAGAAGGGCATATAATCGGCGTTCTGGGTCCCGCTCCCGCGCCTGTCGCAAAAATAAAAAATAAGTTCCGATACCGGATAATGATTAAGGCGGCATATGCGGACGACGTACACGAGATGCTTTCGGCGGTTCGGACGCGCCACGGCGAAATACGCTCGAAATCCGATTTAACGATAGACATAAATCCGATAAATATGTATTGACGGCGATTCTGCCGCGCGAGTAAAGGAGTATGACAAAATATGGCTGTAAGAAATATTGTCAAGGTAGGCGACAGCATACTGACGAAAAAGTGCAGACCTGTCGAAAAGATTGACGACAGGATTTTAACGCTTTTGGACGATATGGCGGAAACCCTTGAAAAAGCAGAGGGAGCGGGACTTGCCGCGCCGCAGGTCGGCGTACTGCGCCGAGTAGTCATAATAAACGTAGGCGATGAAAACGGGCTTATAGAGCTTATAAATCCGGAAATAATTTCGTCGAGCGGCGAACAGACCGACGTGGAGGGCTGCCTGAGTTATCCGGGGCAGTTCGGAGAGGTGACGCGCCCCAACGTTGTGACGGTTAGAGCGGCGGACAGATACGGAAACATTCGGGAAATCACGGGTGAGGGACTGCTTGCCCGCGCGATATGCCACGAGTGCGACCATCTTGACGGAAAGATGTTTATGGAATTGGTGACGCGCTGGCTTGACAGCGAGGAACAATAAAAATCCAAAAGAGAGGTACGCTATGAAAATAATTTTTATGGGTACGCCCGATTTGGCGGCGGTTTCTCTTGAAGCGCTTGCGAAGAAATACGACGTTGTAGGGGTGTTCACCCAGCCAGACAAGCCGAAAGGCAGAGGACATAAGCTTATGCCCACGCCGGTAAAGGAAACGGCTCTGAAATTCGGTATTGAGGTGCGTCAGCCCGATACTCTGAGAGACGGCAACGTTTTGGAGGAGTTTGGCGAGGTTGATTTGATTGCGGTGGCGGCGTACGGTCGGATTTTACCGAAATATGTGCTTGAATATCCGAAATACGGCTGTGTAAACGTTCACGCGTCGCTGCTGCCGAAGTACCGCGGAGCGGCTCCGATAAACCGCTGCATAATGGACGGCGAAACCGAGAGCGGAGTTACGATTATGCAGATGGACGAGGGGCTTGATACCGGCGATATGCTCTCCCGCACCGTGCTTAAAATAGGTGAGAACGAGACGGCGGGCGAGCTTTACGAGCGCCTTGCGGCGGCGGGCGCGGAGCTTTTGGTTGAAACCGTCGGAAAAATCGAGCGCGGGGAGATAACTCCGGTTCCGCAGGACGACTCGCTTGCGAGCTACGCGGCAAAGCTGACGCGCGAAACCGGCAGGATTGACTGGACAAAGAGCGCGGAGGAAGTGAGGAACCTCATTCGCGGCGTAAATCCTTATCCTACGGCGTACACCGAGTACGAGGGTGAGATACTGAAAATAACAGAGGCGGTGCGCGGCCGAAGCGTTGACGCGGAGAGCGGCACGCTGCTCGGAGTTTTTGACAATATGCTTGAAATTGCCTGCGGCGACGGGAAAAGCATTTTTGTTAAAACCATTCAGTTCAAGGGCGGCAAAAAAATGGACGTTAAGAGCTATCTGAACGGACACAGTATGAATTTTGGCGTAAAACTTATATAAATCTATATTTGGGAGAGATGTTTTATGGGATATTACTACGGTTTTGACATAACTTATTTTATATTTGTGATTCCGCCCCTGATTTTGGCGATGTGGGCGCAGCATAAGGTTAAAAGCACCTTTAAAAAGTACAATAAGGTGCAGAATTTCCGCGGCCTGACGGGTGCGTCGGTCGCAAGGCGCATACTCGATATGAACGGTCTTAACAACGTGACGATTGAAAGAGTGGGCGGCAATCTTACAGACCATTACGACCCGCGTTCAAACGTCGTAAGGCTGTCGGACTCCACCTACGATTCAATGTCGGTGGGAGCGATAGGCGTTGCGGCGCACGAGTGCGGACACGCGGTACAGCACGCGCAGGGTTACGTCCCGATAAAGCTGAGAAATATGATAGTGCCGTTTGCGTCGATTTCGTCAAATCTTGCGTTTCCGCTTGCGATAGTCGGCCTTATTATGAGCTGGGACACCTTGATATACGCCGGAATAATACTGTTCGGCGCGGTGGTTCTGTTTCACCTCGTTACCCTCCCTGTTGAAATCAACGCAAGCAGACGCGCGATAGCGACGTTGGACGAAAATATGATTTTGGCGGACGAGGAGCTGGACGGCGCGAAAAAGGTGCTTTTTGCGGCGGCGATGACCTATATCGCGGCGGCCGCAACCGCGCTCGGAAACTTGTTCCGTCTGCTCGTGCTGGCGAACAACAGAAGGAGATAACGGGAGTACACAATGAATTCCAGAGAAGCGGCATTTAAAATTTTGTATGATGTTGAGCAAAACGGAGCATACGTCAACCGCGCTTTGTCCGACATACTGCGCCGAGGCGGTCTTTCGTCGCCCGACGCCGGACTTTGCGAGGAACTGGTGTTTGGCGTTTTGAAATACAAGCTGACGCTCGATTATATAATCTCGGAATTTTCATCTGTAAAGCTCAGAAAAATTTCGCCGAGCGTTATCACGATTTTGAGGCTCGGCATATATCAAATAAGATTTTTGGACAGAATACCGACTTCGGCGGCGGTCAATGAGAGCGTTAAGCTTGCCGGAAAATACGCGTCTCGAAGCCGAGGCTTTGTAAACGGCGTTTTGCGCGGCGCGGCTCGCGGTATGGACGCTGTGAAGTTCCCCGACAGAAGCAATACGGCAGAGTATTTTTCAACAGTGTACTCCTATCCGCGCTGGATGGTCGAGCGGCTTGTCTCGGAATACGGTGAGGAGGAATGTGAAAAAATCTTGGAAGCCGCCAACCGCAGACAACCCGTATTTGCGCGGATGAACACGCTCAAGGCATCTGCCGACGAGTGCGCGAATATGATTGAGCGCGACGGAGTAAGGACGGAAAACACCGAACTGGAATATGTCAAATGTCTTGTAGGTAAGGTTGACATAAACCTTATGGATAGCTATAAAAACGGATATTTTACGCTTCAAAATATAAATTCGGCTATGGCGGCGGAGGTATTGTCCCCGCAGCCGAACGAAAAAATAATTGACGTTTGCGCGGCTCCGGGCGGAAAAACCACTCATATAGCCGAAAAAATGCAAAACCGCGGCGAAATTCTGGCGTTTGATTTGCACGAGCATAAAATCGGTCTTATCGAGCGCGCGGCGGAGCGGCTTGGGGTTGACATAATCAAGGCGTGGGCGCACGATATGACCGAGGAAATACAAAACCTTATCGGATATGCGGACAGGGTGCTGCTTGACGTGCCGTGTTCGGGGCTGGGCGTTATACATAAAAAGCCGGATATAAAATGGACGAGGACCGAGCAAGACGTAGCCGCGCTGTGCGCGCTTCAGGCAAAGCTGCTTTCGGTATGTTCGCGCTATGTAAGGCGCGGAGGGGTGCTGGTATATTCGACCTGCACAATACTCAAAGAGGAGAACGGGGAACAAATACGAAAATTTTTATTGACGCACAAGGATTTTGAAATTGTTTACGAAAAGAGCTTTTTCACATATCAAAACGGAGGAAGCGGATTTTATATCTGCAAACTGATAAAAAAAGATGATTGATTTAAGGAATTTAACATATGATGAAACAGAGGAGGTCGTCTTATCGCTCGGAGAACCGAGATTCCGTGCGAAGCAGATTTTTTCGTGGGTATGGCGCGGAGCGCATTCGTTCGGCGAAATGACCGACATTTCAAAGAGCCTGCGGGCGAGGCTTTCCGAAAAATTTTATATCGAAAATATTAAAATTCAGGAAAAATTTGTTTCAGGCATTGACGAAACACGCAAATATCTGTTAAAATTAGAAGATGGGAATTTTATAGAAACGGTTGCGATGAAATATAATCACGGTATAACCGTATGTGTCTCAAGCCAGGTGGGCTGTAGTATGGGCTGTGAGTTCTGCGCGTCCACAAAGGCGGGAATGGTTCGCTCACTCAGCGCCGGCGAGATAGCGGCGCAGGTGCTTATTGTTTCGGAAGATATGGACGAGCGCGTTTCCAACATTGTGGTAATGGGAATAGGAGAGCCGCTCGACAATTATGACAATCTTTTGAAATTTATGAAAATAGTCGGTCATCCCGACGGACTAAATATAGGGCAGCGTCATATCACGGTTTCGACCTGCGGCATTGTGCCGAAAATACGCGCGCTTGCGGATGAAAAATTGCAGATTACACTGTCGATTTCTCTCCACGCCGTCGATGACAAGACGAGAAGCGGTATTATGCCGATAAACCGAAAGTATAATATCGCCGAGCTTTTGGATGCGTGCAGGTATTATATCGACAGGACAAACCGAAGAATATCCTTTGAATATACATTGATTGCGGGAGTCAACGACTCGGTGCAAAATGCGCGGGCGCTGGGCGGTCTGCTCAAAGGTATGTTGTGCCATATAAATTTAATTCCCGTAAATCCGGTCAGTGAGACTGATTTTGTGAGAAGCGACGCCGTCCGTGTTGAAAAATTCAGAAAAACTCTTGAAAATATGGGTTTTGCCGCAACGGTGCGGCGGCGAATGGGCGCGGATATAGACGCGGCTTGCGGACAGCTCCGCAGGGAGAGAATCAAAACGGATACGAAGTGACACGGCAGGCGCCGCATAAGGAGTGTGCATTACTGTAAAAAGGGGTGGTAGCATCTATGTCAATCGAAGTTTACGGCAGCACTAATATAGGAAAAAGGAAAATAAACGAGGATTCGTTTGCGATATACGGCTTTGAAAACGACAGCGGTTTTGCGGTTATTGCGGACGGTATGGGCGGTCATAACGCGGGCGAAATCGCATCCGCGGCGGCGGTTGACGAGATACGCTCCGCGCTGGAAAAGTCGTTTGAGGCGGATGAGAGTATTCCGGGAGCGATAACCTCGGCTGTAAATGCCGCCAACCGCAGAATTTTTGATATGGCTATCCATAATGACGAACAGAGGGGTATGGGTACGACGGTCATAATAACGGCGGTCAAAGACGGCGCAGTTTACGCCGCGAACGTCGGAGACAGCAGGATTTATCTGATGTCGAACGGCAAACTGCGGCAGGTCACCAAAGACCATTCTTATGTGGAGGCGCTTATAGCGGCGGGAGGCATAACCCGTGAGGAAGCGGCAACTCATCCCAAAAGGCACGCCATTATCCGCGCCGTGGGTACCGACGCGAGGGTCAAAACCGATATATTTGAGCCTGAGTGCGGTGAGGGCGACGTTATCCTGATGTGCAGCGACGGGCTTTCGGATATGCTGACGCTCGCTCAGATTGAGAAAATTATTTCGCAGTCCGAAAAAATTTCGGATGCGGTTGAAAATCTTATCGCGGAGGCTTGTGACCGCGGAGGCGTGGATAATATAACGATAATCGGAATAAAATTTACGTCGGATAAACAGCCAAACCCAAAAAGCAAATGACATTTATCAGAAAAGGAAGTGAGTAATGTCCTATGAATCTTGTCGGAAAAACTCTCGGAAACAGATATGAAATACTTGAGGAAATAGGTTCGGGCGGTATGGCGTATGTATATCGTGCGCACTGCACGCTTCTCAACAGATTTGTCGCCATAAAGGTCCTCCGTGAGGATTTGAAGGATGATCGGGAATTTGTTAAGAGATTTTATATAGAGGCGCAGGCGGCGGCAAGCCTTACCCACCCGAATATCGTTTCAATATATGACGTAGGGCGTGACGGCGACCTCTACTACATAGTTATGGAATATGTAGAGGGGCGCACTCTTAAAGAATATCTCGACGAACAGGGCAAGCTCCCGTGGCGCGAGGCGGCGGAGTATGCGGCTCAGATTTGCCGCGCTCTTGAGGTGGCGCATAAAAACTCAATCGTTCACCGCGACATAAAGCCTCAGAACATTATTATGACGCCGGACGGCACTCTTAAGGTGACCGACTTCGGAATCGCGAGAGCGTCCACCAATGTGACGCAAACGCTGAGTACGGGCGCAATGGGTACGGTTCAGTACCTCTCTCCCGAACAGGCGCGCGGCGGATTTACCGACGAGCGCTCGGATATATACTCGCTCGGAATAGTGCTTTATGAAATGGTGACGGGTACGGTGCCTTTCAGCGCTGACAGCGCGGTAACCACCGCGATAAAGCATATTCAGGAGCAGCCGACCCCTCCGAGAGAGTTGAATTTAAGCATACCCCACTCGCTTGAAAATATTATTTTAAAAGCGATACGCAAGGAGCAGTCGGGACGTTACAGAACGGCGGTGGATATGCTCCGCGATTTGACAATGATACTCGAAAATCCGAACGCGCGTGTGGCGGACGACGGGCTGGAGTTTGATATGGGAATGACCCGCAAAATGCCCGAAATAAATGACAGAGCGGCGGATGACGGAACGAGAAAATACAGCTTTGACCTTGATGAAACTTCTGCGGTGCGTGATTCCGTAAGGTCAAGGACGCCAAGAAACAGATACGAAGATAGCAGTGGCAAGGAGGAGGAAACAATGCGTAAAAGCAGAAGCGGACAGAAGTTCACAAACAAAAAGAAGTCTAACGCGGTACAGGTCGCGGCGATAATTATTGCCGTGGCGGTCGTTGCCGCGGTAACGTGGATGATATTCCACTTTGTTTTCAGCGGCGCGACGGGCGACGTCGAAGTTCCGAAGATAATCGGTATGACGATAAACGAAGCGCGCGAGCAGTACCCCGACTTTGAGATAGTCTGCACCGATAACACGGTTGACGAAACGGCGGATAAGATAATCGAGCAGACCCCCGAAGCGCGAATGAGCGTGAGAGACAGCAACAAGATAATAAAGGTAAAGGTTGAGAGCGCCGCTCTCGATACCATTGAGATAGAAAATTACGCCGGCAGATACGGCGATGAGGTCGAGGAGGAGCTTACAAACCTCGGTCTTAAAGTTACGGTTAAGGAGCAGGGCAGCGATACCGTCGAGGCGGGCAAGGTCGTGCGTCAGTCTCTGCGCGAGGGCAGGAAGGTTTCGCGCGGAACCAAGATAACGATTTATGTCAGCGACGGCAGCCCCGGAAGCGATAATCCCGACGAGGATGAAAATAACGAGGACGAGGATAACGGAAATAACGATTCGGACCGCCCCACGAGTACGCCCAAGCCGAACAACTCAAATACTTCAAATCAGAACGACAATAACAGCAACAACGACAATTCGGGCGGCAACGGCGGCTCAAGCGGCGGCAGCGACAATTCGGGCGGTTCTAACGCGACAAAAAGCACTTATCTGACGGTTTACGGTCCGTCGAACAAGGATTCCGCGCTCGTTCAGGTCAGAGTTAACGGCTCCGAGGTATATTCAAAGACCCTTTCAAGCGGTGCGGATGATATGGTTAAGATTGTCAGCTCGTCATCTACGGCTAATGTTGAAATTCTGCACGACGGCGTTGTTGTACAGCAGCAGACTGTTACTTTGAACTAAACTTTCGACGGTAAGGTTGGATAAAATGCGGGAAATCACCGATACAAGCGGAATTATAGAAAAAGGAATAGGCGGTTTTTACTATGTGCGGACGGCGGACGGACTTATAGAGTGCAGGGCTAAGGGGCTGTTTCGCAAAATGAAAATCACGCCTTTGGTCGGAGATTTTGTTACCGTAAGACGTCCCGAAACGGGATATGCGTTGGTGGAGGATATTCTGCCGCGAACAAATCAATTCGAGCGTCCTCCCGTCGCCAATGTAACTCAGATGGCGGCGGTGGTCGCGTCCGCAAATCCGCGACCCAATCTCGCGGTGTTTGACCGCCTTTTGACAGAGGGGGAGCGCGCGGGAGTTAACATACTCGTCTGCGTCAACAAAACCGATATTTCAAGCGGAGAAGAGCTTGCGAAAATATACGAAAAAGCGGGTTTCGACGTGCTTCGCCTGAGCGCGGAGCGCGGCGAGGGGATTGACACACTCGCTGACAGACTGCGTGATAACGTGACTGTTTTTTCGGGCAATTCGGGCGTGGGAAAATCCAGCCTCTTGAATTTGATTTTGGGGCGCGAGGCTTTTGAAACGGGTGCGGTCAGCGAACGCGCACAGCGCGGCAGGCACACTACCAGACACTGTGAGCTTGTGAGGCTTGAAAACGGCGGATTTGTTATAGACACACCGGGCTTCGGCTCGTTTGGGCTTCAGCCGATTGCGGCGAGCGAGCTTGCGGCGCTGTTCCGCGAGTTTGACAAGTATGCGGGTAACTGCCGCTTTCAGGACTGTTCGCATACCGTTGAAAAAGGGTGCGCCGTTTTGGAAGCTCTGAATAAAGGTGAAATCTCGGAGAGCAGGCACAAAAGCTACTGCAATATGTATGAGGAACTGAAGAAACTGAAAGAGTGGGAACTTTAATTATGAATTTGAGTGCAGCTAAAATTAAAATTGCTCCGTCAATTCTTGCGGCGGACGAATTTAGGCTCGGTGAGGAAATAAGCCGCATCGAAAACGCGGCGGACTATCTTCACATAGACATAATGGACGGTCACTTTGTTCCCAATTTGAGCTATTCTCCCGAAACCGTCAGAGATATAAGACCGCACAGCAATCTAATATTTGACGTTCATCTTATGGTGGATGACAAAATTTTGTTGTCGTGCATAGACAGCTTTGCCGAGGCGGGAGCGGACATAATCACCGTTCATGCGGAGGCGGCGGACGACCTAAAGCGCATAGCCGAAAAAATACATTCGCTCGGAATTAAAGCGGGCGTTTCGATAAAACCGCACACCCCCGTTTCGGAGATAGAGGACTATATTAAATTCTTTGATTTGGTGCTTTTGATGACTGTAGAACCCGGCTTCGGCGGTCAGAAATATATGGATGATGTAAATTTGAAAATACGCCGTGTGAGAGAAATAGCGGAGAGTATCGGCAGGGATATTGACGTTGAGGTTGACGGCGGAATAACGGCTGAAAACGTACATATTCCCGTTTCGGCGGGCGCGAACGTGATAGTTTCGGGCTCGGCGGTATTCCACGCCGAAAATCCCGCCGAGGCGATTGAAAAGATGAGGAAATGCGGCTATGGCGTATGACGGATTTGTTACACACAGTATCGTAAGCGAATTAAACGACAAAATTGTCGGAGGAAAAATAGATAAAATTTACCAGCCCGAACGCGACGAAATAATACTTTTGATACGCGTCGGCGGCAGTGTGCATCGGCTGCTTATGTCGGCTTCATCGCAGAGTCCGCGCGTGCATTTCACCGAGGACAGACGCGAAAATCCGATGACCGCACCGATGTTTTGTATGTTTTTGCGCAAGCATCTCGGCGGCGGAAAAATCGCCTCGGTTTCTCAAGAGGGGTTTGACCGCGTACTGCGCCTTGAAACGGAGTGCTATGACGAGCTTGGCGACCTTAAAACAAAATCGCTGATATGTGAGATTATGGGCAGACACAGCAACATAATTTTAGTAGGTCAGGACGGAAAGATACTCGACAGCATCAAGCGTGTGGACTTCACGGTTTCGGCGGTGCGTCAGATTTTGTCGGGGCTTTATTACGAGCTTCCTCCAAAGCAGGACAAGCTGAGCCCGCAGGAAGCAGACCTGAGCAAAATAACCGAGGCGCTCCGCAGAGCGGAGGCGGAAAATCCCGATACAATGCTTGATAAGTGGCTGGTTTCGGCGTTTGTGGGTATGAGTCCGCTGCTTGCGCGTGAGCTTTGCTTCACGTTTGCGGACAACACAAAAATCGCGGTGCGCGAGGTCGATACCGAAAAATTTGCGCTTCACATAAAGTCGTTTTTCGAGAGAGTGTGCGGCGGCGGCTTTTCGCCGTGCGTGGTTACCGATTCGGGTATGCCGAAAGAATTTTCGTGCGTAGAGATTTTGCAGTACGGCGGCGCGTTTGAAACTTTAAAATTTGACAGTATGAGCGCGGCGGCGGATATGTATTATTCGTCGCGCTCGTCGCAGGAGCATATAAGACAGCGCAGCGCTTCGCTGGTAAAGCTGCTTGTAAACAATATAGAGCGCTGTGAGAAAAAGCTTGCGATACATCGAGAAAATCTTGAGGAAGCCAAGGACAGAGACAAATACAAGGTTTGCGGAGATTTGCTGACCGCTAATTTATATAAAATAGAGTATGGTATGACCTCTGTTGAGGTTTCAAACTACTATTCCGAAAACGGCGAAAATATAAAGATTGACCTCAAACCCGACCTTTCGCCGAGCCGTAACGCTCAGCGGTATTACACGCTGTATAATAAGGCAAAGACCACCGAGCGCACGTCGGCGGAGCAGATTGAGCTTGCCGAAAAGGAAAAGTATTATCTTGAAACGGTTTTGGAGAGCGTATATATGGCAAAAACGCGCGGCGAGCTTTCGGAAATACGCGAGGAGCTGGCTTCGCAGGGATATATTCCGAAGCAGTCGGGCAAGAAGAAGCAGCAGTCGCGTTCCAAGCCGATGGAGTTTAAGTCGTCGGACGGCTTTACGATTTTGGTCGGCAGGAACAACAGGCAAAACGACGAGCTTACACTGCGCACAGCGTACTCGACCGATATATGGATGCACACAAAATTTATTCCGGGCTCACACACGATAGTGCGTACCGAGGGTAAGGGTGAAGTCCCCGACGCCACGCTTTTGGAAGCGGCGACCCTTGCGGCTTTTTTCAGCAAGGCAAAGATTTCATCCAATGTTCCGGTTGATTATACGGCTGTTAAAAATGTCAAAAAGCCGAACGGCGCAAAGCCGGGTATGGTCATATACGACTTTTACAACACGCTTTATGTTACGCCAAGCGAGGATTTGGCAAAAAAATTGTCGGCAGAAAAATATAACGGTTGAAATTTCAGCAGTCTTGTGTTAAAATAATAAAAAACAAAAGGAGAGATTTTTGTATGAAAAAATTTGCAGCGATTATTTTGGCGGCTGTCCTGATGCTTTCGGTATGTCAGAGCGCGTTCGCGGCGTCGAGCATAACTCTCGACGGCAATTTGGTTGAAATCCCCGCGGATATGGGCTCGGTAGTGATGATAGGCGACAGAAACTTTGTTCCGGTGCGCTTTGTGCTGGAGCAGTTCAAGTATGCCGTATCGTGGTATGAGGACGACCAGACCATAATTTTTGCCGGTCCGGGCAACGAAAACAATATATTCCTTATGCAAATCGGCAACGAAAAGCTCATAAAGCAGTTGAACGGTGAGATAACCACCTATACCATGGACGTTACGCCGTTTTTGAATGAGGAAGAGAACAGGTCGTATGTTCCCGTCCGCGCTCTTGCAGAGGCTATGGGCTACATCGTTGACTGGGACGACGCTACTCAGACAATCATCATCAACAGCCCCGCAGAGTAATTTTAAAATTCAAATAAGCGCAGAATGTCCGTCGTAATATGGGCGGACATTTTGTTTAATAAAAATTAAAGCGCCGCGCCGTGGACGCGGAGTATATTTTCGGAGATTTATCTAATGAATTATTTTGTGACACCGCTTCAAAATTTAATAGAGGAATTTGAAAAGCTGCCCGGAATAGGCAGCAAAACAGCACAGAGGCTTGCGTTCCACGTTCTCGATTTACCCGAAGAACGCGCGGAAAAGTTTGCCAGGGCGATACTTGAAGCCAAAGCAAAGCTGAAATACTGCAAAATATGCCAGAATTTGTCGGACAGCGACGAATGTTCGATTTGCAGCGACGCGACGCGCGACCACTCGGTAATCTGCGTGACCGAAACGCCGAAAGAGGTTTTGCAGATGGAGCGCACCAACGAGTTCAGGGGCGTTTACCACGTTTTGCACGGCGCAATTTCGCCTATGGACAATATAGAACCGGACGATATAAAAATAAAAGAGCTTATGCAGAGAATCGCGGCGGGCGGCATAAAAGAGGTGATTATGGCGACCAATCCCAATCTTGAAGGCGAAACCACCGCGATGTATATTTCAAAGCTGATAAAGCCGTTCGGCGTTAAGGTGACAAGAATAGCGCACGGAGTTCCGGTCGGCGGAGAATTGGAGTACGCCGACGAGGTGACGCTCTCAAAGGCGCTTCAATGGAGAGTGGAGTTGTGAGAATATGTGCGTTAACGATATTTATACGGTTGAAATAAGCGGAATGACCGACGACGGACGCGGCGTGGGACGCGCCGAGGGCGTTGCGGTTTTTGTGCCGTATGCTCTTGTCGGCGAGCGTGTGAGAATAATCATCGAGGTGCTTAAAAAGAATTACGCCGAAGCAAGGCTTTTGAGCGTGGAGGAACCGTCGCCCCACCGAACAAAGTCAGAGTGTCCGTACTTTTACGAGTGCGGCGGTTGTGCGTATTGGCACACCGACTATGAGTTTGAGCTTGAAATAAAGCAACGGTGCGTCGAGGACTGCATACGCAGAATAGGCGGTATTGATTGCGAGGTGCTTCCGATTATAGGATGCCCGTCCGACAGAAGATACAGAAACAAAGCGTCGTACAAAGCCGAGGGCGGCGAGGTGGGATTTTTTGCCGGACGTACCCACAGACTTGTTCCCGTAAGCGACTGCCTGCTTCAGACCGAGCAGACGAATCTGGCGGTAAATTGTATAGGAGATTTTTTGAAAGAGAGCGGTTCAAGCGGCTCAACCGGAAGTATTTTTATAAGGACCTTGGGCGATAAAGTCGTCGCGGGGATAGATTCGGATATTCAAGCGGCAAAGGCGGATGAACTCGCGGACAGACTGCGCGGCGTCGGGGTGAACCTTGCGGGATTGCTGATAAACGGTAAGCTTGGATACGGAAACGACAGGTTGACGGATAAGATTGGCGAGACGGAGTATTCGGTGTCGGCGAATTCGTTTTATCAGGTCAATATATTTCAGACAAAGACGCTGTACGATAAGGTGCGCGAATTTGCGGCTCTCAGCGGACGTGAAAACGTGTGGGATTTGTACTGCGGCACGGGTACGATAGGGCTGTACCTCGCGTCGGGAGCAAAGCGCATTGTGGGCGTTGAATCTATACCCTCGGCGGTGGAGGACGCGAGAGAGAATGCGCGTAGGAACGGAATAGATAATGCGGAGTATTTTTGCGCTTCGGCGGAAGCGGCGGCGCCCAAAATACGAACAAAGCCGGACGTGGTCATTTTAGACCCGCCGCGCCGTGGCTGTGACAAGAGATTGCTTGAAACCGTTGCAAAAAGCGGGGCGGAGCGGGTAGTTTACGTTTCGTGCAAGCCGTCGACGCTCGCGCGCGATATGAAGCGCCTTGAGCAGCTCGGCTACACCACTCTCAAAGCTTGCCCTGTCGATATGTTCCCCAGAACAAGCCATGTGGAGACGGTAGTGCTTTTGTCCAAACTAAAATCGAAAGAGCATATCTATGTGGATATAAACCTTGACGAACTTGACCTGACCAAAGCAGAAAAGAAGGCTACTTATCAGGAGATAAAGGATTATGTGCTGGAACATAGTGGCTTGAAAGTGAGCCAGCTTAATATAGCGCAAGTGAAGCGTAAGTATGGGATAATCGAAAGAGAGAATTACAATAAACCAAAATCCAAAAACACCAAACAGCCGCAATGCCCGCCGGAAAAGGAGAAGGCAATTAAGGAGGCGTTGGGGCATTTTGGGATGATATAATGTATCAAAGCCCATCGGCCATAACTGGTCGGTAGGCTTTGACTTGCTTAAGAATTTTTCCACAACTCCGTAAGATTTACAGTGGTACTTTGTGGTTGCTGTTGCTTTGGTAGCAAGTCAACCTGTACCAAAACAGGAAAATTGGAAGCAACACCGGTGAAGATACATGCTCCTTGAGGGAGTACCGAAATCATTTCATATGATGTATTGTCAATAAACGCAACTGCCTTACCTAT
>CANRNL010000034.1 GCA_947631965.1 uncultured Clostridia bacterium
TAACACAAAAACGGAGTTTCCGTATATTCTTTTTTTCACTATTTGTAACACATCTATTGTAAACCTACACGGCAGAGCTTACCATAAGTAATGCCTTGATTGACATAATCATAAATTTGTGTTAAAATAGTATTACTTTTTTTCTCAGGGGGAAACTGTTTTGAAGATAACCAAAAGAATTTCGGCGCTTTTGACCGCGCTTTGCGTCGCGGCGGCTTTAACGCCCTCGGCGTACGCGGCGCCTTCGGTTTTAAGCGGCGCACAGATAAACAAAATAGCTTACGGCATAAACGAATATCATCTCCAAAAGGAGATGTACGACGGTATGCAGAATATCTACGTCGCGGAGGTGGATTTAACCCGCGACTACATAGACGTTGAGGCTCTTTTTTCACCCAGCGGAGTAAGCCGCAAAAGCACGGTTTTAAATATGGCGAAAGACTCCGGCGCGTTCGTCGCGGTAAACGCGGACTTTTTCCAGACGAGCGGTTCCGACTCTATGAGCGCAACGCCGACCGGCACCCTGCTGAGAGACGGTGAAATTTTGTCCACCCCGTCTCTTAGTGACAGCGGATGCGCGACAGTCGGAATTAAAAACGACAACACGGTTGATTTTTCGTACTGGAGCCAGAATATAACTCTGACCGCTCCCGACGGCGCAAGCACGAAGATACATCATATAAATAAATTTTACGACGACGGCGGACTTATATTGATTACATCCGATTACAGCGGAAATTCGATAGGCGGCGATTTTGAGATTATCGTAAACAGCGAAGGCGTTGTCACCGATTCGTTTCAAAACGCGGGCGTACTCAAAATACCCGACGGTTCGTTTGTAATCGCTTCAAATACATATACCAACACATTTTTGGCAGACCATTTCAAAGTCGGCGACAAGGTTAAAATCGACTATGAAATAACGCCGAGCGACTATAAAGATTACAAAATGGCAGTCAGCGGCAGCACGCTGCTCGTAAAAGACGGCGCGGCGGCGGAGATAATCAACAGCGCGGGCATAAACGGCTACAATCCGCGCACCGCGATGGGCGCGACCGCGGACGGCAAAACGCTGTATATCGTTACGATAGACGGCAGAGCCGATAACGCAAAGGGTATGACCCTCTCGCAGGTCGCAGATTTTATGATGAAGCTGGGCTGTTACAACGCGATAAACTTTGACGGCGGCGGTTCCACCACATATGTTTCAAAGACAATTGAGGAGGCCGAACCCTCGGTCAAAAATCAGCTAAGCGATAATTACCAGCGTCCGGTTTCGACCGGCGTGGGCGTTATCGTCAACAAGCCCGCGTGGGAGCCGATTGCGATAGCCTTGCGCGCTGACCAAAACGAAGCGTTTGTGGGCGGCGCACGCGAATTCAAAGTGATTTCGACAGACGTGCTGTATAACGAGAGCGAAATAGATCCCTCTCTTGTCAGCTTTTCGGTAAAAGGTATCGAGGGAACGTGGAACGGCTCGGTATTTCTGCCCACGTCCGCGGGAAGCGGTCTGATAACCGCAACATACAACGGTATGACGGCGGAGGCGGAGCTGCTGGTCTACGAAAATCCTGTTGCGTTCGAGTTTGAACCGTCAAGCTATTCGGGAGTCAAAGCGGGCGACGTTTTAACTCCGTCGGTTTACGGAATTGCTCCGAGCGGCAGCCGTATTCTTATTCCGAGCGATGAAGTAAACTGGCAGGAGAGTAGCGGCATAGAACCGTCCGACGGCGGCATAAAGGTTCTCAGCCCCGTATCCGGCTCTTATAAGGCATATATCGGAGATATGTACGCATATATTGGTATAAACACCTCGGTTATTCCGAGCGGCAGCCGTTTTAGTGACTCACTTGAAACGAACGCGGTGAATAAAAGCACAAAAATTGCCGTACTCGGAGAGCTTGGCGCAGATACTCTCTATAAAAAAGGTTTCGCCTCTCCGCAAATAGCCGCAGACGTTAACTCGAACAACGTTATCGCGTCGGTGCTGTTCGGAAAGTCGGACGAGGAAGCGAAGCTCCTCAACTCTACTGTTATAAACGGCACAGGATATGACGCGAAGGTTATCGGCGACGTGCTTATTGTCAGAATCGACAATTCGGGCGGCGGAATTTCGGCGACGGATTCAGAGCAGTGGAGCAGGCTTGAAAACTATCTTTCGTCCTCCTATGAGAACAACATATTTATACTGCTCCCCGAAAGCTACTACCAAAGCATCGGCGGATATTACGACCGAGCGAGGTTTGACGGTATTGTTCAAGCGGCGGCGGCAAAGGGCAAAAACGTATGCGTGATTTTCAAGAACGACCAAAACAGCATATACGCTCAAAACGGTGTGCATTACTTCGGCGTAAGCGGTACGGCGGACGTTAAGATGTCGGATTCCGCAAGCCTGAAAAACTACCGCTACCTGCTCTTCGGCGCGGACGAACACGGAATAAATTATACGCTCGTCACTCCGCTGAGACAGCAGCTGAAATGATGATGATGTATATTTAATAAAAATTTAATATAATATTCATAATTTTTGACATATTTATGTGATATTTTATTTTAAAATTATAGTGTGGATTACAGTCTGTCGAAGGGAGGCAGAGATATGACAAATAATATGAATGTTGTGCGGGAGGAAATTAAGGAGCTGTCTCAGCTCTGCGTTAAAAACAGCAATATCGACCCCAATCTGTACAATAAATATGATATAAAACGCGGTCTGCGCGATTTGGACGGCAAAGGCGTACTGACGGGTATAACCGAAATATCCGAGATTATCGTCAAGAAAAACGTCGGCGGCGTTTTGATGCCGTGCGACGGCAGGCTCTATTATCGCGGTATAAACGTTGAGGACCTGGTTCGCGGACACGGTCTTGAAAACCGCTTCGGATTTGAGGAGACCGCTTATCTGCTCATCTTCGGAGAGCTTCCCACGCAGGAACAGCTTTTGAACTTTACAAAACTGCTTTCCGATTTGCGCACACTGCCAAAATACTTTGTGCGCGACATAATTATGAAATCTCCCAGCTCTGATATGATGAACGCGCTGTCGCGCTCGGTGCTGACGCTCTACGCGTATGACGAAAACGCGAACGATACCTCGATACCGAACGTACTGCGCCAGCAGCTCAGAATGATTTCGCTGTTTCCGCTGTTTGCGGTTTACGGCTACAACGCATACAATCATTATCACAAAGGCGGCAGCCTTTATATACACGACCCGCGTCCCGACCTTTCGACCGCGGAAAACATTTTGTATATGCTCCGCCCCGACAAAGAGTACTCCGCGCTCGAAGCTCAAATTCTCGATATAGCGCTTATGCTCCACGCGGAACACGGCGGAGGCAACAACTCCACGTTTACGATACGCGTTGTGTCCTCGTCGGGCACCGATTCGTATTCGGCTGTCTGCGCGGCGCTCGGCTCGCTCAAAGGACCGAGGCACGGCGGCGCAAACATAAAAGTCGTTCAGATGTTTGAAGATATTAAGAGTAAAATTTCAGACTGGAAAGACGAGGACGAAATTAAAAATTATCTTTCGAGAATACTCGATAAACAGGAGTTTGACCGAACGGGCCTTATCTACGGTATGGGACACGCGGTCTACTCGCTGTCCGACCCGCGCGCACGCGTTTTCAAACGCTTTGTGCAGGGACTTGCCCGCGAAAAAGGCAAAGAAAGCGAGTTTGAGCTTTACTCGGCTGTCGAGCGTCTCGCCGCCGAGGTTATAGCGTCCAAACGTAAAATATTCAAGGGCGTGAGCGCAAACGTCGATTTTTACAGCGGCTTTGTGTATGATATGCTCGGACTTCCGCCCGAACTGTATACCCCGATTTTCGCGGTCGCACGAATTGCGGGCTGGAGCGCACACCGCCTCGAAGAGCTTATCGGCAACGGCAAAATCATCCGCCCCGCTTATATGGCGGTCTCGAATCACCGCCCCTATGTGGATATAAAAGACAGAAAATAAAACCGAACAAAAGTTTACAAAATACAACTATATTAGTCGCTGCATTTGCCGATGTGGGCGACTAATATGCTTTTATGGTAAAATTAATATTACGCAAGTCTGTAAATTAAATAAAACACTTGATTTTTTCAAGAATACGGCGTATAATATATTTGTAAGAATTTCTGAAATTCCGAAAAGCGGAGAGGTGACTGAAATGTTAGCGGAAATCAGGGGTCGTTCGCAGATTACCATTCCTGCGGATATTATAAAAAAGCTCGGAATTACCGAGGGCGACAAGTTTGAAATTATGGAAAAGGACGGCGGTATATTTTTCTGCCCCGTTGTCGTTTATCCCAAGGAAAAAATGGAGCGTCTCGCGCAGCTTATAAAAAGCTCAAAAGAGGAGGTCGAGCAGCAGACCGCCTTTGACAGCGCAGAGGATATGTTTCGGGATATGGGTATAGATATCGACAATGTATAAGCTTAAATATACCAAGGTATTTGAAAAAGATTTTAAAAGGCTGTCACACTCGGAACAAACCGCTGTAATAAAAAAGGCATATAATAAAAAGTCGGGCAATGCCCGACTTTTATTTTCGGCGTTTTTCGGGGCTTGTTTCCTCCCGTTTTTTTAAGTATATAACGTCGTTGTCGGCGTCCAGCGTGAAAATAAGCGTATCTTTCGGTTTTAAATCAAGATACAGCCTTACGTCTACGGGTATCGTCACCCTTCCCGCTTTGTCCAGCTCTCTGTTAAAATAAAATTGCTTCATATGACCTTGCCTCCCAATAAAAAATGCGTGACCGAAGCCACGCACCGTAAAAAGCATGGCTCCTTTGATGTCAAGCAAAGTCATAAAAGCGCTTTTCTGTCAGAAATGCCAGAGTACGTTTTTATGAAAGAGTCATACATTTTTACCAAGTAAATGCATAACTCTGTCATTTTCTGAACAGACCAGTGCTTTATTAACTTTGCTTGACGGGCATATTTTATCATATTTTCTTTTTGTTTGCAACAAAAATGTGTCGAATTAAGCCGAGATAAAAAAATAATTTATTTGACTTTTGGGCGGCAGTGTGATATACTGTCGTCAAATAAATTTTTATTCGGAGGTGTTGTTGTTCTTTATGGACAGTGACAGTAGTACCAAGATTATTTTTCTGATTATATGCCTGTTTCTTTCGGCGTTCTTTTCGGCCGCCGAAAGTGCGTACACTGCCGTGAATAAAATAAGGCTTAAAAATTTGGCGTCCGAGGGTAACAAGCGCGCCGCGGCGGCGTTTGACCTGTCGGAAAACTATAACCGTCTGCTTTCGACAATACTTGTCGGAAACAACATTGTAAATATCGCAGCTTCGGCGGTGGCGACCATTTTATTTATGAATCTGCTGCCCGAAGGCCTGAGCATACACAGCGCGTCCATATCGACGGCCGTCATTACCATACTGGTTCTGATATTCGGAGAGATTTCCCCGAAAACCATAGCCACCGATTCGCCCGAAAAGATTGCTATGCTTTTCGCGCGTCCGCTGAAAATTTTGACCGTTATTCTGACCCCCGTAAACTTTCTGTTTGAGCTTTGGAAAAAAATGCTCGTAAAAATATTTCCGCCTCACTCCGACGGCATTACCGAAGAAGAGCTTTTAACCATTGTCGAAGAGGCTCAAAGCGGCGGCGAATTTAACGACGACGAAGCGGAGCTTATCCGCAACGCGATTGAGTTTAACGATATTCAGGCGGACGAAATACACACTCCGCGCGTCAACGTGGTCGGCATAGACGTAAACTCGACCCGCGAGGAAGCGGACGAGGTGTTCAGCGAGTCGGGCTACTCGCGTCTGCCGGTTTACAAAGAAACGATTGATAATATTATAGGTATAGTAAATCAAAAGGATTTTTACAATTCCAATAACGCGGACAAGGACATCAGGCACCTTATGCACGCGCCGATTTACGCGATACCCTCCACCAAAATATCCGAGCTTCTCGCGATTTTACAAAAGAGCAAGACGCATATCGCGGTGCTTATCGACGAATACGGCGGCACCGTGGGAATTGTTACGCTGGAGGACATCTTAGAGGAGCTTGTGGGCGAGATTTGGGACGAACACGACGAAGTAATTGAAGAATTTTCCAAGACGGGTGAGAACAAGTACCGCATACTCTGCACCGCAAGTCTTGACGATATGTTTGAGAAATTCAATCTTGAGAACAAATTCGACATTCCGACCGTCAGCGGCTGGGTAATTGAAACGATAGGCAGGCTTCCGAAAATAGGCGACACGTTTACATACGAAAATTTGGACGTGCGCGTTACAAAGTGCGATTCCCGCCACGTCCTCGAAATCGAAGTGACCGCCCGACCGGTTGAGAACGATAAAAAAGACGAAGATTAACAAAGACTGATTTTGCCGAGCCGCAAGAGTTTCTTGCGGCTCGGCTTTTAAATTTTATTCTCAAAAAGTTCGGACGCGATAATCATCAGCATCCACGCCAGCCCCGCCCAGCCGAAAAAGCCGTACAAATGCTCCACAAGCGACGAAAATTCGATATATGCGGGAAGAATTGCCGCCAGACAAAACAGCAGACTGTATAAAACGCGTTCCCGACCGCCCTCCGCCTTTGTCTGAGACAAAATACCGAAGCCGTTTGCGGCGGCGGTCGTATACATCGCCAAAAGCAAAATTGCGGCGTAAAATTTTTCAAACGCGCCGCCTCCCAAGCCCGACAGAGTAAAAAGGGGCAGTTCTCCGACGGCGGAGGCGAAATTTGTTTTAAGCGCAAACCATACCAGAAAAATCAGCACACCCAAAATGCCGCCGCCCAAAAAAGCACCCGCCGCCGCGCTCCGCTTGCTTATGTACGGGCGCAGCGGCACAAGCACCGCGCCGGCGGTTATGGTGTTGTAGCTCACATATCTGAGCGCCGAAGTCACATAGTTGTCCGCCGACTGCGAAAACGCGGGAACGCTCCACAGCGTCACCGACGCAACGCAAAGATAACCCATACCCAAAATAATAACGGGTACCAAAATCGTGTTGAGCGCAACTATTCCTCGGTTTCCGGCTGCAAGCGCGGCGAAGCTCGCCGCCGCCATAAGCCATATGCCTCGGCTTCTGTCAACATTAAATATCTCGCTCATAAGCGTGCCGCAGCCCGACAGCATAGTAAAAAATCCCGCAAACATAAACAGCGTGACAAAGGCGCGCACTACAGGCGCGGCACGCCCCGCGACGGTGCGGATATATTCGTCAAAGGATTTTATATTGTATTTATACGTCCTTTTCAAAATCAAAAACGCCACGCATATAAACAAAAGGGTCGCCGCAACAACCCCGCTTAAATTTCGGGTGTTGTACTTCACAAAATAGCGCATTATCTCCTGTCCCGAAGCAAATCCCGCGCCGATTACCAGCCCGACATAGACAAAAGCAATCTTAAATCCGTTTTTTAAGTCCTCCTTCAAATAAGGTCACCCCTATACCTTGTGCTTTGCTTTTATAAAATAACTATATATTGAAAAAGCAGGTTTTATGCGAAAAATTTGAATTTTTTGGACAAAAAAACTTGACAATAATTTAAAATTGTGTTATTATTACTATACCTCTCCGAAAGAGGCTTTATTTGTGTTGTAAAAGATTTATATAATGTAATTGATAATATACATTGATATTATAAGATAATATAATCGGAAAGGAATGATATGGGTGAGGACGAAAATCACACTTGCATGCACAGAGTGCAAGCAGAGAAATTACGACACTATGAAAAACAAGAAGAACGACCCTGACAGACTTGAAATGAATAAATTCTGTCCTTTTTGCAGAAAGCATACTCTGCACAGAGAAACAAGATAGGCCCGAAGCGGTACACGGAAAAGCTATACGCAAATCGGTTATTTTAGGAGTGTAAAACTTATGGAACGTGCTAAGAAAAATATAGGCTCACGAATTGTAGACTGGGCAAAGGAGATTAAAAGCGAGCTTAAAAAGGTTGTATGGCCTTCGTTTGCAAAGGTCAGAAAGAACACCCTTATCGTAATTATATACGTCCTTTTGGTTGGCGTTGTAATTATGGCGCTTGACTGGGTATTTACCTATCTCATAAACTTCATCATAAAGTAGGGAGGGATTAAGGGACCTTCCCGAAGTTATGGCTGAAAAAGCAAAATGGTATGTTGCACATACCTACTCAGGATATGAAAACAAAGTAAAAGCAAATATCGAAAAAGCCATCGAGAACCGCAATATGCAGGATATTATCCTCGACATCCGCGTTCCGATGGAGGAAGTCACCGAAATAAAGGACGACGTGCCGCGCAAGGTTATGCGCAAAACGTTTCCCGGATACGTTATCGTAAAGATGATTATGACCAGCGAGAGCTGGTATGTCATCCGCAATACCAGAGGCGTTACGGGATTTGTCGGACCGGAGTCCAAGCCCGTCCCGCTGACCGAGGAGGAAATTGCCAAAATCGGTCTGGAAAGCAAAAAGGTGGTGCTTAACTTTAATGTCGGCGACACCTTCCGCATCAAATACGGTGCGCTTGAAGGCTCTGTCGGCGTTATCACTTCGATTGACTCCGAGAAACAGCGCGTAAAGGCAAAGGTTGCGATGTTCGGCAGAGATACCGACGTCGAGCTTGAATACAACCAAATCGAAGCGCTGTCTTAACTCAGAACCTACCGCGTCTGCACCGCAGGCGTTTCATCAGCCGCAAGCGTTTTGCTTCGGCAAGGTGGGAGGGGCGGCTTTGACCGTTCCGATAATACCACGTTTGTGAATAAAAGGAGGTGTTTTAAATGGCTCAGAAAATTACCGGTTACATTAAACTTCAAATTGCCGCGGGAAAGGCTACACCGGCTCCTCCGGTCGGTCCTGCCCTCGGTCAGCACGGCGTTAACATTATGGACTTTTGTAAGCAGTTCAACGAGAAAACCGCTCAGCAGGCAGGTCTTGTAATCCCTGTTGTTATCACGGTTTATCAGGACAGAAGCTTCTCGTTCATAACCAAGACACCGCCCGCCGCAGTCCTTATTAAAAAGGCTTGCAAAATCGAAAGCGGAAGCGGCGTGCCGAACAAAACCAAGGTCGCTCAGATTTCGAAGGCTGACCTTAAATCCATCGCCGAAACCAAGATGGCGGACTTGAACGCCGCGTCGGTTGAAGCGGCTATGTCCATGATTGCGGGTACCGCAAGGTCTATGGGCGTTACGGTTGAGGAATAATCTCAATCGGCTTGAAATTGGTGGGAGAGGCGTACTTCGCCTTGTTTAACCACAGATAGGAGAAAGATTCATGAGTGCAGGTAAAAAGTATCAAGAGAGCGTAAAACTCTTTGAAAAAGGAAAGTTATATGACGCCTCCGAAGCTCTTGATTTGGTTTGCAAGACCGCAAAGGCTAAGTTTGACGAAACTATCGAGCTTCACATAAGGCTCGGCGTTGACTCCCGTCACGCAGACCAGCAGGTAAGAGGCGCGGTTGTACTTCCCAACGGAACGGGTAAAGACGTTCGCGTGCTTGTTTTCGCAAGAGAGGATAAAGCTGATGCCGCAAAAGAAGCCGGCGCGGATTTTGTCGGCGCGGAAGATATGGTTCAGAAAATCCAGAGCGAAAACTGGTTCGGATTCGATGTTGTTATCGCTTCGCCCGATATGATGGGCGTTGTCGGAAGAATAGGTAAGATTTTGGGACCTAAAGGTCTTATGCCTAACCCCAAGGCGGGCACCGTTACTCCCGACGTTGCAAAAGCGGTTCAGGACGCAAAAGCAGGTAAGATCGAGTATCGTCTCGACAAGACGAATATTATCCACTGCCCGATAGGCAAAGCGTCTTTCGGCGCGGCTAAGCTTGCCGAAAACTTTAACACTCTTATGAGTGCGATTATAAAGGCAAAGCCGGCTGCCGCAAAGGGTCAGTATTTAAGATCGGTAACCGTTGCTTCCACAATGGGTCCCGGAATCAAAATCAACAGCGCGAAGATTGAAGCGTAAATTTGGTATTGACAGTCCGTCGCGGCTGTGATACAATAAATGGGCCGTTTAGATAAGCGGCAAAATCAAAAACATGTTCGAAGACAGCAGGTGCCTCGCGGCGTAAATCCTGCCGAGGACAGATATAAGTTATCAGATTTATATTTTATTTATTTGAATGACTATGTCCCTCGCACATGTTTGCGGGGGATTTTTAATTCCTCGCCGCCGCGAATGCGGCAAAAGGCGTCCCGACTTTTCGGGAAAAATAATATTGAGGGGAGGATATTGAATTGCCCAGTGAGAAAATTCTTGAACGCAAAAAACAGCATGTTGCGGACATAACCGAGCTTTTAAAGGGTTCCGCTTCGGGTATCCTCGTAGATTACAGAGGACTTACCGTTGAGCAGGACACTCAGCTTCGTTCAAAGCTCCGTGAAAACGGCGTTAAGTACAGTGTTTTAAAGAACACTATGCTCCGCCTCGCTTCAAACGAAGCAGGTCTTGGCGAGCTTGACCCGATACTTCACGGTCCTACGGCTCTCGCAACAAGCACGGACGACGTTGTTGCTCCCGCTAAGGTTCTTACTGCCTTTGCAAAGGAAAACGACGCTCTCGAAATCAAAGCGGGCTTTGTGGATGGTAAAGTAATTTCGATTGACGAGGTTAAGGTTTACGCTTCGATTCCGTCAAAGGAAGTTCTTATCTCGAAAATGCTCGGCTCTTTGCAGTCGCCTATCAGTGCGCTCGCGCGTACACTTCAGGCTATTGTAGACAACGGCGGTGCGGCTGAGAAGTCGGAAGAAGCACCCGCCGAGGAAGCGGCACCGGCTGAGGAGACTGCTCCGGCTGAAGAAGCAGCTCCGGCTGAAGAAGCGGCTCCCGCTGAAGAAGCGGCTCCCGCTGAAGAAGCGGCTCCCGCTGAAGAAGCACCGGCAGAAGAAAATACTGCCGAATAATCAGAACATTAAATTTTTAAAAATGGAGGTTAATAAAAATGGCTGATGTAACAAAAATTCTTGATGAAATCAAGGAACTTACACTTATTGAAGTAAACGATTTGGTAAAGGCTCTCGAAGAAGAGTTTGGCGTAAGCGCGGCGGCTCCGGTTATGGTAGCGGGCGTTGCAGGCGGCGACGCAAGCGCGGCTGCGGAAGAGAAATCCGAATTTGACGTTATTCTCGCAGAAGCGGGCGCACAGAAGATTAAGGTTATAAAGGTTGTAAGAGAAATAACCGGTCTTGGTCTTGCGGACGCTAAGGGTCTTGTTGACGGCGCTCCCAAGCCGGTCAAGGAAGGCGTTGCGAAGGACGAAGCTGAGTCTATCAAGGCTAAGCTTGAAGAAGTCGGCGCAAAGGTTGAACTTAAGTAATTTCAATTACGCAGACAAAAATCCCACGGAAATATCCGTGGGATTTTTATTTTAATTTTACAGAAATACTTATTTTTACTCCGCCGCGTCGGTCGGCAGGGCGCTCTCGTCAGGCTCCTCGCCTATGGGATGGTCGTTCACAATGTCGTAATCCGCCGCGCTTCTCGGCTGGAACACCGTGTCCACAAGCTCCTGAGTCGCCACGGGGTCATATATGTAATACGAAACTCCGCCTATATACTGCGCCTCACCCGGAAGCTGATAGGTCGTAATCTTCTCGGGACGAATGGTGGTTATAAGCGAGGTGTACTTCGCAAGGTCCGCGCCCGTGAAGTTGGTTCGCACATATTTGTTCAAAATCTTGTAAAGCTCGGTAATGTGTGCGACGCTTGCGCCGGTCAGCTTCTGTGAGATAACCTCTTTTATAAAGTTCTGCTGAGCCTCGATTCTGCCCTCGTCGCCCTTTACATAGTTGCCGGGCGAACGTCCGTTACTGTCGTGTCGGTAACGCACATAGTCGTGAGCGGCTTGTCCGTCCAAATGCTGATAGCCCGCCTGCAAATGTATATGCAGATTTTGCGTCGGGTCGTCGTAGTTCATATCGTAGGGTACATCATAATCAACGCCGCCGAGCGCGTCGATAACATCCTTGAAACCTTGGAGGTTGACCGACACAAAATAGTGTATCGGCATACCCGTAATCTCTTTCACCTTGGATATAACATAGTCCTCAGGCTCGTTTATTTTGCCCTTTGCTACCTCCTGCTTGCCTATGCCCAGCGTCGAGTTGATTTTAACGTGGCTCGAACCCACCATAACGCGGGTATCACGCGGAATGGACAGCAGATTTACCTCGCTCGAATATTGATCTATCGAAAAGAGCATTATCGTGTCGCAAAGCGCGCCGCTTTCGTCAATGCCGAGCAAAAGAATATTTAAAAGACCGTAGCTCGGATTATATTTGTCGGTAGAGGTAAGCTCGCCGAGCTTTGCTCCAAGACCCGTCATAGACAGCTTCTTCGCGGCGGCAACTCCGAGAAATGAACTTACTATTATCGTAAAGCAAAAAACAAGCGCGATTATTTTTTTGTTTTTGTTATTTCCGAAAAGCATAGATTTCCCACCTTTCGACTTTCGTTATTCGGTAAACGCTGTGTCTATTGAGGCTGCCACAGCTTTTTGTTCTCAAACTTCACCTGAGTCGCAACCTTCTTCATAACATTGTCAAACTGTTCCGGCGTCAGCGACTGCGCTCCGTCGCACAGCGCCTTTTTCGGATTATTGTGTACTTCTATCATAAGTCCGTCCGCGCCGACCGCAACCGCCGCTTTGGAAAGCGGCTCCACCATCCACGGAAGTCCGGTCGCGTGGCTGGGGTCAACTATAACCGGCAGGTGCGACAGACGCTTAAGCGCGGGAATGGCGGATAAATCAAGCGTGTTGCGGGTAAAGGTTTCATAGGTTCTTATTCCGCGCTCGCAGAAAATGACCTTGCTGTTTCCGCCCGCCATAATGTACTCCGCGCTCATTATCCACTCCTGGAGCGTGCTGGCAAGTCCGCGCTTTAAAAGTATGGGCTTGTCGATTTTGCCAAGCTCCTTCAAAAGCTCAAAATTCTGCATATTGCGCGCGCCGACCTGTATAACATCAACGTCCTCGAAAAGCGGCAAATCCTGCTGCGACATAATTTCGGTCACTATCGGCAAGCCGGTTTCCTTTTTTGCAATCGATAAAAGACGAAGTCCTTCGCCGTGCAGACCCTGAAACGCATACGGAGAGGTTCTCGGCTTGAACGCGCCGCCGCGCAAAAACGACGCTCCGCTTTTCTTGACCGCTTTTGCGATTTCTATAACCTGCTCTTCGGTTTCAATCGAGCAGGGACCCGCGATTACGTTGAACGTACCCTCGCCGACCTCTCTGCCCGCAATGTTATATACGCTGTTTTCGGGATGCATTTTGCGGTTCGCCAGCTTGTACGGCTCCGAAACGCGCTTTATGTCCTCGATAAATTCGTAAGTGCGGAACGAATCCTCGTCCAGCTTTGTCGTATCGCCTATAATTCCGATAACGGTCTGGCTCGCGCCTTTTATGTAGTTATGACGAAAACCCTCTTTTTCGAGAATCGATAAAATCGAGTCCGCCTGTTCCTGAGTTGTCTGCGGCTTTAAAACAATAATCATATATAAACCCCTTCACAATATATATATTCAAAATTTTTAAGTATGCCTTAGTACAGTTTATCACATATTGTCGGAAAATGCAATCCTTATGCTAAAGTTGCGACATACTTTTTTACCATCTCGTACGGGTGATACGACTCCTTTGCAAGACGAAGCCCCGGCAACCCCATATCCTCTTCGCGGTTGACAAACTCAAAGCCGCTCCACTCGTTTTCCAGAAACAGCTTGTTTATCGCCGCAAATGCGCCGCGATATTCGGTGTCGGCGTGTTCAAGATGTATAACCGCCATATTGTCGCACAGCTTTTCGCCGAACGAAAACGCGACTATTCTCCCGTCAACTCTGATGCAGCCGCCCACTATGTCGAGCTTTTCCCAGTTGTCCAAAAGCTCAAAAACCGCTTCCTTTTCTTCGCTGAGCCCCTCAATCTCCGCGTTTTTGTTGTCGTACCACGCCTCGTACAGCCGCCTGCACTCTTCGCGGTCGTCGGGCGTCATACGGCTGTACTCCCAGTCGTACATTGTCATAAAACGGTTGACGTGATTTTTCTTTGAGTGATATTTCTTGCCTGAAAGATTTATTAAATCCTCCGTTTTGTAAACATAGTCAAAGCTGTTCATATCTTCGGTCAGCACAAACTTGTTCGGATATGCGTCAAGCAGCTTTTTCACCGCCTCGTCGTCATATATTCTTATGAGAGGCGTTTCTCCAATCTCTTCAAAATACTTGAGTATTTCTTCGATAACCGGTCTTATGTCGCCGTCGCCTATCGGGAAAGTCGCGCTTCGCGGTCCTTCCTCATGCTTCGGAAAGATACAAAACATTCCGTTTATGACCGCGTACTTCATATTGTAGCTCTTTCGCCACATAAATAAATTTGTAAAGGTAAACTCCGAGTTTTTACTGTTCTTTTTACTCAAAAAGCAGTCGATTTCCGATTTATTGTCCAATGAACATTCTTTCAACTCTATCATATAAAACGATTCTCCTATTTTATAAATTCTCTGACCCTGAACCCGACGCCGCAGTCCTCCGCAATTTTGCGGCACGCCTCAATCTCGTCGGGCGGCATAATATCCACCACCGTAAAAATTACGTTCGGCACAAAGCTCTTTGCCCGCCGCGCAAACTCCAAAATTCCTTCGTATGCCTCCCCGCCGCCGAATTCGCTGCGGCACAGCTTTTGATACTTCTCGGCGTTTTCTGCGTTGAGGCTGATTGAAACCGTGTCTATCAGACCTTTCATTTCGGGCGTTATGTCGCGCCCCGCGATAAGACTGCCCTGTCCGTTGGTGTTGACGCGTATTTTTATGCCTTCGTTGTTCTCTTTAAGCCATTTGGAAACCGCGATAACGTCATCAAACCGCTCAAACGGCTCTCCGTAACCGCAGAATACTATCTCCTTGTACTTTTTCAAATCGCGCGACAGAAAATCCGCCTTTATCTCTTCGACGGAAGGCTCCCTCTCCAGCCAGAGATTGCCGCCCTCGTTAACGCTGTCGTGCTTGTCGCGTACGCAAAAGGTACATCTGTTGCTGCATTTGTTTGTTATATTAACATACAGCGAATCAAAACATTCGTATGTTATGGTCATAACATCATCTCCAATGTATAAATATTTTACTGTAACCGTGTATAAAATGTTACGGTATAAAATGCGGGTGTACTAACGCAAAAAGCGCAAGTCGATTTTTGCGAGATTACGCGGCTTTGCCGCGTTTATTCCGATTTAGTTCGGTAAAAATCATCGGATTTTTACCGACTAACGCGGGGTTTTTCAAGGGGTGTCCCCTTGAACGCGCCTTTTGGTACTTTTCCCCGCGTAGGGAAAAGTACATAACCCCGCCCGCACGGAGTGCGGGTATAACGGGCGAACACGGTTCGCCCCTACAGCGTCGCAACTCGCGCTTTGCGCTTCGATTTTCCCATTCGGAAAATCTGCGCTTTTTGCGATTTTATAATAGAGGTTTTAAACGATTTTTTGCTTACTTTTTTTGCAACAAGAAAAGTAAGTTGCCCTTATACTTGTCGAAAACACGCAATAAATGCCTTTGTTTATTCTACCACAGATTTTCTTTTGTGTCAAAGCCGTTACACATATATTAATATTTAATTAATATTATATTTTTTTACTTTTACAATCCGCAAATTTGCAAAATTTAATGTTAGTATTTTATTATAAAAGTATTTTGTTGCAGACTTTTTTTGGAGGGATGTTTTTATGGTAATCAGAAAATGGAGGACCTGCTTTTTCCTTTTGGTTTTTTTGCCGATAATTATAACCATAATTGATGTAAACGCAATGTTTATACTTACGTCGCTGCTCATCTTAACGGTGTGCGGCAGGTCGCTGTGCAGCCTTGTTGTGGCAAACTTCGCAAGCGAGGAGTATGCTCTGCGTTACAACGAGCAAAACACATTTGTTCCGACCTGCGCCAAAGACGCTAAAGTAACTCAGGCAGCCATATTCGGAATAAATATACTGATAATTTTATACTGCATTAAATCGATTCAGTACCAGCCTCCGATTTTTGCCATAATTATGGCGGCGGCAGTTGCGCTCGGTTGGATATTCGATCTGGGCAGAACTCTTGTTCATTTTGTCTGTCCGCCCGATTTAGACGCCGACTGGACAATACGCGACTCTTTGCTTGAAGTGTTTCTTTGGGTACATAATATTTTAAGCATCGCTTTGGTATTTGTGATGTTTGCCGTAAGATATTTATGATAAACCCGTTTTTCGGCTCGGAAAATCGGTTAAATAAGTAAAAAAGGTCTGTTCAATTCTGAACTGCACCAAATTGTGCGGACAGCACAAAAAAGGACATCTATGGTAAAGAATTAATATTATGCAACAAACTGGCTCCGTTTTTCCAGAGGGGTCAGTTTTGTTTTAAGCTGAATACGCTGATAGTTGTAGAAATGAATGTATTCATCTATGATTGCACGAGCTTCTTCAAAAGTGTTCGGTTTTACTCTGTGGATACATTCTGTGTCTTGACATTGATGGTGTTATGTTGTATGATGTGGTTAGCTTAAAGTACGCTTGCGAGGTATACTGAAAGCCTTGGTCACTGTGGAGTTGCAG
>CANRNL010000035.1 GCA_947631965.1 uncultured Clostridia bacterium
AAATTGCTTACTTGCTGTTCTTGAAGAATAGCAAGCACAGCAAGTGTGTACACACTTACGGAAAATATAATTTCCCGACTTGCTATTTTCGTAGAATAGCAAGCACAGCATGTGTGGCCACACTTACAATTTTTATCTTGGGATATTCCCAAACCCTTTTTTGAATTTTAAATATAATTCTATATTTTTGCGTTTTTGTTTTTAAAATAAATACCGTATTTTGTAAAACGATTTTTGTATAAAACCAGAGTTTTAGGGTTGACAATAAGTTGTTGTCGGGTTATAATATAATCATCAAAATATTTAGGAGGGTTGGTTATGAAAGGTATAGGGGAAAGGTTAAGGACGCTGCGGAAAAGCACTATGATGTCTCAGGAGAAATTTGCCAAGGTTATCGGCTCGTCTCAGTCGGCGATCAACAGATATGAAAACGACCAGTCCGAGCCGCCTTGTGAAATTTTCTTGAAGTATGCGGACTATTTTAATGTGTCTATGGATTATCTGTTTTTAAGAACAAATGTGCCTGAGGGAATAGATTATGAGTTCACTCCCAGGTTTGATACCGACAACAAACAGTTCAAGCAGTTCATAGATATGTGCTTTGACCCGGAATCTCCATTAAATGAAAAGTTGAAAAAATCTTTATATAACCTACTTTTGGACGGTGATAAATAATTGAACGCAGTAATATATGCAAGATATTCAAGCGACAATCAGAGAGAAGAATCTATCGAAGGGCAACTGCGAGAGTGCAAGGCATTTGCCGAAAAGAATAACATGATAGTTCTCAGAAGTTATATTGATAGAGCGCTATCAGCCAAGACGGACAACAGACCCGAATTTCAAAGAATGATCAAGGACAGTTCAAAGGAGCTGTTTGATGTTATCATTGTCTGGAAACTTGACAGATTTGCGAGGAACAGATATGACTCCGCCCATTACAAGGCAATGCTGCGCAAAAACGGTGTTAAGGTCGTGTCAGCAACCGAGGTGATTTCGGAAGGTGCGGAGGGAATTATTCTTGAATCGGTTTTGGAAGGCTACGCGGAATATTACTCCGCCGAGCTTTCTGAAAAGGTCATACGCGGTATGACCGAAAATGCTCTTAAATGCAAATACAACGGCGGCACGGTGCCTATGGGATATGTTATTGACAGCGAGGAACAGATATGACTCCGCCCATTACAAGGCAATGCTGCGCAAAAACGGTGTTAAGGTCGTGTCAGCAACCGAGGTGATTTCGGAAGGTGCGGAGGGAATTATTCTTGAATCGGTTTTGGAAGGCTACGCGGAATATTACTCCGCCGAGCTTTCTGAAAAGGTCATACGCGGTATGACCGAAAATGCTCTTAAATGCAAATACAACGGCGGCACGGTGCCTATGGGATATGTTATTGACAGCGAGCAGCATTTTAAAATCGACCCACTGACCGCACCCGTTATTCTTGATATATTTCAAAGATACGCTGACGGAGCAACAATGCAGCAGCTTGTGAATTTGCTGAACAGCAAAGGTCTTAAATCATCAAGAGGCGGAAAGATCACACTTAATATTATTAACCATATACTCAAAAATCGCCGATATATAGGCGAATACACCTATCGCGATGTTGTTAACCCCTGTGGTATACCCGCTATTGTTCCAAAGGAATTGTTTGACCGCGTTCAAGAAAAAATTGCTAAAAACAGAAAAGCTCCCGCCAGGCACAAGGCGGAAGACGATTATCTTTTAACAACAAAATTATTCTGCGGAAAGTGCGGCTCATACATGGTAGGCGAAAGCGGCACAAGCCACACAGGACGTGTACATCGTTACTACAGATGCGTGAACACCAAGAGGAAAAGACTTTGTGATCAGAGAACTGTTAAGAAAGATTTAATCGAAGGTCTGGTTATCGACTACACCGTCAAAACGATTTTTGATGACAGCGTTATTTCCAAAATTGCGGATACCGTGGCAGAAATCCAAAAAGCCGATAACACTACTCTGCCGCTTCTTAAAAAGCAGCTTAAAGAAGTTGATGTCGGAATTGAGAATATGCTGAACGCCATTCAGCAGGGAATACTGACTACATCGACCAAACAAAGGCTCGACGAACTTGAGGAGCGCAAAAGCGAGCTTGAAATCGGCATTATGCAGGAAGAAATGAATAAACCTCTGCTCAGCCGAGAGCAAATAATATTCTGGCTTAAAAAGTTCAGAGATACAGACATTACCAACAAAGAACAGAGACAGCGGCTTATAGACTGTTTCGTGAACGCGGTATATCTTTTTGATGACAGAATGATAATCGTATTTAACTACAAAGACGGCAGTAAAACCGTCACGCTTGACGATATAAAGGGTTCGGATTTATACGGACAAGCTGCACCATCGTCGGAATGGACTTTGCTCCGTTCCGATTTTTTGTTACACAAAAAATCAGTCACACGCTTCGTCATTCCTCCTCTTTCGCAAAAAGCGCAAGTCGCTTTTTGCGATTTTCGCGGCTTCGCCGCGTTTTTTATTTTTGTGAGCCTTTTGGCTTGCCGCGACTTATTTCATAAGTCACTGCTTAGCTTTATCGGCTACCGCTCCTTCTTCCCAAAAAGCGCGAGTCGCTTTTTGCGATATTACGCGCCTGCGCGCATCTGAAACCCCTTGATTTTATTATGTTTTTCATTAAATCCTGTAAGACCACCACACTAAAGCTAATGTTCTCACGGGAATAAATCCTGTGAGAACATTTTTATCCTGTTTTTTGTTGTTCCCCGAAAAATATTATTCATTATCGAGTTGATTTCAACAAATACATTTCTTTCTCCTTGTGGTCCGACAGTTCGCGGTACGTCATCATAATTATTGCCGCCGAGATTATAAATGTCAGTATGTCCGAAACCGGCATTGAATATAGAACCCCGTCCAGCCCGAAATATATCGGCAGCAGCAACGCGAAACCAACGCCGAACACTATTTCCCTTACCATAGAAAGCACGGTCGAAGCAACCGCCTTGCCCATCGCTTGAAGGAATATGAACGCCGCCTTGTTTACGCACGCGAAAACAATCATACACAGATATATCCTGAACGATTTTAACGCGAAATCCGTATAATAAGCGCTTTCGTTTGCCGCACCGAATATTGAGATAAGCCAACGCGGGCAAAGCTCCGCCGTCAAAAGCGCCGCCGCGCCGACCGCCGCTTCACATACAAGCAGCATTGTAAACAGCTTTTTTACGCGCGCCTTTTCTCCCGCACCCATATTAAATCCGACAATCGGTATGCAGCCCGCAGCCATTCCGACTACGATTGATATTACAATCTGAAAAAATTTCATCACTATTCCCACTACCGCCATAGGTATCTGCGCATACTGAGCCTGCGAGAAAATCTCGTCCTGCGCACCGTATTTCCGAATCATATTGTTAATGGCGGCCATTGCGGCGACAAGCGAAATTTGAGAAAGGAAGCTGCAAATTCCGAGAGGTATTATTTTGCCTATTATATGCGGATTAAGCTTAAAGCTTGTTTTGGAGAGCTTAACCGTTTTCGTATGAGCGAGATACCATACCGCCAAAGCGGCCGTTATTACCTGCCCCGCGACGGTAGCAACAGCCGCGCCCATCATACCCCATTTAAATATAAATATAAAAATCGGGTCGAGGACAATATTTATAACCGCGCCTGCGAGCGTCGATACCATGGCAAATTTCGGGCTGCCGTCCGAGCGTATAACCGGATTCATTGCCTGACCGAACATATAAAACGGTATTCCGAGCGTAATGTAGAAGAAATACTCCTTTGAATAATCAAAGGTTTCCTTGTTCACTGTTCCGCCGAACGCCGTGACTATCGTGTTTTGAAATATCAGATAAACAATACACAGCACTATACCGCTGATTACAGACAGTATCACGGCGTTGCCTATGCTCTTTTCCGCGTCCTCTTTTCTTTGTCTGCCAAGGCTCAGGCTAACGAACGCGCAGCAGCCGTCGCCTATCATAACCGCTATCGCGAGCGCGATAACCGTAAGCGGAAAAACGACAGTGTTAGCGGCGTTTCCGTATGAACCGAGATAATCGGCGTTTGCAATGAATATCTGGTCTACAATATTGTAAAGAGCCGCCACGAGCAGTGATATTATGCACGGTACGGCGTATTTTCTCATCAGCGTTCCTACTTTTTCCTCGGCAAGATAGTTTGATTTTTCCATTGTTATTCTCCTTTCTTTATTCAAAAAGAAAACGACGCGTAAATCCTATCTGGATTTACGCGTCGTTTCGCTACACGATATATAAATTTTAACATATCCCGTCAATTGTTTCAAAGGTTATTTTATACAAATTTTGTTTCGACCGTCAAAAAATTTTTGTATTTTAAATAAAAAATAAAGTTCGCTTTGCTTCACTATTTCTTGAAATATTCGACAATATTCTCCGCAACCGAACGAGGCACCACTTCCGAAAGCTCGTCTGCGGTGGCGTTCTTTATTTTATTTATATCGCCGAAATACAGCATCAGTTTATTCTTTGTAGCCGTGCCGACTCCCTTGATGCTTTCAAGCTCGGAACGCACCATAGATTTTTGGTGTTTTCTGCGGTATGTGGTAATTGCATAGCGATGCACCTCGTCCTGCATACGGGTAAGAAACTTAAACAACTCGCTGTCCGGCGCAATTTCAAACTCTTCGTCCTCGCTTATCAATGCTCTGGTTCTGTGATTATCATCCTTTACCAGTCCGAATACGGGTATATCTTCTCCCATAGTGTCAAACAGATCTTTAATCGTCGATATATGCCCTTTTCCACCGTCAAGCAATATAAGGTCGGGACGTTCGATAAATTTAGCGTTTGCAGGTTCGAGCGTTCCGTCCTTTACCGCATCCTCCTCGTCGTACATATGCGATATACGTCTGAAAATAACCTCGCGCATACTTTCATAGTCGTTCGCACCATCTACTGTTTTAATGTTAAATCGGCGATAATCCTTGACGGAAGGCTTTGCGTTTTTATAAACCACCATTGCTCCTATGCTCTGTTCGCCTGAAATATTTGAAATATCATAGCTTTCTATCCTGAACGGCGGGTTCGGCAACTTTAAAAGCTCGGTGAGCTTGCTTAAAATTTCATTATGCTCGCTGTTCATTTTATCCCGCTTAAACTTGTGCCTTCTGAGAGTCTCGGCGGCGTTGTTATTAAGCATTTTGATTAGCTTAGCCTTTTCTCCGCGCTTGGGTACGCTTATTTTCACCGAATGACCCGCTTTCTCCGAAAGCCACTTCGCAATATTTTCGGAGTCCTGTATTTCGCCGCTCAGGAGTATTTCACGGGGCAAATTCGTTGCGGTAAAGTAAAATTGCTTTACAAATGCTTCCAATGCCTCTTCGTCGCTGTCCTGTGAATTTTCAAACACAAAATATTCCGAACCCACGACCTTTCCCTCGCGGATATAAAAGCTCTGGATACAAAGGTCGTCGTTCTCGCGAAACATACCTATAACATCTCGGTTTTCGTAATTTGTTGAGGTGATTTTTTGCTTCTCGCCGAGCGTTTTGATATTATTTATTTTATCTCTGTACCTTGCCGCTTTCTCATATTCAAGATTCTCCGACGCTTCGAGCATTTTTTCTTTTAACTGTTCGATTATAGCGTCGTAATTTCCGTTTAAGACCTCCGAAATATGCGGCAGAGATTCGCGGTACTCCTCCTTGGAGATTTTTCCCGCGCAGGGTGCGCTGCATTGACCTATATGGTAATATAAACACGGTCTTGTACCGAAATCCCTCGGAAAGACTTTGTTGCAGCTTCTCAGTTTAAAAATCCTCTTAATAGTTTCAATGCTGTCTTTTATTCCGCCCGAAAACATATACGGTCCGAAATACTTTCCGCCGTCTTTTACTATGCGGCGTGTCTCGAAAATACGCGGAAAATCCTCATTTTCGGTAACTTTTATATATGGGTACTGCTTGTCGTCTTTGAGCAGAATGTTGTATTTTGGACGGTATTTTTTTATAAGATTACATTCCAGCGCAAGAGCCTCGACCTCTGTATCCGTTATAATGTAGTCAAAATCTTTTATATGGCTGACCATAGCGACGGTTTTCGGAGTATGGCTCTTTGAGTTTTGGAAATATTGGCTCACGCGGTTTTTGAGCAACTTGCTTTTGCCGACATAAATTACACGCCCGTCTTCGTCCTTCATAATATAAACACCGGGGCACAAGGGAAGATTGCGTAACTTTTCTTTTAAATCGTCCAATGCAGTCGCCTCCGATACAATAAGTGATTAAAATAAACATAGCCTTACAATATAAGTAAGGCTATGCGTTTAAGAAATTTTTATTCCGTAAAATCCGAATTGACCAAATCCACCAAACCGTTGACCGCTTCTTCCTCGTCCGAACCTTCAGCAATAATCGTTATCGCCGCTCCCTTTGTAATTCCAAAGGAAAGCACTCCAAGCAGACTTTTTGCATTAACTCTTCTTTCATCCTTTTCAATCCAAATACCGGACTTGTACTCATTAGCTTTCTGAATGAAAAATGTAGCGGGTCTCGCGTGCAAGCCAACCTGATTTTGAATAACAACTTCTTTAAAATACATCACTAACGTCCTTTCGCCAACGATAATAATTTAATGTAAAAAAATATATTGCATTAAATAAATAATAACTAAATTTAGAGATTTAGTCAAGTTAAAAGTTGCCCATAAAGTCGCAAAAATAGGACAAAGAATTTGTCCATTTTTACTACACAAAGTATTTATTTTAAAAGCTCCGCCAGTTCCGCAACAGAATCGACAAAATAATCAAGTCCCATTTCTTCGAGTTTTTCGTGCGGAGTGACCGAATACTTTACCGCGCAAAGCCCCGTTCCCGCCTTTCTGCCGGCTTCCATATCAAATATACTGTCGCCTACCATAAGTGCGTTTTCGGGTTTTACGCCAAGCCGCCTGCACGCAAGCAGAATCGGAGCGGGATTAGGTTTATGCTCGCTCGTATCCTCCGGTGTTACCAAAACGTCTATATAATCCTCAATACCGAGCCATTTAAGCCCCTCAAGACACATATGCGCACGCTTGGACGTAACTATTGCGGTTTTCAGCCCTTGCTCGTAAATCATTTTAACGCCTTCCGCCGCACCTTCAAATTTCTTCACCAGCTTATTGTGGTTTGTTTCGTTAAATTTACGATACTCTCTGCAAAGAGCCTCCTGCGCGTCGCCGTAATCGCCCAGAGATATATCGAGCGGTCTGCCGAACAAATTAAGTATTTCGGGCATTTCTATGTCGCGGTTTAAAACACGGCGAAAAGCATATCTGTATGAATCGAAGCACAACTCATTGGTGTTTATCAGAGTGCCGTCAAAGTCAAACAAAACAGCCTCAAACTTCATACTCTTCCGCCTTCCCCGCCTCAAGCGACTTTTTAACGTCAATAATGCGCTGGTTTCTGCTTCCCCTGAATCTCAAAGTAAGGTCGCGCTCTGCTTCTATATATTTTCCGTCAATAAGAACATCGCACTGCTTTAAAAGATTTGCAACGCCCTCGTTCGTCTTGCTCTGCTCCAAAAGCTCTTCAAATGTAAAACCCGTATATGAAGTTATATCAAGGCGCGGATTTGCGGCTCTTATCTCCTCTGCGAGAACGGCAAACTGCTCAGCCTGCATAAACGGCTCGCCTCCCGAAAATGTCACTCCCGAAAGCAAAGGGTCCTTTTGTATTACCTTGACAATTTTTTCGGTGTCCTCGATTTTACCTCCGTTGAAATCGTGGGTTTGTGGATTCTGACAGCCCGGACAGTTGTGCGGACAGCCTTGTGCAAAAACCACAAAGCGCACGCCTTTGCCGTCCACAATAGACTCCTTTACAATACCCGCAATTCTTATATCCATTGTATAAACACCTACCTTATAATTAAAATTTCACTCGCTTTGGAGTAGTTCATTCGCACAAAAATTTTATCTCCGTATGAAATTTCCGACATTTCCGACGGCTTTACGGTCTTATTTTCGCTGTTATAAATGTAAACTGCCGCAGATGAAGTCGGAAGCGTCCTGAGCGGCTCTCCGGTATCGCTCGCGGAATACATAATTTTTGATACGGTTTTGAGCTTGACCGTTCCGACGCCCACATAAAGCTCGCTGTAATAGTTCTCGTCCGAGAGTACGCCGTAGTCGCCGCCGTTTTTCTCGAAAAATTCGTCCCGACCCGCAAGATACAAAAAGCGCACTCTGGTACATTTTCCGCTGCCGTCGGTGTAATATTGTATAACATCTCCGGTTCTTATTATATCTCCGCCGTCAAAAACTGTCGAGCGTCCCTTACCGGCGATATTCCATCCTCCCGTATAATCATCCGCGCCGTCCTCTTCAAACGTAATCTCGGTTTCGCTTCCGTTAACAAAGCCTTCGGCGCTCAGTATGAATTTCCCGTCGTCCACGCTTGTCTTAACGTCCGAAACTACCATAACGTTTGCGCTGTAACCAACGCCCTCGTCCGCGCTTCCGTCGTCGTAAACCACCACGGCGCCGAGTATATAATTTTCGTCAACGTCAAACACGTTTATTTTATAGTTTAAATCTACCGAAAGTATGTCTTTGCCGCCGACTCTGTAATCCGAAACTTCGGTTTCATCCTTGGGTATTCTGAATACGATTGTGGAATTATCCATCTGATAAACTCCGTTAAACGTATTTAAATCGCCGCCGCGGAACATAGCGTTATCGGAGGTATAGTCCAAGCTGAACGTGTTTTTTGAAAAATCTCCGCCCGAATTTTGAAAAGCGGTTTCTATGTCCGATATTTTATTGTCCGACGGTCTTATTTTATAGCGTATAAGCTGTCTTTGAAGCTCCGAAATTTTCTTTGTTTCGGATTTTTTTCCGTTCAGCGCGGTCTTGTCGTTAGCGATATATTCCTCGGCGGCTCCGCTCTCGGTTATGATTCTCATTTTAACTTCGTCAAGGAACGCGCCGCTTTCGGCACAAGCCTGAATATATCCGTATGAAAATTCGTTGCTGCCGACGTCGGAAACCACGATGTTGCCGTTTATGTCAAGATATATCGTAATTTCGTCCGTGCCTATGTCTATATCCTGTCCCGAATTTTTAAAATATTCCGACGAAGTATACCACTCTCCGTCAACCAAATATTTGTCGTCATACGCCTGAGAGACGGCACCCTCTATATATCTTCCCGAAATATAGATTTTAACAACCGAATTATCCGCGCTTTTTGCGATTTGTACTATATTGTTTTCGCCTATTGTAAGCTCCTCATCATATTCGATGCGCTTTCCGTTCTTTATTACTTCGATTTCTTTTGCGTCGTCATATGAGAAACTTACGCTTCCTTTGAATTTGTCATACAGCGAATGACCGAGCCTTGAATCCGCCGTAACAAAATATGTGTCATAATCCTCAATCATTATAATGTCAACGCCGCTTCCGCTGCTGTTGTTTATAAGATACATATATCCGCAGTCAAAGTCAATGCTGTCGGCGGTTCCCGCGCGGGCTGCATAACGTCCGTTATACACAATTCTTGTGTTTGCATCCAAATTGACTTTCTTCTCCGCTCCGCGCTCGTCGATGTAGCTAAGACTGCGTCCGTCATAGTCCAAAAAGTTGTTATACTCTATCTTGATAGGCTCGTCGTCCGAATAAGCGTAGATAAGCGTGCCCTCATTGCTGTCCTTTTCGTATTTTATATATAAAGTCGAGTTAAGTCCCAACAATTTTTCGGGATTAAAGTCCTTTATAAAATATTCGGTTCCGCCGACCGATATTTTACCCTCCGAAACATTGCCGGAGCCGATTATAGAGCGCGCTCCTATATCCGTAACTATACCCTTGACGGTGTATATTCCGTGATATATATTCAGGACCGTACTCCCATCATATGAATATATATTGTTGTTCCCGTAACCGGTTTGATACATAAGCTCCGCTTCGGATGAGTTTTTAAACAGAACAGCCGCGTCGCCGCGCGTCAAAGCCTCATCACCTGTGGCTGAAATATTCTTATACATTTCAAGCCTTGCGCCTATTTTATTGTAGCCCGCAGGATAGCCTCCGTTTGCCTGCGCTTCGGGTGTATAGCCGAGCATAGAAACCATAATTTTAACAGCTTGGTTAAGCGTTATTTCGGTTTCGGGTTCAAAGCGCCCGTCTCCAACTCCGTTTATGTAACCTTGAGCCGCCATAACGGAAATATACTCCGCCGCCCAGTGGGATTTGGGAACGTCCGAAAAGGTATGCGTTACCCCGCTTGTCGTAAGACCCAGAAATTTAACCGCCATTTTGCAAAATTCGGCTCTTGTAATCGGATTTTCCGGAGCAAACTCGGTATCGGAATACCCGTCGATAAGTCCGAGATATTTGAGTATCGTAACGGCTCTCTCGCACTCTTTGCCAGCAATATCTTCAAACACACCACTCTCGCCGCCGACCGAGTGGGCTCGTACATTGGCTATACAGGGCGACCAACTTACGCCGTTTAAGTTTTGAAACGTCATTTTTACATATTCTGCGTCATCCGGCAGCGTGTCGAGCGTATATGACACCGGAGTCCACTTGCCGGTCTGAGGCGGCTTCGCGTCAATGGTAGGATACGCCTTTTTCCAATTCTCGCCGTCGGTCGAATATTCAAATTTAAAGTGTATCATTTCTTCGCCCAACCAGAAATATGTTATAAATTCAAGCTGTTTTTTGTCGGGCACTTCGTAGATTACCCATTCGTCAAGCGAGGTATTGCGCTGAAAGAAGGTATAGTCACCCTCAAATGCCGAGAGATTGTCCGCATCCGCTTGGTCAAGAATTATGCCGTCGCTCTTCGCGTATACCGTTTCAAAGTCGGTACAGTCGTCTATCGCGTCGGTCATATCATATTGAATTTCCTCATTCGCGGTCTCTTCCTCCGCAAACGCACTCATATTTCCAAAAGGAACAATAAGCGCCGCTGCCAAAAGCAGGGCTGTAATTTTTGCCGTATATCTCATTTTACTTCTCCTCTTGAGATTGGATTTGCTTTGCAATATACGCAATATCAATAATATTTATAACCTCATCACCGTTTATATCAAGGTAACGGATAGTATCCCAGCCTTCACATCCGCCCTCTTTGAGATAATTTTCGAGCGCGCCGTTTAAATCTGTCTCATCAACCTTAAGGTCATTGTTGAAGTCTCCGTAAACAAAATTTTCAAGCGTCACTTCAAGCGATGTTTCAAGTTCCGTGCCTTCGACCGAGGCGAATATATTAAACTTAGCGCCCGGAGATGCGCCGCCGTCAATAATTACCGAGTTTTTCTTCTCGTCGTAAGAAACTCCGCTCAATTCCTCGCCGAGTTCAACGCGCCAGCTTATTTCGGCAGGCAGTTCAAGCCCGAGCTGGTCGTACACCGCCCCTTCAAGCGCATATTCAGCCATGTCAAAACGGGGAATTGTCATATAGCTCTCGTTTTTAATCTCTATCGAGCGCGGACTCGGCTCGTCAAACTGTGCGGAAACCTCGCCGAGTACGGGCGTCCAATATGTAGGATTTTGAGGCCATATGATTTTTACAAATCCGTAGCCCTCATCTATTTGAGGCGCGTCGTATACCGCACGCGTCCATTTGCCCTCTTCGCTTTCCGAGGTATATTCGACCTCTGCGCTGGTCCAAGTCTCACCGTCGCCCGAAAATTCAAATTTAAAAGGCTCAAACTCTTCGCCGCTCCAGTGATACGCCACCGCGTGAAGTGAAGTTATATAAGGAATGGCGTAAACAACCTCGCCGCCGCTTGAAACGTTGCGCTGAAGCGTTTCGGTATCGCCGTAAAAAATCTCGGCGTCGGACGGCGACTGCTTATATACCTCAATACCCGAATAAGAGTAAGCGTCGCCCAAATCCGAGCAATCGCTGCTCCACACTCCGTCAGACGGAGAATCCGACGGCTCCGCATCGCCGCCGTCAGCCGCAAAAGCCGTTGATGAAGCAAATATTATAAGAAATGCAGTAAGCAAACATATTAACTTTTTCATTCCTCCGCACCTCCCGTCAAAGCATAAATAACCTTAGCCGCCTCCGCGCGGGTCAAATTGCCGTGCGGATTAAAGTTTCCCTCGTTGTCGCCGCTCACAATTCCTGCGGTATAGAGCAGGCACACGCTGTCATACGCAAAGTCCGAAATTTCGGCTTTGTCGTTAAACTCCGCCGACAAAATCTCGGTTTCTTCGGGCTGCGGAATTGTCCTCGCGCATACAACAGCCATTTCCTCGCGCGTTATATAGGCGTTCGGGCGGAACTCGCCGCTCGCATATCCGTTGAGCAAAGATTTTTGCGTAGCCGCCGAAATATACGGATAGTACCACTCGTCTTTTGAAACGTCGGAGTAGCCGCACTCCGCTCCCTCAACATCTATACCGCTTGCAAGCACTATCATTTTCGCAAACTCCGCACGGGTAATTTTTCCCGACGGATTGAAAAGTCCGCCTCCTATGCCGTTTAATACTCCTTTTTCGCAAAGGCTTTCAATGGCTTCTCTCGCCCATTCAACGCTTCCAAGGTCTGAAAATTCCGTCTTGCTCTCGTCCAAATCTTCGTTTTCTTCCTCAACCGGAGCAATATCGGTGGGCGTAGGCGTAGCCGTGGATTGAGCTACAATGTTTCCGCTCGGATAATATCCTCCGGCTGAACCGCCGCCCCCTCCGCCTCCGCCGCCTCCGCCGGAACCTGACGAAGTGCTTGACGAAGCTTTTTTGACATTAACTCTCACGCTTTTGTCCACATTGTCAAATTTTGTGTAGCTCAAATCATTGTATACCAAAATCGCGTTTTTCATCACGACCGTGCCATTTCCGCTTTTCAACGACTTTAAAATGAGATTTATCGGCAGGCTTTTTTTCTCCAACGCTTTTTCTCCGAGCATCGACGCGGCAAACCTTACCGAACCGTCTCCTTCGCTCGAAACCGAAATGTCCATAACGTCGGAGCCTATCTCCGAAAACGAAAAGCAGTCGGTATCATATTCTATCTCCGCTTCAAAGGCAAAAATATTTTCGGAATTTTTTATATCAAATTTTATGTAAACCAAATCGCCGACCAACAAGTCGTCAACCGGCACTTTCACGGAAAAATCGGCTTCGCTCTCGGTCGGATACGGAAGCGTTGTCTCCTGTGCCGCCGCACTCATACAGAAAAACGCGCAAAGCGCGGTGATAATCATAATTTTATATAATTTTTTCAATAAAATCACCCCATCTTATTTATCTTAACATAAATGATTTTAAAAGTCCACTTATTTTATTTTTTATTCGACTTAATATTGTAGGTTTACAATAGATGTGTTACAAATAGTGAAAAAAAGAATATACGGAAACTCCGTTTTTGTGTTACGATATATGTGCAAAAAAAACCAAACACAAGGAGAATCCGTATATGAACAGTATAACACAAGATATGCGCTTTTGCACAGAACCAGTAAAAACGGACAATAGAAAAAAGAGCCCTCCTGTGGTAGAATGAAAGAAACTACTACAGGAGG
>CANRNL010000036.1 GCA_947631965.1 uncultured Clostridia bacterium
AGTTTGTTGCTTAAATCTTTATATCCCCTACCACAGGGGGGTCTTTTGTGCTGTCCGTACAATTTGGTGCAGTTCACGGCGGAGCGGGTTTTTAATAAATTTTTAATTTTTGTTTATAAATTCTTTATAATTGTGTTATACAATATCTATAAAGGGCAGGTAGAATATAGACATAGGGGGAAGAAAAGCCTCCTGTAACCAATAAGACGTCTTAATAATAAAAACCCGAAAGGAGAATTTTTATGAAAATCAACTCATCAAGGAAAAAACTTATATCGGTGCTTGCGCTGGCGCTCGGAATAATGATTTTTGCGGGCGCGGCATTTGCGAATTACAGCACCGCAAACGGCTACGAGGTGGGCAAGAACGCGCTCAAAGGTCTTATGAAAAACGAGAACTACATCGCGGACGGAACATTTAGGCTCACGGTGGACGAGAACGACATCGAGAACGCAACATATCACGAGGTCTACGACCGCAACGGCGAGGTGTCGCTGAATTCGTATAGCACCGAGCTTGACAGAGACGGTGAAACATTTGAGACGCGCGAGTATGTGCAGGACGGCGACAGTATATATTATTCAAACTATGAAGGCGACGAACATACGAGCGTAAGGCACGACGCGCCGTATACCAGAGGAGGTTCGTTCGACGTACTCTACGAGGCGGATCAGGACGAGAGCGACGCGGAGATGATACGCAAGGTGATAAGATTTGTCGAGCTTGCAGGCGATACCTTTGTCGGTGATTTGAAGAATAACGTGGTATATGTGTCGGGCGACGACGAGAGCGCGACTTACGAATTAAACCTTAACTCGGTACAGATACCCGAACTTGTTAACGCGGGTCTGTCGGTAATATTCTCGTCTATGGCGGGAAGCACCGTGAACGGTCAGGAACAGACCTTCGGACTCGGAAGCGACCCGATAGTTGATAACGTATATCTGAAGTTTACGGTCGATAATCAGGAAAGACTGCTCGACGGCACGGCGAGCGTCACTATCAGCGGAAACGGCAGAGAAGCCCGCGCGGATATGTCGCTCAAAATGTCCTACGGAAACGCTCAGCCCGAAAGAGTTGACATTTACTCTCTCCCGAATATGACCGAGTACGGCTACTCTCAGGAAAAAGGCACTTACCCGATGAACACAGCCGCAAAGGAGCTTGAAGAAAAGTCGGATGACGTCATATCCGAGCCTGTCAGCGCCGAGGTTATCGGCGGCGAGGACGGTCCTACCTCGGTTTATGTGACAAACGGCGACGAAACCGAAGGTGCAGACCGCGTTGACGAGGACGGAAACGTGATAGACCCTGACGGAAATATTGTAGGTGAAGTGAAAATTCAGGAGAACGGCGAAGGAAAAATAGAATATTTTGCCGATTAACGCTTCCGCACTCCGCACGGCGAAGCCGCATAGGGCTCCCAAAAAGCGACTTGCGCTTTTTGGGAAAGAGGAGCGACCGCCCGAAAGCGCGACTTTGCCCGAACAGGGCAAAGCAAGCGTAAAGGGCGAGTCGCGACGATGTAGGGTGCGGCGCCCTCGACGCACCGAGCTTATAATAATTTTACCGCTTCTTATTGAGATTACGCGTGAGTGCGTCCGCAAATTGCAAATTCCAAAACATAAAGAAAGGAAAAGGTTATGAACGTAGTTGAAATAAACAACCTCACCAAGCTATACAAGAACGGGCGCGGTGTGCGAAATGTAAATTTCAGCGTTGAGCAGGGCGACATTATGGGATTGCTCGGACCTAACGGTTCGGGCAAAACCACGGTTATGAAGGCGATGCTGAATTTGGTAAATTCGTCCGGCAGCATAAGGATATTCGGGCTCGATTTAAAAGACGGCTTCGAGGAAATTATGAGCAAGACCGGCGCGCTTATCGAAGCTCCCGCAATCTACAAGGATATGTCGGCTCAGAAAAATATTGAACTGCACGTAGCGCCGTATGGCGGAGACTTCAAGGAGCGTATAGAGCGCGCGCTTAGAATGGTGCATCTTTACGACTACAAAAACGACAAGGCGGGCAAGTTTTCGCTCGGAATGAAGCAGAGACTGGGGCTTGCGATTGCGTTTGTGACCGAGCCTGACTTTATAATTCTTGACGAGCCCGTGAACGGACTTGACATTGAGGGCGTCGTTGAGATAAGGGAGATAATAAAGCGTCTCAACGCCGAGCGCGGAGTTACGTTTTTGATTTCGAGCCACATAGCAAGTGAGATTGAAAAGACCTGCAACAAGGCGGCTGTTATGTATGAAGGCGAGATAATCTCCCGCACCACGGTGGAGGACGCGCTTCGGCTTCACCCGTCTATGGAGGATTATTTCCTTGATGTTGTAAAGGATAAGAGGGGAGAGGTGTGCATATGAAAGGCTTGATGTCGGGAACGAGCAGCGAGTTTTCAAAGCTCATTATGAAGAAAAAATATATTGTACTCGTGATTTTGGGCGCGGCGGTATGCTTTCTGCGTCTCGGCGGCACAATGCTCATATCCGCGCTATCGCAGGGCGAAATTGTGATAAAGAGCAGTCTCGTGCTTTCAATGCTCGGATTTACCACCGATATTCTGGTGCCGCTCATTGTGTTTATGGCGGTCACAGACCTCTTTGCGAGCGAAATTCAGGAGGACAGCTTTAAGGCGGCTCTTATGCGCCCGCTGTCCCGCTTCAAGGTTATGACCTCAAAGGTGTTGGCAGTATTTTTTCTCGGAGCAGTTACAATGCTTGTTATGTTTGCCGCGTGCCTTATAATACAGCTTATATCGGGCAGAGGCTTTGTCGGCGCGGCACAGGGACTTTTGATATACTGTGTTGACATAATACCGGTTTTTGCGCTTATATGTATGGCGCTGTTCATAAATATGACCGCAAAGGGACCCACGCTTTCGATGCTTATCTGCATAGCCGTATACATATTTTTCAAATATTTGAATTTGTATGTTTCTCCGCTCGGACAGATGATTTTCACCGCATATTCTCAGTGGCACAAAATTCTGGTCGGTGCGACGCTGCCGTTTGGCGCGCTTATTTCAAACCTGGGGATTTGGCTCGGCTCGGTATTGATTTTATACACCGCATCATATATAATGTTCGAGAGGAAAGATTTTTAAAGAGCGAACCGAAGAAGATTTTTGGATATGAAGATAAAGAGCAAATTTACGATTTACAATGTAATAATGCTTCTCACGCCTATCCTCCTGATAGGCGTGGTTTCGATATGCTTTCTGATTATTTTTATATTCAAATATCCGGTTGACGAGCTTAACATCACGAGAAATTCCCTGCTTAACCCGCTGGTGTTTTCGGACGCGCTCGGCGAATTTTTCAAGAGCAACCCCGGCGCGATAGGATACTTGCTTTTGTGGATAGGAATATGCGCCGCTCTTATGATAATATCCACTTCGCTTACCACTCACTTTATGAGCAAGAGCGTGGAAAAGCCGATAGACGAGCTGGCGCGCGCGGCGGAGTCCATACGAAGCGGAGACCTTGATTTTGAGGTTATGGGCAGCGACTATGACGAGATAGACCGCCTTTGCAGCAGCTTCGACAGTATGCGCCGAGAGCTGAAGCTGGCGCGGGAGCGGGAGAAGGTTATGAAGGAGGAGCGTAGTATGCTTCTCGCCAACATATCTCACGATTTGAAAACTCCGATAACTTCGATAAAGGGGTACATCGACGGGATAAGGGACGGCGTTGCGGACACTCCCGAAAAGCTGAAGCGCTATCTCGACACGATTTATTCCAAAGCCGAGGTTATTGACGATATGGTAAATAACCTCTCGATGTTTTCAAAGCTCGATATGTCGCGGTTGGCGTTTAAGTTTGAAAACCGCGATATAAACGCATTTTTGCGCGGCTTTATAGAGGACTGCCGCCTTGATTTGGAGAAGAACGGAATTGCGGCAAAATGCAACATCTCGTCCGACGAGGTGATAGTACGGCTGGACTGCGAAAAAATGAGCCGCGTGTTTGCGAATATCATAGACAACGCGGTAAAGTACCGAGGCAGTGAGCCGATGCTTGAAATTACGACGAAAACTCAGGACGGCGGCGCGTATATTTACATCAGCGACAACGGTATAGGAATAGAGGAAGATGAGCTTAAAAACGTGTTTGAGAGCTTTCACCGTGCCGACAGCTCAAGAAGTATAAAAGGCAGCGGACTTGGGCTGGGTATCGTGCGGCAGATAGTCGAGAAGCACGGCGGTAAGGTCTGGCTCAAGAGCGACGGGCTCGGAAAAGGAACGACGGCGGTGGTGTATCTGCCGCAGGCAGGAGGCACAGATGAGAAAAATACTGATAATTGAGGACGATAAAAGTATAGCCGAGCTTGAACGCGACTATCTTGAAATAAACGGATTTTCGTGCGACATTGCGACCCACGGAACGACGGGTCTGAATATGGCTCTCGACAATAATTACGACCTTATAATAATAGACATTATGCTGCCGGGAACGGACGGCTTTGAGATTATATCGGAGCTTCGGGAGCGGAACAGCCGCGTTCCGGTGATATTTCTGTCGGCGAAAAACGGGGATATTGACAAGGTGCGCGGGCTGGGGCTGGGCGCGGACGACTATATGACGAAGCCGTTTTCGCCGAGCGAGCTTGTGGCGCGCGTCAACGCGCATCTCGCGCGGTATGACGCGCTCACAGGCGGCGCGCCGGATGATATGATAATACGCGGCAGACTGGTTATAGACAAGAGCGCGCACAGGGTGTCGGTCGGAGAGATAGAAATATCTCTGACCGCGAAGGAGTATGACCTGCTGCTTTTCCTTGCGGAAAATCCAAACCGCACGTTTTCCAAGGAAACATTGTTCGACAGAATCTGGGGTATGGACGCGATAGGCGACATCTCCACAATTACGGTGCATATTCAGCGAATACGCGAGAAGCTCGGCGCGGTTGGGGAAAACTGTATCGAGACTGTTTGGGGCGTGGGATACAGATTTAAATGATGCGCCGAATTTTTGTATATTATGATTGATTTCAGGGTACGATAAAGCCCCGCGACACGGTTGCCGCGGGGCTTACTTAGCTTGTTATATCCGATTACACGTTGAATTTGTCGTGAATTACCTGAACGGCTTTTTCGGCGTTTCTGACGTTTATAAGAGTGGATACCTTGATTTCGGAGGTCGAAATCATATGGATATTTATTCCCGCGTCATAGAGAGCCTCAAACATACCGGCGGCTACGCCGGGGTTATTTACCATACCTGCTCCGACGATTGAAACCTTGCTCATATCGTCGCGGTGCTGAATTTCCTTTGCGCCGAGCGCGGGCTTAAGCTCGTTCAGAACCGCCATGGTCTTGTCGACGTTATCCTTTGTTACGGTGAATACTATATCCTTTGAATCTTCGCGTCCTATCGACTGCAAAATCATATCTACATTGATATTTTCCTTGGCGAGAGCCGAGAATACTTTAAACGCAACGCCGGGTTTATCGTCAAGCCCGATGATGGCAATTCTCGCTACGTTGTTATCTCTCGTAACTCCTCTTATAAGCATTTTTTCCACGTTGGTAACCTCCTTAACAACTGTTCCCTCTATTCTCTCAAAGCTCGATTTGACTTCGAGCTTAACATTGTATTTTTTAGCCATTTCAACCGACCTGTTGTGAAGCACGTTAGCGCCGAGGCTCGCAAGCTCCAGCATTTCGTCGTAAGTAATTTCGCTGAGCTTTTTCGCGTCGGGCACTATTCGCGGGTCTGCGGTGTACACGCCGTCAACGTCGGTATAAATCTCACATTTGTCCGCTTTGAGAGCCGCCGCAAGCGCAACCGCCGAGGTGTCGCTTCCGCCGCGGCCGAGCGTTGTTATGTTGTCAAACCTGTCAAGTCCTTGAAAGCCCGCCACGACTACAATGTTTCGCCTGTCAAGCTCCGCGGCAATGCGCTCGGTGTTTATGGTCTGAATACGAGCGTCTCCCGAACGCGAATCGGTCACAAAGCCCGCCTGCCAGCCCGTGAGCGAAATAACGGGAAAGCCGAGCTTTTGTATCGCCATCGCAAGCAGGGCAATCGAAATTTGCTCGCCCGACGAGAGAAGCATATCCATTTCACGCTTGGAAGCGTTTGTGTTTATCTCCCGCGCCTTTTCGATAAGGTCATCCGTGGTGTCGCCCTGAGCCGAAACCACGACAACGACCGAGTTGCCTTCTTTATACGCGTCGGTAACGCGGCCTGCCACGTTGAAAACTCTTTCGGCGTCAGCAACCGAGCTTCCGCCGAATTTTTGAACTATAAGTGCCAATTTATTATTCACCTCATAACCTGAATTTTTACTGCAATACTTTGAATTGTCTTATAACCTGCATATTTTTTTCTTCTTCGAGCTTTTCGGCGTACTGCTTTGCTTCCGCTTCGATCAGCGCGGGAGTGATATACGCGTACTCGCCGTCTTTGCCTATCGAAACGGCGTCCGCCGGCGCCGAACCTCCGCTCACGCGCAAATAATATTTTGCGGGAGTTTCGTCCTCGGTGATAAGATAGCCGTCCTCGCTGTCCGTCCACGACATTTTAAGGTCTTTACCGCGGTTTTCCAAAATGTCTATTATATCTGCAACCACGGCGCTGGCTGTCGGGAGCTTGCCCGCGCCTCTGCCGTAGAACATAACGTCGCCCACAAAGCTGCCGTTTATTTTAACGCCGTTGAATACGTCGTCTATGCCCGCTAGCGGGTCGGATTTCGGGAGCAGCATAGGCGAAACGGATGCGTACACACCGCCGTTTTCGCGCCTCGCGCAACCTATCAGCTTGATTACATAGCCGAGTCTGTCGGTGTACTTCACGTCCTCCAGCGTAACTCCTGAGATGCCGCGCGTTTTTATACGGGTGCAGTCAACATATTTGCCGAACGCCAGCGAAGCTAAAATCGCAATTTTGCGGCAGGTGTCAATTCCGTCCACGTCCGCGCTGGGATTTTTCTCGGCGTAGCCGTTTTGCTGTGCGCCGCGCAGAGCCTCGTCAAACGAACGGCCGTTTTTAATCATCTGTGTTAAAATGTAATTGGTCGTACCGTTTAAAATGCCCGAAATCTCGGTTATTTCATTCGCGGCGAGACAGCTCACCAGCGGCTTGATTACAGGTATTCCGCCGCCCACGCTCGCTTCAAACATATAATTTACGCCGTTTTTACGCGCAATTTCAAAAAGCTCGGTCCCGTGTGTCGCCACAAGCTCCTTGTTTGACGTTACAACGTTTTTACCCGCCGAGAGAAGCCGTTTCGTAAAGTCATACGCGGGAGTAACTCCGCCCATAACCTCGACCGCAGTTTCGACCTCGGCGTCGTTTAAAATATCGTTGAAGTCCTTTGTGAAGCATTTAAATTCGCTGTCGGGAAAATCGCGCAAATCCAAGATGTGACCGACTTCGATTTTTTCTCCCGTTTTTTTGGCAATGGACTCTGCGTTTTTAAGCAAAATCTTTCCGACTCCGGAGCCTACGACGCCGAAGCCCATTATTGCAACTTTCATATGTTAGTCTCCTTTTTATGAAGCCTTATTCCGCCGTAAATTTGTTCATAACAATTCCCGTGACCGGTTTAGGCCAAAAGTAGGTGGATTTTTGAGGCATTTTTTCGTGAGTTGACGAAACCTCTTTGATTTCGGAAACACGGCTTGCGTTGATTAAGAACGCGCACTGAAAATCTCCGTTTTTAACCTCGGAGATTGCTTCCGCGATGTCCTTTGTGTAAACCAGATTTTTCTGCTCAGCCATATTTTCTTTATCTATGCCCAGATAGCGCTCCAATATGAGCGAGTGCAAAATGGTCGTATCAAGACGGCGGTAAGCGGTTGATTTGTCCTGGTTAAATTGGTCTGCGATTTCAAGGTCTTTTAATTTTAACAGGTAGTAATACTCATCGCCTGTGTAGAGCGCAAACACCTTTTCGTCCTCCGAAGTGTCCGCCAGCTTATCCGCGATTATAGACGCGTAGTCGCCGTCGGTAAAGAATATTTTTGAAATGGTAAAGTCCTCGGTCAGATAGCTGACGAGACTCACTTCGTCAAACTTTTCCGCTCCGCGAATCAGGCGGTGCGTCGGGAACACCATAAGACCGCTGTTTTCCATTGAAACGAGCAGCATCATGGTGTAGTCGTAAGGCTTTTCGCCTTCGCCGCCCTCCGCCTCGCGGCGGCTGTTGCGGTAGTTGAGCGCGGTTTCGTACCTGTGGTGTCCGTCCGCGATAAAAAGCTGTTTTTCTTCAAACATACGGGTAATTTCCGAGGTTACTTCCTCATCGGTCACTATCCAGACGTTTTGAACAATTTTTTCGTCGGTCGTAAATGAAATATCCGGTTCGTTCTCAGACTGCGAATTTATCAGGCTCGCTATTTCGGCGCTTTCGTCCGAGTATATTGAGTATACCGGATTGAAGTTTGCCTCTGTCGCAGTCATAAGATTGAAGCGGTCGGTCTTTGCCTTTGAAATTGTCTCCTCGTGCGGGAAGATAACTCCGTTTGAAAAATCCTCCAGCCGAACGAGCGCAATAATGCCGACAACCGATTTTTGAAGTTCTCCGACCGTGAATTGCTGCTCATAAATATAGAAAGCGGGCTTCTCTTCAAAGACCAGAGAACGGTCGTCTATCCATAATTTGAGCGCTTCGCTTGCACGCGTGTAGCAGTTGTCCTCGTCGTTGTCGCCTTCAAAAACCTTTCCGAAGTCAACGCGTATAATATTGTACGGGCTCTTACTGTAAAGTAAATCCTGCTTATCCGGCTTTATTATATCATAAGGCGGAGCGGTTACCTTGTTAAGGTCCGCAAATTTTTCGTTGTTATATCTTAAACCCTTAAATGGAATAACCTTTGCCATAAGCTACCTCCTGATAATTATATACTGAAATATAATACAATATAATACACTAATATCTTGTTTCCGTCAAGTTTTAAATGCCAATTTTTTCAAGGTATTTTAATAAAAAATTGGTTAAAAATACTATCGGGGTGATTGTTTTTGAAAATAAGCGTAAAAAAATCCATAAATCGCCCGATTTGCGAGAGGGATGACGAAGAACCGTGGGCGCGGGTGTCGGATATTCTGTTGAACAGCGAAAAGACGCGCGTGGTGGCGGTGATAGCCGAAACCGAAAGCCTTATTCCGCTCAGAATGAGCTTGCCGCTCGGCAGCGTATTTGAATGGGACGCGTCTATTCTACGCGCTCGCCGCGCAACGGACAGGGAAATTCAGTGCCCAGCTCCGGTATCGTGCTACGACGAGGTGTTCCGTCTTAAAAGCGCGGGCGGAAGCCGCGTGCTGGATATATTTTTTGAACCGCAAAACGGAGGTATAGTGGGCGTTACGGTGGGCGGCTTTTTTGATAAGAGAAGAATAAATATTATACCGAAACAAGGCTGAATTAAGGTCGATGATAAAGGAGATGAAAAGACTGTGAAATTTTCAACCGGATTAGTTCTCGGCGCGGCGTTGGCCGCGGGCATAACGCTCTGTATGTCGCAGGACAAACACGCGGCGCGCAGATTAAAGCGCAAGGCGTGCAGGGTTATGGATAACCTTGAGTGTGCCGTAAAAGATATGTTTTAAGCTTTGCGGCGCAGAGCGGAGGCGCAACAAAAAAGAGCGTATCGACAGATACGCTCTTTTGGCTTTGACATTAGTCGGCGGTGTAGGGGAGAAATGCGATACATCTCGCCCTCTTTATAGCTGTTGTGAGCTGACGCTGATGCTTTGCACAGCAACCGCTTATTCTTCTCGGAACAATCTTTGCGCGGTCGGTGATATACTTTCTCAGCTTAACAACATCTTTATAATCGATATAGTCAACCTTATCGACGCAGAAAGCGCAAACCTTTCTTCTCGGCCTTCTGCTTCTCGGTCTGTCTGTACGTTCAGGCATAATTATCTTCCTTTCTGAAAAATATTAAAAATCAAATTCAGTCGTCAAAACGGTAAATCGTCGTCGGTTTCAAGCTGCTCGGTAAAGCCGTCGTTTGCCATACTGTCGGGCATGGACGACAGCGTAGGAGCCTGGGGAACGGGAGGTATATAACCACCGCCGCCGGCATAACCGCCGGATGTTCCGTTTGCCTCGGAGCTTTTCTTGGACTCGCCGAACGATACGTTCTCGGCGATAACCTCGGTCGCGTAACGCTTTCCGCCGTTGGGGTCGTCCCAGCTTCTGCTTTGTATTCTGCCTTCAACGATTATCATTTTGCCCTTGCTGAAATAATTTGTGACAAACTCGGCGGTTTTGCTCCAGGCAACACAGTTTATAAAATCGGTACGTCTGTTTTCGCCGTAGCCGTTGTCTATCGCAACGGAAAAGCTGCATACCGCCGTACCGCTGTTTGTGTGTCGAAGCTCAGGGTCGCGCGTAAGTCTGCCCATTAAAATAGCCTTGTTAATCATTTGGTCTGCCTACCTTTAAAATCTCTTTATATTATTCGCCGACGCGAACAACGATGCTTCTCATAATTTCGTCGGTAATTCTGAAAATTCTTTCAAGCTCTTTCGGGAAATCACCCTTTGACGAGAAAGTAATCAGCACATAATAACCCTCCGCGTGGTCATTGATTTCGTAAGCAAGGCGGCGTTTGCCCCATTCGTCGACATTCTCAACCTCACCGTTTTTCTCAATCAATGTTTTGAACTTATCAACCACAGCCGCGGTTTCCTCTTCGGAAAGAGTCGGGTCTATTATAAATACGGTTTCGTACTTATTGATAACTTCAGTCACATCTTTCACCTCCTTTTGGACTTTGACCCCCGACCTTATCGGGAGTAAGGATAAATCGCAAGCGCAAAGCGCTTCGGATGCCCGTTTTGACAGCAATGCACGAGCATATAACTTATTTCAGCCTAGATATTATATTACGAAAACCAAATCTTGTCAAGCCCGAATTTTTTAAAAAGCAAATCAAAAAAATGTTAAAATTTTTTGAGGATTTCGGCAATTTGGCAAATATGATGAATATATTTTTTATAGACTTTTAAGACAAGGAGTTAAGCTGCGTATGACAAATAAACTTTTGAGGATTTATATGATTTTTGTTCTGCTCACGTTTTTGATACCCTGCTGTGCGGGTGCGGGCGCGCGAATCTTTGCGCCGGACGGACACGCCGCTCCCGAAGACGCTCAAGCGGCGGCGGCTCAGCCCGAACGCGTTTCGGTATATCTGACCGACAGCGGCGAAACGGTAAATATGGATTTTGAGGAGTATATAGTCGGCGTGCTTGCCGGCGAAATGCCGTCAAGCTATGAGACGGAAGCGCTCAAGGCGCAGACTGTCGCGGCGCGGAGTTATCTTAAAACCCGTATGAGCGCGGACGACGAAAAGCACCACGGAGCGGTAATATGCACCGACCCCAACCACTGCGAGGGGTGGCTGAGCTATGACGCGGCTTGCGTAAGGTGGGGCGAGGATGCGGCCAAGGCGGCTTGGAAAAAATTTGAAACCGCGGTCAATGAAACAAAGGGAGAATATATGGTCTGCAATGGCGAAACGGTGCGCGCGTTTTTTCACTCCACGTCTCACGGAAAAACCGAAATTCCGAGTGACGTTTGGGGCGGAGGCAGCTACTCTTATCTCCGGTCGGTGGACAGCCCGTGGGATGAAGCCTCGCCAAATTTCAGCAGTACGGTCACGGTGCCCGTGACCGAGCTTTGCGAAAAGCTCGGAGTAAGTTCGGCGCAAACAGGCGCGGCGGAGTATACCGTAGGCGGGTCGATAAAGACGATAGAAATAGGCGGTTCACAATTTAAAGGAACCGAAATACGCTCGATTTTCGGGCTTAATTCGGCGTGCTTTGAGCTGTCGTTAAACGGCGAAAACGCGGTGTTTTCGGTGCGCGGCTACGGTCACGGAGTGGGGATGAGCCAATTCGGCGCTAACGGTATGGCGAAGGAGGGCAAAGACTATACCGAGATTTTAAAGCATTATTATACGGGCGTTGAAATTGTAAGCTGAAATTTTGCCGCAATTCGCACTTTGCGCGGCTTTACGGAGTTTTGCGGATGTACTCATTCAAAAACTCAATTAGAAGCGGTAAAGTAAGGTTTCAACTTTACCGTCCTTGGGTTTTGCCGCGCATTTTAGACATCAGTCTTATGCGCGGCGGGGTTTTTAGGGGCAAAGCCCCTAAATGGTTCTTTTGGTACTTTTCTTAACATTAAGAAAAGTATATAACTGCCCACGTGAAACGCGGGCATTACGGGCGAACACGGTTCGCCCCTACATTAGAAAAATGTAACTTATAAATTCTGTATGCCGCCGAGATTGGGGTGAAACCCAAAATGAAAAGAGGCTATTTGCATAATTTTGTTGAAATATTATTTTTCTTATGGTAAAATAAAATTACAAAATTTGGTTTGGAGGGTTTGAAATGAGTTTGAAAATACAATCGGTAAAGGATGCGTCGTTTGCGCAGTACGGCAGAGTTGTTGAGGGCTACGACTTTTCGGAGCTTTTGGACGTGCTTCGGGATACGACCGACGCGCCGCAGAGCGTAATCTATGTTCCGTCGGACGAAAATCTGGAAAAACTCCCGATAATGAGCGAGCTGTCCGACAACATTTACGGAGGTATGCCGGTTCAGATAGGCTACTGCAACGGCACAAACACCAAGCTGAACTGTCTTGAGTATCACCGCGACAGCGAAATAGATATTGCGGCCGACGACGTTGTGCTTTTGCTCGGCAGACAGCAGGACGCGGCGGACCGCTCATATGACAGCGGCAAAATCGAGGCATTTTTATGTCCCGCCGGATGTGCGGTCGAGCTGTACGCCACCACGCTTCACTATGCTCCCTGTAGCGCAAAAAACGGTGCGGCGTTCCGCGTTGTGATAGTGCTTCCGAGAGGCACAAACTACGACAAGCCGAGCATCACTCCCAAGTGCGGCGAGGATAAGCGTCTGTTTGCGCGCAACAAGTGGCTTATCGCTCATCCCGATGCGCCTGAAGCGTCTCAGGGCGCGGTAGTTGCCATAACCGGCGAAAATATAGACATAGCCCCGCTTATCTGAGTTTAAAGCATAGAAAAACGGCATATATCGCTTTGAACAGAACCAGAAAAAACGGACAATGACAAAAAGGACCTCCTATGGTAAAATAAAACCAAAGGAGGTTTTTAATA
>CANRNL010000037.1 GCA_947631965.1 uncultured Clostridia bacterium
ACGGATTCTCCTTCTTTATGGATTGTTAGCACATATACCATAACACAAAAACGGAGTTTCCGTATATTCTTTTTTTCGCTATTTGTAACACATCTATTGTAAACCTACACGGTTTTAATAATTTTATTGAAAATAGGTATTGCTAAAAATTTTCGGTTGGTATATAATTAAAAATATTATTGTTATGTTTGAGGAGGCATACGATATGATTACAAAGGAGCAATTAAATTTGCTGTGCGAGCTTTCAAAGCTGCGCATACCCGAAGAAAAATTAGAGGGATACGCCAAGGAAATGGAGGACATTATCGGTCTGATGGACACTATCGGCGAGTCCGATTTTGAGTATGATCCAATCGATATGTCGAGAGCGGTACCGTTCGGAGAGCTGAGAGACGACGCGGACGAGGTGTTCGGCAATATGAGGGGTATTGTTGAAAATTCACCCAAGACGCGCGAAAATCAGTTCGTGGTTCCCAAGGTAGTGGATTAGGAGGGAGCCGGTATGAAAACAATAAAAGAATTGAGGGGTATGCTCGACAAAAAGGAGATTTCCTCGGTCGAGCTTACAAAGGAATACTTAGACAGAGCCGAAAGGCTAAACGGCGAGTTGAATGCCTACATCACAATCAGCCGCGGCGAGGCGCTCAGCGAAGCGGAGCGGGCTGACAAAAAAATTGCGGAGGGAGGCGCTCTCCCGCTCACCGGAATACCTCTTGCTATAAAGGACAACATTTGTATCGAGGGCGTGAGAACCACCTGCGCTTCCAAGATGCTTGAAAACTTTAATCCGATTTATAACGCGACCGCCATAGAAAAGCTCAACGAGCAGGGCGCGGTTTATCTCGGCAAGACGAATATGGATGAGTTCGCTATGGGCGGCTCTTCACAGACCTCGTATTTCGGAGGACCCAAAAATCCTTACGACACCGAGCGCGTTCCCGGCGGTTCGTCGGGAGGAAGCGCGGCGGCTGTTGCGGCAGATATATGCGCGGCGGCTCTCGGAAGCGATACGGGCGGCTCTATAAGGCAGCCGTCGTCGTTCTGCGGCGTTACCGGACTTAAGCCGACCTACGGCACGGTGTCGCGCTACGGTCTGATAGCGTTCGCAAGCTCGCTTGACCAGATAGGACCTATCGCAAACAGCGCGGAGGACTGCGGAATTATTTTAAACGCGATAGCGGGACGAGACAGGCACGACCAGACCTCGCGATGTACCGGCGTTTCGGACTATACCTCGTTGGTAGGAGGCAGCATAAAGGGCAAAAAAATAGCTATGCCAAAGGAGTTTTTCGGCGAGGGTATCGACGACGAGGTGAAGGAGTGCGTATTCGCGGCGGCGAAGTTTTTTGAGGAAAACGGAGCGGAGCTTGTCGAGGTCTCAATCCCGACGCTTAAATACGCGGTTTCGTCATACTACCTTCTGGCGTGCGCCGAAGCGAGTTCCAACCTTGCGAGGTACGACGGCGTTAAGTACGGCTATCGCGCCGAGGATGCCGAGAGCTTTGACGAGCTTATCAAGAGGAGCCGCTACGAGGGCTTCGGACGCGAGGTAAAGAGGCGTATCCTGCTCGGAACATACGCGCTTTCAAGCGGATATTACGACGCTTATTACAAAAAGGCGATGGCTGTCAGACAGCAGTTTATAAAAGAACATAAGGCGATATTTGAAAAATGCGACGTTATGCTTACCCCGACCGCTCCCACGGTCGCGTACAAGTGCAGCGAAAATATTGACGACCCGGTTAAAATGTACCTTGCGGACGTTTGCACGGTCACGTCGAATATGGTCGGTATTCCGACCGTTTCAACCCCGTGCGGCTACGACAAAAACGGTATGCCGATAGGCGTTTCGATTTCGGCGAACCATTTTGAGGACGCAAAGGTAATACAGTTCGCGGACTGTTTTGAAAAGCAGTTTTCAAAACAAGCCGCGAGAATATGAGGGGGGGTGGGTCAAATGAGTGAAATTTTTGATACCGTAATAGGTCTTGAAGTCCACGCCGAGCTTTTGACAGATTCAAAGGTTTTCTGCACCTGCAGCGCGAAATTCGGCGGTGACCCGAACACGCACATATGCCCCGCCTGCACGGGTCAGCCCGGAGCGCTTCCCGTAATAAATCACAGAGCGGTTGAGTTTGCGGTGAAAGCGGGACTGGCGTTTGACTGCGAGATAAACAGATATTCGAGGTTTGACAGAAAAAATTACTTTTACCCCGATTTGCCCAAGGCATATCAGATTTCCCAGCTTGACCTGCCGCTTTGCATAAACGGCAAGGTGGAGCTTTCGACGGGTACGGTCGTGCGCCTTAACAGAATACACTTGGAAGAGGATGCGGGCAAGCTGACTCACGACGATTACAACGGCGAGAGCCTTGCGGACTACAACAGATGCAGCGTTCCGCTTATTGAGATTGTAACCGAGCCGGATATAAAATCGGCGGAGGAAGCGGCGGAATTTGTCGCTAAGCTCGGTCAATATCTCAAATATCTCGGCGTGTGCGACGCCAAGATGCAGGAGGGCTCAATCCGCGCCGACGTTAATATTTCGCTCAAGCGAAAGGGCGACGAAAAGCTCGGCGAGCGTGCGGAGATAAAAAATCTCAATTCTATGAAGGCAATTACCAGAGCTATAAAATTTGAGGAGGAGCGTCAGGCGGAGATTATCCTGTCGGGCGGTACGGTAGAGCAGGAGACAAGGCGTTTTGACGACAATCAGGGCAGAACCAAGCCTATGAGGAACAAGGAAAACGCGAACGATTACCGCTATTTCCCCGAACCCGATATTTTAGCGGTCACGTTTACCGACGAGGACATCGAAAAAATCAGGGCGACGATTCCCGCACTCCCGAAAGAGAGAAAAGAGAAGTATATAAATGAATACAAGATAAGCGAGAAAGACGCGGAGGTTCTGACAAGCGAAAAGTATATTTCGGATTTCTTTGAAGATACGGTTTCGATATATCCGCAATACAAAAATGTCGCTAACCTGTTTCTGACCGAGATTATGCGCCGCGTCAAGGAAACGGAGAGCGAGGAAATACCGTTCTCTCCCGAAGATTTTGCCGAGGTCGTCAAAATGGCGGATAAAAACACGGTAAACCGCAATGATGCGAAAGACATAATCCGCACTATGTTTGAAGAGGGCGGAAAGCCCATGGAGATTGCAAAGGCAAAGAATTATCTTGTTGTCGAGGACAACGCCGCGATAGCGGATTTTGTGGAAACTATGCTTGACGAAAAAGCGGATTTGCTTGAACAATATTTTGCGGGCAAGCAAAATATTTTCGGATTCTTTATGGGTCAGGCGACAAAAGGATTGCAGGGCAAGGCGACGCCGCGTTCAATCAAAGAATATCTTGAAACTGCAATAGAAAAAAGAAAAAAATAAGTAAAAAATTGTTGACATACATTTTCTATTGTGCTATAATGACTGTATTGATGAAAACAAAGGCGTTTTCGAGGTCGTTTTGGCGGCTCGGAAACGTCTTTTCGTTTTATTGGGGAGGGCAATAGAATGGTATTGTTAAACGGAGATGTAAAACCTTATGTCGATATTGATACTCTCAAATCGTCTGAGGAAATCACAATCGACGGATGCGTCCACCGAATTAAGGATATGGGCGCGATAAGCTTCATAATTATAAGAACGGGGCAGTTCCTTGTTCAGTGCGTTTATGAAGAGAGCGAGTGCAGCTTTGAAATGCCGCAAATAAAGACGGGCGACAATGTCAGAGTCAGCGGAAAGACAAGGTCGGAGGAACGCGCGGCCGGCGGCGTTGAAATCGTTTTGGAGAGCGTGGAACTTCTCTCGCGTCCCGCGGCGGAATATCCGCTGTCGGTCTTTAAGAACAAAATGAATTGCAGTATAGAGACTAACCTCGACTACCGAAGCGTTGCTTTGAGGAACGTCAGAGAGAGGAACATCTTTAAAATACAGCAAGGCGTTGCGGACGCGTTCCGCGAGTATATGAAAAGTCAGAATTTCACCGAAATACACACGCCTAAAATAGTGGCTCACGGCGCGGAGGGCGGCGCGAACATATTTAAATTGAAATACTTCGGACAGGACGCGTTTTTGGCGCAAAGTCCGCAGTTTTACAAGCAGACCTGCGTGGCGTTTTTCGACAGAGTTTTTGAGATAGGTCCCGTTTTCAGAGCCGAGAAGCACAACACCACAAGACATCTCAACGAGTACACGGGTCTGGACTTTGAAATGGGATATATCGACAGTATGTATGACGTAATGGCTATGGAAACCGCTATGCTCAAATATATGATGAAGTATCTTGAAGAAAATTACTCGCGCGAGCTTTCTCTGGCTCAGGCGGAGCTTCCTAAAATCGATGAAATTCCGTCAATCACGTTTGACGAGGCGATGGAGATACTTGGCTTTTCAGCTCTTAAGGCAGACCTCGACCCCGACGACGAGGTGAAGCTGTGCGAGTATTCAAAGGAGAAGTACGGCAGCGATTTTATATTCGTCACCCACTTCCCCAAGACAAAGCGTCCGTTCTACGCGATGGACGACAGGGAAAACCCGAAAGCCGCGCTCAGCTTTGATTTGCTGTTCAGGGGACTGGAGATAACCACGGGCGGTCAGCGTATTCACGATTACAACGAACAGGTTGAAAAAATGGAGAGAATGGGGCTTGACCCGAACGACTTTTCGTCGTATCTCGATATACACAAGTACGGTATGCCGCCGCACGGGGGACTTGGAATAGGTCTTGAAAGGCTTGTTATGAAGCTCTTGGACCTCAGCAACATAAGGCAGGCGAGTATGTTCCCGCGCGACGCGAACAGGATAACCCCGTAAATTATGAAATAAATTAAAGTTTTAAAATAAATCATTTTGGAAAGGATTGATTTTACTATGGAGGCAAATGTTACCGAACTCTTTGGTTCAAGTGTGTTTAACGAAGCCGTTATGAGGGAAAGACTTCCCAAGGACGTGTATAAGTCGCTCAAGCGCACTATTGACAAGAAAGAGCATCTGGAGAGCAGCATAGCGGAGGTAGTTGCAAACGCTATGAAGGAGTGGGCGCTTGAAAAGGGCGCTACTCACTATACGCACTGGTTCCAGCCTATGACCGGAATTACCGCAGAAAAGCACGACTCGTTTATTTCTCCGACTTCGGACGGCAGAGTTATTATGGAATTTTCGGGCAAAGAGCTTATAAAGGGCGAGCCCGATGCGTCTTCGTTCCCGTCGGGCGGTCTCCGCGCGACGTTTGAGGCGAGAGGCTATACCGCGTGGGACCCCAGCTCTTACGCATTCGTAAAAGAGGACACTCTCTACATACCGACGGTATTCTGCTCATATTCGGGCGAAGTGCTTGACAAGAAAACGCCGCTTCTGCGTTCTATGGACGCTCTTTCGGAGCAGGCAATACGAATTTTGAGAATGTTCGGCAATACGACTTCAAATCAGGTAATCACCACGGTAGGTCCCGAGCAGGAATACTTCCTTGTTGACGCGGAGCTTTACAAGCAGAGAAAAGACTTGATATTCACAGGCAGGACGCTTTTCGGAGCTAAGCCGCCCAAGGGTCAGGAGCTTGAAGACCACTATTTCGGAAATATCAAAGAGCGCGTAAAGAGCTATATGCGCGAGCTGGATGAGGAGCTTTGGAAACTCGGAATCTCGGCAAAGACCGAACATAACGAGGTTGCTCCCGCGCAGCACGAGCTTGCTCCGATTTTCGACACCTCGAATGTTGCGAGCGACCACAACCAGCTTACAATGGAACTTATGAAAAAGGTTGCAAAGCGTCACGGACTTGAGTGCCTGCTTCACGAGAAGCCGTTCGCGGGCGTTAACGGAAGCGGAAAGCATAACAACTGGTCGATTTCCACCGACGACGGCAAAAACCTGCTCGACCCCGGCAAAAATCCCGCCGATAATCTTCAGTTTATGACGTTTTTGGCGGCTGTTGTCAAGGCTGTTGACGACTACGCCGTGCTTATAAGACTTTCGGTTGCGACCGCAGGAAACGACCACAGACTTGGTGCGAACGAAGCTCCGCCGGCTATAATTTCGATGTTTGTCGGGGACCAGCTCGACGAGGCAATCAACGCAATCAAGAACGATGAGAAGGTAGAGGCGGCAAAGGCTGCAAAGCTTGAAACCGGTGTTGAAATTCTTCCCGCGTTCCGCAAGGACACGACCGACAGAAACAGAACCTCGCCGTTTGCGTTCACCGGCAACAAGTTTGAGTTCAGAATGGTAGGCTCCGCTCTTAACATTTCGGGCGTAAATATCGTTCTTAACACCGTTGTTGCGGAAACTCTCAAACAGTTTGCGGATGAGCTTTCGGGTGCGGACGATTTTGAGGGCGCTGTACGCAAACTCATCAAAAAGACGTTTAAAGAGCATGAAAAAATTATATTCAACGGAAACAACTATTCGGATGAATGGGTTGCGGAGGCGGAGAAACGCGGCTTGCCGAATCTCAAGACCTCGTACGAGGCTCTGCCGCACTTCGCGGACAAGGAAAATGTGGCTGTATTCGTAAACCACAATGTATTCTCCGAAGCGGAAGTAGTTTCTCGCTGCGAGATACTTATTGAAAATTATATTAAAGCGCTTAACATAGAGGCTCTTACGATGTCGAGTATGGCAAGGAGAGAAATTCTCCCTGCGGTAATCGAGTTTACCGCGAGCGTATGCGACGCAATCGCCGCAAAGAAGGCTGTTTCGGACACGCTTGACGTTTCGGCCGAAACAAAGCTTGCGGATAAGCTTTCAAAGCTGACCGCTTCGGCTTCGGTTAAGATTGACGCGCTTGACGAGGCTCTTAAAAATGTTGACGAGAACGCGGACGCGGCTAAACAGGCGGAGTACTACGGCAAAGTGGTTCTCGGCGCTATGGAGGAGCTTCGTGCCGACGTTGACGAGCTTGAAACAATAGTTTCCGCGGAGTATTGGCCGATGCCTACATACTCGGAGCTTTTGTTCAACGTATAATAAGATTTTTTGATAAAAAGCTGTCGTATAATTACGACAGCTTTTTCTATTGAAATTTTATACCAAATGTGGTACAATCTATATTATGGTTTATTTATTAGCTTATTTTGGCAGAAAAACATTCAGAGAGGAAGCAGAGTAATGAAGAAGTTTTTAATTATCTGTCTGGCGGCGGCGTGCCTTTTCGCTTTTTCCGCGTGCGGCGGCGATAACGAAGAAAAGAACGATTCGGCTGTTGTCGGAATTTCTTTGCACAGCGACGAGGACACAAGCTGGTACAGGGGCGGCGAGGACCTGAAAAATATGCTCACCGAGCTTGGATATGAGGTCATTCTCGAAAATACCGAGGATGATGTGACGCGTCAGATAGCTCAAATTGAGGATATGATTCGCGTCGGTGCGTCGGTCATTATAGTATCGCCCACCGAACCGTCGGCTCTCGATTCCATTTTAAGCGACGCACGAGCGGCGGGGATAAAGATAATATCCTTTGACAAGATGATAACCGACACCGAAAATGTCGACTATTATCTCACGTTCGGCTTTGAGGAAGCGGGACGCTTGCAGGCGGAATACATTATAGGCGAGCTGGGGCTTGCGGAGGGCAGAACCGCGTCCGTCGAAGTATTTTGCGGCAATTCGGACGAGCTTGCGACAAAATCGTTTTACAACGGTGTAATGGACAATTTTTACGGCTATATAAATTCGGGTATTTTGTCAATTCCGAGCGGCAGGGTTAACATTGAATCGGTTTCTTTGGGCGATGATGATGCGGCGTTGGCAAAGGAGAGAATGTCAACGTTTATCGGGCTCGGAATTATGCCCGACGCGGTGATATGCCAGAGCGACGGTATAGCGCGCGGAGTTATCGAGGCTTGTGACGCGGCGGGAGTGCAAAGCTACGACTTCCCGATAATAACGGGTCAGAACGCGGAAACTTCCGCGGTAAGCTATATAGTAGACGGCAAACAGAAAATGTCCGTGTTTAAGGATATACGCACGCTTTCGAGCGAAACCGCAAAGGCGGTTGATACGATACTCAAGGGCGGCGAGCCGGTGTTCAAGCTGACCGTAAACAACGGAAGCATTGACGTGCCGACGTGGACCTGCGAATCGTCTACCGTCGAGAGCTACAACTATAAGAGTAAGCTTATTGACAGCGGGTACTATACCGCCGAGCAGATAGGCGGTCTGCCCGAATAGGAATACTAAGCGGGAATATAATTATTATGGAAAATATAAACTATCAGCGTATGCTGGATAAAATAATCGAGAATATCGGTTCGGCGGACACAACGCCGTCACTTCTTCTGCATAGTTGCTGTGCGCCGTGTTCGAGCTATGTGCTTGAATATTTGAGCAATTTTTTCAGGATTACGGTGTTTTATTACAATCCCAACATATATCCCGAAAGCGAGTACGAAAAAAGAGTTGCGGAGCAGGAGCGTCTCATAGAGGAGCTTCCCGTTGAAAATCCTGTGGCGTTTATAGCCGAGGGTTACGACCACAGCGAGTTTTTAAGCCTTGCTTCGGGGCTTGAGGACGCTCCGGAGGGCGGCGAGAGGTGTTTTAAATGCTATGAGCTAAGGCTCAGGCGTGCTGCGCAGATTGCGAGGGCGGGCGGCTTCGATTATTTTACGACCACGCTTTCGATAAGCCCTCTGAAGAATGCGCGAAAGCTGAACGAGATTGCGGAGAAAATTGCGGACGAGTACGGAGTTCCGGCACTACCCGCCGATTTTAAAAAACGCGAGGGTTACAAGCGTTCGATAGAGCTGTCGAATAAATACGGGCTTTACAGGCAGAATTACTGCGGCTGTGAGTTTTCAAAAAGAGATTAAAAAAACGGAGGATAACAATGAATAAGTCTAAGAGAGAATTTATTGAATTTATGATGGAGTCGGACGTGCTTCGCTTCGGTGATTTTGTGACTAAGAGCGGGCGCAGTACGCCTTATTTTGTGAACACCGGAAACTATAAGACCGGCAAACAGATTGCAAAGCTCGGCGAATTTTACGCGGAGCTTGTAAATCAAACGGTCGGCGGTGATTTTGAATGTATGTTCGGACCCGCGTATAAGGGCATACCGCTTGCAACGGCAACGGCGGCGGCGCTTTACAACAAGTTCGGCATTGACCGCGGATACTTTTTTAACCGCAAAGAGGAAAAGGACCACGGCGAGGGAGGCTCTCTTGTGGGCTGCAAGCCCAAGGACGGCGACCGCGTTATAGTTATAGAGGACGTCATTACAGCCGGAACGGCTGTGCGCGAAACCATGCCGATTTTAAAGGGCGCGGCGGACGTTTCGGTGGAGCATATGTTTATCTCGGTAAACCGCTGCGAGTACGGCAAGAACCCCGAAAAGACCACTGTTTCGGAGGTTATGGAGGAGTTTGGAATAAAGGTACATTCAATAGTTACCGTCGAGGATATTCACGAATATCTGAAAGAGAGCGGGGAGTATTCCGACGTTTTGGGACGTATGGAAGAATATATGAGAAGGTACTGCGTTCTGTAGGGCGCAAGAGGTGATTTTTTGAGAAATATTGTTTTCTTTGACATTGACGGAACGCTCGTTTCGGACGACGGTTTTCACACCTTCCCCGAAAGTGCGAAGTCTGCTGTTGCGGCGGCACGTAAGAACGGACATCTTATGTATATAAACACGGGGCGCACTATTGTAAACATAGAGCGGGAACTTATCGACGTCGGCTTTGACGGGTTCGTTTGCGGCTGCGGTACATATGTAAGGTGCGGCGACGAGGTACTGCTCGGCTACACGCTTGACAAAAAGCTGTGCGCCGATACCGCGCGTCTTATTCGGGAATGTGACATAATTCCGCTTTACGAGCGGTACGACACGTTTTTCCTGGACGAAAAGGCGCGGGAAAACAAGCGTCTGCACGATTTGCGTATGTGGCATATACAAAATAATATCGCGGCGAATACCTCCATTGATTTTGACGAGTTCAGCTTTGACAAGTTTGTCGCGTGGTATGACGACAAAAGCGATATAGAGCGGTTCAGGCGGGAGCTTGACGACAGCCTCTGTTATATAGACCGAGGCGTGGGATTTTGCGAGATAGTGTCCAAAAAGTATTCAAAGGGCACCGGAGTTGATATGGTGCTGGAACACGAGAAAATCCCGCGCGAAAATTCTTACGCGATAGGCGACAGTATGAACGACCTGCCTATGCTGGAAGCGGTGGGTCACAGTATAGCGATGGGCAACGGCGCGGTTTTACATAATTATGTTTCGTTTGTCACAAAGGATGTTGCAGGCGGCGGAGTGGAGTACGCGCTCAGGCATTTCGGAATGATTTGACGGATTGCCGATATTTCCGCATATGAGAGGAGTGTTTGGTTTGACGGTTTTTAAGGGCGTAAGGAGCGTCTGGATTAATCATATTATAGCGGTTCTTATATCGCTTATTTGCTTAATCCCTTTTTCGTATATAAGTACTCTTATACCCACGATTTACAGCTCGATAATGCTTTTTATTTATCTGGCTATGATATATTCGGCGGGGTGGAATATGGGCAAAAAGGATTCGCGCAGGATACCCGGATATTATCCGAACGTAAAACGCGCGGTCATAATAGCGCTTGTGTCAGCTTCGATAACCGCCGCGCTGCTTGCGTTTCGCGTTGCCGCGCCGTATATTTTTGACAGAATTTATGTCGCAAATCCAATGAACGGCTCGCGGCTGGAGCTTGCCGATTCCGGCGGTATGGTCGCCTCGAATGTTTTATACAGACTGTGGCTCTATCCGTGCGTTGGATTTATGCCGGACGGTAATTTTACGGCTTATGTCTTGATGGGACTTATAATACCGGTATTTGTTCCGCTGGGGTATGTTGTGGGACTCAGGCGGTTCAGCGTGGTTGAAAAATTTTATCCTAAGCTGATATATAAGTCAAACGGCAAGAAAGACGGCGATAAGCAATAAGTAATAAAAAATAAAACCGTTTCATATTTTTTATATGAAACGGTATTTTTTTGCAGTTTTACGAAAAGGGGCTTAAAATATGTTTTTTACGATAAAACGGCGTACAATAACGGCAGTTCTTATCTCGTCGGTACTTGCGGCGGGGGCGGGCGCATTGGCTTGGGCGTCGGCTCGGCAAGACGCGCCGGTGTTTGCCCTGCCCTCGGCAAACCATGTCGTGATTATCGACGCGGGTCACGGAGGACGTGACGCGGGCGCGTCGGACAACGGAGTTATAGAAAAGGAAATAAATCTTAAAATAGCTTTAAAGCTTCAGGAATATATCGAGCAGAGCGGCGGAGTTGCCGTTTTGACGCGAGATGAGGATGAGTCTACCGAGGACCCGACCCGCAAGAACGGCAATTCTTATAAAAAATCCGATTTAACCGCGCGTGTTGAGGCGGCAAAGGAAAACGATGCGGACATTTACGTCAGCATACATATGAATAAATTTAATTCAAGCAGCAGAGGCGCGCAAGTATTTTATTCGGGTAACGACGATAAAAGCCGCGTACTCGGCGAGATTATACAGCAGTCGCTTAAAGATGTTTTGCAGGACGGAAATACCCGCTCGGCAAAAAAGTCGGGGAGCAGTATATTTGTTTTGAAAAACGCCACCGTTCCCGCCGTGCTGGTAGAGTGCGGCTTTCTTTCAAACAAGGAGGAGGCGCGGCTTTTGGCGGACGACGCTTATCAGTCAAAGGTTGCGTGGGCGGTATATCTCGGCATAACAAAATATTTTGCGGAAAACTGAAGTTTTGCAGCCGTAAATAAGGCGGACTGAGCCGTGAACAGAACCAGAAAAAACGGACAATGACAAAAAGGACCTCCTATGGTAAAATAAAACCAAAGGAGGTTTTTAATA
>CANRNL010000038.1 GCA_947631965.1 uncultured Clostridia bacterium
GCCAAATGGACAGCGAATATTTATGATGTGGTGCTTGATCCAAACGGCGGCGAGTGCGAAGAACTTACAAGCTACACCTACGGCGAGACTACACCGCTGCCTATACCGACCAAAATCGGGCATACGTTCGGCGGTTGGTTTGATAATGAGGAATTTGACGGCGAAGCTGTAGTTGACATAAAGCCAACAGATATTGACGCTAAAGAATACTACGCCAAATGGACAGCGAATATTTATGATGTGGTGCTTGATCCAAACGGCGGCGAGTGCGAAGAACTTACAAGCTACACTTACGGTGAAACGACAACGCTGCCTATACCTACCAAAACGGGGTATACGTTCGGCGGTTGGTTTGATAATGAGAACTGTGACGGCGAATCGGTAGTTGACATAAAAGGTACAGACATCGGAGCGAAAAAATACTATGCCAAATGGACGATAAATAAATATCTCATTACGTTTGTGAACTATAATGATGAGATTTTGCAGAGCGGCGAATGGGAGTTTGGCACTGTACCTGTATATAGCGGAGCGCAGCCCGAAAAGCCGAATGATGAGGAATATTCATATTCTTTTGACGGCTGGGATACCGACATAGCGGAAGCGACCGAGCCGGCGGTATATACTGCGCTGTTCAAAAATGCACCGCTTTATTACAGCGTGGAGTATCGTGAGGGCGGGGCGGTTATAGCGTCGCCGAGCGCGGGAGTATATTGTGTGATTTTTGCGGCGTATAAAAATGACATTTTGATATGCACCGAGGTGATTTGCGTGTCTTTTGACGAGCCGGGTGAGCATATCGTAAATCCGATTATGTTTAATACATACGGCGCGGATACCGTAAAGGTTATGCTATGGAACGCACTTGACGATATGAAGCCGCTTTGCGTAAGCGATACCGAAATATTGTGGTAAAATTAAGTATAATAAGCGCAACAAACCCCTCCCGAAATTTCGGGAGGGGTTAATGTTAAAAATTATTCGCTTTTGGAAAATATCAATAATTCTCGCAGTTTATTTCAAAAAAGCTCTGCGGATGATTGCATACGGGACATACTTCGGGAGCGTTTGTTCCGACAACTATATGACCGCAGTTGCGACATTCCCAAACCTTGACTTCGCTTCTTGCGAATACCTGAGCCGTTTCGATATTTTTGAGCAGCGCTCTGTAGCGCTCTTCGTGATGCTTTTCTATTGCGGCAACCATACGGAACTTTTCAGCAAGCTCGGTAAAGCCCTCTTTCTCGGCTGTTTCGGCGAATCCCGCGTACATATCCGTCCACTCATAATTTTCGCCTGCCGCCGCCGAAGCCAAATTCTGCGGTGTGTCTCCGATTCCTTTAAGCTCCTTGAACCACAGCTTAGCATGCTCTTTTTCGTTGTCGGCCGTCTTTAAGAACAGTGCCGCCATCTGCTCGTAGCCTTCTTTTTTTGCAACCGATGCAAAATAGGTGTATTTGTTGCGAGCCTCCGACTCGCCCGAAAACGCCGCTCGAAGATTTTTCTCGGTTTGCGTACCCGCGTACTTGTTTTCGGCCTCCGCCGCGTCAAAAGTCTCTATTTTGTCGCCCGACGCTTTGCAAACCGGACAAATCGGCTCGTCCGCCGCTTCAAAAACCTTTCCGCATATCGTGCATCTGTACTTTTTCATTTTTACATTCTCCTTTTTTATATAAAATTTATTGGTTTCATCATAATATCCGGCGTGCTTTATACCGGTGTATTTTGCAATTTCATCGTCAGTGGTTACCAAATCCGACATTGATAAATCGTGAACCGAAGTGTGACCCGTCACCCGCGCAAACATTCTTAATTCATCAAGCGATACATTAAGATAGTTTGCCGTGCGCTGTGCCGCCGCATCTGTATTCAGGCGTTTTCTAAGCTCTTCGTCCTGCGTTGCGACCCCCACGGGACAGTTGCCGCTGCCGCATATTCTGTACTGCTGACAAGCCGCCGCTATCAGCGCGCCGCTTGCGACCGCGACCGCGTCCGCACCCATTGCGAGAGCCTTGGCAAAATCCGCGCTGACCCGAAGCCCGCCCGTGATTATGAGAGAAATATCCGAGCCGTGGCTGTCAAGATACCTGCGCGCTCTCGAAAGGGCATAAATCGTCGGAACCGTAGTAGCCTCTCTCAGGAAAAACGGACTTGATCCCGTTGCGCCGCCGCGCCCGTCGATAGTAATAAAGTCGGGCTTTGCATATACGCAGTAAGAGAGGTCACGTTCGATACGACCCGCGGCAATCTTAATTCCTATCGGTCTGCCGCCCGACCTCTCGCGAAGCATAGATACCATTTCTTTCAAATCGTCTTTTGAGTTTATTTCGGGAAATTTACTCGGACTTTGAATATCCTCTCCGACCTTCCTTCCGCGTATCGCCGCAACTTCGGGAGTGACCTTTTCACCGGGGAGATGTCCGCCCATACCCGGCTTTGTACCCTGACCGATTTTTATTTCTATCGCATCGGAAGATTTTAAATTTTCGTCTGTGACGCTGTACTTGTTTGGGATATACTCGAATATATATTTGTAAGCCGCCGCTTTTTCCTCCGGCAGAATACCGCCCTCACCGCTGCACATAGCGGTCTTTGCAGCAGCGGAGCCTTTTGCAAGCGCAATTTTCGCCTCTTTTGAAAGCGCGCCGAACGACATATGCGAGACGAATACGGGGCTTTCGATAACCATAGGTAACTTGGCGTGCTTGCCTATGACGGTTCTTGTTTCCACCTCGTCGCCGTCGCCCCGAGGGGGCGGGTTTAGCTGTGCGCCGAGAATCAAGATGTCGTCCCAGTTCGGAAGCGGCATTTGAGTTCCCATCGCCGCGCTTATATACTTACCCGTGACCGCCATTTGATGTATCTGCTCCATATATCTAGCGGAATCGTCGGTTCGCACAAAATTCTTGTCGTAGTCAAGCTCACCTGTGTATTCATTGACCTTTTCGGGTGCGGAATTCACAAGCACAAACTTGGAGACCGGCTGCTTGCACACGGGGCATTTGTCTATTTCCGAAATAGGTCTGCCCTCTTTTTCTTCATCATAAATCGCACCGCAAACACTGCATCTGTAAACCGCCATATTTTAAGTCACTCCTTTCGGATTTGTTTTTGCCGTTTGTCTCATATAAGTGCTTTAATTATATATCACAGCGGTGCTTTTGTCAAACCGAAATCGACGGATTTATATGATGAAATTCGGATGATTTGTGACAAAAAATAATATTTCCTTGTGTTTTTTGACGATATATGATATTATGTTATAAATGTTTTATTTTTTATTCGATATACGATAAACCGTAAAAGGAAATATGAACGGAGATGATATTTTTGCTGGACATTATTCAACGGGTGAACGACGCCGTAAACGGAGTGGTATGGGGCTGGCCTGCTCTGATACTTCTTGCGTTTGTGGGCGTTCTTATGACCTGCCTTACAAAGTTCTTTCAAATCAGCCATATAGGGCATTGGTTTAAAAATACGATTGGGGCTATATTTAAAGACAGACACGTCACAAAGCATACCGACGATAAGTCTATCTCCCAGTTTCAGAGCTTATGCACGGCTCTTGCCGCGACGGTCGGCACGGGAAATATAGCAGGTATAGCTTCCGCTATTGTGGCGGGCGGTCCCGGCGCGGTATTTTGGATGTGGCTCATTGCGTTTTTCGGTATGATGACAAACTATTCCGAAAATGTACTCGGTATATTGTTCAGAAAGAAGAACGATAAGGGCGAATGGAGCGGCGGCGCGATGTATTATCTGCGCGACGGGCTCGGAAAGAAAAAGCACTGTAAATACATAGGACTGATACTTGCAATTTTGTTCAGCATATTCTGTATTCTCGCGTCGTTCGGTATCGGAAATATGACTCAGGTCAATACAATTTCAACCAATATGGCGGCGGCGTTTAATGTGCCGAGATATATCACGGGAATCGTTATAATGCTTCTCGTGGGGATTGTTATAATCGGCGGTATTAAACGTATTGCGGCTGTTACCGAAAAGATAGTTCCGTTTATGGTGGTTTTGTATCTTGTCGGAACGGTTGTAATCTGCATTTTACATATAGACAAGTTCGGCGCGGTAATAAGCTCTATATTTAAAGGCGCGTTCGGACTGAGAGCCGTAAGCGGCGCGGTAGTCGGTACGGGAGTTAAAATGGCTATCCAGATGGGAATGAAACGCGGAGTTTTCTCAAACGAAGCAGGACTCGGTTCGTCGGTTATGGTACACTCAAATTCAAACGTAAAAGAGCCGGTTCGTCAGGGAATGTGGGGAATATTTGAAGTGTTTGCCGATACGATAGTAGTATGCTCGCTTACCGCGTTCACTCTGCTCTCGTCGGGTCTTGTTAATCTTGAAACCGGACTTTTGGCGCAGGAGGTCGGAAATACCGGCGAGCTTGTAGGTATGGTGTTCGGCAATACGTTCGGCAAGGCGGGAACAATGTTTGTCGCGCTTGCGCTTTTAATGTTTGCGTTTTCAACCGTGCTGGGCTGGAGCCACTACGGAACGAAAGCGTGCGAATTCCTGTTCGGCACGAAGTCAACTCTGCCTTACAGACTTATTTTCGTTATAGCGACGTTCGGCGGAGCCGTTATGGGAGAAAATCTCGCGTGGGATTTATCCGATACGTTCAACGGTCTTATGATGCTTCCAAACCTTATCGGCGTTCTGGTGCTTTCTCCGCTTGTGTATAAGTGTACGAAAAACTATGCCGACAGGCACTTCCGCCATATGGACGTTGAACCGATGCTGTCAATGGACCCCGAAATACAAAAAGAGCATGCCGAAAAGGTAAAGGCGGGCGAAGAATAACACCACGCACTCTATACTTCCGGCAGAAAATTTCTGCTTTATTATTAAGATGCTCGACGACAAAAAGCAGAGGATTGTGAACTGCTCCTCTGCTTTTTGTTATTTCAATAATTAAAATTACGCGCGTATGAGCAGACCGTTGAGAAGGTCTTCCTTGGCAATTTCTTTCATTTTAAAGTGCAGTTTTTTGCCGGTGGCGTTCGTAGGTATTCCCGATATAAATCTGTAATATCTCGGACGCTTGTAATTTGAAATCATCGGACTTTCCTTGCAGAACCTTTCAAGCTCCGCAACGGTAAGCGAATTGTCCGACTTTACGACATACGCGGTCACAAGCTCGCCGCGCGCCGCGTCCGGCACCGAGGTTACGATACTGTCGGCGACCATGGGGTGTCGGTTCAAAACCTCCTCAACCTGCGCGGGATATATGTTCTCGCCGCCCGATATTATCATATCATCTTTTCTGCCGACAACGGTTACAAAGCAATTTTCGTCCCATGTGCCAAGGTCGTTTGTGTATAAAAATCCGTTGTGAAACTTATTCTCGGTTTCTTTCTCGTTGTTATAATAGAAGTAAGCGGATTTTGCGTGAGATTTTATAATTATCTCGCCGACCTCGCTGCCGTCCTTTGCCGCAAGCTCGTCGGGCATTGCGGGGCGGTCGTCATACATTTTGACAACGCGCACATCGTCGTCGGTGCAGGAGCTTCCCGCAGTACCCGCCATAGCGGGTAAGTCCATAGGACGCAAAAATGTATTCCAGAATGTTTCGGTTGTTCCGTAGCCGTTAAAGATTTTAGCCGTGAGTATTTTCTGATAACGTATGCAGGCGGCGCGCTCCAACGGGCTGCCCATAGTTACGATTCCGCGCAGAGAACCGAGGTCGCGTCCCTGCCTTTCCTGTTCCTCCGACAAACGTTCAAGCACCGCCGGAACGCCGATTATAAAGGTCAGCTTGTATTTCTCTATGTATTTAAGAGTAAGAATCGGGTCAAACTTACGCATAATCGTGACCGAGCCGCCCGCGTAAAGGGTGGGCGTAATACCTCCCGAATGAAGCCCGCCTCTGTGGAACCACGGCGTTGTGTTCATCGATTTATCCTCGCATGAGAACGGGAAGTGTATCATAACGTCGTGCGCGGAGAGAACCTCGTTTATGCTCGTCAGACACACGCCCTTGGGTCTTCCGGTAGTACCGGATGTGTAAAGTCTTGAAGTTTCGTCGTATATCGAAAGAGTCCAATCAAACACAGGAGCGTCGGACGATTGATTCTTAACAAAGTCGGAATATCTTACTATTCCCGACGGCGGTATTTCGCTTTCGTTTTCCGAAACGCTTATGACAACGCTCGGCTTATGCTTTGCAAGTTTAAAAGCCTGCAAAACAGAGTCGGTGTTTGACGAATCAAACATAAATATATCAGGACAACTGTCGTCTATCGTAGCGGCTATCTCGCCCGCCGAAAGACGGAAGTTTATCGGGCAGCTTACAACGCCGGTCTTATGACAGGCTATATAAGTAAACACAAATTCCGGACAGTTTAAAAGCTGGAACATAACCATACCGCCCTTTTTTACGCCGGACTCCAAAACGGCGTTTGCAAATCGGTTTGCCTCACGGTTAAGCTCGCTGTATGTCCATTTGGTGTTGCTTATCGGCTCAAAAAGAGCAGGGCGTTCGCCGAAACGGTCAACGTTTCTCAAAAATCCGTTCAGCCAGGTGTACTCTCTTTCAAACTCGTTTTTGAACATATTTACGCGCTTTTGCTTGGTGCTTGACGCAAACTTCTCTTTAGCCGAGCTTAAGGCGTTTTCTATGGAAGAAAATATGCTCTCAATGTCGTCGGGAGTATACTCGTAGTTCGCCTTGTTGGAACAGTTCTCAAGCAGCCTTACGGTATCCAAAATCTTCTCGGTGCGTGCCGCAGCTATTCTGTCAAATCTTTGCTTTTTAGTTTCTTTTGCCATAAATTTTTCTCCAATTAAATATATTTTGCTTGCTAAATTAAGGTTATTTTACCATAAGTCCGAGAAAAGTCAATATAAAAATTTATTTATGATAATATTTTTGAATTTTTATATACGTCGGCTCAAAACGATATATTTTAAAAATATATATTTTGATGAAATTCCTTGAAAAAAAGCAGAGGTTGGGTTATACTTGTATTTGAAGAATTTTTGGAGGATAACAAATGAAATTTACCGAAATAAGAAACAGGATAATCGAGAAGGACTACGAGCATCTCAACAATATGCAAAAATCGGCGGTATTTAACACTTCGGGACCTCTTTTGGTGATAGCGGGGGCGGGAAGCGGCAAAACGACGGTCATTATAAATAAAATAGGTCATCTTATAAAATACGGAAGTGCATACGGCAGCGAGTACGTTGACCCATCTATGTCTCCCGAAGAAGAAGAGGTTTTGGAATGGTATGCAAATGGCGAGGTCGACACAATTCCGCGTGATTTGGAGCGCTTTCTGAGCGTTGACCCGATAAAGCCCTACAATATCCTTGCGATAACCTTTACAAACAAGGCTGCCGCCGAGCTTAAATCGAGAATAACCGCGCGTCTCGGCGACTGCGGCGAGGACGTGTGGGCGAGTACGTTTCACTCTATGTGCGTGCGCTTTTTAAGGCGGGACATTGAAAAAATAGGCTACAACAAGAATTTTGCGATATTTGATACCGCCGACCAGCAAACTGTTATAAAGGAATGTTTAAAGGAGCTTGACATAGACGAAAAGGCATACTCTCCGCGCTCGGTTTTGTCGGTAATAAGCCGCGCGAAGGATGAGCTTTTGGACTGCGACGACTTTGAGCAAAAATTTGCGGGAGACTTTTACAGAGAAAAGGTAGCTGAAATTTACAGGCTTTATCAGCGAAAATTAAAGAGCTACAACGCGCTTGACTTCGACGATATTATATTTAATACCGTGCGCCTTTTTGAGGAAAACGGCGAGGTCTTGGAGTATTATCAAGATAAGTTTAAGTACATACTCGTCGACGAGTATCAGGACACCAACTCGGCGCAGTACAGGCTCATTTCGCTTTTGGCGGGTAAGCATCACAACATATGCGTTGTCGGAGATGACGACCAGAGCATATACAAGTTTAGAGGCGCTAACATACAGAACATTTTGAGTTTTGAGAAGGATTTTAAGGGAGCCGAGGTGATAAAGCTTGAGGAAAACTACCGCTCTACGCAAAATATTCTCGGCGCGGCAAATTCGGTTATAAAAAACAACGACGGCAGACGCGGAAAATCGCTTTGGACGCAAAACGACGAAGGCGAAAAGGTGGTTATATACAACGCCGAGAACGAGCACGACGAAGGTTATTTTATAGCGAGGACGATAGAGAAGAATATGCCTGAAGAAGATACCGCGTATAACGACTATGCGGTATTATACAGAATGAATGCGCAGTCGCGAGTTATAGAGGAATGTTTGATGAGAAACGCGATACCGTACAGGGTCATAGGCGGTCTGCGCTTTTATGACCGTAAGGAGATAAAGGATTTGACCGCATATCTGCGCCTTATTCAAAATACCGAGGATAACGTCGCTTTAAAGCGCATAATAAACGAGCCAAAGCGGGGAATAGGCGGTACCACGGTGGACAAAATAGAGGATATTGCGGCGGATACGGGCGTATCTATGTTCGAGGTATGCCGCCGCGCGTCCGAATTTGACGGATTATCCCGCGCAGCGTCAAAAATTACGGCGTTTGCCGAGATGATTGACGGCATAATAAGTAAGAGAACCGAGCAGAATCTTGAGGAACTTGTGCATACGGTGCTGGAGGAAAGCCGTATGATAAGTGCGCTTAATGCCGACAACACGGTTGAGTCGAGAACCAGAATAGAAAACCTCAACGAATTTATATCAATGGTTCAGGAGGAAATGAAAAACGACGAGCTTATAACTCTCGACGAGCTTCTCGAAAAAATTTCGCTTGTGTCGGATATAGACAACTACAACGAGATGCAGGACACCGTGGTGCTTATGACGCTCCACAGCGCAAAAGGACTTGAATTTCCGTATGTTTTTCTTGTCGGCGTTGAAGAGGGTGTATTCCCCGGAAATATGGCGCTCGGCAACCCAGACGAAATGGAGGAGGAGCGCAGATTGTGTTATGTGGGAATAACCCGCGCCAAGAAAAAGCTTTATATCACACACGCGAGGTCGAGGATGCTGTTCGGCAGAACGACGTATAATCCTCCGTCACGCTTCATCGGAGAAATTTCAAAGGAGTTTACGGAAAACCTTTCTCCGAGGAATGGGCGCAGGTCGAGCGAGTCGTCTTACCGACCGAGGGAAATCGTAAAAGGCTTCGGTAGCAGTCTGCTTATAAATAACGGAAAAACGAACGCCGAACGGCAGTATAGCGAGCCGTCCGACAGCGCGTTCTCGTTCAAAGCCGGCGATAAGGTGCGCCATCGCAAGTTCGGCGTGGGTACGGTGACGTCGGTCACATCTATGGGTCGCGATATGCTCGTGGTGGTGGATTTTGAAAACGACAAAGGAAAGAGACTTATGGCTACATATGCCCGTCTTGAAAAGGTTGAATAGATAAGTATGATCGGTTAGAGAGGTGTGCGTATTGTATAATGGTTTTGCAAGAGTTTATGATAAGCTCCAAAATGTCGATTATGGAAAAATTATAGAGTATATTGAGCGGATAACCGAAAAATACGGCATAACTCCGTGTCTTGCGCTTGACTTGGCGTGCGGCACGGGCAATATTACAATTCCGCTTGCGCGCCGCGGATACGATATGATAGGAATAGATTTGTCGGTGGATATGCTTATGGAGGCAAAAAGTAAAGCGGAGGCTGAGGACCTTAATATACTTTTTTTGAATCAGGATATGACCGAGTTTGAATTGTACGGCACGGTTGACATAATATTCTGTATGCTGGACAGTCTGAATTATATAAGTGATGAGAGCGGGCTTGAAAAAGTATTTTCGCTGGCGCATAACTATCTCAATCCGAACGGAATTATGATTTTTGACATAAACACCGAGTATAAGCTGTCCGAGGTGCTGGACGGAAATGTGTTCGCATACGAGGAGGAAGGCGTGTTTATGGTCTGGCGCAACTCCTATGACCGAGACGAAAGGGTATGCGAATTTAATTTGAGCTTTTTTGAGACGGAGGACGGAGAAAATTATTCGCGGTTTGACGAGTATCATTACGAGACTGCGTATTCCGTCGAAAAAATTTCGGAGATAGTCCGCGCGAGCGGCTTTGAGGTGCTTGAAATCAATGATGAGTTTTCGTTTGAAAGGCCAAACGAAAAAAGCGAAAAAGTCAGCTTTGTAATACGAAAAGCGTAACGCGAGCGTGATTTTAAAGTCCGAAGCGAACGGCGGACCCTCCCCGCGCATATTATGGTGTCGGGGAGGTAGTTATGAAAAACGGAAATTGTGTACTTAATAACGTCACGAGAAGATACTTAGACAAATTTTACGATATTTTATACGGAATGATTGCGGGTATGACCGATGCCGACCTGAGCGACAGCATATCGCATAACTTTATATCTCAGATGATTCCGCATCACCTTGCGGCGATAGAGATGTCCGAAAACATATTGAATTACACCACACTTGTACCATTGCGGAACATTGCGGAGGGAATTATAACCGAGCAAAGGCGAAGCATAGAAGATATGCTTGCGATAGACGCGTCGTGCAGTGAGCTTATAAACTCTCCGCAGGATTTAAAGCTGTATCAAAATTTTGTGAACGAAACGATGCGCACAATGTTTTTTGAAATGGGAAACGCTTGCTCTGACAATAACGTAAGCGCCGACTTTATGCGCGAAATGATACCTCACCACGAGGGTGCGATAAAAATGTCGCACAACGCGCTGAGGTATGATATATGCCCGCAGCTCAGACCTGTTCTGCGCGCCATAATAAAATCTCAGGAAAAGGGCGTAAGACAGATGGAGTGCCTGCTTAGGCGTTGTTTTTGCTAAAAGGACGATATAATCGTCCTTTTAGTAAACATATATTGAAAATAAATGCTTGACAACATGGAAAAATTGTAATATAATATTGTTTGTTTCGGGGTGTGGCGCAGCCGGTAGCGCACTTGACTGGGGGTCAAGGGGCCGCAGGTTCAAGTCCTGTCACTCCGACCATCGTCGCCGCAAGCTTCGTTTGCTTGCGGCGACTTTTTTGCTTCGCAATAAAGTCACCGCTACGCTTACTTCGCTGCGGCTCCTCTTTCCCAAAAAGCGCAAGTCGCTTTTTCCTGAACACTTGATGAGCGCAAGCCTTGCGTAGCGCGAATTTTAGTGTGAAGGATGCAGTGAAAAGCCAAAGTACCCTTTAGGGGGCTTTGTGCCTTTTCACTGTATTCCGTTTTATTTCTCCGCGCGGGGAAAAGTACATAACACTGCCCGCATATAATGCGGGTAAAACGGGCGAACACGGTTCGCCCCTACGTCGTGCTTGCTGTGACGAAAACACTTAATTTTTGTAAATTTGTCAGTCAAAAATCAGTCAAATATTTTTTGCCGTACTTCATCTGGATTTTTCACGGAGCGAGTAAACGTATTTGATTTTGTAAACATTTTATAAATTTTACTCATATTCTATTGACTTCATATCCGAGCTTATTGCTATAATATAGGTGAGCGAAAATATTGAGAGGTGAGCATACAAATGAATACGGCGCAGCTTGAAACGTTTGTGCGGGTGGTTGAGGCGGGGAGTTTCAACAAGGCTTCGGAGGAGATGTTTATCACGTCCACGGCTGTGATCAA
>CANRNL010000039.1 GCA_947631965.1 uncultured Clostridia bacterium
GGAGAGTGAATTTACAGTTTTCACTCTCCCTGTATACTACTTAATCATTATTAGTCTTTCTTAACTTAATGACATTGGGCGTGAGCCCTTTTTTATTTTACCTCATTGATATTATACGGCGTAGTCTGATATACAAAGTAGTTTAGCCAGTTGCAAAAAAGCAAATTTGAGTGTGCGCGCCATAAGTCGACCGGCGGATTTTTCGGGTCGTCATCCGGAAAATAATTTTTCGGGACGGCGGTATCAAGACCGTTGTTTCGGTCACGGAAATACTCGTCGGAAAGGGTGTTCCTGTCATATTCCGAATGACCCGTCACAAAGAACATCTTGTCATTTTTGGCGGTTATTATATATATTCCCGCTTCGTCGGATTTGGCGAGTATTTCAAGCCCCGGAACCTTTTTTATATCCTCCTCGCGCACCTCGGAGTAGCGCGAGTGCGGAGCGTAGAAAACATCATCAAAGCCCCTTAGAAGTATTTTATGACGTTTTTCGGGAACAACGCTGTGCTTAAACACACCGAACAATTTTTGCGGCAGGGGGTACTTGGGTATTTTAAAATGATAATAAAGAGCCGCCTGTGCACCCCAGCATATGTGGAAAGTGGAAGTTACATTGCTTTTTGACCACTCCATTATTTCGCAAAGTTCATCCCAATATTCAACTTCCTCGAACTCCATATTTTCAACCGGCGCGCCGGTTATTACCAGACCGTCAAATTTTTTGTTCTTTATATCGTCAAACGTCAGGTAAAACGCCTGGAGATGATCTTCCGAAGTGTTTTTCGATTTATATGTTTTCGTCCTTATAAAATGCGCGTTTATTTGAAGCGGAGTATTTCCCAAGACGCGCATAAGCTGGGTTTCGGTTACGATTTTTGTGGGCATCAGGTTCAAAATTACTATTTCAAGAGGACGTATATCCTGAGAAATAGCGCGCTTCTCCGTCATAACAAAAATATTTTCTTTTTCAAGAATGTCGATTGCGGGCAAATTGTCCGCCACTTTTATCGGCACAGCGCACACCTCTTTTCAATAAATATACATTATATTTAATTCTACCATACAGTATTTTGTTTTGCAAGAATATTTTATCATTTCTGTGTAAATATTAACTACAACGGAGGTGTTTTTATTGTCGGAGAACGAAAATATGTTTGAAAATAAAGACGGAGAAAACGGTGGAGGCGGCGAAAATAACGAAAATAATTCTCCGCAAAATTCCATTGAGGATATGGCAAGCGTGAAAACCGAAAATCCGCGCGGCAATATATATTGTATCACTATCGCGGGGCAAATAGAGGGACACAACTTTTTGCCGCCCGGCACAAAGACCACCAAATACGAGCATGTAATGCCGAAACTTATCGAAGTGGAGGAATCGTCCGATATAGACGGTATTTTGATTTTGCTGAACACTGTTGGCGGTGATGTTGAGGCGGGACTTGCCATTGCCGAAATGATTGCCAGCCTTAAAAAGCCCACCGCGTCGCTTGTCCTGGGCGGAGGTCACAGCATAGGCGTTCCGCTTGCGGTATCGTCTGACCGTTCTTTTATAGTGCCTTCCGCCACAATGACGGTGCATCCCATAAGGATGAGCGGCACCGTAATCGGTGTAAGGCAGATGTTCGATTATTTCAGCAAGGTGCAGGAGAGAGTAATTTCGTTCGTTGTGAACCACTCCAACACCACATATGAAAAATTCGAGTCCTTAATGATGGAAACTCAAAAGATAGCAAATGACATCGGAACAATTTTATTCGGCGAAGAAACGGTAAAAAGCGGAATTATAGATACTGTAGGCGGCGTTTCGGACGCGCTGGAGTATTTATATTCCCGTATCGCTGCACAAAAAAGCCAAAATACAATATAAATTTTTGGAAAATATAAAAAAAGTATAATTTTGTGCTTGACAAGACCCTAACTCATAGTTATAATTATAAGGTAACATTTTTTGACATCATTATGCCGAGTTTATTTTTCAGATTGTTTGACTTAATGTGCGTCGGGGTTTCGACGAGGCTTGGCATAAAATCCGTATTCCATGATGTAACTTGGAGGGAGGGAAATTAGTAATGGCTGAAATCAGAGTTAAAGATAATGAATCATTGGACAGCGCGCTTCGCCGTTTTAAGCGTTCCTGTGCTAAGGCCGGCGTTTTATCGGAGGTTAGAAAAAGAGAACATTATGAAAAACCCAGTGTCAGGCGCAAGAAGAAATCCGAAGCTGCTCGTAAACGCAAATATTGATTTACTTAATGAAACCCACATTATATATGTGGGTTTCGCCATATTGCATATCAAATTTATATGAGGTGATAAAGAATATGACTGTTAAAGAACAGCTTATGAACGATTTGAAAGAAGCTATGAAGGAGAAAGATACGATACGCAAAAACACGGTTCAGATGATACGTTCGGGAGTTTTGCAGATTGAAAAGGATACCAAGACCGTGCTTGACGACGAGGGTGTTACCGACGTTATTGCGCACGAGCTAAAAAAGCGCCGCGATGTTCTGCCCGAATACGAGAAAAGCGGAAGAGCGGACTTGATTGAGGACTTAAACAAAGAGATAAAAATTCTTATGTCGTACTTACCCGAGCAGCTTAGCGAGGAAGAACTTGAAAAAATAGTTTCGGACGTAATCGCCGAAGTCGGTGCGACGTCAATGAAGGATATGGGCAAAATTATGGCAAATATTATGCCTAAAACCAAGGGCAGAGCCGACGGAAAGCTCATAAACAAAATTGTCAGGGAGAAGCTGTCGCAGGCTTAAATGCGGGCAGACGGAGAAGATTATGTTTAAAAAATTGCTTCCTCGGATTTATGCGGAAAGTATATACGATATAGATTTGTCAGACCTTAAAGAAAGAGGCATAAAGGCGTTTATTCTCGATATCGACAATACTCTTGCGCCGTATGCCGCTCCCGAAGGCGATGGCAGGCTGAAAAGTTGGATAGGACTTTTAAAAAAAGACTGCGGATTTAACTTATATATTCTCTCCAACAACGACGGTGAACGGGTGGAGCGGTTTTGCGCATCAATAGGAGTTCCCTACATAGCAAAGGCGGGAAAGCCGCTCAGACGCGGATTTGTGAAAGCCTGCGGAATTATGGGCGTACCGTTTAGTGAGACGGCGGTAATAGGCGACCAGCTTTTCACCGACATATACGGCGGCAACAGGTTAAAAATGCTCACGATTCTTGTAAGACCTATTTCGGATGCGGAAGGCAAGTTTATCAAATTTAAGCGTTTTTTTGAGCGCATAATACTAAAAAACAGGTGGGAGTGTTGAATATGGCGGCTTTGTTCGGAGTTGCGGGAAATCCCGATGACTTTTACGAGAGCGGAGGAAGGTCTTCGCTTGAAATGCCGAAATATGCTGCGGGGCTCGGAATTGAGGCCTATGAATATCAGTGCGGAAAGGGCGTGAAAATCTCTGCAGATTCCGCTAAAACCTTGGGCGAGCGCGCACGCGAATACAATATCACGCTTTCAATTCACGCCCCGTATTTTATAAGCCTTTCTTCGGTTGAAGAAGAAAAAAGGCTCAACAGCGTTAATTATATTATGCAGTCGCTCAATGCGGCAAAAAATATGGGTGCAAAAAGAATTGTGGTACATTCGGGTTCGTGCGGCAAAATCACGAGACGCGAGGCGCTGAATCTTGCCAAAAATACCCTTTCACTCGCGCTTGCGGCGGCAGATGAGGCGGGTTTGGGAGATATAAGCATATGCCCCGAAACTATGGGAAAGGTAAACCAGCTCGGAAACGTATCCGAAGTTATGGAGCTTTGCAAGCTGGACGAAAGACTTATTCCGACAATAGACTTCGGTCATGTAAATGCGCAGACGCGCGGTTCTCTCAAGACCAAAGAGGATTTTGAAGCTATTTTCGACGAAATTGCAAATTCGCTCGGCTCGTGGCGCGCCGCTAATTTTCACGCGCATTACAGCAGGATAGAATACACCAATGCGGGTGAAAAGAAGCACCATACGTTTGCCGAGACGGAGTATGAACCCGAATTTGAGCCTATCGCACAGATTATTGCCGAGCGCGGTTTGTCGCCCACGATAATATGTGAGTCGCACGGCACGCAGGGTACAGATGCGGCGGCTATGAAAGAAATATATATAAAGGCGCTGAGTAATAATGCTTGAACGAATAGGAGTACTTCTTAAAGAATATGATGCGGTTTTGTTGACTTCGCCCTACAATATGCGCTATTTCAGCGGCTTTTCGGGCGGAGAAGGCTGCGTTGTTATTTGCCGCGGGGGCAATTATCTTTTTACCGATTCACGATACACCGAAATTGCCGAAAAAGAGGCAAAGAATTTTAAGGTGACGGAGTGCAGCCCAAGCAAACTATATGCGCTTATTTCCGAAATTGTAAAGAAAAACGATATACGCACAATGGCGTTTGAAGACAATTTTATGAGTTATGCCGAGTATTCCGAAATGTCGAACGGACTTTGCGGAGTGTCGCTTTGCGGCGCGTCGAACAAAATAAACGCGCTCAGAATAATAAAAAGCGAGGACGAACTGAAAAAATTGCGCCGTGCGGAAGAAATAGGCGTTCTCGCGTTTGAAAATATTTTAAAGTATATAAAAGAAGGCGTGACCGAAAGAGATATTGCGGCGGAGCTTGAATATTCCATGCGCAAAAACGGCGCTGACGGAATATCGTTTGAAACTATTTCAATTTCCGGCAAAAACACCTCGTTTCCTCACGGAAAACCGACGGGTAAAAAGCTGGAAAACGGCGATTTTATAACAATGGATTTCGGATGTATATATGACGGATACTGCTCGGATATGACCCGCACAGTCGTTTTGGGCAAGGCGTCCGAAAGGCAGAAAAAGATTTACGGCGTAGTTTTGGATGCTCAGCTACGCGGACTTGAAGCAATAAGGGCGGGCGTTGTCTGCTCGGACGCGGACCTTGCGGCGCGAAATGTAATAAAAGAAGCGGGGTTCGGCGAGTTTTTCGGTCACTCGCTAGGTCACGGCGTAGGTCTGCAAATTCACGAAATGCCCAATTTGTCTCCGAAGTGCGGCATACGGCTGGAGGAAAATATGATAGTGACCTGCGAACCCGGAATTTATATTCCGGACTTCGGCGGAGTGAGAATTGAAGATATGGTTTGCGTAAAAAAAGACGGTGTTGAAAACTTTTCCGCCCGTTGCACCAAAGAATTGATAGAGATTTAAAATTTTTCTTGCTTTTTTATATGATTTGTTATACAATATTTGTGCGTTATTTAAAGCAGAATTTTAGGAGGTAGATTTTAATGATAGCAGCAGGTGATTTCAGGAACGGAGTAACATTTGAATTTGAAGGCAATGTTTTCCAGGTTGTTGAATTTCAGCATGTAAAGCCCGGCAAAGGCGCGGCTTTTGTGCGTACAAAAATGAAAAACGTTATGACGGGCGCGGTGATTGAAAGAAGCTTTAATCCCACAGAGAAAATGCCCAAGGCTCATATTGAAAGAAAGGATATGGAGTATCTTTACGAGGACAGTGGTCTTTACTACTTTATGGACCAGGAAACTTACGACCAGATGCCTCTCAGCGCGGAGCAGCTTGGCGACTCTCTTAAGTTTGTAAAAGAGAATATGATGGTTAAAATTCTTTCGTACAAGGGTAACGTATTCGCGGTTGAACCGCCGAATTTTGTCGAGCTTGAAGTTACGGCTACGGAGCCTGGCGTTAAGGGCAATACCGCAACCAACGTTACCAAACCCGCAACTTTGGAAACCGGCGCGGTTATAAACGTTCCCATGTTTATTAACGAGGGAGATAAAATCCAGGTTGATACCCGTACCGGCGAATATCTTTCAAGAGCGTAATTTTTACATACCGATAAAAGGAGAAGATTTAAATGGAACTTAGCAATAAAGCCGCATACCTTAAAGGTTTGGCTGACGGCGGAAATTTTGATAAAAATACCGCCGAGGGAAAAATAATATATTCTCTGCTCGATTTGGTGCAGGATATGGCAAAGACTATTGAGGATATAGACAGCGAGGTGGATTTTGTCAATGACAAGCTTGACGAGCACGAAGAGGTTATCGACATTTTGGGCGAGCATATATTCGGCGGTGAGGACGACGACTTCAACGATGAGGACGAATATCAGACGGTTTGTCCAAAATGCGGTTCCGAAGTGTACTTCACCGAGGACGACCTCGACGATATTGACGAAGGACGTTTTTGCTGTCCCGAATGCGGCGCAGTAATCCGCATTGACTTTGACGGCTGTGACTGCGGCTGTGAACACGACGAATGACAGTAAAAAATAACGGGTATGAAGTTCATACCCGTTTATTTTTTTGTCGTAATAAGATTTATGTAATTTACTGCGGTTTATGAGTCTCTTTTACTATGCCCTTGCGAAACGCCGCGAGAAGCATTTCGAGGTCTGAGATTTGTTCTTGTATATCTTTGCCTATGTCGGTGTCGGCAACCATTTTTCGTTCGGAAACCTTTTCAAGCACGGTTTTCGTGGAATGAATATCGAGTTCCTCTTTTATAGCTTTGCTCCTTGACTCAAACGGCTCGTGGGAAGCGAGGATAAGTCCGTGGGAGTTATATATAAGAGTATATCCCGCAATTCCGGTTTCGGGTTGATATGCCTTTGAAAGACCGCCGTCGATTACAAACAGCTTGCCGTTAGCTTTTATCGGACTTTCGCCTTTTTTGATTTTTACGGGAACGTGACCGTTAATAATATGCGATTGACGCGGGTCAAGCCCGAATTCAAGCATAATTTTTATACAGGTTTCTTCATTGTCTATGTGCTTGTAATATGGGTTCTTTACCTCTTTGTGAAGCTCCTTGTCGTCGGTGAAATATCTCTCAAATGTAGCCATTTTATTCTTCCCGAACAGGGGCGAAAGCGGACCGAACGAGAGATACCACAGAAAGTCGTTTCCTCTTTCGCGTTCTTCGCTGCCCTTTTTCGCAAAATAACCGCTTCTTGCGGTCTGCTCCGCCAAGTCAAGAAATTTTTTACCCTTTAGCTTGGGTCCCAGTACGTCGGTTTCGGCAAATTCTCCGTCCTTTGTCATGGGAATACAGCCGTGGAACATGAGATTTGAATTATATTTATTGTAAATGCTGCCCTTGGAGTACAAGAATTTGATGTGTGCCTGCAGCTTTTCGCTGTGAGCAAATGCTCCGCGCAGTCGTTCGACGACCTCCTGTTCCTGAGCGGTAAGCTCATACGGATTCTTCGGGTCAACGGTGGGGAGATTGCGGTCTACCAGCTTGTATTCTTTGCCGTTTAAATTCAGAACGCCTTTTTCAAAATCAATTTTGTCAAGCAGGAGTCGGTCGTCCATTTTGTATTCGGGGTGGCGCATTATAAGCTGACCCTCAAGCTTAAACTGTATCACGGTTATTGCCTTGTGTATTTTTGCGACTATATACGCGTCGCTCTTGCTGTATTTTGTGGTATGAACTGTCTTGGGCAAAAATTTTTCGCAGTCGTCATTGTCGTATACCTCCATGGCAAATACCGTCAGCGGTCTTATGTTTATGCCGTATGCGTCCTCTATGGTGTCGATGTTGTCATACCTTGCGCTTATTCTCAGCACGTTTGCCATACATGCGGCGCTGCCGGCCGCCGCGCCCATCCATGTTATGTCGTGATTGCCCCACTGTATGTCAAGAGAGTGGTGCTTCATAATGTAATCCATAACTATTGCCGCGCCGGGACCTCTGTCAAAAATGTCGCCTATTATATGCAGGTGGTCAACGGCAAGCCTTTGAATGAGATTTGAAAGAGCGATTATAAACTCATCTGCGCGGTCAATTCTTATAATGGTTTTAATTATCTCGCTGTAATACTTTTCTTTGTCGACTTCTATATTTTCGGCGTGCAAAAGCTCATCGATTATATAGTCGAAGCCTTCCGGCAGAGCTTTTCTGACTTTGGAGCGAGTGTATTTTGAACCTATGACGCGGCAAAGCTCCACCAGACGGTGCAGGGTTATGTTGTACCATTCGTCAAGGTCCTCGCATTGAGATTTTACAATACGCAGTTTTTCATTGGGATAATATACCAGTGTTGCAAGCGATTTTCTCTCGCTCTCACAGATGGTATTTCCGAAAAGCCCGTCTATCTTGGACTTTATTACACCGGATGCGTTTTTCATAATATGTGTGAACGACTCGTATTCTCCGTGTATATCCGAAACAAAATGCTCCGTTCCCTTGGGAAGATTTAAAACTGCCTGAAGATTTATTATTTCTTCGGACGCCTCTCTTATGTTTCTGTAACGGTGGCGCAGAAGCTTCAGGTATTTTAAATCGTTTGAAAAATCGTAGTTGTCCTGCATAATCGATAAATTATTCATAATTACACTTCCTGACTGTAAACCTCTTTGATTTATGGTGATATTATAATTATAATATCACAAAAGTAAAATTATTGCAACGATTACAAATAAATATTAAGTCGAATAAAAAATAAAATGTAGGTTTGTCAATGATGTGTTACAAAATTGTAGAAAAAATTTCGCCGTCATTGAGAAACGCATTGACATAATCAATAGGAGCTTTCCAATTAAGCGGTCGCATAGGAAATCTGTTGTATTTACGGTTATGTGCATTTAATTGTTTGCTGTAATCATCAAACGAATAAAACGTATGCGTGGCATAAAAATATTCGTTATCCTTGCGGTGTGA
>CANRNL010000040.1 GCA_947631965.1 uncultured Clostridia bacterium
ACTTTCCCAAAAAGTCTTATGGACTTTTCGGGAGCCCTAAAGCAAAAGGGCAGAGCCCTTTTGCGGAGCCTCGCCCTTTTTGCTTGCTTTGCCCTGTTCGGGCAAAGGCGCGCTTTCGGGCGGTCTCTACACTTTCCCAAAAAGTCTTATGGACTTTTCGGGAGCCCTAAAGCAAAAGGGCAGAGCCCTTTTGCGGAGCCTCGCCCTATTTGCTTGCTTTGCCCTGTTCGGGCAAAGGCACGCTTTCGGGCGGTCTAAAGTCTTTTTGAAACATACAAATAAAAAATTCAATAACAAAAGGGCGGTTTGCCCTTTTTGTTTAGGCGGTAATTATATGAGTAAAAAGGTTGTTGTAATAGGCGGCGGCGCCGCGGGAATGATGGCGGCGGGAACGGCGGCTCAGAGAGGCTGCCGCGTCACTCTTATCGAGAAAAACGACAGGCTCGGCAAAAAGCTGTTCATAACCGGCAAGGGAAGATGCAATATTACCAACGCCTGCGAGGACGTTGAGGAGCTTATACGAAACGTGACGGTAAATTCTTCGTTTTTATACAGCGCGTTTTACGGCTTCACAAATTCAGACTGCATCGAATTTTTCAATAAGCTCGGCGTTCCGACCAAGGTCGAGCGGGGCGGACGCGTGTTCCCCGTTTCGGACAAAAGCTCGGACGTAATTGCGGCTCTGCGCGGCTTTTTAAGCAAAAACAACGTTGACATAATATATAAAGAAGCCGCCGAAATACTTACCGAAGGCGGCGCGGTCAGCGGCGTAAGGCTGTCGGACGGCAGAATTATCGGTGCGGAGAGCGTAATTGCGGCGACGGGCGGTGTGTCATATCCGTCCACCGGTTCGACCGGCGACGGCTATAAGTGGGCGCGTGAGCTGGGTCACAGTGTTACGGAGCCTAAGCCCTCGCTCGTTCCGCTGGAGAGCGGAGATGATTTTATACGCGGTCTTGCGGGCTTGTCGCTCAGAAACGTTGCGATAAAGCTGCTTGACGGTCGCGGCAAAACAATTTATACCGACTTCGGCGAGATGCTGTTCACGCACACGGGGGTTTCGGGACCTGTTATTTTAAGCGCGAGCGCGCATATGAGAAAGGCATCGGGCGAATGTAAGCTGATAATAGATTTGAAGCCCGCGCTCGATGATGCAAAGCTTGACGAAAGATTACAGAGAGATTTCCGCGAGAATATCAACAAAGAGTTTAAAAATTCGCTCGGCGGACTTTTGCCCGCAAAGCTGATAAGCACGGTCGTGGAGTTGTCGGGAATAGCTCCCGACAAGAGAGTGAACTCGATAACGAGGGAGGAGAGGAGAACTCTTCTCAAATTGCTCAAGGGCTTCGAGATTTCGATTTCGGGATTTGCGCCGATAGAGCAGGCGATAATCACGTCGGGCGGGGTTTCGGTCAAAGAGATAGACCCCTCCTCGATGCAGTCTAAAATTGTGCGCGGACTTTTCTTTGCGGGCGAGGTTATCGACGTTGACGCTTATACCGGCGGCTTTAATTTGCAGATTGCGTTTTCGACGGGGCGGCTCGCGGGCGAGAGCTGTTAAAATGATAAGATTGACATAAAATTCCGCCTCAGAACCACTCTCAAAAATCGACGCAAACGGACAGTGAGCCGCAAACCTTGACAAACAGCCGTTTGCAAAAAAAGTGGATAAATATGGTAAAATCAGAAATGTTACAAAACCAATAAATTTTGTTACATTTCTGATTTTTTTGTTGACACCGAGCCCGCTCGGAATTATAATATTAAATGTACCTTAAAAAACACAATATATAGTGCTTTTCTTAATTCGTAAATACTAAATATATATATGGAGGTCTTCGGAAATGATTGAAAAGATTGTTAAAAGAGATGGCAGAGAGGTTGATTTTGACATTGAAAAAATCACGAGCGCGATTTACCGTGCGGCGGAAGCGATAGGCGGCCGCGATTATGACACCGCTCGTTCTCTTGCGGAAGAGGTTGTGGAGTATATGGAAAATACCCTCGGCAACCATCATCCGTCGGTTGAGCAGATACAGGATGCGGTTGAGCGTATTTTGATTGAAAACGGTCACACAAGGACCGCGAAGGAATTTATACTTTACCGCGCCGAGCGTTCAAAAGTCCGCGAAATGAACACCAAGCTGATGAAAACATATGAGGACTTGACGTTCAAAGACGCGAAGGATAATGATGTAAAGCGTGAGAACGCGAACATAGACGGCGATACCGCGATGGGCACGATGCTCAAATACGGTAGCGAGGGTGCTAAGCAGTTTTACGAGATGTTTATTCTCGACCCCGTTCATGCCGAGGCGCACAAGAACGGCGACATCCATATTCACGACCTTGACTTTTTGACGCTTACGACCACCTGCTGCCAGATAGACATACTCAAGCTGTTTGAGGGCGGCTTTTCGACGGGTCACGGATTTTTGCGCGAGCCCAACGACATACAAAGCTACTCGGCTCTTGCGTGTATAGCGATTCAGTCAAACCAGAATGACCAGCACGGCGGTCAGAGCATACCCAACTTTGACTACGGTATGGCTCCCGGCGTGGCAAAGACCTACAAAAAGAGATATACCCAGAATATGGGGCGCGCTCTTGAGCTTTTGTGCGGCGTGGAGGACGGAATAGGAAAGGCGAAGAAAATCGTCGCGGATATTGAGAAGGAAAGCAATATTGTCCCGACCCTTGCAAACGCTGCGGAGTATGAGCCTGTCGAGGCTGCGAAGCTCTCGGAGTTTGCGGATGCGGACACGGTGAAAAAAATTCACGACTTTACGGTAAAGCACGCGGAGTCCGAAACCGACAGAGCCACATATCAGGCGATGGAAGCGCTGGTTCACAACCTCAACACAATGCACTCGCGCGCGGGCGCGCAGATACCGTTTTCGTCGCTGAACTACGGCACCGACACCTCGCCGGAGGGCAGAATGGTAATAAAGAACGTGCTTTTGGCAACCGATGCGGGCCTCGGCAACGGCGAAACGCCGATTTTCCCGATTCATATTTTTAAGGTTAAAGAGGGCGTGAACTACAACGAGAGCGACCCGAACTACGATTTGTTCGTGCTTGCGTGCCGCGTTTCGGCAAAGCGTCTTTTCCCGAACTTCAGCTTTATCGACGCGCCGTACAACCTTCAGTATTACAAGGAGGGTCATCCCGAAACCGAAGCGGCGTATATGGGCTGCCGTACAAGAGTTATCGCTAACAATTACGACAAGACCCGCGAGATTGTAAACGGACGCGGAAACCTCAGCTTTACTTCCATAAATCTGCCCCGTCTTGCGATAAAGGCGCACGGAGACGTGGAGCTGTTCTTCGAGAGCCTGGGAAGAATGCTCGATTTGGTTATAGACCAACTTCTTGCGCGATTTAAGATACAGTCGCAAAAGAAGGTTAAAAATTATCCGTTCCTTATGGGACAGGGCGTTTGGATTGACTCGGAAAAGCTCGGTTATGATGATACCGTGGGCGATGTTTTAAAGCACGGCACTCTGACCGCCGGCTTTATCGGGCTTGCGGAGTGTCTTAAATCTTTGATAGGCGAGCATCACGGCGAGTCGGAAAAGGCGCAGAATCTCGGTCTTGAGATTATAGGATATATGAGAAAGAGGATGGATCAGGCGAGCCAAAAATACGGTCTTAACTTCTCTCTTATAGCAACTCCCGCGGAGGGTCTGTCGGGCAGATTTGTAAAAATAGACAGACAAAAGTACGGAGAAATCGAAGGCGTTACCGACAGAGAGTATTACACGAACTCCTTCCATATTCCGGTTTACTACAATATAAACGCGTTTGATAAGATAAGGCTTGAAGCGCCCTACCATGCGCTTACAAACGGCGGACATATTTCGTATGTCGAGGTGGATGGCGACCCGCTTAAAAACGTTGATGCGTTCATACAAATAATAAGATGTATGAAAGAGGCCGGAATAGGCTACGGAAGCGTTAACCATCCGGTTGACCGTGACCCGATTTGCGGATACACCGGAATTATAGACAACGTATGTCCGATGTGCGGACGAAGCGCCGAGGAACACGGAAAGCCGAAGGTAGAGAGGATAAGAAGAATTACGGGTTATCTCGTAGGTACTCTCGACAGGTTTAACGACGCCAAGCGCGCCGAGGTCGAAGAAAGAGTAAAGCATACCGGAGCGGGTATGGAAAACCTTGAGCCTGAAAAGGAACCCGAAGCCGAGAACGAATAATAAACGACATTGTTAAAGCCACCGAATCTTGCGGTGGCTTTGACTATATTCTCTGTAAAAGCACTTTGAAAAACCGCCGCAATTTCAAAAAATATTACGTAAACATAACAAAAATATTACAGAAATTTTTCCACGTTTGAACCTCAATAATTACGGTTATTCACAGGTTTTTCCACGTTATCCACACTTTTTGCCGTTTTCGGGTGCAATTTTTGCAAAATTTTGCAGTGCCGCACAACAAACGCGTTTGCGGACAAGATATAAAAAATAAATTTTGTTTACAATAATCGGTTTACAATAAATTTTTCGTACAAATTTAAAAATACCTTGCAGTTTGTCATAAAACGGTGTATAATATATAAGTTATATTTTGACTTTTTTGGGAGGCGTTTTTATGAATATATACAGACTCAATGAACTGAGCGATGAAAAGAGGGAGTTTATTTTAAAGCGTGCCGAACTTGATATAACCGAGCATATGAAGGTGGCGGCGTCGGTATCGGACGACGTTAAGCTTCGCGGCGACGAGGCGGTGCTTGAATATACCGAGAGATTTGACCGAGTTAAGCTCACGCGCGAGCAAATCAAAGTAAAGCCGGAGGAAATAGAGGCGGGCTATGAGCGTCTGGATAAAGAAACGCGAGACGCGCTCGAATATGCGGCTAAGAATATTTGGAATTTCCACGAAAAGCAGCTTCCGGAGGAAATGTGGTTCACCGAAGTGGACAAGGGGCTTTTGGTCGGGGAGAAAACAACTCCGATAGTAGACGTTTGCCTTTACGTTCCGCGCGGCAAGGGAAGCTTCCCGTCGGTTATGCTGATGCTCGGAGTACCCGCAAGGGTCGCAAATGTCGAAAAAATTGTGGTTGTAACGCCTCCTAACGAGAAAGGCGATGTTGACGACGCTATTCTGGCGGCGGCAAAAATAATAGGAATTACCGAAATATATAAGGTGGGCGGTATTCAGGCGGTCGCGGCGGTTGCGTATGGAACCGAAACCATACCGAAGTGCCATAAGATTATAGGCCCCGGAAACGCTTATGCGACCGCGGCAAAGAGAGTGCTTGCGAGCCACATCGACGCGGGTCTTCCCGCAGGGCCGAGCGAGGCGATAATTTTGGCTGACGAAAAAGCCGACCCGCATAAGGTGGCGCTCGACTGGATGATAGAAGCGGAACACGGTCCCGACTCGGCTTCGCTGCTTGTTACTCACAGCTCCGATTTGGTGGCAAAGGTCATCCCGATTGTGGAAAAACAGCTTGAAAAGCTGTCCGAGAAGCGCCGCCAATTTGTTACAGCCGTGTTTGACACCTACGGCGGAGTTATTCTGACCGAGAGTTTGGAGGAGAGCATTTCGTTTGTAAACGAGTACGCGCCCGAGCATATGGAGGTCATTTGTGAAAAGCCGTTCGAGATACTGCCCAAAATAAAAAACGCGGGTGAGATACTTCTCGGCGACTACACCCCCGTTACGCTCTGCAATTTCGTACTCGGTCCGAATGCGATTTTGCCGACGGGTCAGTTTGCAAAGACCTATTCCAGCGTTTCGGTGTTTGACTTTTTAAAGCGTTCTTCGGTGGGCTATGCGAGCCGCGAAGGATTTGAAGCGGTGAGGAACCACGCTTACAAAATTGCTACGGTCGAGGGATTCGATACCCACGGCTTGGCGGTCAAGGAGAGATGATTTATGAAAAACAAAATATCGGTAGTACGCGAAACGACCGAGTCGAAAATCAATGTGGTTATTGAAAAGGGCGTTGTAAAGCCTGATTACAGAGAAAAGATAAATACCCCTATTCCGTTTTTAAATCATATGATAGAGCATATCGTATGGCGAAGCGGCGTCAACATAGAAGTTGACATAAAGCTGGACAAGTTTGATTTATCCCACGTTGTCTGCGAGGATATAGGTCAGACGCTGGGCGTTGCGGTGCTTGAGTTTGTCGAAGAAAACACACCCGTCGGTTACGGCGATGCGATAGGCATTATCGACGAGGCAAAGACACAGGCGGCAATTTCGTTTGAGGGGCGTTCATATCTCTCGTTTTCATCGGCGGTTGAGCTGCCGCAGACAGTGGAGGGTATGCTCGGCGAGGACTTGCAGACGTTTCTGGACGGCTTTGTGCAGGGCGCGAGATGCACTTTGCACGTTGACATAGAAAAGGGCGAAAACGCGCACCACATATGGGAGTCGGCGTTCCGCGCCGTCGGAAGCGCTCTCGGCAGGGCTTTGAGTACGGACAGCGAAAGAGCGGGGCAGACTTCGGGCGTTGCGGGAAAAATCAGATATGATATTAAATGACATAAAACGCATAATTTTCGATATGGACGGCGTGATAACGAGCGAGTATATGTACTGGGACGCCGCCGCGCTGACGGTCTACGAGCTGCTTTTCAGCCGTAATTTTTACGGTGAGCGGGAAATTGACGCAAAGTGGTGCGAACGTGATTTTTCCGAGATACACGACACGATTTTTTGCGGAAACGCCGCCATACAGGAGATAAAAAGACTCGGCGTCAATACAAACTGGGATTTGGCATATGTCATATTCTGTGTTTCGCGCTACATAGACCAATCTCTTGAGCGGCTTGACAGAGGGCACTTCGAGCGTGTGCTGGAGTATGTTTCGGGGCTCAATGTTCTCGCTCCCGACCTTTACACACTCGCGGAGAATCTTATCAATTCAAAAATACCTATGCCGCAGGGCTTTTACACTCGCGGAGGAAGCGTACTCTGGCGTGATTTGCAGAATATATTTCAGCATTGGTTTTTGGGTACCGAGCGTTTCAGAGAGCAATACGGCGAACCCGTGCCGCCGCACGGCAGACGCGGACTTATGGAGTTTGAGCAGCCGCTTGTTCCGCTTGAGGGTTTGCATAAGACGCTCACGGGGCTTAAAGAGCGCGGAATAATTCTCGGCATAGGCACGGGTCGTCCCGAAAGCGAGGTTCGCGTGCCTATGGATATGTGGGATATTTCGAAATATTTTGACAGCGAGCATAACGCGACATATACAGACGTTGTAAACGCGGAGATGGCGACCGGCAAAAGCACGCTTGCCAAACCCGACCCGTATGTTTTCCTTAAAGCCGCGCTCGGACGAAGTTTTTCGGATGCTGACATTGTGAGCGGGAGCTACGACAGGTCGGTTGTGGACGAAACTCTGATAGTGGGCGACGCGATGAGCGATTTTTTTGCGGCAAAGGCGGCGGGCTTCAGGTTCGCGGCTGTGCTTACCGGTGTGAAAGGTCAAGACGCGGCATCTGAGTTTGAGAGGTGCGGCGCGGACTATATTTTGAAAGACGTTAACGATTTGGGAGTGTTTGAGGATGGAAAAGAAGGTTAAGGCGCCGCTTACGCGCGACGAGGCACGCGGACTTTGCGCCGGAGATATAGTTAAAATTTCGGGCGTTATTTACACGGCGCGCGACGCAGCGCATAAGAGAATGACCGAAGCGGTTGCAAACGGAGAATCGCTTCCTATGGACATAAAAAACGCGGTTATATATTACGCCGGACCGTCTCCCGCGAAGCCCGGAGCGGTCATAGGCTCGTGCGGACCGACCACGAGCGGAAGGATGGACGCATACGCGCCCACAATGATTTCGCTCGGTGAAACCGGAATGATAGGCAAGGGCGAGCTTGGCGGCGAGGTTGTTGAGGCTATGCAGACCTACGGAGCGGTTTATTTCGGCGCGATAGGCGGAGCGGGCGCGCTTATCTCAAAGAGCATTAAGAGCGCCGAGGTCATAGCTTACGAGGATTTGGGTGCGGAGGCGATACGCCGTCTGGAGGTCGAGGACTTCCCCGCGATAGTCGTGATTGACAGCAAAGGGAACAGTTTGCACAGAAAAAATCGCTAAACACTTGAAAAATTTTTTGTTTTGGGGTAAAATATAAGCTATATATAAACAAATAACAAAAAGGAGTGGCTGAATATGGCAAACCAAGTTACCAAGGATACAATTATTATGGACGTTCTGCGTATAGACCCGAACACGGCGGAGTTTTTCTTCAATATAGGAATGCACTGCCTCGGTTGTCCGTCCGCGAGCGGAGAGAGTATCGCTGAGGCGTGCGCGGTGCACGGTGTTGACGCGGACGAGCTGGTGGGCAAAATCAACGAGTTTCTTGCAAAAAAATAATAGTTTGTAAAAAATGTAGGTTTGTCAATGATGTGTTACAAAAATCTCCTAAAAAAGTTCGCCATCAATGATGAAGGCATTGACATAATCAATAGGAGCTTTCCAATTAAGCGGTCGCATAGGAAATCTGTTGTATTTACGGTTATGTGCTTTTAATTG
>CANRNL010000041.1 GCA_947631965.1 uncultured Clostridia bacterium
TTTCAAAAAAAAATACCCCGTACCCTTTTTTGATACGAGGTATTCTTTTCTGTCATCTTAACTTAATGACATTGTGCGGACAGGGATGTTTCTTTTATTTAACCAAATGTTGATGGGCGGACAACAGTCCGCCCTGATTTGATTTTTGTTTGTATTGCGGTATTGACATCTTCCGTCAAAGAGGGTATAATGAAATCAAAAGCAAAAATACGGGAAAGAGGCGCTCTATGCTATACATCATGCGGCACGGCGAAACGGACTGGAACACCCTGCACAAATTGCAGGGAAGAACCAACGTTCCGCTGAATGAGTCCGGAATAGCCAAGGCGGAGGCGGCGAGGGAAAAATACCGCGACGTTCACTTTGACGTGTGCTACTGTTCGCCCTTGAGCCGTGCGAAAATGACTGCAGAGATTTTACTGAAGGGGCGGAATGTGCCCATAATACCGGACGAAAGGCTCATTGAAATGAGCTTCGGCATATACGAGGGCATGGAGTACAGCTTTGACGATCCGGTCTATCCGGTGGATGTTATCTTCAAGTCCCCCGAAAGGTATACCGTTCCGGTGGATGGCGGGGAGACTTTCGACGCACTGTTCAAAAGGACAGGAGAGTTCTTAAACGATGTAGTAAAGCCACAGTTGGAAAAGGGGAGAGACGTTCTCATCGTCGGTCACGCCGGAATGAATTCCGGCATAATATGCCGCCTTGAAAATATACCCATTGAAAAATTTTGGAGCGCCAGAATGGACAACTGTGAACTTAAAAGATTGATATGAAATATCCGTTCAGATGTTATGACAGTAAAGGAAATGTGTATATATGAATGATATAAAGAGGAATATAAAACTGAAAAATCAGCCCCACGACCTGACTGTGTGCAAGGTGGCCGATATAGGGGTTGTTAATTTGAACAGGGAGTTTTATTTTATTGGAAGAACCGATGAAGAAATATCTCTCGTTTGCCGAACGGAGGACGTTCCCGAATGCACGACCGCCCGTGAGGACGGCTGGAAGGGTTTCCGTGTTCAGGGTATGCTGGATTTTTCCCTTGTCGGAATCTTGTCGGAGCTGACCGGCGTCCTTGCAAAAAACGGCATCGGCATTTTTGCCGTGTCAACATACAATACCGACTATATCCTTGTTAAGGCCGAAGATTTTGACCGTGCTGCGGACGCGCTTTCGGAGGCGGGATATGCGGTGGAATAAAATCGTCGGTGTATATAACATCAACGAAGCGAGGTACTTAAAATGAAAATAACATCAAGGCTCACTGTGGCGGTACACACGCTGCTTCTGGTATCCGTCTTTGAAAACAAATACAAGCTGACCTCGGATTTTATCGCTTCCAGCGTCAACGTAAATCCCGTTGTGATAAGGAGGACGCTTCAGAAGCTTAAAGCGGCGGGGTTTGTGAATATAAAGCCGGGCAGCGGCGGAGCGGCCATGGCGAAGGATGTCGACAAAATCACGCTTTACGATATTTACACGGCGGTGGACTGCGTTGAGGGCAGTCTTTTCAACTTCCATGAAAATCCCAATCCCGACTGCCCGGTGGGCAGGAATATCCATTCCGTTCTGGACGGGTATCTCCATACGGCCCAGACGGCGATGGAGGACGAGCTTAAGTCCGTGACGCTCGGCGATCTTGTCAGGCAATTAAATAAAAAAATTTAAGGCAATACCGCACAAAGACCGCCTATGGGCTTTGCACCCATCTTGCTTGCATCTTTTCCGACGCTTCTTACGAAAACTCCTTGAAATACGACAGTATTCCGGCGTCGTTTTCGTAATCCCGTCAAAAAATCTGCGGCGCAATATGGGCACAATCTCTGTGCGGTATTGCCTTAAAGAAATTTTGTTGTAACTATTGACATTACAACAACCGGGTGGTATAATATTATTGTAACTAAAACGGTTACAGTAAATTTTATGGAGGTATTTGTTATGAAAAATTTTGAAAAAATAAGCGTCAGCGGCACTGACAGGGTCGAACTCCACGACAAAATCGGCCTTACCGGCGCGGAGATAAGCGTAAACGTTTTGCCCGCCGGAGCCTGCGTTCCCTTTGTACATTCTCACAAACAGAACGAGGAGATCTACATAATCCTTGAGGGCAGGGGCCGCATGGTTGTTGACGGGGAAGAGACGGAGCTTGCCGCCAACGACTATATGCGCATTTCTCCCGAGGGAAAGAGGCAGATCTTTGCCGCCTCCGACAGCGGAATAAAGTATGTATGCATTCAGGTCAAGGCCGGTTCGCTTGAGCAGTACACCGGCGCCGATGGGGTACTGCTTTAGTGAGATAGAAAAAAGGGCGAGCCGCGCACGGCCCGCCCTTTTTATACCAAATTATTATATTATTTCCGCGCTTACGCGAACTTCTTTTTAATAACTATATCCACGTTTTTGCCGATAACTCCCACAATAACATCGTCCGCGAGGTTTGCGATTATGGACTTTTCGAGTTCGTCCCACGCTTCGTCTTCTTTGTTGTCGCCCGCGTAATTCTTATAGTTGCTAAGCGACCATGCGTAAAGCCACCCGTCGTCGTACATTCCCGCCGGGCACATGCCCATATCGTAAAATTCGTAATACTCGCCGCCGCCCGTAACTTTAGAGGCTTCGAGATAGCCGTCGAGCATACCTTCCGCGACAAGCCTTATTTTGTTTATTATGCCCTTTGAAGCGGCGTTCCTGCCGGACTTTGACAGAGAAAGAATATCCTTTTTGTCAAACATCGACAGACGTTCCGCCTTAATTGACGCATGAAGCGTGAAATCCTTCCCCTCGTTTTCGATCCAGAATTTACCGCTGCCGACCTCGAGAAGCTCCGGCAGCATTCCAACGAGCTCCTCGGCCAAAAGCCTGAGCTGCAAGGCCTGCTTTTTCGTAAGGTGGTTGTAATCGGCGGACTTTTCAACCTCGGTAAAGATCGCGCCGAACGTTTCTTTGTCGCTTGAAATTGTGCAAACATCCGTTTTCATACTTTATCCTTCTTTCGGTTATGTTTTAGTGTAAAGCCATTACGAGCTTTAAAACATTCTTACTGTTTTCATATTTGTAATCCATGCTTTCGGTCATTTTTTTTACCATGAAAATACCCAGACCACCTATCTGCCGTTCCTCCGCGGACAGCGTTATATCGGGGTCGTCCGTTTCAAGAGGGTTGTACGGCCGACCGTCGTCCTCAAATATCAAGTTCAGCTTATTGTTTTCTATCAAGTACGAGATCCGCGCCGTTTTCGCCCTGCTGTAATTGATGATATTTGACGCTATCTCATCGATCGCAATGCTGACTTTGCTCGAAACCTTCGGCAGCACGTCGAGCTTCGACGTGATCTGCCGCGCGAAATCGCTTACAGCCATACCCGCGTCTTGTCCGGGGATAAATGAAAGCTTACTGTCGCCCTTTATGAAATTCAGCCTGAAGCTTACCATCGTAATATCGTCAAACTGCGGCGCGTCGCCGACGAAGCGGTCAATGTCGCCCTTTACCGCGTCACAGATCGGCCGCACGTCAAGCTCGTTTTCACTTAACGAGTTGAGCAGGTTCAAAAGGCGATCCTCGCCGTAAAGCCGGTCATCTTTATCCGTAGCTTCCGTCACGCCGTCGGTGTAGAGATAAATACGGTCGCCGGGAGAGAGCTGTATTTCGGCCTTTCTGTATTTAATCCCTTCCATGCCCGCGAGAACAAATCCCGCACGCATTTTTACGTAATCAAATTTACCGTCAGTGCGTTTTATAACGGGCGGATTGTGTCCCGCGTTCGCAACGCTCATAATTCCGGTTTTTAAATCGACTATAGCCATCCACGACGTAACGAACATACCCGCTTCGTTGTTTTCGCACAGCTTCGCGTTTGCCCGGGTAAAAATTTCGTCAACGCTCATACCGCTTTCGGCGAGATCTTTTATGATTGTTTTAGCCTTCATCATAAACATCGCGGCGGGAATACCCTTGCCAGACACGTCGGCTATAAGGAACGCCACTGTCGAATCGTCGAGCATATAAAAGTCGTAGAAGTCGCCGCCTACTTCCTTTGCCGTATCCATGCGTGCGTATATGTCAAATTCCCTGCGGTTGGGGTAGGGAGGGAATACGGACGGCAGAGCCGAATGCTGAATTTGCTTCGCAAATTCAAGCTCCGCGTCGATCCTCGCCTCCGCTTCGGAAATATAGCGCTTGAGCGTGTCCACCGTGGAATTAATATCGTCCGACAGCGACGCAAATTCCTCGTTGGCGCGGACGTCGACGGTAACGTCGAGATTACCGTTGGCGATTTTCGACAGCGCACGGTTTACCTCTGTCAGATTGTCTATTATAAGCTTCTTTATAAGGAAGTATACCAGCGCGAACAGAGCCGCGAAAATCAGCACTTCCATAAATGAACTCAAATACACCGAGACGTCGCGCATAAACAGCGCCTCTTCCTCGCCGATTACTCCGACGATATAATAGCCCTCCGCGAACTTATATGCGCCCAGATACGGCTCGCCGTTAAATGCGGTGCTGAATATGGTATTTTCCGCGCACTTTTCAGTATCGACCCTTATGCCGAGGCTCGCGAGGTTGCGGCCGGTATAATCCGTTCCCTCACTCACTATGTTCCATTCGCCGTCGCATATTACGATAAAACCGTTCGCGCCTATGTGGCGGTTTCGCGCTATTTTGGATACGGTGCTGTCTATATCCGCCCGGAACTCGTTTGCGTCATAGCCGATTTGCAAAAATCCACCGTCCCGGAGGGTCACGCCGCCGTATTTGCGGGCGACGCTGCTGTCGTAGGACCGGGGGCGATATTCCTGAGCAAACGAATTATGCGTACCGTCGAGAAGCACAAGAAATTCCGCCGACTGTTCACCGCTTGCCATATCGAAGCCGATGTAGCGCGGATCGTTTGTGTTTACGATTATGCCGTTGCCGTCCACGATATGAATTTCCGCAACGTTGTATTTTTCCGCAAGCGACTGCAAAAAATCCGCGCTTTTATCGTCCGACGACTGATACTCGCTCTTTATGAGGTTCGTTTTATTCAGGAGATTTTCGTCCGACATATCGTGAATATCCCGGTCGACGTCGTCGATGCTTGTCTTTATAACCGATTCCGTCTCCGTGTTGGACATTTGGCTTTGCAGCACATAGGTGTATGTGCTCGTCAGCACATATGCCACAACAATACATATAAACAGCCGCGCCTGAAACGTTCGTGAAATATGCTTTTTCCCCGTATTCTTCGCGCCTTTTTCCTTGCCGATCAGTGATATTACCAGCACCGCCGCGCCTACCGAAAAGCCGTTGCAAAGCATCATCGGCAGCGAACACACCTTTACAAAGCCGAACGCAGTGACCGGGTCGCCGGCGTTTGTGAAGAAAATCATCAGCATATGTATGACTTCACAAATCATGCCGATGCCTAAGCCGTAGATCCAGCCGGGCTTTTTGTTGTCGAACATGAATTTTCTGAGAGCCGCCGCGATGAGGCCCGCCAGAACTGTGGAAACGGAGCACGCAAGTTGGGTGTACATTCCCGTAAGGCCGAAGAATGCGGAAATATATCTGTACAGGCCGCCTATGATACCCGCGATAATACCCGCCGGCGCACCGAATATAAGCCCTGCGCACAGGGGAGCGGCGTCACGGACGTTCATGATCGTGCCGTCGCCTATATCCACTCCCGCGATACCCATGCTCGCTAACGACGCCATGGCGCCGAACAGTATACCTGTAATTATTTGTTTCTTTTTATAACCGACCCGCCCGAACGCGGTCTTTTTTTCGGCAAGATATATCAGCACCGCCAAAACGGCGTTGTACAGAGCTGTCAATATAAGTTTAAAGACCATCTAATACACTTTCTTTTATCGAGTTACTCGATCGTGAGAATATCGACAAAGCCGGTAATATCGAATACTTCCATGATTGTTTCGTTCACGCCGGTGACCTTCATCTTACCCTTCGTGTTCATGGTTTTCTGGGCTTTTAAGAGTATGCGCAGTCCCGCCGACGAAATATACTCGAGGTCGGTAAAGTCGAAGCAAAGCTCCTCCGCGCTCTTGAGAACCTTGTCGAGAACCGCTTCGAGCTCCGGCGCCGTAACCGTGTCGAGCCTGCCCGATAAAGCGAGTGTGATTTTTCCGTTTTCGTTCGTTTGTTTGATTGTCATTGAAATCTCTCCTTATTTTATAATTATATTTTAAAATTTGCTCTCATATGGCTGATCAGTTAACGCCGACCGACACTCCGCTTACGGGAAAATCAAAATATGTGTCGGGATAAGGCTCGTCCGCAAGCGTGAAGTGCCACCACTCCGTGTCAAGGGGATTAAAGCCGTTTTCAACCATTATATCCCTCAAGATATTTCTGTTCCGTATCTGTTCCTCCGTCAGGTCGCCCGTATAATCGGGGTGGGAAAGCTCACCGAAATAATCAAACGTGCCGCCCATGTCAAGCTCCTTGCCAGTGCTCATATCAAACAGCGTGAGGTCGACCGTGCTGCCCCTGCTGTGACCCGATTTCTCGGCAATGTAGCCCTGGTCGAACAGCACCGATTTGTCAAGCTCGGGATAAAAATACTCCTTCATTCGTGTATCGTCCGTATCCTCTGCCCACTCGACAAAGTTTTGAACGGCTGTCTGCGGACGGTACGCGTCGTAGATTTTTAGCCTGTAACCTTTTTGAACGGCGTCGTCCGACGCGTTTTTGAGCGCCGCCGCGGCTTCCTTTGTCAAAAGCGCACAGGGCTCGTCGTAGCCGTTTATTCTGTCTCCGACGAAATTATATGTGGAATAGTACCTTATTTCCATTATCACGTCGGGAACGGCTTCCGCGAGAAGAACGAAGTCCAACGCGTCCGTTACCGCCGGATTTGCGTCCGTGTCCGCACTGAGCGATATTCTGCTTATCATCGCCGCGAACTCCGCCCGTGTTATATCCGCTTTAGGAGTGAGAAAACCGTCGCCCCGGCCGTTCATAATGCCCGCCCCGCAGGCCCACTGGATTGCGGGAACCGCGTATTCGCTTATTTCGTCTGCGTCGATGTAGCTTAAGATATTGGTGCTTTCACCCACCGATACGTCCGCGCCGATGTATTGCATATATCTGTACAGTATCGCAGCGGCCTCCTCGCGCGTAACGTTTTCGCCGGGCTTGAACGTGCCGTCGTCAAAGCCCGGCACTGTGCCGTTTTCCGCCGCACCCAATTGTCCTATTATTGCCGCTGCCATGCCGCGCGTAAGCGCCGCCTGGGGCGCAAATTCCGTTTCCGTTACGCCGCTCATGAGTCCCTCGTTATACACCGCCTTCACCGCGTCAAAGAACCAGTCCTCGGCTTTTACGTCGGTAAACGGGAAACCGTCCACTTCGAGCGGCTCGACGGATATTTTCTTTACGGCATTACCGTTCGCGTCAACGTAAATGTTCTTTTCGCCGTCGTACTGTACGGCGCTGCCGTCAGACAGTACGGCGACACCCGTAAACTCTATGTAGGCCGCGGCGGTCATGCCCTCCGCCGTAAACGTGCAGCTCTCGTCAGTATTTACGCTTATCGGCAGCGGGGCGGTGGAAAAAATACCGGTGCTGTCCGCCGTGTCCCCCGCCTTCGCCGTAAGCGAGCTGTTATTTGAAAGCTCTATTTTTCCGCTGCCGTAATTTTCGCCGCTGCAAATCACAAGTCCGGCGGCGGAGTATTTTTCTCCCG
>CANRNL010000042.1 GCA_947631965.1 uncultured Clostridia bacterium
ATATCGTAACACAAAAACGGAGTTTCCGTATATTCTTTTTTTCACTATTTGTAACACATCTATTGTAAACCTACAGTCAAATTTATTGTATCATATCCGTCGGTATTGACACGAGAAACAAAAAAGTATAAAATAATATATGTATTTTTTGACGAAACCGTTTAAAATCCGGTATATAGCGCAACACGAACGGTAAATATATACACGGAAGAACGAGGAAAAGGCGGCGGAAAGATGGACTTTGAGTTTTTTAAGGAGCTTTGTGAGCTTAAAACTCCTCTTGAAAAAACCGAATTTGCGAAAAATTCGCTTAAAGATTTCTGCATTGAACAGGACGGCTTCGGCGGGTTTATCGCCTCAAAAGGCGATATTTCGTCAGCCGAAGTACTTATAGAGTGCGGTTTTAACGGTTACGGAGTTACGGCAGCGGGCACAAAAGACAAAAAGATAAAAGTATCGGCGTTCGGCGGCGCAAAACTCTCGGATAAAATAAATCAGGAAATATATTTTTCAAACGGAGTTGTCGGAATACTTCGCTGTGAAAAATCAGCGGAGGAAGAAGATGCTTTTTACGTTGAAACAATACACGGCGAGATATCGAGCGGAGACAACGGCTTTTTCAAAAGCTCGTTTTGTTTTACGGACGATATGGTTATCGGAAATAATATTTCTGATTGTATGGCGGTTTCGGCGGTTATTGACGCGTTAAAAAATTCTTCGGAAAGCGCGGCGGTTTTGTTTTCACCTCAAAAAGGGTTCGGAATAATCAGCCCGCTTCTAAAAAAATATTCTTTCAAAACTGTTATCGCCGTTAACTGCTGTAAAACATCCGACAGTATTACTCCCGACGGAGGCTGCGTGGTGTTTGTCAAAGGAAAAAATATGATTGTGGACAGCGAGATTCGTCGCAGAATACTCGAAGCGGCAAAAAAAAGTAATATAAAAACGCAGTTATATATAGGCGACGAGGATTTCGGACTTGAAAAACTCAGCATATCATATACAAAAGGAAAAGTCGGGGGCTTGCTTATTCCGGTTTCACATTTGGGAACGACAAACGAGGTAATAAAGCTGAAAAATGCGGAATATACGTCCGAGTTGCTCGAAAAAATTATTGACGGAGGTTTTTAAATGTTAGTAAGACAGATTTCGGTTTTTATGGAAAACAGCGCGGGACAGCTTTTTAAAATTACAGATATTCTCGCAGAAAACAATATTGATATGAAGGCTATGAATATTGCCGACACCGCGGATTTCGGGATTTTGCGCTTGATAGTTAACTATCCCGACAAAGCGGAGGCGGTTTTGCGAAAAAACAATATGACCGTCAGCACAGCGGATGTTATAGCCGTTTCCATTGACGACAGGACGGGAGCATTTAACGATTTGATAGCTATTTTGAAAAATGAGGGAATAAACATAGATTATTCGTATTCTTTTATGGGCAAAGAGGAAAATAAAGCAAGCATTGTTATTAAAACATCGGATTTGAAAAACACTCTTGAAATTTTAAAGAATAACGGTGCCTGTGTTATACCGGCAAACGAGGTGTACGACATATAATGAACAATATTTTAAGAAACGAATTCGGAATAAGTCAAAATACCGTTGATTTGGCAAATAGTATCGAGGACGAGCTACGGGAAAAGTTTTCGGAATTTGAGAAAAATGCGGAATATAACCAATTAAAGGTGCTTTCGTCATTCCAAAAGCACAGAATTTCTTACGCTCACTTCGGAGAAACTACGGGATACGGCTACGACGACTTGGGCAGAGACGCTCTGGACCGTGTGTATGCAGACGTTTTCCACAGTGAGGACGCATATGTAAGACATAATATAGTCAGCGGAACGCAGGCGATAGCGCTTTGTTTGTACGGAGTTTTGCGTCCGGACGATACTCTTGTGGCTGTTACCGGTTCGCCCTACGACACGCTGGAGGAAGTAATAGGAATAAGGGGCGCTGAAAACAGCGGCTCGCTGCGAGATTTCGGCGTTAATTTTGAAGTAGTCCCGCTCAAAAACGGTGAGGTTGACCATAATAATATTACGTCTACTTTGTCGGCAAAAAAAGTCAAAGCGGTACTTATTCAGAGGTCGAAAGGATATGACTGGCGCGACTCTTTGAGCGTTGAGAAAATAGAGGAAGTAATAAAGACCGTCAAAGCGGTTGACAAAAATATAATATGTATTGTTGATAATTGCTACGGTGAATTTGTTGAAAAAAGAGAGCCGACCGACGTAGGCGCTGATTTGGTTGTGGGGTCGCTGATAAAAAATATAGGCGGCAGTTTGGCGCTTAGCGGCGGCTACATAGCGGGACGCGCGGATTTAATCAAGCTTGTTTCATACAGGCATACCGCGCCCGGCCTCGGCAGACACACCGGAGCGTCGCTCGGCTTTAACAGAAATCTATATCAAGGCTTATTTATGGCTCCGCACATAGTTTTGCAAAGTCTTAAAACCGCTGCGTTCTGCGCCGCAATGTTTGAAAATCTCGGCTTTGAAGTGTCTCCGTCGTCCAAAGCCAAAAGAACCGATATAATACAGGCTGTAAAATTCGGAAACGAAGATAATGTAATTAAGTTTTGCCAGGCAATTCAAAAGGGTTCGCCCATTGACAGCCATGTAACGCCGATGCCATGGGATATGCCCGGATACGGCGATCAGGTAATTATGGCGGCGGGCGCATTTGTGCAGGGCGCGTCTATCGAGCTTTCGGCGGACGCTCCGATATGCGAGCCGTATGTAGCCTATATGCAGGGCGGCACGGTTTACAGTGCGTCAAAGATTGCCATAATGATGGCGGCGGACGCGATAGGACGCGCAAAAGCGTAGGAGGTTTACATAATTATGAAAGAGTGTGTATTGAGAGACGGTATATGCACAAATTGCGGAGAGTGCGATATGTGCGACTTAAATCCCGCTAAAAAATGCGATAACTGCGGGCTTTGCATTGATTCTGCCGAAGACTATAACATTCTGAAAATAGACGAAATTATAATGCCCGACGAAAATTAGTTTACATAAAAAAGACTCACGCGGAGTCTTTTTTATTTTGTCTGACAGAGGAAAGAGGGTTTTGCTTTACAGCGTCCTGAAGCTGTTTGCTGCTTACATGAGTATAAATTTCGGTTGTGGAGAGCTGTTCGTGACCAAGTATCTCCTGAAGCACACGAATATCCACGCCGGATTGGTGCATAAGCGTTGCGGCGGTGTGGCGCAGCTTATGGGTTGTGTATTTATGAGGGTCAAGACCCAGCATTTTAACATATTTTTCAACAGTGTACTGAACCGTACGCCTTGATATTCTGAGTCCGCGCGAACTTATAAAAAGCGCGTTTTTATGTAGCGGCGAAACGGGGAGACTTTTGCGTACCTCCATATATGAATTTATAGCCTGCACACAAGCGTCGTTCAGATATATAGTGCGTTCTTTGTTGCCTTTGCCGTTTACCACCAGAGTATTGTCTTTTATATCGAGAATATTTATATTCACAAGCTCCGAAAGACGCATACCGCAGTTTAAGAACAGAGTAATCATACAGTAGTCGCGCTCGCGGTTTTTTCCGTCGATTATGTCAAGCAGGGCAACGCTTTCGTCCAACGTAAAATATCTCGGTAACCTTTTTTGAATTTTTACGGATTCAAGGTTAGCAGTCGGATTTTCGTCAATACAATCGGTTTTACCGCAAAGATATTTAAAAAACGAACGAAGGCTTGAAACCTTGCGTGCGCGCGACGACGGAGAATTTCCGCGTTCACGGTTCAAAAAATAAATATATTCGTAAATATCGTTTTGCGTGACTTTTTTTAATGTATCAACAGTAATATCGTCGATTTCAATTTTATCAAACTCGGTGTTCGGAGGTACCATATTATAATGAAGTTTTAAAAATCTGTAAAATGTACGCAAATCATAAAAGTATTCGTCGGAGGTTTTTTTTGATTTGCCTTGGATGCTTTCCATATAAATCAGAAACGAAGAAAGCGGTTCCGGAATATTCTGATTTTTTCTCATAACGTCATTTCCGCAAAGGAGTTTACCGTAACAATATTATGTGTACTAAATCGGTAAACACCTTTAAATGCGGGGTTTCCCCTCCTCTCTATTGCACAAAATTTTTATTTTGTGCAATTATGTGTATATCAAAAAAAGAACTTATCTGCTCCTTACTCCTATATATTACTACAATTTATATTTCAATTCAATTAAACCGATATTAAATTAGTGTGTCACAAAAGCAAAATAGACCGTAATCAATACGGTCTATTTGCAGCAAAAGCTGTCTTTGCAGAATTGAACATTATCTTCAAAAATTTGCTTAACTGTGTTTATAAGCTCTTTGTTTTCGGCAATCTCTATATTGTGCCATATTATTTTCTTAGGAGCCAAAACCATTAAAACGCTTATAAGCATATCGTCGTAATTTATACACTCCGCAAAATCTTCATCAATAATTTCGCAAAAGCACTCTCTTGTTATGTCCGCGCCCCATCTGTCAAAAAACCTGTAGCTTTGGTCGGACTGAGTTTCGATGTGCAGCACTTCTGTTTTGCTTCCTTGAAGAGTTACAAAGCATTTAAGCAGCTCGATAAACTCATCATATTCACGCTCGGTTATATATTCCTCTGCGCACTCGTTAACAATGTCATTCACTGCCTTTTTGTATCCGCTGAGCCTGAACCTAACAAATCCGTCTATATTTATAGTTTTTGAGGTTTCAAAATACTCCTTGAGACTTTGCCTTATGAGCGGGGAAAAATCTGCTTCTTCCTCTATTCTCTTGCGGGCAAGCTCTTGTATTTGTAGTTTCTCCTCGGTCGCAAGACATCCGTAATTTTTTTCTATAATATTATATAAAATGCGGTTTTTATATTTATTTAATATAAAATCCGCAATCAAGTTTTCAAAATGTTCAAACTGTTCGCTCTCCGATTCCAGGTTTACGTTAAGCTGTGTCTTATAATCGGCATCGATATTTAAAATAACGTTTGGAATTACAGACAGCTTTTCTTTCAGACAATCCATATAATCCGGCGCATCCACGATAAAGGACACCATTTCAATGTACTGCCTCCCCTCGATGATTATTTATATTTATTAAAACTCCAGTATGCTACCGTAATCACACAAGCTATTATTACCTAATGACAAATAAATAATTCCGTATTTATTCAGGAAATTCAAAATGTCGTCAAACATAGGATGATTTTCGATTTTACCCGAAAACAGCAGCTTGCCTTCAACTTTTCCGCTCGCTCCTCCGATAAAACCGTACTCAAAGCCCTTGAGCCTTACTCCTCCCGCGTCTATGCGCAATACGTCGATTCCGTATTCGGACAACGCCTTTGCGATTCCTCTGTCCTCGGTAATAACGGCGCTATCGTTTATGATACAAAGATTGCATTTAGCATATCCCTGTCTTACGTTTATAATCTTATATCCCATTTTGGCATAGATTTCTGTTATGTTTCGGTCGGTAAAAGTCGAATTACATACAACATATTGACCGACTCTCGCTACATTGTATGCCGTATGGCTCGGGTAAGTTCTGCCGAGCGAGCATCCTTTTATAAGCTCGGTTCCGTTCGGCAGGCTCTTTCTGTAATAATCATATACTTCGGGCGGACAAACGGCAAGCTCTTTGCTCAAAAAGTGTATCTGAATGTCGGGATGCGTGTTTAAAGGCTCCGCCAATGTATCAAGCGTATCGGTATATATTATTTCGTTCGTAACGTATTTTAGCGCTTCTTTTATATCCTCCGCCGCGCATCTGTCGCAAATTATTCCCATAGCAATCACCTTTAGTATTTTTTTGATTATCGGTGTTAAAATATATTAAAAATAAATTTGTAGATTCGAAGGGTCGTGATTATTATGTCTGCAATAAACTGCACCGAACCGTGTAAATATCAAAAGGACGGAAAATGTGTGCTTGACACAGTCCGCGCAACCGCTCTGAACGACGGCGGCAGTTTTGACTGTGTATATTATGTAAACTTGCAAAACGACCCCGTTACCATTCAAGGAGTTTCAGAGCAGAATTTACAAAAACCCTGACACCGATTTTCATACAGTTCTCATCTATGTTAAACATAGGGCTGTGAAGCGGATAAACTATATTTTTTTCGACGTTGCCGCAGCCAAGCTTGAAGATTGCAGACGGCAATTCTTTTGCGAAATACGCAAAATCCTCGCCCGCCATAGTCGGCTCTCCCGAAGAAACGTTTTCCGCGCCGAGTTCTTCCTCTGCCGCCTGCCTTACAATATCCGCAATTTTTTCGTCATTTATAAGCGGCGGGAACAATTCGACAAAGTTTACCTCCGCGTGTGCGCCGTATTTTTTGCATATTTCCTCGGTTTTGCTCTCAATCATATTTTTGAGATTTGCTCTTTCCTCAAATCCGGTAGACCTCGCGGTTCCGCACAGCTTTACCTCATCGGGAATAATGTTTGTGGCTGTTCCTCCGTCGATTTTCGTAACGCCGACGATAGCGCCGAGCTTTCCTTTCGGAGTTGTTTTAACAGCGGATACAATTTCAGCGGCAACCGTAATCGGGTCAACGCAAAGATGCGGTTCGGCGCAATGACCGCCCTTACCTTTTACGGTGATATAGAATTCATCCGGAGACGCATAAACAAAGCCGGGGCGCACGGTAATTTTGCCGACCTCGATATTGGGGTCAACGTGAAGCGCAAGGCAAGCCGATACATCAGGGTCTTTAAGCACGCCTTCTTTTATCATAACCTCCGCGCCGCCTACTCCTTCTTCTGCAGGTTGAAATATGAATTTTACGTTTCCGCAAAACTCGTTTTTTATTTTATTGAAAACTTCACATACCGAAAGCAAAATCGCGGTGTGAGCGTCATGCCCACAGGCGTGCATTTTTCCGTTGATTTTGGAAGCATATTTTGCGCCGCTTTTTTCGATAAGCGGCAAAGCGTCCATATCGGCTCTGAGCGCGACCGTCCTTCCTCCGCTCTTTCCGCGTACGGTAGCCACAATGCCAGTTTTTGCCACATTTTTTATATATGGCACGCCGATACTGTCAAGCCTATCGCATACAAGCTCCGAGGTCTTAAACTCCTCAAACTCCAACTCCGGATTTTCGTGTATCTTTCGCCTTGTTTGAATGGTTTTTTCTTCCAAATTATTAATTATGTCAACTATTTCGGTTTTCAGCATACTACAGCACCTCATCTGTATTTTAGCACAATAAAATATATAAATCAATCCGAAAATAGCAATATGATAATTAGGCTCTGTAGGTTTACAATAGATGTGTTACAAATAGTGAAAAAAAGAATATACGGAAACTCCGTTTTTGTGTTACGATAT
>CANRNL010000043.1 GCA_947631965.1 uncultured Clostridia bacterium
TGGCGGTTGGTTTTGTAGCGTATAGCGGCTTTGGTTACACCGTATTTAAAAGAATATTCAATTAGTGCTTGCCTAAAACGCATGGTTTGTGTTATAGTATTCATATACGGATTCTCCTTGTGTTTGGTTTTTTTTGCACATATACCATAACACAAAAACGGAGTTTCCGTATATTCTTTTTTTCACTATTTGTAACACATCTATTGTAAACCTACACTTATTTTGTGTGTAAAACGGTCAAACGACTTGACATTTCGGGCACGGTACTGTATAATTGCCTTAATACTTTATTTTACTGTGGCGGAAAGGTCGTGGGAAAAAGGTTGGAAAACAGACTTAAGCTGTACGGCTTTAACAATTTGACAAAAACGCTGAGCTATAACCTGTATGACGTTTGCTATGCAAAGACAGAGCGTGAGATGAAGGATTATATTTCGTATATCGACGAGCAGTATAACTCCGACAGGCTCACTAAAATTCTTTGCGACCTGACCGAGATGATAGGGGCTCATGTACTTAATATTTCAAAGCAGGACTATGACCCGCAGGGCGCGAGCGTAAATTTGCTTGTGTCCGAAAAAATCGTTCCGAGAGATTTGATTGACCCCTCGTGCAACTTTGCGGGTAAATCTCTTTCGGATATGAAAGAAGCGATAGTTGGACATCTCGACAAGAGCCACCTTACGGTGCATACATATCCCGAATACCACCCGGATAACTGTATCGCCACGTTCAGGGCGGATATAGACGTTTCGACCTGCGGACAGATTTCGCCGCTTCAGACGCTTGACTACCTTATCGAGAGTTTTGACTCGGATATTATTACGATAGATTACCGCGTGCGCGGTTTTACCCGTGAGATAAACGGCAAGAAGTGCTTTATGGAGCATAATATTTCTTCGATTCAGGATTACATAAAAGCCGAAAATCTCAAAAGATATGACGCGATGGATATAAACGTCTATCAGTCGAACATTTTTCACACAAAGCTTTTGATAAAGGAAATAGTTTTGCAGAACTATTTGTTTAAAACCGACGTATACGAGCTTGCGCCGAAAACGCGCCTTGAAATAACCGAGAATTTAAGGCGTGAGATGATTGAAATTTTCAGCGGAATGAATATATACGACAAGTAAATTCGGGTGATAAATTTGAATATTTCAAAACAGCACAGAGCGCCTATATACGAGGCGCTCAAAGCATATAAGGATAAAAGGATAGTGTCGTTCGACGTTCCGGGGCACAAGCAGGGACGCGGGAACCGCGACCTTACCGGCTTTTTGGGCGAGGCTTGCCTCAGCGTGGACGTAAATTCGATGAAGCCGCTCGACAACCTCAGCAATCCCGTGGGCGTTATAAAGGAGGCGGAGGAGCTTGCCGCAGATGCGTTCGGCGCGGCAAACGTGTTCTTTATGGTGAACGGCACCTCGTCGGCTGTGCAGGCTATGGTTCTTTCGAGCGTAGGCAGGGGCGACAAGATAATTATGCCGCGCAACGTACACCGCAGCGCTATAAACGCGCTTATTTTGAGCGGCGCAATTCCGGTTTACGTCAATCCGGGAATAAACGCAAGGCTCGGAATACCGCTCGGAATGTCCGCCGAGGACGTGGAACGTGCAATAGAAAAAAATCCCGACGCAAAGGCGGTTCTGGTGAACAATCCGACCTATTACGGAGTATGCTCGGATTTAAAGCGTATAGTGAGGTCGGCTCACAATGCGGGGATGAGAGTGCTGGTTGACGAGGCGCACGGCACGCATTTTTACTTTGGCGAGAATATGCCCGTATCCGCGATGGCGGCGGGAGCGGATATGTCGGCGGTGAGTATGCACAAAACGGGCGGAAGCCTTACTCAAAGCTCGTTTTTGCTTTGCGCCGATTCTGTAAACGCGGGATATGTGCGGCAAATCATAAATATAACTCAGACCACGAGCGCGTCATATCTGCTGCTTTCATCGCTCGATATTTCAAGGCGGAACCTCGCCTTAAACGGCACCGAGATTTTTAAGAAGGTCTGCGGATTTGCGGAGTATACGCGCAGTGAAATCAATAAAATAGGCGGATTTTACGCATTCGGGCGGGAGCTTATAGACGGCGGCGCGTTCTATGATTTTGACGATACAAAGCTGTCGATACACACGCGGGATACCGGACTTGCGGGCATAGAGGTATACGATATACTGCGCGACGAGTATGGCATACAGATAGAGTTTGGCGATATAGGCAATATGCTCGCCATAATTTCGGTGGGCGACAGAAGCCTCGAACTGGAGAGGCTTATCTCGTCCTTGTCCGAGATAAAACGGCTATATTCCAAAGAGCCGGTGGGTATGCTTGAAAACGAGTACATATCTCCGAGGGTCGTGCTTTCTCCGCAGGAGGCGTTTTATTCGTCAAAGCGTTCGGTTGCCCTTAAAGACGCGGTGGGCGAGGTCAGCGGCGAGTTTATTATGTGCTATCCTCCGGGAATACCCATTCTCGCCCCCGGCGAGAGAGTGACCGCCGAGGCGGTCGAGTATATTTTGTACGCCAAGGAAAAGGGCTGCTTTATGACCGGAACCGAAGATGCGAAGATAGAGAATATAAAAGTTGTTGAGGAGTTGAAATAGATGGAGACTGAACTTTGGTACACCGAAAATCATACGCCGTATGTCAGATTTTCGATAAAGGTGGACAGGCAGATATATTCGGCGCAGTCCGAATTTCAGAGGATAGACATATTTTATTCAAAGGAATTCGGGAGGTTTTTGTCGCTTGACGGCTATATGATGGTCACCGAAAAGGATGAGTTTATTTATCACGAGATGATAACTCACGTTCCTATGGCGGTAAATCCCGATATAAAGAATGTACTGGTAATCGGAGCGGGCGACGGAGGCACGATACGCGAGCTTACACGCTACAAAACTATCGAGCGAATCGATGTTACCGAGATAGATAAAACAGTGGTTGACGCGTGCCGTGAATATTTGCCGTTTACCGCCTGCAAGCTCGATGACCCGCGCGTTTCTATATGTTACGAGGACGGCTTGAAGTTTATTCGCTCCAAGGTGGGGGAGTATGATTTGATAATCGTGGATTCCACCGACCCGTTCGGACCGGGCGAGGGCTTGTTCACGCGCGAGTTTTACGGCAACTGCCATAAGGCGCTGAAAGAGGACGGAATTTTGGTAAATCAGCACGAAACGCCGTATTACGAAAACTATGCCAAGGCGATGAGCCGCGCACACAAGAGCATAAAGCTGTTTTTCGACAAAAGCTCGGTGTATCAGTTTCATATGCCGACGTATCCGTCGGGGCACTGGCTTTTCGGCTTTGCTTCAAAAAAATACGACCCCGTGCGCGATTTGAACGCCGACGCTTGGAACGCGCTCGGAATTAAGACGAAATATTATAACACGGAGCTGCACCGCGGCGCGTTTGCAATTCCAAACTATGTTAAGGAGCTTTTGGAAGATGAATAAGGATAAAAACATATCTGTGTTTATGGGCTGTGAGAGTGAGTACGGCGAAGCGTCGATGGTCGTTTTCGGAGCGCCGTTCGACTCCACTACTTCGTTTCGCCCCGGCGCGAGGTTCGCAAGCTCGGCTATGAGACTTGAATCTTACGGACTTGAGACGTACAGCCCGTATCAGAATAAGAGCCTTGAGGATATATCGGTGTTCGACGGCGGAGATTTGGAGCTTTGCTTCGGCAACAGCGAAGCCGCGCTCGATCGGATTGAGCGGTTCACGGCGGATATTCTGGCGGATAAAAAAATCCCCTGTATGATAGGCGGAGAGCATCTTGTCACGCTCGGCGCTGTCAGGGCGGTGTTTAAAAAATATCCCGATTTAAATGTAATTCACTTTGACGCTCACGCTGACCTCAGAGACGAATATCTCGGTGAGAAGCTCTCCCACGCCTGCGTTATGCGCCGCGTGTGGGAATTGACGGGTGACGGAAAGATATATCAGTTCGGTATTCGTTCGGGCGACAGGTCGGAGTTTGAGTGGGGCAAAGAGCATATTATAACTCAGAAATTCAATTTTGACACGCTAGGCGACGCGGTAAAGGCGCTCGCCCGAAAGCCGGTTTACTTTTCTCTCGATTTGGATGTGCTTGACCCGTCGGTATTTTCGGGAACGGGTACGCCCGAACCGGGCGGAGTTACCTTCCGTGAGCTTCTGAACGCGGCGCTTAAATTAAAGGAACTTAACATAGTCGGTTTTGACATAAACGAATTGTCGCCGCACTACGACCAAAGCGGCGCGTCAACAGCCGCTGCGTGCAAAATTTTGCGCGAGCTGCTTCTGGCGTTTTCGGAATGAAGATAAAAATAAAAAACGCGGTAATGAAAATTACCGCGTTTTTTGTCATATTCTCCGTTTAAAGTCCTCGTAGCCGAAGTGCTTTATAACTTTTCCCTCGCTGCCGCGCCACGTAACTATGGAGGGGAGCTTCATACCGTTGAAGGTGTTGTTTTTGACCATAGTGTATATCGCCATATCGCAAAACACCAGAGTGTCGCCGCTCTTTAGCGGTTCGTCGAACGAGTAGTCGCCTATCACGTCTCCCGCGAGACAGGTCGGACCTCCGAGACGGTAGGTGTACTTTTTTTCGTTCGGCTCGCCCGCGCCGATAATGTTCGGTCTGTACGGCATTTCAAGCACGTCGGGCATATGACACGCGGCTGACGCGTCCAGGATTGCCGTTTCAACGCCATTTTTCACAACGTCCAAGACAGTAGCGACAAGGTAGCCGCAGTTCAGCGCGACCGCCTCTCCCGGCTCTAAGTATACCTCGACGCCGTATTTTGCTTTAAAATCTTTTATAAGCTTTATAAGAAGCTCGACATCGTAGCCGCGTCTTGTTATGTGATGCCCTCCGCCGAAGTTTACCCATTTCATATACGGAATATACTTTCCGAACTTTTCTTCAAACACAGCTAAGGTGCGCGCCAGCGTGTCCGCGCCCTGTTCGCACATTGTATGAAAATGCAGTCCGTCAAGCTCGGAAATAACGCTCTCGTCTATGTTTGAAAGCGTGGTGCCGAGCCGAGAACCGTTAAAGCAGGGATTGTAAATATCCGTTTCTATTTCGGAATATTCGGGATTTACGCGCAGTCCGCACTCTATGTGTCTGCCCGCGCCTTTTACTTTATCCCTGAATTTTTCCCACTGGGCGCACGAATTAAATATAATGTGGTCGCAGTAGCCAATTATCTCGTCGAAATCGCGCATATCATATGCGGGCGAGTAAATATGTACCTCTTTGTCCATTTCCTCGCGTGCAAGACGCGCTTCGTAAAGTCCGCTTGCTGTTGCGCCGCTCAGATATTTCCGTACGAGCGGAAATTCGCAGTACATCGAAAATGCTTTGAGCGCAAGCAGAATTTTGCATCCCGCCCGCTCCTCGACATATTTCAGCGTTTTTAAATTTTCCTCCAAAAGCTCCTCGTCTATAACATAAGACGGCGACGGAATATTTCGGAATTTTATGTCAGACATAATTCAAAACTCCTCAGTCAACCAGAACGGGGTTAAAGTTTTCTTTCCACGGGAGCCCCCATTTGTTGAGCGCGTCCATAAACGGGTCAGGGTCAAACTCCTCGATGTTGTAAACGCCTGCCCTGTTCCACTTGCCGGTCATAATCATCATTGCGCCAATCATCGCGGGAACTCCGGTGGTGTAGGACACCGCCTGAGAGCCTACCTCCTTGTAGCACTCCCGGTGGTCGCACACGTTGTAGACGTAATATGTCCTGGCCTTGCCGTCCTTTTTGCCGCGGAAAATACAGCCGATGTTGGTCTTGCCGACAGTCCTCGCGCCGAGCGTGGCGGGGTCGGGAAGCACCGCCTTCAAAAACTGAAGCGGAACTATTTGCCTGCCTTCAAAATCTATCGGTTTGATGGAGGTCATACCCACGTTTTCAAGACATTTTAAGTGAGTGAGATAGCTCTCGCCGAATGTCATAAAAAAGCGGATGCGCTTTATACCTTTTATATTTATTCCGAGCGACTCCAGCTCTTCGTGGTGCAAAAGGTACATATCCCTCTCGCCCACGCCGTCAAAGTTATATGTCCGCTTTATCTCCATGGGCTTTGTTTCGATAAACTTACCGTTTTCCCAGTAGCTTCCGTTAGCCGAGACTTCGCGGATGTTTATTTCGGGGTTGAAGTTTGTGGCGAAGGGATAGCCGTGGTCGCCGCCGTTGCAGTCCAAAATATCTATGTAATTTATCTCGTCAAAATAGTGCTTTTGAGCGTAAGCACAGAACACTCCGGTAACGCCGGGGTCAAAACCGCTTCCGAGAAGCGCGGTTATGCCCGCCTTCTCAAATCTTTCGCGGTACGCCCACTGCCATTTGTACTCAAACTTGGCGGTGTCGGGCGGCTCGTAGTTTGCGGTGTCCACATAGCTGACGCGGGTCTCAAGGCACGCGTCCATAATGCTGAGGTCCTGATACGGCAAAGCCACGTTTATAACTATGTCGGGCTTATATTCGCGTATTAAGGCTATAAGCTCGTCCGTGTTGTCCGCGTTGACGCGCGCCGTGGAAATTTTGGTTTTGCCTCCGCCAAGTTTATCCTTTAAAGCGTCGCACTTGCTTTTTGTGCGGCTCGCTATGCAAATATCGTCGAACACATCAGAGTTTTGACAGCATTTGTGAACAACGACGCTCGCAACGCCTCCCGCGCCTATGATTAAAGCTTTGCCCATATTCTAATACCTCCGTTTTCCTCAATTCTATTTATTATACATAATATATAAAAAATAATCAATAGTTTTATTTGAGGCTTGGTCTCAAAAAATGTAGGTTTACAATAGATGTGTTACAAATAGTGAAAAAAAGAATATACGGAAACTCCGTTTTTGTGTTATGGTATATGTGCTAACAATCCATAAAGAAGGAGAATCCGT
>CANRNL010000044.1 GCA_947631965.1 uncultured Clostridia bacterium
AGGCAATTCGGCATACATCTTAACAAATATACGTTTATTTTTAACGAAAAACAGAAAAAAATTAAAGCGATACCGCACAAGGCCGTCAATCGGCGCTGTGCGGTATCGCCTTATATTATAATCACTTATCAAACGCCACCGTAACGCTCGTGCCTTTGCCCTCGGCGCTCTCCATGGTTATTTTGGCGCCGTGGTAAATCGCGCCGTGCTTTACTATCGCAAGCCCCAAGCCTGTGCCTCCGGCTTGTTTTGAGCGGCTTTTATCCACGCGGTAAAAACGCTCGAAAACGCGCGGCTGATGTTCGGCGGGAATACCTATGCCCGTGTCGCGGACGGTGAGATATGCCTTTTTATCCGCGTCGTTCACAATCACGTCAACCGTCCCGTTTTCCTTATTGTACTTTATCGCGTTGTCGCAAAGGTTATAGACCATCTCGTCAAGGATTTTGCGAACGCCGACGATCTCGGCGCCGCCGCCCATTAAATTAAGTCTCACGTTTTTCTTCGCCGCCTGGCTTTTAAGCCTGCCGATGACCTCGCCGGACAGCTCATACAAATCAACGTTTTCCTTTTCGCGCGGAATGTTTTTTTCGTCAAGCTCCGACAGCTCGATAATATCGTTCACAAGCGAAATAAGACGCTGCGCTTCGTCATAGATTGATTTTGAAAAATCCGCCGCGACGTCCTGCGGGACGTCCCCGTTTTTCATAAGCTCCGCGAAGCCGGAAATAGACGTGAGCGGCGTTTTTAATTCGTGCGACACGTTTGCGGTAAACTCGCGGCGCATTTCGTCGCGCTTTGAAAGCTCCTCGATTTGCTTTGAAATCGTGCGTTTCTGTTCAGATATTTTTCTAAGAAGAGGCGTTAATTCCTCGTATGTTTCGTTTCTTTCGGGGTTTTCAAGGTCAAGACCGTTTATCGGCTTCACTATCGACCTTGACACCTTCGCCGATAAGAGCGCCGTCAAAATCAGAGCCGCGATGAGGATTAAAATAATCGGACGCAAAAGCACGAGGATTACGGCGACCGCCGAATACTGATTGGTCGAAACTCTCAAAATGCTGCCGTCGGATAATTTTACGGCGTAATAAAGGGTTTTTTCCGTAAGAGTTTTCGAGTACCGTGCGCTCGTACCCGTACCCGTTTCCATGGCCTGTCTGATCTCTTCGCGATCTCCGTGATTATCCAGCGATGCCGCGTCGGCCTGATTGTCGAAAACAACCGTTCCGTCGGGAGCTACGAGGGTTATGCGCCTGTCTATTTCCGTGAGGCCGCTCAAGAATGACACGCCTTCGTTTTCCACCGCCTGTGAAATATACCGAGCCTCGCTTTCCACCTCGCGCAATATCTGCCGTCCGAACAAGTCGAACAAAATGCCCATGATCATGACTATGGCGGCGGCGAGTACAAGAAACGCCGTTAAAAACGAGGCGCGAAATATTTTTTTATTCATGCTTGTCACCGCCTATTTTATATCCGATGCCCTTCACTGTTTGAATTACTCCTCCTGCCTCGCCGAGCTTTACACGGAGCTTGCGTATATGCACGTCGAGCGTCCGCGATTCGGTATAATACTCGCCCCACACCTTCGAGAGAAGAGTTTCGCGCTCCACCACTTTTCCGTCCGCTTCGAGAAGCGCCATAAGCAGCAGGTATTCCTTGTATGAAAGCTCCACGTTCTTCCCCGAAACCTCTATGATATGCTTTGCGGGATTTACATATAGACCGCCGATCTGATATACCTTTTCGCGCGGAGCGGTTTTCTCATACCGGCGCAGCACCGCGCGGACACGGGATATAAGCTCGGTCATGCCGAACGGCTTTGCGATATAATCGTCCGCGCCCATGTCAAGGCCGGTGACCTTATCAAACTCGCTGTCCTTTGCGGTGAGCATAATAACGGGTATGTCGGCCGTTGCCGGGGTTCCCCTGAGCCTTTTTAAAACCGACAGCCCGTCTTCGCCGGGGAGCATTATGTCAAGCAGAAATAATTCCGGTACGTCTCCGCCAAGCGCGTCCCAAAACCGGCGCGGCGTATCAAAGCCGCGCACGTCGTATCCTTCACGCCCCAGCGCGTAGCTGACCAGCTTTCTGATGTTGTCGTCGTCCTCAAGCATATATACCATTCGGCATCCCTCCCACTGTATTATACACTGTCCGCGCGGAATTTTCAACCCGGACGTTTATTCGTTATCGAATAAATCACCCACTCCGCAATATTTTCCGCATGGTCGCCGATACGCTCGAAATATTTTGCAATCATCAGCAAATCAATGAGCGCCTCGGCGCTGTCTCTGCCCTCGCGCACCCCTTCGATAAGCTCGCCCCTGACCTTGTCGAACAGTGCGTCAACCGTATCGTCCTGACCTATAACGGATTTTGCCAGTGAAATATCTTTTTTTACAAACGACTCGACGCTGTCCGTCACCATTTTTATCGTCGCGTTGGCCATATCGGTTATATGAGTTTTGCTCACCGGCGCGTCAGCATTGATATTTTCGACAATCTCCGTAATGTCCGTGGCCTGGTCGCCGATGCGCTCCATGTCGGAAATCATTTTGAGCGCGGAGGATATTACCCTTAAATCCGTGGCCACCGGCTGCTGCTGCAAAAGGAGCCTCATGCAGAGCCGCTCTATATCACGCTCCTTTTGGTCTATCTGTCTGTCCGCTTCGAGGGCCGCGTCGCGCATGGCCGCGCCGCCTTCCGTGAGATACTTCACGCAGCCGCTTATCGCTTCCTCGCACAGTGCGCCCATTGTAGTAAGCTCGTCGTTAAGACGCGTTAGCTGCTCGTCAAATCTGTTCCGCATTATCCGAACCTCCCCGTTATATAGTCCTCCGTCCTCTTGTCGGCGGGCATCGAGAACATCTTTTCCGTATCGTCATACTCCACGATCTCTCCAAGCAGGAAAAACGCCGTTTTATCCGATATTCGCGCCGCCTGCTGCATATTGTGCGTGACAATCACTATTGTATATTTTTCACGCAGCTCCGCCGCTAAGTCCTCTATCTTTGACGTTGAAATAGGGTCGAGCGCAGATGTCGGCTCGTCCATTAAAAGGATTTCCGGCTCCACGGCCAGCGCCCGCGCGATACACAGCCTCTGCTGCTGGCCGCCGCTCATGCCGAGGGCGCTTTTTTTGAGTCTGTCCTTGCACTCGTCCCATATCGCCGCCTGTTTCAGCGACCTCTCAACTATCTCGTCAAGCTTAACACGCGATTTTATTCCGTGTATTCTCGGCCCGTAGGCTATGTTGTCGTAAATGCTCATGGGGAACGGGTTTGGCTTTTGAAACACCATGCCGACACGCTTGCGCAGTACGTTTACGTCCATGTCTTTGTAAATATCCACGCCGCCAAGCGTGATATTGCCCTCTATGCGGCAGCCCTCAACAAGGTCGTTCATGCGGTTGAGCGTTTTTAAAAACGTCGATTTGCCGCAGCCGGACGGCCCTATCAAGGCTGTAATCCGCTTTTCGGGAATGTCCATATTTATATTTTTCAGCGCCTGATGTGTATTGTACCACAAATTAAGCTTATGCGCCATTAAAATATCAGCCATTTTTATTTTCCTTTCTGCAAAGCCTTTTCGCCGCGAGCTTTGCCGCGAGGTTGATGATAAGCGTCAGTATCAGCAGTATCGCCGCGATTGAAAACGCGATGTCAAATTCCCCGCGTTCCTTCGCGTACATATACAGCGCGACCGTGAGCGTCGAGCCCGCCTTGCCGGGCATTACGCTTTCCCATATACCCAAAATTTCATTTGCCATACCCGCCGTAAACAGCAGCGCCGCGCTCTCGCCGACAATTCTTCCGATTGACAAAATGCAGCCCGTCACAATTCCGTCAATCGCCGACGGCAGCACCGTTGTGCGTATCATATGCCACTTGCCCGCACCCAGACCAAGCGCACCCTCGCGGTAGCCGTTCGGCACGGTTTTAAGGCTCTCCTGCGCGGTTTTTATAACCGTCGGCAGCGTCATTATAACGAGTGTCAAAGCTCCAGCGATAAGGCTTGTGCCGAGCGAGAAAAACTGTACGAATATCAACATTCCCACAAGTCCGTATATGATCGACGGAATACCTGACAGCGTTTCCGTCGCAAGCTCGATTATCCGCACAATCTTCTTATTCCTTGCGTACTCGTTAAGGTACACCGCCGCGCCCACACCAATCGGCAGTGCGATAATGAGCGTCACGATTATGATGTAGAGCGTGTTTAAAATGTTCGGCAAAATCCCTGTCGTGCCGTTTATAAGGCTCGGCTTTGACGTGAGCAGCTCGGGCGTTATATGCGGCAAACCGCGCACGAGAATGTAACCGATGATTCCCAAAAGCATAAGGCACACCAACCCCGCGCAGATATACATAAGCGCGTTCAATACCGCTATTTCAATCCCGCGCCTTTTCGATATACCGCTATTCATTACTCTCACCCCGCTTCACGACAAAATTCAATATAAGATTTATTATCATAATGAACACAAACAGCACGAGCGCGATTGAAAACAGAGCCTGTCTTTGCAGTCCAGAGGAATACGACATCTCGCTTGCGACCGCCGTTGTAAGAAAGCGCACGCTTTTAAACAGACCCGGCATATTTGCGACGTTTCCCGATACCATCATGACCGCCATAGCCTCGCCTATCGCTCTGCCTATACCCAGCACAACGGCGGTGAGTATGCCGCTTTTCGCGGCGGGCACGATTACCTTGAAAACCGTTTCCGTTTTCGTCGCGCCCAGCGCCAGCGACGCTTCCTCATACTCCTTCGGCACGGCTTTTATCGCCGTTTCCGATACGGAAATCACCGACGGCAAAATCATCACCGCGAGCACGATAATAGCCGAAAACAGGTTTGCGCCGTCGGGCAGCCTGAATATTTCCCTCACGAGCGGGACTATGATTATCATGCCCAATAAGCCGTATACCACCGACGGTATTCCCGACAGCAAATCTACCGCTGCCCTCACAATTCCCGCGCTTTTGCCGCCTGACATTTTCGCGAGATACACCGCGCACATAAGCCCTACCGGTACGCCTATCACGATCGCGCCCGCCGTTCCGTAGACGGAGGTCAATATAAACGGAAGTATGCCGTAGCGCGGTTCGGCGGCGGTTGAAGCCCAGACCCTGCCGAAAAGGAAATCGGTTATGCCGATTTCGCCTATCGCCGGAACGCCGCTTATCACGAGAAACGCCGTTATCACCAGCACAAACGCCACCGCCAAAAATCCGCAGAATGTGAACACGGCGTTCATCGCTTTTTCAAGCGCGTCGGCTGTCTTTTTCAGCTTGCTCATGGTGCGCCGCCTATCTTTTTACGGGAACAGCGCCCGCCTTTTCAATCATTTCGTCCGCCGCCGCGCTCGAAGCGTAATCCATAAACGCCTGCGCCGCTTCGGACAAATCCTTGTCTTTCGGCGTAACGAACACAAAATCACGCTGAATTTTATACGTTCCGTTCTGTATCGTTTCCGTTGACGGCGTAACTCCCTCAACCGACAGCAGCTTTACGCTGTCATTGACCGAGGCAAGCGACGCATAGCCTATCGCGTTGGGGTTCGACGAAACAGTCTGCACAACGTCGCCCGTCGAGGTAAGCTCCTGCGTGTACTTACATTCGCCCTCTGTTCCGGTTATTGACTCAAATCCGTCGCGGGTACCCGAGGCCGCCTCGCGCCCAATTAAAACCACCGGAGCGTCCGAGCCGCCAACCTCGCTCCAATTCGTGATTTCGCCCTTGTAGAGCTTCCCTATCTGCTCAATCGTCAAATCCGACACGGGATTTTGCGGATTTACAATCATCGCGATACCGTCAATCGCAATCACCGTCGCTTCAAGCGTTTCCGCCTCCTCGGGCTTTAAGTCGCGGCTCGAAAGCCCTATGTCGCAGCGACCCTCGCTCGCCGCCTGTATGCCCGCGCCGGAGCCTGTCGGGTTGTACGTTATTTTTATACCGTCGTTTTCAGCCATATACGCCTCGCTTAAGTAGCCTATAACCTTTTCCATCGAGGTCGAGCCGTCCGTCGAAACGGTTTGCGCAGTGCCGTCCGCCCTGCCCGGCGTTCCTCCGCAGCCCACAAGAGCCGTCACCGATATTCCGACCGCAAGCAGCATTGTTGTCAATTTTTTCATTAAAAATCACCTTCCAAAAGTTATTGTATTTTTGATACAATTAAATCTTAGCACAGGCGATGTTAATTCTGAAAGCACGGCCGGGTTAATTGTATGTTAATATTTGCCGCCGTAGCCTCGGCTGCCCGCCGACCTTATGTACTCCGGGTGCAGAGGCTTGTGCTTTTCACAGTATCTCTCGGTCGACTTGACCAGCGCGGCGCAGCCCGGATGCCGGCATGGTTTGTTTGGTCTGTATGGCATGGTATCACCTCAAAACGAAACGGACGCTCCGCTTGGAACGTCCGTTTGATTATCTTTCTACTCTATCATTTTAACACATATATAACTCTCATTCAATCACATTTACTCTCATCTTTTATTTTTATTTCTTTTAACGCCTTACTGTGAAGCCGGAAAACGTGCTGAAGACTGTAGCCCATGTGGATGTATACTAAAAAAGTAGACAAGAAAAAGGAAATATGTTAAAATAGAAAACAAGAGAGGAGAAACACTATGTCAAGTAACAAAACCTATTCAACAGAATTCAAGAAAACCATCGTAAATTTGTATCATTCCGGTAAAAGCTATTCCCAGATACATACCGAATACGGCGTTTCAACCAGCGCTCTTTCCAAATGGGTAAAACTCTACTCAGAGGTCAAAATTGACGACGATACCGTCATTACCGCTCAGCAGATCAAAGAACTTCAAAAGCGCAA
>CANRNL010000045.1 GCA_947631965.1 uncultured Clostridia bacterium
TTGGTTTTGTAGCGTATAGCGGCTTTGGTTACGCCGTGTTTAAAAGAATATTCAATTAGTGCTTGCCTAAAGCGCATATCTTGTGTTATACTATTCATATACGGATTCTCCTTGTGTTTGGTTTTTTTTGCACATATATCGTAACACAAAAACGGAGTTTCCGTATATTCTTTTTTTCACTATTTGTAACACTTCTATTGTAAACCTACAGCAAGAAAACGGACTTCGAGGCGCATCAGATTGAGCATCAGCTCGGAGCGTATACCGACTGTAACCACGGCTGCGGACTGGCGGTCATTCATCCGACATATTACAGGCATATTTACAAAGACGGACTTAAAAAATTCGTGAGATTTGCGACCAATGTTTGGGGAATAAGCGCGGACGGCAAAACGGACGAGGAGCTTGCTCTTGCGGGAATTAAGGCTCTTGAGGACTTTATAAATGAAATCGGGCTGCCCAAAACCTTGCGTGAATTGGGTATCGAGGTTAAAAGCATATTGCCCGAAATCGCGCAGTCGTGCAATATTTCGGCTGGAAGCTACCGACAGCTCACACACGAAGAAATTTTGGATATATTAAATGAATGTTATTAAGCGGAGGGATTATTATCGAGCATTGAATCAAAAAAATGTTAAATAAACCTATTGACAGTGTGTCAGTGGTGTGCTATAATATACAAAAATGACACTGTGTCAATATGAGAAAGAAAATACAACGAGCAAATTAGAGGATTATAAATATTAAAAATAAGGAGGTGCGGTATGAAAAATTTATCCGCTTTGAAAAGGGGAGTTGTGTTTATCGCTGTAATGGCGGTATTATGCGTCGGATTTGCAGCCGTTTCAAAAACGCTTAACGTAAACCAAGAGGTGACAGCCGCCGACACAATGTACCAAACCGACGACCCCGACGCGCCGGACGTGTATATGACCACGGAAATCACTCCCGAAGCGCTTGTTAAAATATACGACAGGCTTGGCTTTGAGCCGGAGGGCAATGTGGCGGTAAAAATGTCAACGGGCGAGCCGCCCAACAGCAACTATTTAAGACCTGAGCTTATCGGCGACTTGGTGCAGAAAGTAGACGGAACGATTGTTGAATGTAATACCGCATACGGCGGCAGCCGTGCGTCAACGGCAGCACATAAACAGGTTATAGAGGATCACGGACTTAACGCAATATCAAAGAACGGCGTTGCCGATATTATGGACGAGGACGGCTCAATGACTATTCCGGTTCCCGCGCCCGCAAACGGAACTTCAACGATAACCGAGGATTATGTAGGCGCACATCTTGAAAATTATGATTCGCTTATATGCTTGTCGCACTTTAAGGGACATTCTATGGCGGGCTACGGCGGCGCGATTAATAATATGTCAATAGGTATCGGCTCATCCGAGGGTAAAGCGTGGATTCACAGCGGAGGAACGTCACATACAAGTCCGTGGGGCGGAAATCAGGAAAGATTTCTCGAATCAATGGGCGACGCAACAAGTGCGGTTGTAGATTATATGGACGGTAAGGTTGTATATATAAACGTAATGAACCGCCTTTCCGTAGACTGCGACTGTGACGGAAACCCAGCCGAGCCTGATATGCACGATATAGGCATACTCGCCTCGTATGACCCGGTAGCGCTTGACCAAGCGTGTCTTGATTTAATCGCGCAGGCGCAGGGTAATACAAGTTTCCTTAACCGCGTCAACAGACAAAACGGTTATCATACGCTCGAGCACGCGGCTGAGATAGGCTTGGGTAGCAGAGAGTACAATCTTATTGATATAGAAAGCGAACCATCGCCAACCCCGACGGTAACGCCATCGCCCGAACCGCAGGCAAATATGACCTACACGGACGGAGCGCTTACAATAAGCAATCTCGAAGGAAGCGCGAAGCTCATTCACGCGTCATACAAGGGCGGCATACTTACAAATGTTGAAATAACCGACGCGGCAAACGGTACAACCAATATACCGACGAGAAGCGGCGATAAGTTTATGCTTTGGAACACACTAGGAGAAATAATGCCGCTGAGCAAAGCGATTACGGTTGAAATGGGAACATATAACGAAGATAATAAATCGAAGATTTTGATTGTATATTTCTCTCGTGCGGGTGAGAATTGGGAAGTAGGCTATGTGGATAAAGGAAATACCGCCGTTATCGCGGACTATATCAATGAAAATGAAAAAATCGACGCCGATGTATTTGAAATCACGCCGGTTGACCCGTATCCCGAAAGCTATGATGAAACATTGACGCGGGTTCAGAGTGAGCGCGACAATAACGCGCGTCCCGAATTTAACGGTGAAATTGAAAACTTCGACCAATACGACACTGTATTTTTAGGCTATCCGATATGGTACGGCGGTCTGCCGATGATTATGTACACATTCCTTGAGGAATACGATATGTCGGGCAAGACTGTAATTCCGTTCTCTACTCACGGCGGCAGCGGTTGGGGCAGCACTAAAAGCGAACTGAATACGCTTTGTCCGGGTGCCGAATTTGTTGACGGATTTTCAACAGCCGGAACAAACGCAAGAAGCGCACAGGATGCGGTCAATTCATGGCTCGAAGGTCTTAATTTTTAAAAATACGGACGCGGAAAACCATGCTAAAGCAGATGATATGTTTGCCGTGTTCGGCTCAGAGTTAAAAATAAGGAGGAAATAAAAATGATTTTTGACAGAAACAACAGCAGAGATGTAGCCGTGCTGCTCGGGGCGGGCAGTATGGGAACGACGATACTTCGCCGGGTATGCGCGGGAATGACCATTCTTTTCGGAGATATAAGCGAAAAGCGGCTCGCGGAGGTAAAAAAGGAATACGAAGGCTACGGATATGCTGTGGAAACGCAGGTCGTGGACGCAAACAGCAAGGAGTCGATTGAAGCATTTGCGCAAAAAGCAGCGTCGCTCGGCAACGTGAAATACTATATTCATACGGCGGGCGCATCGCCCAATCAGGCGTCGCCGGAAAAAATTATCGCGCTTGACCTTGTCGGTTCGGCATACGCACTGGATGCGTTCGGAAAGGTTATCGCAAAGGGCGGCGCGGGACTTCTGATTTCAAGTCAGACGGGATATATGTTCCCGCCGCTGTCGCAGGAGGAGGAAGTGCAGATAATGACCACTCCGGCTGACAAGCTTGCGGAGCTGCCGTGCTTGTCGAGAGAGCGTATCACAAATTCCGGCACGGCGTATATTGTCGCCAAAAAAGCAAACCATTTGCAGGTGCAGTATGCCGCCGCACACGAATGGGGAAAGCGCGGCGCGAGAATAAATACCATAAGTCCCGGCATTATCGTAACGCCGCTCGCGTATGATGAGTTCAACGCTAACGGAGAGGGCTATCAGCGAATGATTGACGCAACTCCGATGAAACGCGTAGGCTCGCCCGATGAAGTGGGCGCGGCGGGCGAGTTTCTGCTGAGCGACGCGGCAAGCTATATTACGGGAACGGATTTGCTTGTTGACGGCGGTACCATAGCGGCACTGAAAAACGGAAAGTTTCGGCTTGGATAAATCAAAACACGAAGTCTGATATATACAGAACAAAAAGTCAGGAGTGAAAATAAATGAAAAAACTAATATCAATTATCATATCGGCAGCAATATTTTGCGTCTTGTCATCATGCGGATTTGCGGCGGAGAGTACACCCGCGGATTTTACTATGACAATGCAAATCGGCAATCCAATTATGACCGTAAACGGAACACAGCAGGAAATCGACCCCGGACGCGGTACAGTGCCGATACTCGTAAACGACGCGAGAACGCTTCTGCCCGTGCGAGCCGTTATTGAGGCGATGGGTGGCACGGTCGAGTGGGATGAAAACACCGACACAGCGACGCTTAAATACCGAAGTGACATTATCAATCTGACGATAGACAGCACGACCGCATATTTGAACGACGTGGCGCAGACGCTCGATGTCGCGCCCGCTTTAATCAACGACCGTACTATGCTTCCGATACGATTTATCGCGGAGAGTTTTAAATTCAACGTTGGCTGGGACGAGAACGAGCAGCTTATAACAATCACAAAAGCAACGGACGAGCCGGTTGCAACAGCCGCTCCCACAGCCACGCCTGCCGACAAAGACAGTGGAAACAATGTGCTTATCGCATATTTCTCGCGCGCGGGCGAGAATTGGCAGGTAGGCAATGTAGAAAAAGGAAATACCGCAGTAATAGCTGATTATATAAGCGAAAAAACCAATGCCGATGTATTTGAAATCACGCCGGTTGACCCGTATCCCGAAAGCTATAACGAAACATTGACGAGAGTTCAGCGCGAACGCGACAATAACGAGCGTCCCGAATTTAACGGAGAAATTGAAAACTTCGACCAATACGACACGGTATTTTTAGGCTATCCTATATGGTACGGCGGTCTGCCGATGATCATGTACACATTCCTCGAAAAATACGATATGTCCGGCAAGACTGTAATTCCGTTTTCAACTCATGGAGGCAGCGGTTGGGGCAGCACAAGAAGCGAACTGAGTACGCTTTGTCCAAATGCCGAATTTGTTGACGGATTTTCAACAGCCGGAACAAACGCAAGGAGCGCGCAGGACGAGGTCAATTCATGGCTTGACGGTTTAGGATATTAAATTGCAGCAGCAATTTAATATATATATTTTAGACGAGAGGAGATGTCAATATGACAAAAGCAAAGAAAAGCATAGCCTTTATCACGGCTATGGCGGTGGTTTGTCTT
>CANRNL010000046.1 GCA_947631965.1 uncultured Clostridia bacterium
TGCAGTCCGAGCACAATCGTTTTTCGCGAGATTTGTTCATTTTGCTTTTTCTCATAAAAATTTTGATATGTATATGTTGTGAAATAAGAAATCACGCCAGAAAATACCGTGATTTCTTATGAATTTTTGAATTATAATATTTTAACGATGACCCAAGGCAAAGTGTCTTTTGACTAAGATTTGACTAATGTCATTACGAAAGAGCAGAATAATTTATCATAATCCGTGCTATCATATAGTGTCGAAAATGACGGTATAACGTTGATTGCGCCACATTACGCTATGTTACAAAATGGATTTTGAGCTTTTCGAGTCCCTGAAGGTCCACCACGTCGCGGCAAGTCCTTTTGGCTTACCGCGATTTTTATGCAAAAATCACGGCTTCGCTTTACGGACTGCCGCTCCTTTTCGCAAAAAATTGTCGCTGCACTGCGCCTGTTCGCTTGCAAGCGCGCTCACGACGTCTCCGCTTGCTTTGGATTTTTTGCGATTTGTGCGCCTGCGGCGCGAAAAAGACGGCATCTATATCGTACACGATTTCCGATTCGCGGCAAGTCCTTTTGGCTTGCCGCGATTTTTATGCTTTGCGAAAAAGGGTTCCATGGCCATAAGTGTTGCCTCATTGGCAATAAGCATAGTGACACTTATCAGGTGCCTCAGGCGCAAATAATAAAGTAACCCCGCCCGCATATGCGGACGGGGTTACTGCGTCAAATTCAATCATACAGCCCTGCGCGGTCGTTGATGACCATAGTGCGCATCAGAACGTCGGGCAAATTCAAGTCCGCGTCCGACTCGCCTTTGAATATGCCCTTGTCATAGAGCTTTCGTATCGTAGGCAGCGCCCAGTCGGGCAGCTCCGCCCAATAGTGATATATTCTCTGCGCTTTTTTCAGCGCGTCTATCTCGGCTTTTAACTCGTCGTATTCTCGGCTCATAATATCATCTCCTTTCAAAATATTTTTATAGTTTTTAAGCTCCGCAAGCGGATAATTTTTCCCCGGACAATCGCTCGACCCTATCTCGCGGTGACCGACTATCTCGGCGCGCGGATAGTAATTACTCTTGAGATAATCCAAAAGCTCCGCAATCGCCCGTTTTTGCACGGTTGGCATATGCTCGAAGGAGTAATCCCCCTCTGCGCAAATTCCGATTGAAACGTCATTTTTGCCGCTGACGTGCGCACCGAGCGCACCGATAGGCCGCCCGCAGTAAATACTTCCGTCCTTGCGTACATAAAAATGGTACCCGATGCCCGACCAGCCGTTTTGCTTGTGCCAGCGGTCAACGTCGGACGCGCTCGCGCTTGTCGCCGCCGCGTGATGAAGCGCTATGTAGTCGGTCTTTTTGCGGTTAGATAAAGGCGTGTTCCATTTCCAGTCTGTTTCGATAATTTTTATGCTCACACTGATTCACCTCCTTTAAAATTTGAAATTTTAACTTTAACTCGGCAGTTCCGCGCGGTATTTATATTTTTATATATAAACCGCGACAAAATAAGACATAAATACGAGTATGAGGCGGTTGACAATCAAAACGAATATTAGTATAATATTTCATAATAATTTATAATTTAAAGGAGTCGGTGAGAATGATTTATAAAGATTTTCAGGATTTAAAGCTCTCCGCATTGGGTCTCGGCGCGATGCGGCTGCCCGTTAAAGACGGCAATGACGCGAAGGTTGACGAAGCGGCGGTCGCCGAAATGGTCGAATACGCAATGGAGCATGGTATAAATTACTACGATACCGCGTGGGGCTATCATTCCGGCAACTCCGAACTCGTTATGGGCAAGCTGCTCGAAAAATATCCGCGCGACAGCTTTTACCTCGCAACCAAATTTCCGGGTTACGACCTCTCGAATATGGATAAGGTCGAGGAAATTTTTGAAAAACAGCTTGAAAAATGCCGCGTGGAATACTTTGACTTCTATTTGTTCCATAACGTGTGCGAAATGAATATCGACGCGTATCTCGACCCGAAATACGGGATATATGACTATCTTGTAAAGCAGAAAAAAGCCGGACGCATTAAGCACCTCGGCTTCTCGGCTCACGGAAATTACGAGATTATGAAGCGTTTTCTCGACGCTTACGGCGAAAATATGGAGTTTTGCCAGATACAGCTTAACTATCTCGACTGGTCGTTCCAGAAGGCGAAAGGCAAGGTGGAACTTCTCAAAGAATATGGTATACCCGTGTGGGTTATGGAGCCTGTCAGAGGCGGTAAACTCGCCTCTCTGTCGGACGAACACGCCGCAATGCTGAAAGCTTTGCGCCCCGACGAAAGCCCCGCTGCGTGGGCGTTCAGATTTTTGCAGTCGCTCGACGGAATTGCGGTTACGCTGTCGGGAATGTCGAATATGAGCCAGCTTAAAGAAAATATAGCGACATTTGAGAGCGAAAAACCGCTGTCCGACGTTGAAATGAAAACGCTGCTCGTAATAGCAGACCAAATGCTGGGCAAAAAAACGCTGCCCTGCACCGCTTGTAACTACTGCGTGAGCCACTGCCCGCAAAAGCTCAACATACCGGAGCTTATTGCGCTCTATAACGAACATTATTTCAGCGACGGCGGCTTTATCGCGCCTATGGCTCTTTCGGCTCTGCCGAACGAAAAACTGCCGAGCGCTTGTGTCGGATGCCGAAGCTGTGAGGCGGTATGCCCTCAGCAGATAAAAATTTCCGAGGCAATGTCCGACTTTGCGGGTAAATTATAAATCTTGCGAAATCATAAAATGTAAAGCTGTTTAACTTTACACGCAAAATGTCAATGAGGGGTTGTTTGTTTTGCCGACGGTTATTCTGAAATTCGCACAGTTACTGCTTATTACGTTTATTGGGTTTGCGGTTGGCAAGTGGAACTACTTGTCAGACGCGACCTCAAGCTTGAGCAAGGGACTGTCGAAATTTATTGTAAAAGTTACTATGCCGTGCCTGATTTTCACGACGGTGACGGGCTATGAATTTACGTCTGAAACGTTGAGCGACGGTTTCACGATTTTCGGTTTTTCGCTCGCGTTTATATTGTTGTCGCTCGCGGTGTTCACACCGTACATACGCCGCTTTTTTAAAAATAAGGAGACGGCGGACGTGCATCGCGCTTTTGCGATGTTCACAAACTGCGCGTTTATGGGAATACCCGTTCTCACCGCCGCATTCGGAGAGGAAGGCACGGTTTACGCCGTTTTCTATCAGCTTGCCAACGATATACTGCTGTGGACGCTCGGCATAGTCCTGATAAGCGGCAAAAAAGGCGCGAATCTCAAACAAAACCTTAAAAATCTTATAAACCCGAATATCATCAGCTTTATACTTGCGATAACTTTCGCGCTTCTGGGCTTACATAAAACGGTGGGTCAGACCGCGGTATATAAATTTTTGTTTTCTGAGACGTTTGAAACGAGTATGGGCACATTTAAGGAGTACGGCGTGCTTGGTTCGCTCGGAAACTTCACGGGCTATCTTTCAATGTTCTTTGTCGGAATGATAATGGCGGAAACGGTGGGAGAAAGACGAAGCGAAAGCGGCGCGGTAAGCGGTATTCCCGCGTGCGGCGGCTTCGTTTTGCTGAAACAACTCGTCTATCCCGTACTGAGTTACTTCCTATTATATTGTATATCCGTTCTTTTGGGGCTTGACCCTATAGTTCGCCGCGTTGTGCGCCTCCAGCTTGCAATGCCGCCCGCGTCTATGGTTACGACGGTTGCCGCAATGTATGACAGCGGCGGTAAAAATTCGTCTGCTGTCACGCTCGTCATAGGCACCGCGCTTGCGGCGGTCACGCTGCCGATTTTCCTGCTGTTTTTGAACGTAGCACCGTGATTTTTGGGAAAATAATCCAAAATATAATTGAAAATGATATTTAAAAAATTTTAAAGCATTTTGTAATAAAATTGTAATAAATTCTCAAAATTTATTTAAAAAAATTACTTGACGTATCATAATAATATGGTTATAATGATAGTAGTGTAAGTTATAAGTACAGCTATGCCTCGGTTTATAATGAACACGGTTGGTTTTGAAAAAAAATAATTAATATTTTATTAAAGGAGGTCTTTCATTATGAGAAAGATGAACAAAGCGCTTGCTCTTATGGTAGTTGTTGCAATGCTTCTCACACAGGTATTTGCACTGACTGCTTTCGGCGCAGACACATTCAACGACATTAGTGGCCACTGGGCACAGAATGTTATTGAAGCCTGGGCAAAGAGCGGCGTAGTAAACGGTTATGAGGACGGCTCATTTAAGCCGGACAACAACATTTCAAGAGCTGAGTTCGCGAAGCTCATAACGACCGTAAAAGGGGTGACAGGATCGCAAGCTGTTAGCTTTACTGACGTAGAGAACGGCAAGTGGTACACTGACACCGTAAAAG
>CANRNL010000047.1 GCA_947631965.1 uncultured Clostridia bacterium
TACGGTACGGAATACTACGGCGAAGCCGCGTACCCGAGAGCGGGTGCTGTTATAATGCAGTACACGGGTCACAGCGAAGTGACGGGCAGCGAGCCGCCGACATACAACTGCGTCGGCACAAGCGACGGAATCGCGTCGTACCGCACGATGGAAAACAGAATTGAGCGAATTAGGGCAAACGGCACGGACGCTATGATAGAGGTATTCGACGGACTTCCGCACGGATTCGGACTCGGTCAAGGCACGGTCGCGGAGGGCTGGATAAATAACGCCGTCGCGTTTTGGGAAAGGAATATGAAATGAGTATCTTAAAAATTATTAAAATCGATATTATATTGAGCGCAATGCTCGCTGTCGGCATGGTTTCATACGCCGCGCCGACAGGAAACGAAGTGGACTCACCCTCTAACATACGCGATTACGAGGGCGACTGGCAAAGAAAGCCACCGTTTCCGGTAGAGGGAGAAAACAATACTGTGACTACTGCGAGGGCTGACGGATATACCGATCAGAGCTTGTATTTATGGGATAAGGACAATGTGCCGGCGAGAACGAATTACACAACGAATAACGGAAATTACTACGACGATCCCGACTTCGTTCCGTATGTGACTTCAATGCTCGTGCCGGAGGACGTTAAGCCGAAAGGCGCGGTACTGCTTTGCGCGGGCGGGGCGTTCGCGTTTCGCGGCGACTATACCGATACCGTGCCCACGGCGGAGGAAATGAACAAGCTCGGCTATCAGTGCTTTATAGTCGATTATCGGCTCCATCCGTACACACAGCAGGAGGGCGCGTTGGACCTTCAGCGCGCAGTGCGGTTCGTGAGAAAAAACGCGGATATTTATCGCATTGATCCCGACAATATCGTGGTCGCGGGCTTCAGCGCGGGCGGCATACAAGCGGGCGAGCAGGCTATGAATTTTAAGGGCAGCGTAAACGGAACTGCGCTTGACAGCAGCTATATCCCCGATGAACTGGACGAAATAAACGCGGATGTCGCGGCGGTGGGAGTTATCTATTCGTTCTACGGCAGGCTGAGTGTGGCGGAGCTTGACGTTGACACCTTGAGAAATGCGAATTTGCCGCCGACGTATGTGTGCTACGGCACAAACGAGGTGTTCAGAAGTCAGATCGAGCGTCATATTACCGCGCTTCGCGAAGCGGGAGTAACCGTGGGAGTGAATATGCTCGAAGGCTATTCGCACGGCTTTGGAGCAAACGGGAACTGGTGCCCGGACTTTGACGAATTTCTTATGAGCGTGTTCCCGCCGGAGGAAACGCCGAAGCTTGAAGCCGAGGAACCGATCGTTGAAGGAAGAAATATTAAGTTTTCCGTAAATTCCGACTCCGAAGATGCGTATATCATAACAGCGCTCTACAATGAAAACGGGTCGCTATATGATGTGAGCATAAATAAATCAAGCGGTGAATTTGAGAATTTGCCCGACGGCACATACAACATGAAAATGTTTGCGTGGGAAAAAGACACAATACGGCCGCTTACAACAAGCGTTTCGTTCGATGATATCAAAATCGCCGAGGCAGAGCTTACCGAATATCTCAACAACACGCTTGACACGGCAGACGGAACGCTCCATTACACCTATTACCTGCCGCCTTATTATGACGGGAACAAAAAATATCCGATGCTTATGACGCTTCCCGGCTGGAGCAGCAGATTTAACACTATCACGACGACACCGCTTACCGACAACGCGTACGCCAAAAGCAACGCCGAGGTCTGGACCGAGCTAAACGGCGGCATGATCATCGTGTCGCCGAACCTGACCGACTGGGGCGACAAATCGGCGCGTCAGACGATAGAGCTTGCGGATTGGTTTATCGAAAATTACAATGTTGATACTTCGCGGATATACGCCGCGGGCTTCAGCGCCGGCGGTGAAACGCTCTCACGCGCTGTCGATATGCGCCCGGAGCTGTTCGCCGCGTATCTGCACTGCGCGACGCAGTGGGACGGCGGCTATGACGCTGTCGCGGAATACAAAATGCCTGTCTACATCAGCATGGCCGAGCATGACGAGTATTACGGCCCGGACACGGCAAGACGCGCGTATGAGGGCTTAAAGTCAGCCTATGAAAGAATAGGCATAAGCGGTGATGAACTCGACGATCTGCTTATCCTTGACATAAAGCCGGATGATTATTTCCCCGTGGGCACATCAAGCTACCACGGCGGCGGCTGGTATATAGCGCACGACAAAAGCATTATTCGATGGCTGATAGACCACGGACGTTGAATTATTCCGAAATCACAGAATTTGGACAAATAATCAAAATACAAATGTGTGGACATTTAGACCCCTGATTTTAAGGCTTGATGGGCAGGGATATAGGCGGTATTGTTTTTGCTCTTAAAAACAGCGTTTTTACGTCACTCGCAGGCCTCTATTTTTCCACTCCGGCACCTTGAAAACCGAAAATATTTTCAAAGTAATAACTATACAGAATTCGCCCTTTGTGTCACGCAGTAGAACCGCATTTTTGGGGTTTTTAATATAAGGACATAGCTTTGCCTGTTTTTAGCCGAAAAAACTACGTTTTTTCGGTGTTTGAGGCCGCCTACTGCGTGACAGCTTATTCTCTTTTATTAGTCTGACGGTTTTTATCTGCTGCCATGGCTATGTTGTACAGCGCGGATATTATATAATTCTTCGCGCCGTGTATTAGTGTCATTTTTCGATTAAAATCACGCAATAATTTCTCGATCTGCCCGTGCGTTATCAAATAGTAAAGGTTTTCATATTTTAATTTCGGATTTTATTTACTCATATCTATCTATCCATCCGACATTATCGTTTTTCTTCACGCGCGCGTGATTGATAGATGGATAGATAGATAGTTTATTATGTTAGTTATTAATATTTTAGTATTTAATAAATTAGTATTTTATATATTTAGTATTTAATTGCGTTGACTTATCCAACATTGGATTTTCCAATACAGGTTTTTCCAACATAGGCTTTTCCAACGTAGGATCATCCAATATAGGGTTTACGGATACAGCTTTTCCTCAACAATATTTTCTGTGTCGCATTCTTTCAGTCTCGGCACCTCATAAAAAGTGTATTCGGTCTTTGAGAGTTTGCCGCTGCGGCTTATCAAGCGTCTGCGTTTCACATATCCTGCTCCTTCAAGCTCGCAAATAGACGAGCGAATGGCGTCAACGCCCTCTTTGCTGATTGCAGCCAAGCCTTTGATAGTAAAATCCCAATGATCGGGCAGGCTGAGAATAACTGACAACAACCCTTTTGATCTCAAAGATAATTCTTTATTTTTCAAATGATGATTAGACAACACAGTAAAATTCTTTGTTTTTTTAACTCTTAATACTTCCGTTGCCATGTCTTTTACTCCTTTCGAAATTTGGCGTTAAAAAAGGACGTCATTTTTTAATGGCGTTCCTTGAAATAATTTTATAAATCGGTGCATATTTGGTACAGCTTGAATTTTTGTAAAGATCGATGTAGGGACATACCTTAATTCGACTGTCAATTATACGCTTGATCTCACCCATCTGCAGTCCGAGCACAATCGTTTTTCGCGAGATTTGTTCATTTTGCTTTTTCTCATAAAAATTTTGATATGTATATGT
>CANRNL010000048.1 GCA_947631965.1 uncultured Clostridia bacterium
AACCATTGCATTGATTGCTCGCGTATGCCTGACTGCACGTTTATCTTAGGTATAGGAGAACTCACAAACTCTCAAATTAAAGAGGCTGTTAAAGTGCTGCATCAAGCTCTTATATAATAACAGAAATTATCGCAAACGATCTGTATATAGCGCACAATAAATACTTCAAGCTCATAAGAATTTTTCTTTGGAGCTGCCACACTTCATTCATTTTTTCTACTCCCCTATATGATTTATCATACTCGCCTGATAAGCCGCGCCTAAGCCGTTGTCGATATTGACAACGCTTGTCGGTACACATTTAATATTATATTATTTTATCACGCTTGCAAAATTTTTCAATTATAATATGCGATTTTGGCTTACTGTTATTTAATTTATCGGATATTTTTATTGCGCTAAAGTTTACTTTTGTTCCGCTGTAATATATTTTTGTTTACAACGCCGAAAAATTATGTTAAAATTGTAATATCAGGTAATATGTTTTTCCGTAGGCGCACTTTGCACAGGAGGATATAGTATGAAAAAGGCATGGCTGCTGAAATGTATATCCGCTTTGCTCGGCACATTTTTTATAATGTGCTGTTGCTTTTCGGCGCGCGCCGAAGGCTCTGACAAAAGACCTGTCGGGATTTATGACGCGGAGTTTGACGAAGGCTCGGTGCTGGCGACGGTAAAACAAAATTCATCCGGTATAACACTGTTCTCGACCGAAAATTCTGTTTCTTCATATCTTTCCGAAGATTTTGAGGCTTTGGGAATATCCGATGCGGAAAATCTCGACATTGTGAATGTTAACGGTATAAGTGTGTTTTCGGCAGGCACCGCGTCCGCGTCCACCCTTAAACTCAACTTAAAAGAGCCGGGCAGGGAAAATGTTATAAAAACCATAGAGAAGCTCAACGAGCTGCCGTATGTGGAATATGCGGAACCGAATTATATCCGCGAGCTTAGCTCTCTGCCGGACGATTTTTACTATACAAACGGCAATCAGTACAACCTTACAAGGGTAAACGCCGAGGCGGTGTGGGATATGGACATAAGCTGTTCCGATATTGCCGTGGCGGTAATAGACACGGGAACGCTTATAACCCACGTTGATTTAAAGGACAATATATGGATAAACGAGGGCGAAACAGCCGACAACAAGCAGGATGACGACGGCAACGGATTTGCCGACGATATAAACGGCTGGAATTTTTATGACAACAACAACGACCTCACAGACCATAACTTCCACGGAACTCACGTCGCGGGAATAGTGAGCGCGATGACGGGCAACTCAAAGGGAGTTGCGTCTGTCGCCCGTAACGCCAAAATAGCCACGCTCAAGGTGTTCGGCTCTTCAAACAAAACATCCGATTCTTATATAATAAAGGCTATAAAATATGCCGGAGCTATGAATTTTCCGATAGTGAATTGCAGTTTCGGAGGGGAAGGTTACTCGCAGGAAATGTACGACGCTATCGCCGCCGCGCCCGACACTCTTTTTGTTACGGCGGCGGGCAACGAATCGTCTGACAATGACAAAAAGCCGGTATATCCCGCCTCGTATGAGCTTGACAATGTAATCTCGGTTGCCGCCACCGACAAGAATAATAATTTATCAAACTTTTCAAATTACGGCGCGGCAAGCGTGGACGTCGCAGCTCCCGGAAGCGAAATTGCGAGTACATATTGCAGCACAGGCAGTGTGGGCGGAAATTATGCGGCTTTGAACGGAACTTCGCAGGCGTGTCCGTTGGTGTCAAGCATCGCGGCGGTAGTCAAAGCAAAATATCCCGAAGCGTCTCCGTCTGAAATAATAAATAAGATAAAAAAGGGCGTTGATAAGGTAGACAGCCTTGAAGGTAAGGTGGAAACCGAGGGAATAGTCAATGCCTACGAGTCGCTTTTGATACGCGCCGAAAGCGTAAAATTAACCTGTTCCTCGCTCGAACTTTCAAAGGGAGAGAGCGTCAAGCTGACCGTTAAGGTTTTGCCTGCCGATACCACAGATACCATCGTATGGAAGTCCGACAACGAAAAAGCGGCAAGCGTGGAAGGCGGAAACGTCACGGCGAACGGCTACGGAACAGCGGTTATAACCGCCGTTTGCGGGCGGGTGCAAGACGAATGCGTCATTACCGTTGCGGGTTATCCGATGGAATTTGAGCTAAAGGGCGGCGAAGTCGAAGAGGAGTTGCCAGAGGGGTATTGCGCGGGTGACAAAATAAAACTTCCGATACCGATCAAAACGGGGTATACGTTCGACGGTTGGTTTGAGAACGAGAACTGTGACGGTGAAAAAATCGTTGAGATAAAAACGACCGACCGAGGCGCGAAAAAATACTACGCCAAATGGACGGCGAATATTTATGATGTTACGCTGAATCCGAACGGCGGCGAGTGCGAAGAACTGACAAGCTACACCTATGGCGAGACAACCACGCTTCCGATACCGACTAAAATCGGGCATACGTTCGACGGTTGGTATGAAAACGAGAATTTTGACGGCGAATCGGTAGTTGACATAAAGCCCACGGACATTGACGCGAAAGAGTACTACGCAAAATGGACGGCGGATATTTATGACGTTACGCTAAACCCAAACGGCGGTGAGTGCGAAGAACTGACAAGCTACACCTACGGCGAAACAACCACGCTGCCGATACCTACCAAAACGGGATATACGTTTGACGGTTGGTATGAAAACGAGAATTTTGACGGCGACGCGGTGGTTGACATAAAAGAAACCGACATTGGCGCGAAAGAGTACTACGCCAAATGGACGGCAAATACATATGATGTTACGCTGAACAAAAACGGCGGTGAGTGCGAAGAACTTACAAGCTACACCTACGGCGAGACTACACCGCTGCCTATACCGACCAAAATCGGGCATACGTT